>JANRLD010000010.1:0-82800 GCA_033762915.1 Meiothermus sp. | reverse complement strand
TCAAGGCCGGGCGAAGGGTGCTTTCCACCGAGTGCATCCAGTGCCAGGCCTGCGTGTGTGTCTGCCCACCCAACACCCTCAGGCTCGCGGCAGGCCTGGACGTGGGTGGGGAGGATCGGCTGCAAGAGCGCGGGTTCGTCGAGGACTGGCGCAACCGCTTCCGGCTTCGCAAGCGGCAGGCCGGGTCCCGCTGAGCCCAGGAGCACCACCGACCGGTCCGGATCCAAGTTCTTGTAATTGTCGCGGCGTTTTTGCTATAACCGCTGAATGGCACTCGGCTACGAACTCGAGGACCTCCTCGAGGAGTTCGACCCCGCAACCCTGGACCGAGCCCGCAAGATTCGCCGCCAGGGCAAGATCGTCAAGATCGAGATTGGCGACGGTTGGTTGCGGGGCAAGGTGCAGGGCTCGACCGGCGAGACCTACAAGCAGGACATCGAGATCAACCGGCGGCGGGGGGCGCTGAACATCCAGGGCGAGTGCAGCTGCCCGATGGACTACAACTGCAAGCACGTGGCGGCGCTGCTGCTGGAGGCGCTGGAGCGGCAAGCCGAGCCCAAAGCCGCCGAGCCGACTATGGCGAGCGCGAGGCCGATAAACGCGGCTCGACCCGCGCAATCACCGGAGTTGCTCGAGCAACTCCTCAGGTCGGGCCAGGTTCAGCGCTTGGGGGAGGTGCTGGCACGGCCCGAGCCCAAGGCCCAGCCCGCGCCGGAGATGAGCCGGGAACTCGAGATCTGGCTGCAAAGCGCGGTGGTGCCCCAGACCGAGCGGGTGCATGAAGAGGCCCCCACCTCGAGGCTTTTGTTCCTGCTGGACATCGTGCGGAGCTTTCAGGACACCTTCTTGGTGGTGCGCCTGCGGGGGATCAAGCTGGCCCAGGGGCGGGAGTCGGGCAAGCCGACCGAGTTCCGCGCCGTCCATAACCTTACCAGCCTGCCCAGGTACGCGCAGCCCGACAAGGCGCTGCTGGCCCGGCTGACCAAGCTCCACTCCGGCTACCTCTCGCAGGGCGACAGTGAAGTGCGGATTCCAGCGGGCCTCTACGGCGACGAGACCCTGCGGGCAGTGATGGAGACCGGGCGGGCCTACTGGAAGAGCCACGGCGGCACGCCGCTGGCCTTCGCTGGGCCGCGCCGGGGCCGGGCCGCTTGGCACGAAGACGCGGGCGGAACCCAGCGGCCCGGATTTGCGATAGAGCCCAAGGCCAGTGCGGTGCTGCCGCTGAACTCGCTGTGGTATGTGGACGCCGAGCAGGGCCAGGTGGGGCCGCTCGAGACCCCCCTTTCGCCCCAAATGGTGAGCATATTTCTGCGCTGTCCGCCCGTCCCGCCTGACCAGGCCGAGGCCTTCTCGCTGCGCTTCCCCGAGGCGCTCAGGGCCCATCTGCCGGCCCCCAAGGCGGTGAGCATCGAGGAGGTGCGGGGCGTACCGGTGCCGCACCTGCGGCTGTTCGCCCAGGACATCAAGCTGAGCTGGGATGCAGTGGTGACCGCGGCCTTTGCCGAGCCGGGCTACCTCTACGGCGAGCGGCTGTTCAAGCCCTCCGCGCCGATGGGCCTGCTGAACCGCGAGGGCGACAAGCTCACCCGCCTGAGCCGCGACGCCGGGGCCGAAAAGGCCAGGGCCACGGAGCTGAACGCCACCGGCCTGCGCCCTGTCCGTACCTACTTGTACCAGATTCCCAGGGGCCTCGAGGAGGCCCAGACCTTTCCCATCCGCGCCCCGCAGACCGAGGCCCAGTGGCTAGAGTTCGTTTCTGAGGCCCTGCCCAAGCTGCGGGCCGACGGCTGGGCGATCCAAATTGACCCCGGCTTCCCCTACGAGGTGGTGGAGTCGGACGAATGGTTCGCCAACCTCGAGGAGTCCGGCGGCGACTGGTTCGGCCTCGAGCTCGGAATTCTGGTCGAGGGTCAGCCGGTCAACCTGATCCCGGTACTGGTGGAGTTCATCCGCCGCACCAACCTGAGCAGCCAGGCTTTGGAGGAGCTGGCCGACGAATCCCCCCTGTACCCCAGCCTGCCCGACGGGCGGCGGCTGCGGCTGGAGGCCGGGCGCATCAAGAGCATCCTGGGTGTGCTGATCGAGCTGTACGGGCGCGAGGGCGAGGGCGGGAGGCTGCGGCTGCCGATCCTCGACGCGGTGCGGCTGGCCGAACTCGAGGCCGCCCTGCAGCTGCGCTGGCACGGCGGGGAACGGCTCTTGGATCTAGGACGCAGGCTGCGCGAGTTCGGGGGCGTGCGGCCGGTGGAGCCGCCGGCGGGCCTGCGGGCCGAGCTGCGCCCATACCAGCTCCAGGGCCTGGCCTGGCTGCAATTCCTGCGCGAGTACGGACTCTCGGGCGTGCTGGCCGACGATATGGGCCTGGGCAAGACGCTGCAAACCCTGGCGCACCTGCTGCTGGAGAAAGACGCGGGCCGCGCCGCCGGGCCCAGCCTGGTGGTGGCTCCCACCAGCGTGGTGCACAACTGGCACTCCGAGGCCGAGCGCTTCGCCCCCGATCTGCGGACGCTTGTGCTGCACGGCAAGGAGCGCAGGCGCGAGTTCGAGAAGATCTCTCAAAGCGACGTGGTCTTCACCACCTACCCCTTACTGCTGCGCGACCTCGACGAACTGAAGCAGCACCCGTTTCACCTGCTGGTGCTCGACGAGGCCCAGTACATCAAGAACGCCCGCTCCGGCGCGGCCCAGGCCGCCTCGGGGCTGCGGGCCGTTCACCGCCTGGCCCTCACCGGGACGCCGCTGGAGAACCACCTGGGCGAGCTGTGGAGCCTCTTCAACTTCCTGATGCCGGGCTTCCTGGGCGACGGCGACCACTTCAAAAAGACTTACCGCAACCCCATCGAGAAGGGGGGTGACGCCCTGCGGCAGCGGGCCCTGGCAACCCGCGTGCGCCCCTTCATGCTGCGCCGTACCAAGGAGCGGGTCGCCGCCGAGCTGCCGCCCAAGAGCGAGTTCGTGGTCAAGGTGGATCTCGAGCCCGCCCAGCGCGACCTCTACGAAACCCTGCGGGTCAGCGTTAGCGGCACGGTGCAAGAGGAAATCGCCCGGCGCGGCCTGGCCCGCAGCCAGATTATGGTTCTGGACGCCCTGCTCAAGCTGCGGCAGGCCTGCTGCGACCCGCGCCTGCTCGCGCTCTCGGCGGCCAAAAAGGTCAAGCAGTCGGCCAAGCTCGAGTGGCTCAAAGACAACCTCCCGCAGATGCTGCAGGAGGGGCGGAGGGTGCTCCTGTTCAGCCAGTTCGCCACCATGCTAGGGCTGCTTGAGCCGCTGCTGGAGGCTGAGAACATCCCCTACCTCAAACTTACCGGCGAGACCACCAACCGCGCCCAGCTCATCCGAAAGTTCCAGGACGGCGAGGCCCAGGTCTTCCTGATTAGCCTAAAGGCCGGCGGGGTGGGGCTCAACCTGACAGCCGCCGATACCGTGATTCACTACGACCCCTGGTGGAACCCCGCCGCCGAGAACCAGGCCACCGACCGTGCCCACCGCATCGGCCAGACCAAGCCGGTCTTCGTCTACAAGCTGATCGCCTCGGGCAGTGTGGAGGAGAAGATCATCAAGCTGCAAGAGCGCAAGGCCGCGCTGGCAGCAGGAATCCTCGAGGGCAGTCTGGGCAGTACGGTGGCGCTGACTCCGGAGGACTTGAGCTACCTGCTTGCGCCGCTGGAGTAAGGGCAGCGGCGACAAAAGGCGAGGAAAGGGGACAGAAAAACCCCAACCGGGACCTGGGAACAGGGCAAGCCCAAAGTGGCTGCATAGTTGGAATGCGAAATGTCGCCCGCCAGTTCCCGCAGAGAATTGCGCCTCGCGTAGCCGCTCCACGGCTATGGCGCACGCCACTCGGCCCTGGCACGTGTTTACCCTATCCGCTGATGCTGCACGTTCACCCTGGCGCAACTTAAGGCCCCTCGTTGGTGGCAAGCGGCTACCTCACCCAACCTGTTCAGCGGTTCCCCACCCCCGCACGCATGGACATGGCAGCGCGGGAGGGGTCGGGGGCGGCGGTCACAACGGCGGGGCCTGCCAGCCGCCGAAGCGCCCCTCGAGCCACCCCATCACCGCCAGCACCACCTCGTCGTGCCAGGGCTGCCCCACCACCTGCACTCCGATTGGCAAACCCTCAGCTGTGGTCCCGACCCGCACCACCCCACAGGGATACCCCGTGAGGCTGTACGCCAACGTGTAGGCGATAGAGCCCTGGGTGCCGTGGGGCCGTGCAGGGAGTTCGGCGGCCGGGGTGAGGATTACGTCCCATTCCCTAATGAACCCCAGCATTGAGCGCCGGAACCGGTCCCACTCAAAGAGGTGCCGGGCCACCGCGTTGCCGTCCAGCTTGCTTTCGCCCTGGGGCCTCCAATCGTCCAGCTCGCTCGACTCTGCGCGCGACCAGTAATCCCAGGTGATGGGGTAGACCTCCTCGAGTCTTGGCGGAAGCTTTTCCTCCACCGCCGCGCACACTTCGGATAAGGCTCGAGCTGCCCGGTGCACGGTTTCGACGGTCTCGCCGGTCGGGTTGGCTCGCTCGTGCCGGGTGTAAAAGGCCACCCGCAGTTTGCCCAAGTCCGCCGCCCCCGGATCGCCCAGCGGCATGTCTATCGCGCTGGCGTCGCGCCAGTCCGCGCCCGCCAGGAGGGGCAGGGTCAGGGCCAGATCTTCCACCCGGCGGCTCATCGGGCCAATCACGGTACGGGGGTCGTTAAGGGGGATAATCGGGGGGAAATGGCCGGTGAGTGGAACGCGTCCGGTCGAGGGCTTTAGCCCCGCGATGCCGCAAACGTGGGCGGGTTGGCGGATGCTGCCGCCGGAATCCGAGCCCAAGCCCAGGGGCGAGCCGCCGGCGGCGATCAGGGCGGCTTCGCCGCTGCTGCTGCCGGTGGGGCTGTACAGGGGGTTGTGGGGGCTGCGCACCGTTCCGTAGGCCTCGCTGTGGTCGAGCACGCTGGTCTTGCCCAGCACGATTCCGCCGGCCTGGCGCAGCCGGGCCACTGCGGTCGCGTCCTCCGTGGGGAGGCGGTCCAGGTGGCGCAGGTCCGCGCCCGCGCAGGGCAGGCCCGCCACGTCAATCCAGTCCTTAACCGTGAACGGAACGCCGTGCAGCGGGCCCAGCGTTTCGCCTCGAGCCAGCGCCTGGTCCGTCCTCCTCGCGGCGTCCAGGGCCCCGCCGTTCAGCCTGAACACCGCGTTGATCGTGGGGTTGACCTCGGCGACGCGCTCCAGGTGAATCCGAACCAGCTTCTCCGAAGAGATCTCCCCGGCCCCGACAGCCGCCGCCATCCTCGAGGCCGACCAGGTCAGCACCTCATTCATCCCCCCACTCCTCCGCCAGCACCGCGAAGACCACGTCGTCAGCCCACTCGCCCTTGAACCACAGGTTCTTGCGGAAGTGCGCCTCCTGGCGCATGCCCAGGCGCCGCATCAGGGCTATGGAGCGCTCATTGCGGGGGTCGGTGACGCCGTAGACCCGGTGCAGGCCCCGCTCCTTGAAGGCGAAGTCGATCAGGGCCCGCACGGCTTCGCTGGCTAGGCCCTGGCCCTGGAAGGCGGGGTCGAAGGTGTAGCCGATCTCGGCCTGCTTGCCCGCATCGTCCATCTTGAAGTAGAGATCGCCGACCAGCCGGCCGGTAGCCTGGTGCTCCACCGCGAACTGGAAGTAGTCGCCGGCCGTGAAGGGCTCCCGCGCCCGGCAGTCCTCGATCATCTCGAGGCCCTTCTTGTGGTCGTAGCTGTCCCACATCTGCATCCGGGCCACCTCGGGCAGGCTCCGGTAGGCTACCAGCGTGTCCAGGTCGTCGTTGCGCAGCCGGCGGATGAGCATGCGCCCGGTGGGGATGGACTCAAAGTTGGTCATGTCGGCCCTCGAGCCTAAGTTTAAAGGCTTCTCGACAAGCGCCGCACGCCCCACCGGCGGGCTGGGGCGGCCCCTTGACTCTCCCCTAGCAGGAGCCTGCATCCTAAGTTGTGCCATAGTGGGATTGCCAAACCCTCAACCCGACCTCGGCAGCGAGTGGCTTACCGGCGCAATTACAACGGGTTGCCGGGCGGCATTTCGCATCCCAGCTATGCAGACACTCAGAGCACAGGGAGGTGGAGGCTATGGACGATGTTAGCCTGGAAGGTGCGCTGGCCAGGATCGGCGGTCAGCTCGTCCCGATTGGGCGGTTCTCGAGGGTCTCGCGGCTATCGGTCAAGACCCTACGCTTCTACGACGAGATGGGGCTGCTGCGCCCCGCCGCCGTGGATCCGCACTCCGGCTACCGCTACTACAGTTGGGATCAGCTCGAGGCCGCCGAGCGCATCCGGGTGCTGCGCTCGCTGGACCTGCCCCTCGAGGAGGTGCGCGAGATTCTGCAAGAGCCCGACCCCACCACCGGCCAAACCCTGATCGAGCGCCACAAACGGCGCATTCGCGAGCAGATCAGCCGCTACCAACGCACCCTTCAGGCCCTCGACGACCTCAACCCCAGCGGCAGCCCCTACCAGCCGATGGTCAAGCGACTCCCGGCTCAATACGCCCTGGTGCTGCGGGTGCGCAGCGAGATGAGGAGCATCGAGGCAGCGAGGGCCAAAGCCTTTACACAGATCGCGGCCTTCGCCGACCGCCAGAAGATCTCGCTGCTGGGCTGCAAGGTCAGCTTTGCGGTGGAGTGCAACGCCACCGAGTTGGACATCCCCTGGCACTCCGAAGACCACGACATCATGGACGAGACGCGCCTGAGCATGAACGACGTGGGCTGGCTGATCGAGGCACCCATAGCAGTGAAAGAGCCATTCATGGTCAGGGAGATTCCCCCCACGATGGTGGTCTCGGTAATGCACCTTGGCCCCTACGAGCCGCTGCACCTGGCCCACCAAGCGGCCATCAGTTGGGCTCGAGCCCAGGGCTTTAGCTTCACCGACTCGGGGCGTGAGTTCTTCCTCGTCGACTCGGACGACTGCGCCGACCCGAACGAGTTCCGCACCGAGGTGCAGTATCCGGTGGACTGATCGCGCCGCCATCACAGCGAGGTAACAACGGCCGCTTAGATAGGGTCTAGTCGCGGTTCCCACCCGTACGGCGCTCACGGAGCGCCGCGATGTACCCGGCTGGGAACCGCTCGGAGGGCTTTGCCCAAAGGGAGGATATGTGTATCAAGAGCCGATGATGTTGGCGGGGTTGCACGGGGTAGAGGAGGCCACCCGCAGGCAGTTTGGGGACGCGTACGTGAAGGCCGCCCGGTCTGCTCCGGCCGCCCCAGCCCTCAGCCTGCTGGATTGGTTCAGGCGCCCTCGAGCCGCTACCCCGTGTCCCGAAGCGCGGCCCCGTACCCTGGGGGTAAAGTAGTGGGATGAAGCCCGTCACCCGGACGCGGTGGGCCTCGAGGGGTTGGGTAAGGCTCGAGGGCCGAACGGTGGACTACCTTGGCCGCAGGCTGGTGGCGGGCCTGATCGATGCGGCGGTGCTGGCAGGCGTGCAGTTCGGGGTGGTGCGGGCGCTGTACAGCCTGTTCCCACCCGCCAACCCGGCCAGCCATTTCTCCGCCGAGGGGATCGTACTCTTCGGCATCCTGGGGCCGCTGTCGTGGTGGCTGTACGCGGTGGCCCCGCTCGCGCGCACCGGACACACCTGGGGCAAGCAGGTGGTGGGGCTGACGGTGGTGGGCCGCACAGGCACGCCCCCCACCTTCGGGCAGGCTTTCCTGCGCGAAAGCGTGGGCAAGTGGCTTTCCACCATGGTTTTGTACCTCGGCTTTGCCTGGCCCCTGTGGGACCCCGACCGCCAAGCCCTGCACGACTTGATGGTCGAGACTTTTGTGGTGCGACAATCATAGAACCCAGTGCGGCGGGTAGCGGGTGCGGGGGAAAACCGCCCGGGCCTCGCGCAGCAGCGCCCGCCACTGCCCGGTCTGGTGGTAGCGATCCGAGACGTGGAAGAGGATCAGCTCGCCCACCTGAGCAGCCTTGGCCAGTGCGGCCACGCGGTCGGCGGTCATGTGGTAGTTCTTGAGTGCCAGGGCCCGGTCTTCGGCCAAGTACTGGCTCTCACATACCACGGTCTTGCAGCCGCGAAGCAGGGGCAGCAGCTTCTCCACCGCCGCGTCGTCAAGCAGGAAGTCGGTGAGGTAGGCGATGGAGTCGCCTTCCGTCGTCACCAGCAGTTCAGCCCTGAGCGCTTCCAGGTCGCGTTCCACGCCGTCCACCTGGATGGTTTTTTGCGCGGGGCCGGCCTGCTTCATCTCGCGCAGCCAGGGCCCAGGTTTTAGGCCCAGCGAGGCGAGTTTGGAGGCGTCGATGTTGGATCTGCTCGGCTCACGCAGCACGTAGGCTAGGGAGGGGGTGAGGTGCTCGAGCTGAACCGCCCGGACGCTAAACTCGGGCGTCTCCAGCAGCACCCCTTCCCGGTCCGCACGCTCAAACGGTCTCGCCGTGTCGAACTCGGCGATGTGCTCGAGCCGGGTCGCCTCTACCGCGCCCTCGAGCACGTCGCGGACGATCCAGGGCGACTCGAGCTTCTCGGTTAGGTTCCACAAAAACCCCTGCACCCGGTGCCGCATGATCCGCGCGGTGTCCGCCGGCCCCCAAACCTGCATGGGTGGGTTTTCACGGGCATAGACTGCGCGAAACAGCGAGTCGAAGCCGGCCACATGATCCATATGGAGGTGCGAGAAGAACAGGTATTCCAGCCCGATCACCTCCGCGAAGGGCAGCGTGGAAACCGTCCCCTCGCCGCAGTCGAAGAGAATCCGACGGACGTTCTGGCCCGAATCAACCTGAACGTACAGCGCGTTGTCGTAGCCCGGCTGGCCGAGAACCTGGAAGTGGATGCTCACGCCGAAGACCTCCCCAGAATCAGGGTACGTCACCTGTAGAGAGTATGCATGGGAACCGCTCTAAACTGCGCAATGCCGCCCCAAGACGCCCTCAGCGCGGCCCGATCTCGAGTCATCTCGAGGTTCCCTTTCTCCGACTACCTCATTGGCAGTGTACCGCACGCCCGGTACCGCCCACCCGAACGCCTTGTCTGTCCGTCCGGACTTGCGCCCGCAGTCGGTGCTCGAGGCATATGATGAACGGCGAAACCCCAGCGCCGCCTAAAGGAGCCCCGACCCATGCAGCCGCCCACCTTCGCCGATGTCCTCCGCGCCCGCAAGCGCATCCGCCCCTACCTCCCGCGCACGCCCATGCACAGCTACCCGGCGCTCAACGCGCTGCTGGGTGTGGAGGTTTGGGTCAAGCACGAGAACTACCAGCCGGTGGGGGCCTTCAAGGTGCGCGGCGGGGTCAACCTGGTCTCGCAGCTCAGCCCCCAGGAGCGCGAGCGCGGTCTCATCGCCTCCTCCACTGGCAATCACGGGCAGTCGCTGGCCTTCGCGGCCCGGCTGTTCGGGGTTACAGCCCGCATCGTGGTGCCCCAGAACGCCAACCCCGGCAAGGTCGCGGCCATGCAGGGTATGGGGGCCGAGGTGATCTTCCACGGGGCCAAGTTCGACGACGCCCGGCGGCACTGCGAGGCGTTGGCGGCGGAGCACGGCTACCGCTACGTCCACTCCGGTAACGAGCCGCTGCTGATTGCAGGGGTGGCAACCGAGGCCGTGGAGATGCTCGAGGAGCAACCCGACCTCGAGGCCATCTTCGTTCCGCTGGGCGGCGGCAGCGGTGTGGCAGGGGCCTGCATCGCCGCGGCGACCCTGAGCCCCACCACCCGCGTGGTCGCGGTGCAGTCGGAGGCGGCCCCCGCCGCCTACCACTCCTGGCGAGCGCGGCGGCTCGAGCAGGCCCCCGACGCCACCTTCGCCGAGGGGCTGGCCTCGGGGGGCGGGTTCGCGCTGCCGCAGCAAATCTTGTGGGAACGGCTCCACGAGTTTGTGTTGGTAAGCGACCAGGAGATCAGGCAGGCGATGGTGTGGATGATCGAGCACGCCCACACCCTGGCCGAGGCCGCAGGCTCGGCCCCGTTGGCGGCCGCCTATCGGATGCGCGAGGTACTACGGGGCAAAAAGATCGGTCTGGTCTGCTCGGGCGGGAACACCTCGCTCGAGCACCTCCGGCAAGCCCTGGGCGCGGGTTGAGTCCGGACCCGTCCTTCTGCTAAACTCCGAATCTTATGGACGAAGCCGAGATCATCCGGTACATCACCGAGACTTTTGACGATGTTCGGGTGGTCGGAGCCCACAACGCCCACTTCTTCTTCCTAGACCCCGAGCAGAAATTCCCCTTCGTCACCCTCGTCACCGACGACACCCACGACCAGGCCTCCGACCTGAGCCGGCCCGGGGTCTTCCGGCTCAACATCGGGGTGGGGCCGGAGGCTTACCGCTCGAGGTTCGGTCCCCAGCCCGCCTTCCCCAGGGACGGCGGGGTTGTGAACACTGGCCACGACTTCACCGCCCTCGACCAGCTTATGCCCCACCCGGTCTATGCGGCGATGTCCTGGGTGTGTGTGCTTAACCGTGACAAGACGCTCGAGGAAGTAAAGGCACTGCTGGCCGAGGCCTACGCGCTCGATGCGAAGAAGCACGTCAAACGTAAAGCCGATGAGTCCTGACTTCGCCGCCCAATCCCCCTACGCGGTTCGCCTCGAGTGGGGCCTGAACGGTGTGATGGAGGTGGCCAACCGGGGCGGTGTGGCCGTAATCGTGGACGTGCTGTCGTTCTCGAGTTGCGTGGATATTGCCTGCTCGAGGGGGTCGAAGGTTTTGCCCTATCGCTTCAACGACCACACCGCCGAGGGGTTCGCCCGGATGCATGGCGCGGTGTTGGCCTCGAGGCGCGGAGGCGGTGGGTTCTCGCTGTCGCCCCAGTCGCTGCTGGAGATCGAATCCGGAACCAAACTGGTGCTTCCCTCCCCCAACGGCTCGACCCTATCGCTGGCCTGTACCGCCCCCGTGGTTCTGGCCGGGTGCCTGCGCAACGCCGCCGCGGTGGCCGCTTTTGCGCGGGTGCAAGGGGGCGCAATCACGCTGGTCGCGGCGGGCGAGCGCTGGCCCGACGGCAGCCTGCGGCCTTCAGTCGAGGACTTGATTGGCGCGGGCGCAATTGCGCACCACCTCGAGGGCGCAAAATCCCCCGAGGCAAGAATCGCGGAAACGGCCTTTCTGGCTGCTCGAGCAGACCTCGCAGGCTTCCTGCAGAGGTGCGCCTCGGGGGTGGAGCTGATCTCGAGGGGCTTTGCGCAGGATGTCGGGCTGGCCGCTCAACTTGGCGTGAGTGGCGTTGTGCCGATACTGCAAGACGGTGCGTACACCTCGGCGTCGACGTAATTCGCGCGCCTAACCATCCCGGGACTCACCCCCGGCCTGTGGCCCGCGCCCGAGCACCTGAAGGCGGGGGCCAGCTTCAAAATAGCGGCCCGACCGCGCCACTTCCCGCCCCGGCCGGCGATTCGCCATTGGTCTATCGCGTTTCTCACCCTTACCTCCCTCGCAGCGGCAGGCAATGGACTCCCTAAAGCAAAAACCGCTGAAAGGAGTATGCGTGGGAACCGCGCTAGGGGATTCCCAGCCGCGTGATATAACAGCCCATGCACGTTCAAGTCAACGGGGTTCGGTTGTTTTTTGACGTTGAAGGCACAGGTCTCGAGCCGCACGGCCCTGAGATGCTCGAGCGACCCACGCTGGTGCTGCTGCACGGCGGCCCCGGCCTCGACCACACTTCTTTTCGGCCCGAGTTCTCCCCACTCTCCGAAGTAGCCCAGGTAATCTATCTCGACCATCGGGGCAACGGACGCTCCGAGCGCAGCAGCCCCGACCACTGGACCCTGGCCCAGTGGGGCGATGATGTGCGCGGTTTTTGTGAGGCGTTGGGCCTCGAGCGCCCCATCGTGATGGGCCACTCTTTTGGTGGGATGGTGGCGATGAGCTATGCTACCCGGCATCCCGCCCACGTGGGTAAGCTGATTCTGGCGGGCACTTCGGCGCGGCGGAACCTTCCACGGATGCTGGAGCGCTTCGAGCAGATTGGCGGCGCGACCGTGCGCGAAACCGCCCGGCAGTTCTGGACACAACCCGGCCCCGCCACCGCACCCGCCTATCTCCAAACCGTCTGGCCGCTGTACAACCGCACCCAGCGCGACCCCCAGGCCACCTCGAGGGCCATCACCAACCCTGAGGTGCTGTTCCACTTCGCGGCGGGCGAGCAAACCACCTACAACCTCGTGCCTGACCTGCACAAAATTCACTGCCCAACTCTGGTGATCGGGGGCGCCCTGGACCCGGTTTGCCCTATCGAAGACCAGGAGGAAATTCTGGCAGCACTGCCCGAAAGAGTTGGACGGCTCGAGCGTTTCGAAAACTGCGGACATAGCGTCTGGCGCGACGAGCCCCAGCGGGCTTTCGAGCTGCTGCGGGCTTTCATCACGGCCAGAACCTGACCCCGATCGGTTTTGGTAGTCTGATCCGATGCGCGACCGACGCTTTGTGGCGGCCCACCGCAGCGGGCCGCTGGGCCTCGAGCACCACCGCCTGCTGATGGCCTGGGCGTATGCCTGCGCGGAGCATGTGCTGCCGCTACTGGGTGAGCCCGTGGATGAACGGCTGCGGGCAGCCCTCGAGACCGCCCGGGCCTGGGAGTGCGGTAAGGCTCGGGTGGGGGCGGCCCAAAAGGCTTCGCTGGCGGCTCACGCAGTGGCCCGCGCCTTGACCAACCCTGCGGCGGTGATGGTGGCTCGAGCAATCGGTCAGGCCGTCGCCACCGCCCACGCCGCCGACCATTCGCTGGGCGCGGCGGAGTACGCCCTGAAAGCCGTCAAGGCGGCTGGCGGCTCGGCGCAAGAGGAACGGGCCTGGCAAGACGCGCAACTGCCCGGCGAGGTGGCCGAGCTGGTGCAGTCGGCTCGAGCCGCCATCCGCGCAAAAGCTCCGAAGTTTGTGGTTTGAGTGGATCGAGGGGGTTTGGTTTGACTCGAGTTCGCCACCAGCTACATGATTATGGCCTGAATGGCCTGGGTTCCCCATCTGTTGGTGGTGGAGTGGTTTACGCGGCGGAGGGCGGCAGCGGTCGGGGGTGGAGCTGTTCAGTCGCAGTTGGGAACGCCCACAAAACACGGCCACTGATCCACCAGCAGCAGGCCGAAGCCTACCGCCAGGAGGGATGCAAGCCCCAATACCAGGATGAGGTGGAAAGGATGCGCAACCAGGCTGCCCCCTGCCCGCAAGGTGTGGACGATGGGTCGGCTGGCCACAACCCCCGCCGCCAGGGGCAGCAGGCCAAAACCGAAGGTGATGAGCTGACCGGGCAGATACGCCACTTCCGGATTCGGGCCATTGAGTAGGCGCGCTAAAGGCGCCCATCCAACCGCCGACAGCCACACCTGCATAAGGGTGAATAGCAAGAGGCCCAGGCTAATTGCAGCGGATGAAACCGGATTTGTGAGGAGGGTGCTTGTGTGGGCCGTGCGGCCATTGGGCCGGCGGTGGGTTCCCCTGCGCCAGGCTCGAGCGATGGGCAGCAGCATCAAGCCGATAGCGAACGGGGCCAGCCAAAAACCAATAAACAGCACCAACGGAAACTCTTCGTTGAGGCCGCGCCGGTTGATCAGTTGCATCAACATCAACGGAAGGACCAGAAGAAAACTGATCAGCGCCGATATGCCGAGGGTCTGAACGGCTCGTATAACGCCTCCCGCAGAGACCAGCAATAGATGCTCCTGCGCAACCCCAAGGGCGGTTTCGATAAACGCCCTGAGGACAAAGCCCAATACCGCCCGCCCTGCTTGCCGCTGGTGTTCGTTGTAGAGATCGTCGAAGGTCTGCTGCATGGACTCGCCAAAACGTTCCCTAAATGCGCGTGGGTAGAGGCCGAGCAGCCTACCGTACAGCCTCGAGACCGCTCTATGCTCAGGCGACATAAAACCCCCTTGGCAGCAGTTTGCGCTGTTGGGCCAGGGCCACGATGCGCCGATAGCGCTCGAGTTCGGCCGCCAAGGCCTGGGCGCCCAGGCCTGTAATCCGATAGTAGATGCGCCGCTGGTCGTCCATTTCGGGGTCAATGCGCTTGTCGCTCTCGTCCACCAGCCCGGCGTCGAGCATGCGCTTAAGCGAGCCGTAAAGCGTGCCCGGCCCCATGCTGACCTTGCCTTGGGAGTCGGCCTCGACCTGTTTCATGATCGCATAGCCGTGCCTTTCTCCGCCGGAAAGGGCCAGCAGAATGTGGAACACGGCTGGGGTAAGCGGTGCATTGGGGACGGTAGCGGGCACAAAAGTAATATATCCGCTGCGGATATATTAAGCAAGAACCCGCTCCCAAGTCTCCAGAGCATCAACGCAAGTCGCCCCGTCGCTGCAGGTGGTTGACGAAAATCCCACAACCTAGTACCTTGTTACAACAAGGTAGCTTGTGTATATGGATACCGAAAAGTTCAGTTCACTGCGAAAGGGCCTGCTCGAGTTTCTAATCCTCGGGATTATCGCCTCGGGAAAGGTCTACGCCGCCGACATCCTCCAGCGCCTGCGGGCCACCGACTTCGCCACCCAGGAGGGCACGCTGTATCCGCTCCTGAGCAAAATGCGCCGCGAAGAGTTGCTGGACTACGAATGGCGGGAGTCGGACGCGGGGCCGCCGCGAAAGTACTACAAACTCACCCCCACAGGCCGCAGGCAACTGGCCGATTTCCGCGCCTACTGGAGAACCCTGACCCACCTGATCGAGGAGATAGGAGAACGCAAATGAAAAAGGTTGTCCATATCCGTTTGAGCGGCTATCCCACCCTGTTTCAAGCCGACGAAGACGCATACGAAACCCTCAACCAGTACCTCGAGCGCGCCCGCGCCCGGCTGCGGGCCGACCCTGAACGCGAGGAGGTTCTAAGGGATTTGGAACAATCCATTGCCGAGAAGCTGGCAGTGGTGGCCTCGAGCGTGGAGGCTTTGGGTGTTGGCGAGGTAAAGGCCGTGCTCGAGGAAGTGGGCGCGGTAGAAGGGGACAAACCCGGCGACTTTGTGGACGCGGCGGACCAACGCCCCAAAACCCGTCGCCGCCTATACCGCATCAAAGAAGGCCAGCAAATTGCGGGGGTTTGCCAGGGGTTGGCGGCCTACTCGAGCATCCCTGTGGGGTGGATACAGTTTGGCTTTATGGTGTTTGCGGCTTCTACGGCTGGAGTTGGCATTTTGGTTTACGGGGCGATGGCTTTGTTTCTCCCTGTGGTCTTAACACACAAAGAGTACTCTGCAATTACTCAGACCCAAGCTGTGTAGGGTATAGCCCTAAAATTGAAGGAAGCTCGAGGAGGTGAGGTGGGTTGATTGGCTCGAGTTTGTCACCAGCTACATGAGTATGGCTTAAATGGCCTGGGTTGCCCATCTGTTGACAATCAAGCGGTTTATACGGCGGAGGTTGAGGGCAAGTCGGGTTGTAGGGTGATGGCATTAGAAACTTGATTATGTCACAGCGGTTCCCACCATTACGCCTCACGCGGTGATGTGCTGAAGCGGGCCCAATGTACCCCGCAGATCCGAAGTCTCTGCGTGCGTGGTATTCGTGGGAACCGCTGTCACAATTCCCGACTCCCTCTAAAATCAACTGATAACTACAAAACTTTGATATACCCTTTACCAACGAAGTACTATTCTTCGAGTTCCAGTCTGAAGTGGAAAGGGAGTTATGCGTGCTTCACCAATCAATCTTCTTTTGGCATTGTCACCTGCAATCTTGGCGAGCGGGCTCATTCTTTATACAGCAGGTGTTGGCCTACAGGTGATGCTCATCCAAGCAGCTGCTGTGCTCTTGCTTCTTGGTATTGGGCTGTTGGGTTCGCGGTTCTTTAAGAGAATAGCCACACAACGCGGATGGTTTGGGGTGATGTTGGTTGCCGTATTGGTATGCTGTATCTCCTTTACCACAGCTACAGAAGGGCCTGACCGCTGGTTGCGGGTTGGGCCTGTGAACTTGTACCTAGCACCCGTTGTATTGCCACTTGTACTGGTTGCTATCGCTAGCCTTGTGCATCAGCATCGTAGCGTTTTGTTTAGTGGATTGAGTGGGCTGGTGTTGATGGCCTTTGTTTTAGCACTTCAACCAGACTTGTCTCAGGTTATTGCTTTGTCTTTGGGTGTTGTTGTTTGTTGCCTTGTTCTAAGAGTAAATGGAGTAGTGGTCGCGGGCATGGCGGTATTGTTGGGTCTTGCCGTGCTGATAGCAGCATTGCAACCAGACCCATTGAAGCCAGTGCCCTATGTAGAAGGGGTGTTTGCTCTTGGATTTGAGCATTCAGCAATAGTGGGAATGCTTATCCTTAGCGGAGCAATCCTATTCCTCGTGTTATTGGCCAAACAACTTTGGGCGACTAATCTGGGGTTGATTGGGGTGGTGGTGTACTACGCAAGTTTGTTTGTGCTTTCAACATTTGGCCTTACGCCAGCACCCTTAATCGGATTTGGTGCTGGCCCGATTATTGGGTATGGCTTGATGGTGGCAGTTTTGACTGCGGGATGGTCGTCACCAGGACCAGCAACTCGAGAAACATAAGTGCCTAACCCAAGTGTTTGAGGTGTACTTGGGTTAGGTGTAGTTGGGTTTTAGTCCTTGTATGGATCAACCTCATTGGCCCCGGCCATCACCACGATCAAAGGGCGCAGGGTGTGCAGCACTTCAACGGTTTTGCCCTGGGCCCCCAAGACTTCCGGCAAACGGCGGTAGACGTGGGGGCTTTCGTCGAGGCCGCCGCCGCGCAAAATCACCCCCTTATCCTTGACCCACTTCTTCATCGCACCGGGGGTCACCTGGCCCTGGCGGATCACCTCGCCGGTCTTGCGGTTGACCTTGCCGATGGCCTGGCTGCGGCTCATCACGCGGCCTGCGCCGTGGACGGTCGAGAACATCGCAGCTTCCTGCATGGCCTTGGTCGCCGAATCTCCATCGGGGGTTCCTTGCAAAATCACCGCGTTGTCGCCCATGCTGCCGCCCACAAAGCCCTTCTGTCCAGGGAAAGCGGGGGTTGCGCCCTTACGGATGACGACTAGCTCTTCGCCCTCGTGGGTCTCTTTCCACCCGAAATTATGATGGTTGTGGACGAGTTCCTGCTCCTTCCCGCCCAAAATCTGCACCACCTTACGCGCCACCCACTCGCGCCCAGCGTAGGCGTACTCGCCCGCCAGGTTCATCAAGGCCCAGTAGCCCTTGCCCAATTCGGACTCGAGGTCCAAGAGCGCCTCAATCTCGACGTTGCGGGCGTCCCAAGGCTTGTTCTGGTACAGGGCCATAAAGCCCGAGGCCACGGTGTGCCCGAGGCCACGGCTGCCAAAGTGAACCCCCACCCAGATGTCGCCGTTTTCATCGGCAAACACGTCCACATAGTGGTTGCCCGAGCCCACGGTTCCAAGCTGCGCTCGAGCCTTCTGACACAGGGCCTCGCGCACGGTCTTGCCGGGCAGGGCGTCCCAAGCCTCGCTCTCAAAGAGGGCGTGGTCGGTGGGGGCGTCGTCGGCCTTGTTGGAGCGGCCCACGCCGAAGCTAATACTGGCGGCGATCTCGTCGGCCAGACGCTCGAGGTAAGGCTGGATGGCCTCGAGCTTCAAGTCGGTGCGAATCGCCGCGTTTCCACAGGCTATGTCGAATCCCACTCCCGCCACCGAGATTTTGTTGCGGTATGCTGCCACACCACCAATTGGCATGATGTAGCCCATGTGCCCGTCGGCCATGATGGCGGTCTTGTCGGCGCGGCTGGCCACGTCGCGGAGCTGGCCGAGGGTCTGGGTGTCGTGGTTGCCAAATACTGCAATTCCGTCTTCGTGTCGCATGGTTCACCTCAAAGGATGTCGAAAGTAGATTGCTGAGGGTCGAGAGCCAGATTGAGCTGTTGTTTCCAGTGTGTCATAACAAAAAAGCCCGCATGGGTTGCGGGCTGGGGTGCAAGAAGATTCGGTTTAGCCGATACAACCCACCGTTGCCCGCGAGAAGGTTTCCCGCCGGAGACTCGGATTGGGTTGGGATATCAGGCCGAACACGGTGTCCTCCAAAAAAACAGGGCCGCTGGGCGGCCCCTCTGGTGCCGAGGACGGGACTTGAACCCGTACAGGCTTACGCCCGCTACCCCCTCAAGATAGTGTGTCTACCAGTTCCACCACCTCGGCAAAGGCAAAGAAAAGTGTAGTAAGTGTGTCGCCCCTTGTCAAGCCGGGGGTGTGGGTGTAGCTTGGGATCAGGCCCGCTAGGGCTGGACAGCTCGAGCAGCTCTTGGTGCCTGAACGTGTAGTCCAGGCTTAAAGTGGGGAAGTACGGTGCAAATCCGTCACTGTCGCGCAACGGTAAGGGTGCATAGGGTTTCAGAAAAACGCTGAAATTCCGCCCCAAGTCCGAATACCTGCCAAGAAGTCTCCAGACCCGATATGGAGAATCCCGCGCACACGGGAGAGATTCGGGGAAACTCTGATTTTCAGCGGCGACCCTTATCTCAAGGTCGCCGTTTTACGTGACCTAGCTAAACCAAGGCTCGAGCTGCCGGAGCACGCATGAAACGTCTGGTCTGGCTGTTGTTGTTCTCGCTCCTCCTTTCGCTCTGCTCCCTCGGTTTGGCCCAGTTTCCCCGCACCCTCACCGACGACCTGGGCCGCGTCGTGAGCCTCAAGGCCGCGCCGGTGCGGGTGGTCTCGTTGCTGCCCTCGCTCACCGAGACGGTTTGCGCCCTGAATGTCTGCGGGCGGCTGGTGGGCGTGGACGACTTCTCCAACTTCCCCCAGTCGGTGACCAGGCTGCCCAGGGTGGGGGGCTACTTCAACCCCAACCTCGAGGCGATGGTGGCCCTTAAGCCAGACCTGGTGCTGGTCTCGGTCTACGGCAAGCTGTACGAGCAGCTCGAGGCGGCGGGCGTCCAGACCTTCGCGGTGCGGACCGAGAGCTACGACGACATCTTCCGCTCCACCCGCCTGCTGGGCCGCCTGCTGGGGGTGGAGGCCCAGGCCGAGCGGCTGGTGGCCCAGATTCAGGCCCAGATCTACGCGGTGGAGACCCGGGCCGCCAAGGCCGCCGAGCGCCCCACCGTCTACTACGAAATAGACCCCACCCCCTACTCGGTCGGGCCGAACTCCTTCATCGGAACCCTGATCGCCAAGGCGCGGGGCGTTAACATCATCCCCCGTGAGCTGGGCGACTTTCCCCAGGTCAGCCCTGAGCTGGTGGTGCAGAAGAACCCCGCAGTCATCGCCCTGACCCACCCCGGAGCCGCCGACCTCGCCAAACGGGCCGGCTGGGCGGGCGTGCGGGCGGTGCAGAACCGCCGCGTGTGCAGCTTCGCGGGCGAGCAGGCCGACTTGCTCTCGAGGCCCGGCCCCCGGGTGGCACAGGGGTTGGGGCTGCTGGTGGGGTGTTTCCACCCCAATCTCAGGTAGCACCTCAAAGGCGCGGCAAGGCGAACAAGAGAAGGGTTTTTGTGGGGCCAATCCCTTAGCGGTTGGCCCCACCCAGGGCGGAAAGAATGCGAACAACCACTCCGCAGACCGTCGCCGCCCTTGGCAGAGGGAGCGGGGGAAGTTTGCTTGCGAGGCGGGTCCTGGTCTTTGGGCTCTTGCTGGGGCTTCTGCTTCTGGGGCTAATCCTGGGGGTGGGGTACGGGGCGGTGCAGGTGGGGGCGCTCGAGGTCGTTCGCTCCATCCTCGGGCTGCAAGAGAACCCGATTGTGACCGAGCTGAGGCTGCCTCGGGTGCTGGCGGCGATGCTGGTGGGAGCGGCCCTTGGCATCTCTGGCGCGGCCTTCCAGGGGCTGTTCCGCAACCCGCTGGCCGACCCCTACCTAATGGGCGCGGCCTCGGGGGCGGCTTTGGGGGTGACGCTGGCCGTGAGCCTGGCGGGTGGGTTGACTGGGGCCTTCGCGCAGAATGCGGTCTTCGAGTTCCTGCCCGCCTCGGCTACCCTGGCGGGCTTCGCGGGGGCGGTGGGGGCGGTGCTGCTGGTGTTGCTCCTCTCCGGCGGGGCCAGCCGCACCGGCGACTTGATCCTGGCGGGCGTGGTGGTGGGCTCGGTACTGGTGAGCCTGTCGAGCTACCTGATGCTTCAGAGCGCCGACCGGGTTCGGGCGGTGCTGGCCTTCACGCTGGGCAACCTGGCCTTTGTGGGCTGGGGCGGCGTGCTATCTCTGGCGGTTTATCTGGCCCTGGCGCTGCCGGTGCTGCTGCTGCTCGGCCGCACCCTTAACGCCCTCAGCTTGGGCGAGGAGACCGCCCGCAGCCTGGGCCTGCCCCTCAACGCCCTCAAGCTGGCGATCATCGGGGCGGTCACGTTGCTCACGGCGGCGGCGGTGGCCCAGGCCGGCATCATCGGCTTCGTGGGGCTGGTGGCCCCGCACATCCTGCGGCGTCTCCTGGGCGGCGACTACCGCTGGTTGCTGCCGGCCTCGGCGCTGGGCGGCGCGGTGATGCTGGTGTTGGCCGACTTGGCCGCTCGAGTGGTCATCGCCCCCTCGGAGCTACCGATTGGGATTGTGACCACGTTGTTGGGCGGGCCGTTTTTCTTGTATCTGTTGTGGAGGAAGCGCAATGTTGGGGGTTGAAACTTCTAAGCCGTCCGCCGTCAGCCATCAGCTATCCGCAGAGGGTGTGTCTTTTTCTTATGGCAAGAAGATGATTCTTGAGAACATTAGCTTGGCTCTTAAATCAGGGGAATGGTTAGCCTTGCTGGGGCCAAATGGTTCAGGGAAGTCCACACTCCTACGGCTTATGGCGGGCTTACTGGTCTGTAACGATGGAGTCGTGACTCTTGGCGATAAGTGGCTTCATCGTCCCAATGGTGTCAAACTGCGCCAGAGTTCACATCCGGGTGTTTCCTCATGGCAACGTGGGCAACGCATCGCCTTCCTGCCGCAGAACGGCGGCTACCCCGAAGACCTGAGCGTGGAGGAAGTGGTGACGCTGGGGCGCACCCCGCACCTGGGCCTGCTGGGGCGGGCGGGGCGCGGCGACCTCGAGGCCGTCGAGTGGGCAATGGAGCAGACCCAGGTCACCGAATTCCGCCACCGCCTGCTACCCACGCTCTCCGGCGGGGAGCGGCAGCGGGTCATGCTGGCTCGAGCGCTGGCCGGTCAGCCGCAGTTCCTGCTCCTCGACGAGCCCACCAACCACCTGGATTTGCACCACCAGGCCGAGTTCGTCTGCCTGCTGGCAGGGCTGCGCTCTCAGGGCATCGGGGTGCTAACGGTGTTGCACGACCCCAACCTGGCCCTGAGGGCCGACGCGGTGGCGTTCATGCACGGGGGTCGGATTGTGGCCCAGGGCCAACCCGGACAGGTGTTGAAACGGGAATTGCTGGCGCGGGTTTATGGTGAAATGGTGGACGTGAAGACCGTTGACGGACAGCCGTTCGTGGTGCTGGGCCTTGGGGGGCAGCGTGACTGAGGTCTGGCTGGTGCGCCACGGCGAGACCGCCTGGAATGCCCTGGGCCGGATGCAGGGCTGGACGGACGTTCCCCTGAACGCAGCGGGCGAGGCCCAGGCACTAGAGCTGCGCCCCTGGCTGCTCCGCCATGCGTTCGACAGCGTGCACGCCTCCGACCTCAGCCGCGCTGCCCAGACCGCCCGCCTGGCCTACGGCGAGCCGCGGCTCACTTCCGCGCTGCGGGAGGCCAACTTCGGCGACTGGGAGGGCCAGAGCTGGCAAGAGCGCGAGGACATCCGCAACGCCCTGCTCGACTTCGACGCCTTCGCCGCCCCGGGCGGCGAAACCGCCGCGCAGATCTGGGAGCGCCTGGAGGCCTTCCTCTCCGGCCTCCCGGCGGGCCGTCACCTCTGCTTCAGCCACGGCGGGGCCATCCGCGCCGTCGTCCGCGCCACCGGCAACGACGGGCGCATCCACAACTGCGCGGTGATCGGGGTCAACTGGACCGAGCGGAGGCTGCTGTTTATGCGGAACCTGGAGGAGGAGTTGGCGCATGGTTAAAGTGCGGGGAGAGGGGAGCGGGGAAAGGGGAAACCACGCACAATGGGCCTCCTTCCCTCCCTGCGTTCTCGCCTTTCGTCTTTGGATATGGAAGCCAAACTGATCCTCATCACCGGCGGCGCGAGGGCGGGCAAGAGCGCCTTCGCCCAGGAGTGGGCGCACGCGCTGGGAGACGGCAAGGTGAGCTTCATCGCCACCGCGCAAGCCCTGGACGAGGAGATGAGTCAGCGCATCGAGCGGCACCAGGGCGACCGGCCCGCCGTTTGGGAGACCCTCGAGGAGCCACTGGAAGTCCCCTACGCCCTCTCGCTGGCCCAAGGCGGCGTGGTGCTGCTGGACTGCTTGACCCTGTGGGTCTCTAATCTTATGCACGCCGGGCGCGAGGTGCTGCCCGAGCTCGAGAACCTCCTGGCCATCCGCGCCGAGACCCAGAAGGTTCTGCTGGTGGTCACCAACGAGGTGGGCATGGGCATCGTTCCCGACAACGCCCTGGCGAGAGCGTACCGCGACCTGCTGGGGGCCGCCAACCGCCGCCTGGCCGAGGAGGCCGACGTGGTGTACCTGCTGGTCTCGGGGATTCCGGTGAAGATCAAGTCGCCGTAGAGGTGTGGGCGATGAGCAGGGGCCTTAAGCGAGGCTTCGATAGTCCTCTCCTTCAACCCCAACCCCCTCACCTAAACCGTCGATTCTCGGGAGCGCCTTTTGCGAGGGGGGATCTCCTGCCCGGACACCGCACCCCGAAAACACGGTGGGGAACGGATTTCAGCCCCAAGGTTTTCGCGGCGCATGGAACAAAATCCGCTTAGGCGCAAGGTGGCTTGGGTTTCTTGCTCCGCTTAGCTTGCCGCTGAACCTTCTTGCCTCCCTCTTGTCTTATGACCCCCCTGCAGATCAGACCCGTATCCCAAGAATGGCTCTCCGAAGCCCTCGAGTACCACAACACCCTCACCAAGCCGCCGGGGGCGCTGGGGTTTCTCGAGGCGCTGGGCTGCCGGCTGGCGGCCATCCAGCAGACCTTGCGCCCCAGGTTGGGCAAGGGCGCGGTGGTGGTGTGCGCCGCCGACCACGGCGTGACCCTCGAGGGCGTGTCGGCCTACCCGAGCGAGGTGACCGCGCAAATGGTGCTGAACTTCCGGGCCGGCGGAGCTGCGATCAACCAGATCGCCAGGGCTTCCGGTGCGGAGGTTGTTGTGGTGGACGTAGGCGTGAGTGGCGGTGAGGACGCCGACCCCGCAGGGGCGGCCGGCCTGTTGCCCCTACACAGCCGCAAGGTGCGCCGTGGGACGGGCAACATCGCCATAGAGCCGGCCATGACCCTGGCCGAGGCCGAGCTGGCCGTCCGGGCCGGTCTGGAGGCCGCCAGGGAGGCCATCCGGGGGGGCGCGACCGTCCTGGCGGCAGGCGACATGGGCATCGGCAACACGACCGCCGCGGCCGCCCTCACGGCGGCGCTGCTGGGGCTGCCGCCGGAGGCCGTGACTGGCCGCGGGACGGGTGTGGACGGGGCGCGGTATGTAAAAAAGCTCGAGGTCGTTCGCACCGCCCTCAGCCGCTTCGAGGCCGGGCGGCACGCGAGCCCGGCCCCGCTCACCTACTTGGCCGAGTTGGGCGGGCTCGAGATCGGGGCAATCGCGGGCGTCTTCCTGGCGGGGGCCGAGGCCGGGCTTCCGGTCGTGACGGACGGCTTCCCGGTGACGGCGGGGGCGCTGCTGGCCTGCCGCATCCACCCCGAGGTGCGCGGCTACCTGTTCGCGGGGCACCGCTCCGTGGAGCCGGGGCACGCTCGGCAACTCGAAGCGCTGGAGCTGAGGCCGGTGCTCGAGCTGGACCTGCGGCTGGGCGAGGGCACCGGGGCGGTGCTGGCGCTGCCGGTGCTGCGGGCCGCTGCTGAGGTGATGGCGGGCATGGCCACCTTCAAGGGCGCGGGCGTTGCGGACAGTACCTGACAGCGGTTCGAACCCATACCCGCACGCGCAGACTCGGACATTCGGGGTACAGCACGCCCGCTTCAGTGCCCGCTTTAGCGCCTGCTTCACTGCCCGCTTTAGCGCAGTACTGCGTGAGGCGTAAGGGTGGGGGCGCGACAAAACGCACAAACTGCCGTCCACCCACACGTCGGCTGCGCCCGTGATCCCGGACCTGCGGTTGTTCGGCCAAACAGGCACAAGCACCGCTGTGGCAGTTTTCAGCGTGGCCGCGGTGCATACCGAACCCGAGTCCACGGCCGCCACGGTCAAGAACCACTCCAGAACTGTGGGTTGGGATTGTTACAAGAGGCTTACTCACGATGTAGAATGATTTCAAGGAAGAACAGATGCCCCGACTCGAGCTGAAAGAAAACGTAGACTACTACATGGAGAACGACCTCTACGTTTTCACCGGGGCCTACCACCTTAAACGCGGCTACTGCTGCGGCTCGAGGTGTCGCCACTGCCCCTACGCCAAGCCTATCCAGGACGAGGCCGTGCGCCGCCGCCTGGCGGGCCGGCCCTTCACGGCCGAGGAGTTCGCGGCCACCTACGGCAAAACCCCCGTACAATCAGGCTCGTGAGTTTCGGGCACGTTTTCTGGCTCGGCGGGTCGCCTTGCTCGGGTTGCTCTGGCGCCCTGCGGCAGGCTGAAGCAGTGGGCTCCACAGCGCGGCTGGCGGACGGCTCGAGCAGCCAGGAAGAGGCCCGGTCGGCCGAAAGGCTGGGGCCGCGGTGAGCCTGCGCCCGCTCTGGCTGGCCCTGGGCTTCCTGACCACCTTCCCGGTGCCGCAGATCATGGATGTGAAGCCGGGCGAGATGCGCTCGGCCTCGGCCTTCTATCCCGTGGCGGGCTATGCGATTGGGGCGGTGCTGGCGCTGGTGGCCTGGGCAACCGCGCCACTGCCGGACGGCCTGCAGGGCGCCCTGCTGTTGGGCGTCTGGCTGGCCTGCACGGGAATGCTGCACCTGGACGGGCTGCTCGACTCCGCCGACGCGCTGCTATCGATGAAGCCGGTCGAGAGGCGGCTCGAGATCCTGAACGACGTGCACGTGGGCAGTTTCGCCTTCGGGGTGGGGTTCGTCCACCTGTTGCTTAAGTGGCAACTGCTGGTGGCGCTGCTGGGCGCGGGGGTCTCGCCGCTGGTGTTTCTGGCGGTTCCCGCGCTCGCCCGTTTCGTCTTGCTGATCCCCATGAACCTTTTCCCCGCCGCCCGCAAGGAGGGCCTGGGTGCGGTCAGCCGCGAGGGACGGATTTTGCCCGCTGCGCTGTTCGCGCTGCCCGCCGTGGTGCTGCTCCCCTGGGCGACGCTGACGATGGCGGCGGGCGTGCTGCTGCTGGGCCGCTGGGCGGCAGGCAGGCTGGGCGGGGGGATTTCGGGTGACGTCTACGGCGCGATGGTCGAGGTCGGCGAGAGTGTGGGTTTGCTGGCACTGGTCGTGCTGTTGTAGAGCTTGACGAATCCCCCTACTGGGCAGCACTCAGCCCGTCTGTCCCTCGAGGTTCACCCGCGTATAGGCCAGCCCGAAACCAAAGCGCTCGAGGTTGTGGGCCGACTGGCCGCCGGGGACGGCCGCCACTACGGCCAGCTCGCATCCCGCTCGGTGGGCCAGGGCCAGCCGGGCCTGCACCAGCGCCCGCTGGATGCCGCGCCCACGGTACTGGGGCATGGTCCCGGTGCCGTTGAGGAAGGCCACGCCCTCGCGCACCCGCAGCGCCGCCACCGCCACCGGCCGGCCGTCGGCAACCGCCACAAAGCTCTGGGCCTCGGGGCGCTCGAGGGCCACCCGCTGGAACAGGTCGCCCGCCCCGCCCTCGCCCCAGGCGTTGCGGCTGGCCAGGAGCCACTCCTCCAGGCTCCTGGCCCGGCGAATCTCCACGCCCTCGGGCGGCCGCACCTCTAGGGGGGCCAGGGGCTGCACATAAAGGTTCATGAACGACACCGCCCGGTAGCCGCGCCGGCCCAGCCGCTCGAGGTTTCTTGCCAGCCCCAGCGGACAGAAGGAGAGGCGCAGCGGCAGGCCGAGCCGGGCGAAGCGGGATTCGGCCCCCTGCAAATCCGCCTCGCTCAGCTCGCCGAACTCGGCGGCGTGGACCCAGTTGACCGGGTGCTTCGGCCCCATCAACACTCCCCAGCCTTCACCCACCGCGAACACCTCGGCACCGGAGGCGGGCTCGAGGCGGCGCAGGGCGTGGGCGTAGTCGGCCGCGTTGAGTGCGCCGAGGCGCTCGAGGCGGCGGGCCAGCTCGAGGTCAATCTTCACCGGACGCCCCCTCGAGCAGGTAAACCAGAACGGCCCGGTGCACCTCCAGCAGCTGTTGCTTTTGAAGGTAACCCACGAAGTGGCCCGACGGCACCGGGTCGAAGGCCAGCTCCTTGCCGACGAAAAACGGCGGCGTGGGCAGCAGCTTCGGGTTTCCTAGGGTGCGCATGACCTCGAGGGAAAGCGACCACCTCGAGTCGTCAAAGTCGGCGGGCCAGGAGTCGGTGATCAGTACGTCTACGGGTGCGCCGGGCTCGGGGCAAAAGGTGACGTACTCGAGGTCCAGGTGAAACTCCGCCGGGCAGAAGTGGCGCACATTCAGCCCCATCACAGCCGCCAGTTGGTGCCACGAGCGAAAGACGTTGGTGGTGGGCCCCCATAAGCCGATGGTGACGCCGTGCAGATCGCCGAACATCGAGCGCAGCGAGTACGCGTCGCTCAAGACTTCACACGGGTGACCCTGGCCGGTCATGGCGTTGACGACCGGGCGGGTCGAGGCCCGTGCGAACTCGGTCAGTCGCTGGTGGTCGGACTCGCGGATGACGTAGACCAGGTAAAACGGGTCGAGATAGCCCGCCAGGTCTCGGACACGCTCTTGAGTCTTTAGCAGGTTGGGCAACTCGATGTATTCCAGCCCCAACTGCCCGAACGCGGCAATGAACGAGGTGCGGGTGCGGACCCCGTTGCCCTCAAACGACCATGCCGCCCGGCCCTCGAGCTTGGGAATCGGGCGGTCTACGAGGCTCCAGATGTGCTCGATCTCGCCCCGGGTGAGGTCTGAAATCTCGAGCAAGTCTTTGGACTTCATTGGGGCCTGCCCTCCAGTAGCGGGTCGGGCATCTCCCAGAAGCCCATCCGGCCCTTGGCCCGCACGGTGAGTTGCTGTGGCCCTAGGGCCAGGGTAAAGACGGGGCAAAAGGGGGTCTCGTAGTAGCAGACCTTGAGGGTCAGTTCGGCCTCGTTTTGCCAGACGCCCGAGGCCGCGATCTTGCTCGGCCCGCTGCGCAGGAACCCGGTCTCGCCCAGGGCCCAGTCGCCGTGGCTCCAGACGATGCGGTGGGGTGGGTCGGCCCCCTTCACCTCGAGGACGCCGCCGGTCGGGGTGGTCTCGAGGGCCAGTTCGCTGAGGCCCAGAGGGTTGTGCTCGAGGCGGTAGGTCTGCCTGAACACCTGGCCCGGATGGCTCCCCGCCGGCAGGGCGATGGCCCGGCTAGAGAGCAGGGCGGGCAGGCTCGAGTCAGCCCCCTCGGGCAGGGCCTCGCCCCCCATCGCGCTCAGCAGGTGTTCCCAGGCCAGGTTCAGCACAGCCTGCATGTCGTCGACGTAGCTGGTGATGGCCAGCACCGCCTCCTGATCCGGCATCACCACGCAGTACTGACCGAAGGCCCCGTCGCCCCGGTAGGCCCCGTGCTGGCAGCGCCAGAACTGGTAGCCGTAGCCCTGCTGCCAGTCTGGGTTCTTGCCCTCGGGGCTGGCGTTGTCGACCTGCCGGGCGGTGGCCTCCTCGACCCAGCCCTCAGGCAGGAGCCGCTGGCCCTCCCAGACCCCGCCCTGCAGGTAGAGCTGGCCGAAAGTGGCGATGGCCTCGGTGGGCAGGCTCAGGCCCCAGCCGCCGATCTCGGTGCCCTGGGGGCAGGCCTCCCAGGTCGGGCGGGCGATGCCCAGGGGCTCGAAGAGGCGGGGGCCCAGGAAGTCCAGCAGGCCCTGGCCGGTGGCCCTGCGCAGGATGGTCGAGAGCAGGTAGGTGGCAGCGGAGTTGTAGACGAAGCGGCTGCCGGGGGCGTGCTCGACCGGCTGGGCCAGGATGTGCTGGGGCCAGTTCTGTTCACCCCAGTTCATGGCCTCGAAGGGGTCTTTGGCGTGGCCGCTGGCCATGGTGAGCAGGTGGCGCACGGTCATGGCCTCGAGGTTGTCGCTCACCGCCTCGGGCAGCTCGTCGGGGAAGAAGGAGACCACCCGGTCCTCCAGACCCAAGCGCCCCTCGGCCACCGCCAGCCCCACCGCGGTCGCGGCGAAGCTCTTGGAGAGCGAGTAGAGCACGTGGGGGTGCTGCGGGGCGTAGGGGTGCCACCAGGCCTCGGCCACCACCCGGCCGCGGCGCAGGAGCATGAAGCTGTGCAGCTCGAGGCCTGCGGCCTCGGCCGCCCGGACGAAGGCAGAGACGGCGCCGGAGGGGATGCCCTGGGCCTCGGGGGTGGAGCGGGGAAGGTTCACGCCCTGTTGTACCGCAGGGCCGTTGGCCCATCAAGGGCGGGTGTAGCGCTGGCCCTCCTGCAGGCTTAACGGGCCGCCCTCGAGGGTTCGGAACTGTACCGCCAGGGTCTGCCAGCCGCCGGTGGGCGAGAGCGCCCGGTAGACGTGGAAGTGCAGGTGGGGGGTCGAGGAGTAGCCGGTGTTGCCCGAGTAGCCGATGAGCTGACCCCGGGCGACCTGCTGTCCCACCCGCACCGCGCTCCCGCCCGCCCTCAGGTGGACGTACTCGGCGATGGTGCCGTCGGCATGGAGCACCGCAATGTAGTTGGCCTTGGCGCGCAGCGCGGGGTCGGTGCCGCCCGCCGTGAAGCCGGTCTCGAGGGCCACCACCACGCCCTCCCGCGCCGCGTGCACCGGCGTGCCCTCGGGCATGTTGAAGTCCAGGGCGTAGCGGCCCTCGGCGGTGTTGTGGCTAAAGACCCCGCCGTAGCCCTGATCCACCCGGAAGGCCGCGCCGGTCGCGAAGGGCAGGTCATAGACGGTGCCGTCGGGCCGGGCGTTGATGTCGCCCATGCGCCAGCTCCAGCTGAACGACCAGTTCCAGGCCGCCTGGGGGTCGGCGGGCTTCACCGTGAGGACCAGGGTGCGGGCTCGGGGTGGCAGCACCCGCACGAAGCTCGAGCCCGCGCTCGAGCTGAAGTTGGTGCCGCCGACCGTGAAGGTCGCCGAGACCGGCGCGTACAGGGGATTGTTCACGAAGACTTGCGCCCCGCCGTCGATCTGCTCGGCCAGCAGCTCGGGCTGCTGCGGGTTGCCCGGAACCTGGGCTTGGGCGGTTAAGCACACGAAGATCAGCAAGGCCAGAAAGCGCATGGCCTAACGATACAGTGGTGGGGCCCTCGAGGCGGTGAGAGGGCGGTCGCGGCCTTCGGCCCGCAGCGCTCAGAGCGGTTCCCACGCATACTTTCTACAGCGGTTTTTGCTTTAAGGAGTAGATTACCTGCCGCCGCGAGGGAGGTAAGGATGGGAACCGCTCTCAGTCCAGTTGGTAGCGTACGTACGCGTTCTCGTGCGGCGGCCCGTCCGAGACCCAGAACTCGCCGCTGCTGGGGCTGAGGATCATCGAGGCCACAGTGCTGTAGGGCTCGCCCAGGTCGATCTCCTCCTGGCCCGGCGTGCGGCACACCGCGTAGGGGGCCCCGTCGCGGTCGGAGAGGGCGGCCTTGAACTGCTCGAGGCCCGGCCTTTCCATGCCGGCCAGCAACTCCTCCAGCCGGGCGTGGCGGTGGTCGGAGCGGTCGAGCCACTCCAGCATCGGGATCTCGATGCCGAAGCGCTCGGGCGCAACGTAGTGGTTGGCGTGGACGAGCTGGCGGTCGCTCTCCCAGACCCCTAGGCCAGTAGGGGAGACCTCGAGGTCGACCGCGTAGCTGCCCTGCCCCAGCAGAAAATTGCCCGAGGAGGTGAGGGGGGCCTCGGTCACGACGGCTCGAGCCTGCTCGAGGGTCTTGGCCCGCAGCACCTCGTAGGTGCGCAGGTGGAAGGGCTTGCCCAGCCCGGCCCAGTTGTCGCCCTTGGAGACCAGCCCGTTGATGCACAGCCCCAGCGAGTGCGAGTTGAGGCCGATCTTGGCCCCGAAGATGCCGGCCTCGGTGAAGCCCAGCACCTGGGTTCCATCCGCTTCGGTGGTGTGCTGCACCGCGCCCTTCACGCCCTCCATCCAGTCCCAGTTCTGTCCCATCCACAGGGCCCCATCGGCCGTGTGGGCGGGCAGCACGGCGAAGGCGGTGCAGCCGTTGGGGGCCTCGTGGGCGATGTAGCGCGGGGCGTCGTCCTGCGAGAACTGGTAATACACAATCTCGTAGCGCACGTTAAGGGTGGCGATGTCGATCAGCGGCTGGCCCGAGCCTTCGGCGATCCCCTCCATGCCGCTGGCGTAGTCCGGGTTTTGCCGCCGGATGGCCCCCAGGTAGATCTCGCCGCGCCGCCGGGCTTCAGGCGCGGGCAGCTTGCACTCCACCTCGAAGCGACGGAAGTAGACCTCGAGGTTGTGGGCGATGGCATCCGATAAGGCTTTGCCCTGCGCCAAGCCTTGCTCGTAGGGGGAGCCGAAAAGTCTGAGGTGGGGCAGCGCCATAAACCTTAGATTATCCGAAGCCCAGCCCACCTACGCCACTTCCAACTGCCCCAGCTTCAGGCCCAGCTCGCGCTCGAGGCCGCACCTGCCCTCTACGGTCAGCCGCACCGCCCGCCCCTCCGTCCGGGCTACCCAGCCCAGCTCCATCAGCCGCACCATCAGCCTCTCACCCAACACCCCGCCCAGGTGGGGCCTGCGCTCGCTCCAGTCCAGGCAGGGCTTGCTGAACACGCGACGGGTGGAGGCCGAGTCCGCGTTCACCCCCATGCCCTCGAGCCAAACGCGCCCCGCTGGGGTGGGCACGAACTCTGCCGTCAGGTAGCCCCGCTCCTGAAGCCCGTCGGCGATCATCACGCCCAGCCGGCCTGCCAGGTGGTCGTAGCAACTGCGGGCGAAGCGCAGCTCGAGCGGCACCTTGGGGGTGAAGGGGTTGGGGTTCTGGGTGGTCTCGCTCAAAACCCCCAGCGCCTCGAGCGCCCGCGCCACCTCCAGGCCTGCCAGGCGGTAGTAGCGGTGGCGACCCTGCGCCTCGAGCGCCAGCAGCTTGCCCTCGAGCAGCTTGCCCAGGTGGCTGCTGGCGGTCTGCGGCGAGACGCCCGCAAGGCCCGCCAGCTCGCCCGCCGTCAGCGCCCGCCCGTCCAGCAGCGCCACCAGCATGGCAGCCCTGGCAGGCTCACCGATCAGGGCCGCCACCTTGCCAATCTCGGGTTGGGGGTTCATGGCTACGATTGTAGTTCTGTCCTCGGCGCTGACGTTTCGACGCGTGTTGAAGCGTTAAGGGTTGGTGGGAGGAAGGTTCAGGGTCGAATCCACCACCTCGACGAACGTCCGCTCCTCGCGCAGGATGAAGCGCTGGGTTTGGGCCATCGCAAAGTTCTCGCGCCCACGGGGGTCGGCCTTGAGCCGCGCCCGGTAGGCCTCGTAGGCCGCCAACGACTCAAAGGCGATCAGCCCCCAGGCGATGTTGTTGGTGCCCTCGTGGGGCAGAAAGTAGCCCAGCAGATGCCCGCCGCACTGCGGGATGATCCGCGCCCAGTTTTCGGCATACTCCTTGAAGGCTTGGCGCTGGAAGGGGTCTATTTCGTAGCGGATAAAACAGGTGATCACTCTGGCCTCCTTTGACAAACAAGACCCTACCCAGCCGCCCAACAACGATGTTTCAACCGGCATCGAAATGACTGCATCGCTCGGCAACACACAGCACCAGAAACTTGTAGTTGTAGGGTACGGCTCGCACCACTTTTTGGGGCCGCCAACTCGTGCGGGCCGCACCCCACAAAACCTCGATGGCGGTTGAAACATCGGGCAGCTCAAGACTGGGTATAGTTCAAACATTATGGTCGCCGTAATCTTTGAAGTCTGGCCCCACCCCCAGCACAAAGCCGCCTACCTCGAGACCGCTGCCGGGCTCAGGCCGCTGCTCGAGCAGATAGATGGCTTCATCTCTGTCGAGCGCTTCGAGAGTCTTTCGCAGCCGGGCAAGCTGCTCTCGCTCTCCTTCTGGCGCGACGAGGCGGCGGTGGCGCAATGGCGGGCACTCGAGCCGCACCGCAGCGCCCAAAGCGCGGGCCGCGAGTGGATCTTCGAGAACTACCGCCTGCGGGTGGCGGCGGTGATGCGGGACTATGGCCTGAACGAGCGCGACCAGGCCCCCCAGGACAGCCGCGAACGGCACGGCTAGGTCCCTTCAGCCCTGCGGCCCGCGCCGCCGTAACCGGCTCAACACCCAGCCCAACATCACCCGTTCGGACTCGAACCAGCGGTGCTGGCGGTTGCCGCGCAGCCGCTGGACGGCGAAGAACAGTGCCTCCAGGAGCAGGTAGACCGCCGCCACCAGCAGCGCACTCTGCCACAGCGCCAACCCCCGCCCCCCGCCCGAGGCGGCCCCCACCAGCAGGCTGGCCTCGAGGATCAGGAAGGGGATTTCGATCAGGATTTGCAGTAGCAGCAGCTTGCCCCCCAGCCGCGCCCCGGCCTGGGCGTCCGGGCGGTGCAGCAGCGTGCGGAGTCTCTGCAAAAGGACCTGCATAGGTTCCAAAATCCGGAACCAATCCTAAAGCGTGGCGCTGGCCTCGAGGGTGCACCAGGTTAAACTGCGGCGGGCGGCCTGCTCGAGCCGCGTTTAGTGTCCGCATGCTTGAACTGCGCGATGCCGCCCCAGCAGCCCATCACCTCAACCTCGGCCAGAGGTGCCCTTGACGGCCACATTGGCGGTCGCCCTGACCTATCGCAGAGGTCTGAACTCGAGGCTCATCCGAACTCCTTGTGCAGCTCAATCTGGGCGGGTTCACGCACGAAGCCCAGCCGCTCGTTTACGGTCAGAATGCCGAGGTTGGTGGCGGCGTTGTTGGTGTGCAGCTCGAGCATCCCTGCCGCCTTGGCGTAGGCAGCCACCCGAGCCTTAAGCGCCATCGCCAGGCCCCGCCCACGGTGCGCGGACAACACGCCCGTCATGCCCGTGTGCACGCTGGTCGGGCTGCGCCGCCGCGTGAAGGTTAAACCCGCGTACAGACCGTCATGCACCGCCACGAAACTGCCCTCGGGCAGGAAGTTGGGGCCGTGGGTGTATTTGAGGCGGAAGCCCTCGAGGTCAACCGGCTCTACCCGCGTGGTGGCCGGAATATCCACCTCGGTGGCGTTCACCAGCGCATGCAGCCGGGCCTCGCGGTCGGGCTCGGTCAGTTGATCGAAGGCGCGGAAACTGTAGCCTTGCGCCTCGAGGCCTTTCAGCAAACCCGCAAACGGCGCGGGGTCGAAGCGGGGCAGCTCGAGATACTGGTGATAGCTCCGCATGGCCTCGCGCCAGCCGCGCCGCTCGGCGAAGGGCAGGTGCGTCTCCTTGGTGAAGGCTTGCAGCGGCTTGGGCGGCAGGGCGGGGAGTTGATCGAGCAGAAATGAGCAGAACCCGCTTCCGATTCCCTGACCGCGATGCTCGGGCACAACGGCGATCTCGAGTTCGTACCGATTGCCGTGGTCACGGATGCTGGCGTGGGCAACGACCGAGCCTGCCCGCTCCCCGACAAAGCGCAGGGTCGGGAAAATCTGGTCGTAGCGCAGTAGCCGCTCGAGGTCGCGGAAGTGCTCGGGCCAGGAGGCGTTGTGAATTTCCAGGATTCTCGAGTGGTCTTCGGGCCTGGCGGGTCGGAAACTCACGCTGACAGTTTAGCAACCGCACCGGTATGATGGGCGGGTAAAGGAGAAACAAACTATGCCCAGCACCGGAGCCGAGTACGCCGTCCGCTTCATGATGCACCGTGGAGCCCTAGTTGATTTGCTCGAGTCGGTCCCCGCCGACAAGGCCGGCTTTGTCCCCTGGGAGGGCGCGATGGACTTCGCCAAGATGGCCGACCACATGAGCGGCGCGGGCGGCTTCTTCGCCACCTTGATCAAGGGCGGCGAGCGGGTGCGCCCCGAGCCCTCGGCCAGCTACCACGCCGCCCTCGAAAACCTCAAGGCCGGCACCGCCGCCACCGTGGAGATGCTCAAGGCCCTGACCCCCGAGCAGATCGGTGCCAGCGTGACCGCCATGGGCGGGCGCACCGTCCAGGTCGGGAGCCTGATCGACTACATGATCGAGCACGAGGCCCATCACAAGGGCCAGGTCTTCACCATGATGCGGATGGCCGGCCTCGAGACGCCCAAGTCGTGGGTGAAGTGGCCTTGATGGCGGCTAGCCGGTAGCCAAAGGCCCCAGCAACTACAGAGGCGACCCCCGAAGTTGTGGGGGTCGCCTCTGGCATAGGATCTTCGACCTTACCCGATCTCCACCACCACCCGCCCCCGCACCTGGCCCGCCAGGATACGCTCGGCGTACTCGGGGACTCCCTCGAGACGAATGGTCTGCATGGCGGCCTCGAGCAGCTCCGAGGGCATCTCGGCGGCCAGCCGCTCCCAGGCCAGCTTGCGGCGCTCGAGGGGCACCGTGACCGAGTTGACGCCCAGCAGGTTCACCCCGCGCAGGATGAAGGGGAAGACGGTGGTCTGGAGATCGGCCCCGCCCGCCACGCCGGTCGAGGCCACGCTGCCGCCCGAGGCCATCCTCGAGAGGATGCCCGCCAGGGTCGCGCCGCCCACGGTGTCCACCGCGCCGCCAAAGCGCTCGGACTCCAGCGGCCGGCCCGGGGCCGACAGCACCGCGCGGTCCAAAATCTCGGTGGCCCCCAGCGACCTCAGGTAGTCGGCCTCGGCCGGACGGCCGGTAGAGGCGGTCACCCGGTAGCCCAGCTTCGCCAGCACCGCCACCGCCACGCTGCCCACGCCGCCTGCCGCGCCGGTCACCACCACCTCTTTGCCTTTGTCGATGTGGTGTTCTTGCAGCGCCATCACGCACAGCATCGCCGTGAAGCCGGCGGTGCCCAGCCCCATGGCCCGGCGCAGGTCTAGCCCGGAGGGCAGCGGCACCAGCCAGTCGGCCTTGACCCTGGCCAGCTCGGCCATTCCGCCCCAGTGGGTCTCGCCCACGCCCCAGCCGGTCAGGATCACCGCGTCGCCCGGCCGGTAGGCGGGCGAGGCCGATTCCACCACGGTGCCCGAAAAATCGATCCCCGGCACCATCGGGAACTTGCGGATCACCTTGCCCTTCCCGGTGACCGCCAGCCCGTCCTTGTAGTTAAGGGTGCTGTAGGCGACCCGCACCAGCACGTCGCCTTCGGGCAACTGGTCGCTCGAGACCTCGCGGACCCTGGCCGAGCCCGGCTCGGCGGCTTCAACAACGAGAGCTTTGAAGTTGTTCATAAGTGTATAGGGCTGGCGGCCCGCGGCCTGCGGCTTGTGGGGAACTACTGGCCACAAGCCACCAACCACGAGCCCCTCTTAGCTCACCTCGACCACTTGACGCTCAGGTCTTCCGCCCCGCCCATCGCCCGGACCAGCAGTTCCAGCAGTGCCGGGTCGGCGCCGCTCTCGCGCCAGGTCTCGAGCAGGTCGGCGTTCAGGTAGTAGTCCTGGTCTTCGGCGGATTCTTCTTCCATCTGGGCGCTGAGGAACTCGAGCTGGCTCTCGGAAATCTCGCCGATGTGCGCGCCGGTGTCGGCGTTAAAGAGTTGGGGCATGGGGAGATTGTACAGCAGGCGGGGAGGGGGAACGGTAGGCGGCGGTTGGCTTTCGGCCTAGCCCTCGGCCCCCTTGCGTTGTTCGGCGCCCTAACCCCTGACCCCTGTTCCCTCTTGTGCTAGACTTGAACACTTGTGGAGAAGACCCCCCGTTCCCTTGGGTTTGCCATGCCCGCCGAGTGGAGCCCCCACGCCGCCACCTGGACGGCCTGGCCCTTCGACGACGAGAAGTGGGTGGGCTGGCTCGAGCCCGTCCGCCGGGAGTTCGCCGCATTTGTCAACACCCTGGCGCAGTTCGAGCCGGTGCACCTGGTGGTCGCCGACGAGGAGTCCGAGCGCGACGCCGGGGCGCGGCTCAAGGGCAACATCACCCTGCACCGCATTCCGCACAACGACCTCTGGCTGCGCGACTCCGGGGCGATCTTCGTGACCGACCGCGAGGGCCGGGTGGCCCCGGTCAACTGGGTCTTCAACGGCTGGGGCAACAAGTACGACGCCGACCTCGACGACCAGATGCCGCTGCACATGGCCAGATACCTGGGGGCCTCGAGCTTCGACGCGGGCATCGTGATGGAGGGGGGGAGCCTCGAGGTCAACGGCCTGGGGGTCTGCCTCACCACCCGCCAGTGCCTGCTCTCGCCCGAGCGCAACCCGCAACTGGACGAGGAGGGCATCGAGGACTATCTGTATAAGTACCTGGGCGTAGACAACCTGATCTGGCTGAATCAGGGCATGGAGGGCGACCACACCGACGGGCACATTGACACCATCAGCCGCTTCACCTCCGAGGACACCATCGTGACAGCGGTCTGCGAGGATGAGTCGGATGCGAACCACCGCGTCTTGCAGGAGAACCTCGAGACCCTCCGGAGCCTCGGCGGATTCCGCGTCGCCACCCTGCCAATCCCCAAGAACCCCCTCTGGCTCGACGCCGAGACCCGCCTGCCCCCCACCTACGCCAACTTCTACATCGCCAACGGAGCTGTGCTGGTTCCGACCTACGGCGACCCCAACGACGCCCTCGCGCTGGAGATCCTCCGGCCGCTCTTCCCGGGTCGCCAGGTCATTGGCCTCAGCAGCCGGGCCTTGATCACGGGCGGCGGCTCCTTCCACTGTGTGACCCAGCAGCAGCCGGCAGGGGAAATTTGGAGAGGAGAGGGCTGACGGCCACTGGCCGTCAGCCCTCAGCAAAACGGAAAGCTACGATTCAGCCGACACCCGCACCGAAGCAAGGAGCTGTCATGACCAAACTCGCCGTAATCCAGATGTCCATGTCCGCCGTGCGCGACGAGAACGTGAACAAGGGCCTCGAGCGGGTGCGCGAGGCCGCCCAGAACGGCGCGAACCTGATCCTGCTGCCCGAGCTGTTCGAGAACCTGTACTGGTGTCAGGTCGAGGGGGAAACCTATTTCGAGTGGGCCAACCCGGTAGACAACCACCCCTTCATCCCCGAGTTCCAGCGCCTGGCCCGGGAGCTGGGCGTGGTGCTGCCGCTCTCCTTCTTCGAGCGGGCCGGCCAGGCCCACTACAACAGCCTGGCCATGATCGACCGGGGGGAAATCCTGGGCGTCTACCGCAAGTCGCACATCCCCGACGGCCCCGGCTATGAGGAGAAGTACTACTTCAACCCCGGCGACACCGGCTTCAAGGCCTTCGGGACGCCCATCGGGACGGTGGGGGCGGGCATCTGCTGGGACCAGTGGTATCCCGAGTGCGCCCGCAGCATGGCGTTGCTGGGTGCGGAGGTGCTGCTCTACCCGACCGCCATCGGCACCGAGCCGGCGGCCTCGAATATCGCCCAGCTCGATACCAAGGAGATGTGGCAGCGGGTGATGATCGGCCACGCCGTGGCCAACCTCTGCTACCTGGGGGCCGCCAACCGCATCGGCACCGAGACCGTGGAGGGCCACACCCAGAGCTACTACGGCAGCTCCTTCATCGTCGACTACATGGGCAACAAGCTGGCCGAGGCGGGCCGCAGCGAGGAGGCCATCTTGTACGCCGACCTGAACCTGCTCGAGGCCAGAAAATTCCGCGCCGGATTCGGCTTCTTCCGCGACCGCCGCCCCGATCTGTACGGCCCGGTGATGACGCTGGACGGACGGACAAGGCGCGGATAATCCCAGGGGCAAACCGAGCAGAAACCCGAAAGCCTTCGATTTCTTGCCTCCCTTCCGCCCCACTTCGATGCCCTACACCCCCATCCTCGCCACCCTCGGCTACGTGCTCTCGCCCGACCGGGAGCGGGTGCTGCTGATCTACCGCTCGAGGCCGGACGACCCCGCGCTGGGCAAGTACAACGGCCTGGGGGGGAAGCTCGAGGCCGGGGAGGACGTGGCGGCGGGGATGCGGCGCGAGCTGAAAGAGGAGGCCGGAATTGAAGCCACCGAGATGGAGCTGCGCGGCACGCTCTCCTGGCCGGGCTTTGGAAAGCACGGGGAGGACTGGTTCGGGTTCATCTTCCTGATCACCCGTTGGTCGGGCGAGGCGAGCGGCCAGAACCACGAGGGGCGGCTGGAGTGGCACCCGGTGGCCGACCTGGTGGGCCTGAGGCTCCCGGTCTGGCCGGGCGACCGGCACTTCCTGCCGCTGGTCTTCGACCCCGACCCCCGTCCCTTCCACGGCGTAATGCCCTACCAGGGCGGGCAGCCCGTCTCGTGGAGCTATACGCGGTAGGGTTGGTCGCACCGTAAGGCGCGCTGCGCTGCCCCCAAAGAGTCGGTGCCTCGAGGTCTACTGACGGGCACGGGGCATTCAGCACAGCGCCCGACCCACCAGCTACTTTCTCCGCTTTTTCTTGCCGCCCTGGCTGGATTTGGGTGCTGCCTTTCCTGGCTTGGCCTGGGCCGCCTTGCCCGGCTTGGCGGACTTGGCCGCCACAGGCTCGGCGGCCCACTGCTTCTTGAACCACAGCAGACCCCACACCGAGGCCGCCGCCAGACCCAGCGACAGCGCGAAGGCGGGGACGCTCACGCGGAAGAGGTCGGCGTTGGCCTTCATGCCCGAGGGCAGGGTCACGATGCCGGTCTCGTTGGTCAGGCGCGCCGCGTGGGGCAGGAGCTGCACCAGGGTCACGGCGGAGAGCATTAGCACCACAAGGGAGAGGATGGCCAGCGCCAGCAGCGCCGACCAGACCAGGGTGCGCCTCGCGTCGGCGGCTGCGTCAGGACTCATGACTTCAAGATAATCTATACCGCATGGCGATCCAAATTGAGGAACTCACAATGGAGGGCTTTGCGCCCTTCGGCAGCTACGCCCAGATGGTCAATCCCGGCGCGACCAAGTTCGGCGCGCCGCCCATCGAGTTCTTCCGCGACATGGTGCAGCTCGAGCTGGGCCAGGGAGCTCCGTCGTTCTCGGTTTGCCGGGTCGAGCCGCGCCCCTTGTTGATCGACATCACCGAGTACCACTCTCGCACCGGCGAGGGCATCCTGCCGCTCGACGCCGACGTGCTTCTGCACTTCGCCACCGCCACCGGGTCCGGCGCGGTGCCCGAGACCTTCCGGGTCTTCCGGGTCCCCTGCGGCACCTTCGTGGCCATCCGCCCTGGGGTCTGGCACCACGCGCCCTTCGCCCTCGCGGAGCGAGCCGCCAACGTGCTGATCGTGCTGCCCGAGCGCACCTACGCCAACGACTGCGTGGTGCTTAGGCTCGAGAAGCCCCTCGAGATCACGCCTCCTCGATAAAGTGGTTCTCCATTCGGGCGATCACTAGACCAGGGTCGGGCTGCATGGCCCGTCTGGCCTCGGAGTCGAAGTAGGCCTTGTCGTGCTTCTCCCAGTCCAGGCCGCTATCCAGGCCCATGATCCACACAAACTGATTGGTGGCGGGCACCGTCCAGGCCCCCAGCACCTTGAACCCAACCGACTCCCGGGCGGCCTTGATCTTGTGGTTGAAGTCGTGGGTGAACTGCTCGAGCTGTCCCTTGTTGATGGTGTAGGTGCGGAGTTGGAGTTTCATTTTTCCACCAGTCGCTTTCCGCCGTCTTTGGCGACGAACGAAATCTCGAGTTTGTATCCTAGTGTCTCAGCATACCGGGCCAGGGTCCGAACCTCTATGGCTTGCCCGGCCTTGCGGATTTCGGCCACGCGGAAATCACCACCTCAAGCTGTACCGTCGACTTGCACAGGCTCACCTCCTGGGCCCCGGTGTAGGCTGGTCGAAGCGCTCAGCTAAGGCTGAGCAAACCTCATCCCCACACCCCCGCCTCGATCTCCACCACTGCCCCGCTGCCGGGCGTCTCGAGGCCCGCCAGAATGGCTTGGGGCAGGCTCTGGGCGTAGGCCAGCAGGGCCCCGCGTCGCCGGGCGTCCAGCTCGGAGTGCCACTCGTCTACCAGCAATAGGGGAGCTTCGTCGTAGTGCTGCCAGAGCAGGCGGTGCTCGGCCAGGCGCAGCGCCAGGGCGATGCTGCGGCACTCGCCCCGGCTGCCGAACTTGATGGCCTCGCGGCCCTCGAGCAGCACCATCAGGTCGTCGCGGTGGGGGCCGATGCCGGTCACGCCGCGCTGGAGGTCGTCCTGCAGGTTGTCCTCCAGCGCCCCCAGGAAGCGCTCCGGGCTCACCGTCTCGAAGGGCTCGAGGCCCAGGGTTCCGGGGGCCAGCTCGGCGTAGGCCTCCCGGGCCAGTGGGGTCAGCTTGGTTAGCATGCGGCGGCGCAGGCTCAGAATCTCGGAGCCGTACTTAACCAGCTCGGCGTTCCAGATGCCGATGGAGGACTGAATCGCGCTGGGTGCGCCCTCGCCTTCGCTGCGGCCGCGCCCCCTGGTAAACGCGCTCTTAAGCACCGCGTTTCTCTGCTGCAGGGCCCGGCTGTACTGCCCCAGCATCTGCCGGTAGCGGGCCGAGAACCTCGAGAGCAGCAGATCCAGGAACCTGCGCCGCTCCTCGGGGCCGCCCAGCACCAGCTCGAGGTCGTCCGGCCCCAGCAGCACCGCGCCGGGGAGCTGGGCCAGCTCGCGCAGGCTGGCCGGGCTCTCGTTGAGCTTGTGCTCCTTGCCCTCGCGGCTGAACTTGACCTCGAGCCTGCTGTTGCCAAACTGGGTGTCGACCTCGGCGTGAACCCAGGCCTCGCCCTCACCGAAGCGGACACGCTCCAGCAGGCCGTTGCGCAGCTCGCCGCCCAGCACCAGCTCGATGGCCTCGAGCAGGTTGGTCTTGCCCTGGGCGTTGCCGCCCACCACGGTGGTGAGGCCCTTGGCCGGGGTGAAGACGGGGGTGCTGAGGTTGCGAAAGTTTTTCTGCCGCAGGCGAATCAGTTGCACTGGGTATAGGCTAAAGGCAAACGGCGAAAGGCTCAACGTTGGAAGGCTCATTTTGGCCCCGGGGCTGTTATCGTAGCGCTGATGATCGAACTGTTTACCCGGCCTCGAGGGTTCTTCCGAAACCTACAGGCCCACGACCCCGACTGGCGCAAGGGGCTGGGGCTGTGCGCGGCCCTGGGGGTGGTGGTGTTTTCGGGCAGTGTGCTGATGGCGCGGGAGTTTGACAACCAGCTCTCGCTGCCGGTGCAGCTGGTTGTGGGGGCGCTGCTGGGGGCCGGGCTGGGGTTCGTGCTGTGGCTGGGGCTGGGGGCGGCCATCCTGGTGCTGGCGGGCTGGGAGGCCAAGGGTTGGGAACTGGCGGGCTGGGTCTGTGCCCCGGCGCTGGCGATCATGGGGGTCTGGGGGATGCTGGCCCTGCTGCTGCCAATCCCCGACAGCCTGCCGCCGCGCCCCCCCGCAACCGACGTTTCGGGCCTCGAGGCGTGGCTGCGGCTCTACCAGGCCGCCGTGCAGTCCGCACCGATTCACCGGGTAATGCAGGTCTGCGTGGCGCTCTGCTTGCCCCCGATGCTCTGGGTGCTGTATGGCGGGCTGCAGGCCCATGCCCCACACCGGGCGCTCCCCACCACGGCGGCCATCGGGGCGGTGGCGCTGACGGTGCTGATCGGCTGGCTAACCTAGCCGGCCCATGACCTCTTGGCGCACGGGCAGCGAGGGCTGGGCCCCGGCCCTCGAGGTCGCCAGCGAGCCTGCCGCGCAGCCCCAGCGCACGGCGGTGGCGATGTCCTGCCCCTCGCAGATGGCCGCCGCCAGCGCCCCGATGAAGGCATCACCCGCGCCGGTGGAGTCCACCTCCTCGACCTCGAAGGCGGGCTGGTGGCCCTCGCCGTCGGGGCTTACCCAGACCGCGCCCTGCTCGCCCAGGGTGACGACGACCGTGGGACAGTAGAGCTGCAGCGCCTTGGCGGCGTCCGCGGCGTTCGCGGGCGCGTCCACGGTACAGCCCGCCAGTGCGCAGGCCTCGCTCTCGTTGACTACCAGCACATCTATGAGGGACAGGAACTTCTCCGAGAGCTTCTGGGCGGGCGCGGCGTTGAGGATGATCTTGGCCCCGGCCGCGCGGCCCAACTGGGCGGCCTTCTTCACAGTGTCCAGGGGCACCTCGAGCTGCATCACCACAGCGGAAGCGTCGTCGAACTCCGAGGCCACCAGGTTCTCCGGGCGCAGCTTATGGTTGGCCCCCGGCGAGACGATGATGGTGTTCTGGCTGTCCTCGCTCACCGCGATGAAGGCCACGCCGGTCGGTACCGCCATCGGCACCACGGCGTGGACGTTGATGCCCTCGCGCTGCAGGCCGGTCCGCAGCCGCTTGCCGAACTCGTCGGTGCCCACCCGCCCGATCATCCGCACCTTGGCGCCCATCCGCGCCGCCGCCACCGCCTGGTTGGCCCCCTTGCCACCGTGGTGGGTCTCGTAGTCCGAGCCCAGCACAGTCTCGCCCGGAACCGGGTGCTTGCGCACCTGCACCACCATGTCCATGTTCAAGCTGCCGACGACCACGATGCCCATAGTGGGTCTAGCTTATAGCGGGAGGCGGGAAGCGGGAAGCGGGAGGCCGGTGCAAAAGGCGAACACGCAGCAACGGGAGCGTACCCAACGGGCTGTCTCCTTACCCCTCCCCGGCCGGGCCTACCCGTACGTCCCGATTCGCTCCACCAGCAAATCGTAGAACCCCTCCACGTCAATCTCCATCCCGACTTCGCAGTTGGGCTGCTTGCCCGTCACGCGCCAGAAGTCGGCCACGGTGCGCCCGTAGGCCAGGCCCTCGTTGGCCTCGACCTCCACGTGCAGGAACTTGGTCTTGATCAGCTCGGGCCGGACCAGGTAGGCCACCGCGCAGGCGTCGTGAATGGGGGCCCCGTCCCAGTCGTAGCGCTCCTTGTGGTGCTGGCGGAAGAACTCGAGCAGCTCTGCGGTGAACTCCCCCACCTTGGTTCCCAAATCCCTGAAGCGGGCGATGCGCGCGGGGATGGCAGGGGTCTGGTGGGTCAGGTTGAGGCCCAACATGGTCAGCGGAACGCCCGCCCCGAACACCACCCGGGCGGCGTGGGGATCGCAGAGGATGTTGAACTCGGCCGAGGGCGACCAGTTGCCGATGTCGATCGAGCCGCCCATCAGCACGATCTCGCGGATCAGCGGCACGATGCGCGGCTCGAGGCGCATGGCCAGCGCGAGGTTGGTCAGGGTGCCGGTGGGGACCAGGCTGACCTGATTGGGGTGCCTGAGGACCTGCTCGATGATGAACTGCACCGCGTGCTGGGGCTCTGTGGTGCCTGTGGGTACCGGCAGGTGTGGCCCCTCGAGGCCTGAGACCCCGTGTACCGACTCCGCGCTGATGCGCTCGCGTACCAGCGGCCGGTCGGCCCCGGCGTAGATGGGCACCTGCGCCCCGATGATCTCCCGAATCACCAGGGCGTTGCGGGTGGTGCGCTCCAGGCCCACGTTGCCGTAGACGGTCGTGACCCCCAGCACCTCGAGTTCGGGGCTGGCCAGCGCGAGCATCATCGCTATGGCGTCGTCGTGGCCGGGGTCGCAGTCGAGGATGACTTTGCGGGCGGGCATACGGAGGATAGTTTACCGGTTGCCGGGTATGCACTCACAGCAGGCCGTACAGTGCTGTCAGCACGGCCTCTTCGGGCGGGGTGAACCTCGAGTACCCCCCCCGCACCGCGAAGGGGTCGTTGCCCACCCCGCCAACGATGTAGATCAAGGCGTTGCGGTGCTTGGGGTCGAAGGCCAGGCAGCTCAGCAGGCCGTAGGCGTCGCCCAGGTGGCCGTAGTAGAGGGGCAGGCCGCCCCGGTCTGCCAGGAGGTCGCCGCCCTCGGCGTCCTTGACCCCCAAAAAGCGCTGGACGCTCAGGCCCCAGCTGCGCATCAGGCCGCTGTGGGTGTCGCCGTTGCCGCCGTCGTAGGTCCACTCCTCGGCCAGCATCGCCTCGAGGGTCTCCGGCCTGAGCAGCCCTGCGCCCCGGTTTAAGAACAGCTGGGCCACCTTCACCAACTCCTTCACCGAGGCCCGCAGCCCGCCTTGCGGCGAGAAGAAGGTGGCGTTGGAGCCGATGACGTAGCCCTCGAGGTCTACGCTCACCCTGGGGTCGCCCCCGACGTCGGGGTTCTGCAGACGGATGTGGGTGGGGGGTTGGCCGCCCCAGTCGTCCACCTGGGGTTGCCAGGCCCCCGCCGGGTTCCAGGTGTCGCCCTCGAGTTTTCGGTACAGGGTCGCCAGGTTATCCGCCTCGGGCAAGCGGGTGATGTTATAGCCCCCGCCGATGCCCAGCGGCCTAAGGATTTCGTCCTCCATGTACAGGTCGAAGCGCCGGCCGGTGACGCGCTCGATGACCGTCCCCAGCACCCCGAAGCTCAGGTTGGTGTAGCAAAAAAAGGCGCCCGGCGGGTGGGCCGCCTCGAAGTGCTCGGCGCTGTTATAGAACCGGCCCTCGGGCAAGAAGAAGTCGCGCAGGGTGTAGGGCGTGGGGATGGAGTAGAGGTTGCCGTCGCGCAGGCTGCCGGTGTGGTTGAGCAGCATCCGGGCGGTGATGGGGGCCTCGGGGAAGGCCGGATTGCGCAGTGGGAAGCCGAGGTAGTCGCCCACGTCGCGGTCAAGCTCGAGCTGCCCGCCCTCCCACAGCTTCATCACCCCCAGGCTCATCACCAGCTTGGAGATGGAGGCCACGCGGTAGCGGGAGTCCAGGTTGGCGGGCAGGTCGGGGTCGAAACGACGATGCCCGAAGGCGTTGATATAGGCCAGCTCGCCGCCTTTGATGACCGCGACGGCGAGGCTCGAGAGCGGCAGGTTCGGGTTGTCTACGGCGGCGCGGAGCTGGCGCTCGAGTTCAGCTTGACTCACGCCCCAGAGCATACGCCAGCGCCCGCCCAATCGCGGCCACGTCGTCGGCGCGGAAGCCGTAGAGGGTGACCTCGAGATCGTCCCCGACCCTATTGAATTCCTCGATCATGGCCGCAGCGACGGGCTCGAGCGGCAGCCGCGCCACGCCGGTGCCGAGCAGCGGAAAAGCTATGGTTTTGAGGTTCTTCTCCAGGGCCAACCGCAGCGCGTCACGGGTCGAACTCCGCACCGTCTCGAGGGTTGCGGGCTCGTCGCCCATCGCCGCCGCGTGGATCACGTAGCGCACCGGCAGCCGCCCCGCTCCGGTGAGGGCGGCCTGACCCACCCTGATCTTCCCGTGCCGCCGGCACTCCTCCTGGATCTCGGGCCCGCCCTTGCGGTGGATGGCTCCCGCCACCCCAGAGCCCAAGATAAGCCCGTTGTTGGCGGCGTTCACGATGGCGTCGCCCCGGAACTCGGTGATGTCGCCCTGGGCTACCTTGATGGTTGCCATAGGAAAATAGTAGCGGCTCGAGCTGGACTCGAGCCGCCCCGTCTTCACAAACTTTCAACCTCACTTCGGCCTACGACCTACGACACCCCTCAAGGCCTCTAAGGCCTCTGCTGGCTGCCCGGCGCGCCGGCTGCCGTGCTCGAGGCGGGTGGGGCGGGGCGGGGCGGGAGGTTCACCAGGAGGCTGCTGTTGGTGTAGCTCGAGCCCTCCGCCAGCAGCACCTCGCCCTGTGCGGTGGAGAAGCGGGTGGGCAGGCTCACCCAGGTGCCCAACACGCCGGTCACGCGGTAGACGTGGAAGTGCAGATGCGGCCCGCTGCTGAAGCCGGTGTTGCCCGAGTAGCCGATGAGCTGCCCACGCTCGACCTGCTGCCCCACTGTCACCACGCTGCCGTTGAACCGGAGGTGCGCGTAATGGGCGAAGCTGCCGTCGGGGTGGAGGATGGTGATGTAGTTGGCCTTGGCGCGCAGCGCGGGGTCGGGGCCGCCGGCGCTGTAGATGCTCTGCACGGCGATCACCACGCCCTCCCGCGCGGCGTGGATGGGGGTGCCCTCGGGCATGGCGAAGTCCAGGGAGAACTCGAGCTCATCCCGGTGGCTGAATCCACCGGCGTAGCCCTGCGAGATGCGGAAGGTCTGGTCGGGCGCGAAGGGCAGGGCGTAGGCCACGTCCTGCGTCACCGCGTTGATGTCGCCTAGCACGTAGTTCCAGCGGTAGTTGTAGCTCCACTCGGGCCGGATGGGCCGACCGATGAAGGCCAGGGTGCGCGAGCGCGGCGGGAAGACCTGGGAGAACTGGTAGCCGGGGCTGACCTCGAGGTTCTGCGCCGCCACCTCGAACTGGATGGTAATGGGGGCGAACAGCGGGTTGACCACGAACAAATAGGGAACCCCGTCGATCCGCTCTTCCTGCACATAGGGCTGCAGAACGTTGCCGGGAACCCCCTGCGCCGGGGAGTAGGCGGCCAGACCTTGAAAGAGCAGCATGAACCAAGCCAATCCGCGCATGTTGGGCAACAGCCTATCATCAGCGCGGGCTCAGGATAGCTTGGATGAACATGAGGGCCTTAACGTTTCGGATGATGCGGTGTATATGTGAGGGACGGACAAAAAATCCCGTCCAGGCGTAACGCAAGAAGAGTTGGGCAGCATGAACACGAGATGAGTTTTCTGGCCTGGGGCGTAACGCGGCGGGCATGGACCTCGGCCCCAAGCAGCACTTTCCCCGGTGCCGCGCGCCGGGTTCTGCCGAGCCGTTCTGGGGGGAGCCGCCAACCTGAAACCCGGCGTACAGGGGGCAGGGAAGGCCCCCTGCTGCCGCCTGGCTACACCCGCCGTATCTTCATGCTCTGTACCTGCCCGGTCTCGGCGTCCACGCGGAAAAGCTTGTACTCCCTGGTTCGCGCCGCGTCGCCCAAACTCAAGTACGCGGTGGGCTCGCGCACCACGAAGCTGAGCGTCACTTCCCAGAACTTCTTGTCCTCGGAAAGCTCAACCTCCTCGAGCCGCAGCTCGGGGATCTGCCGCTCGCTGAACAGGGCCTGGATGTAGTCGGTGGCGACCTTGACTGCCTCTTTGACCTCGAGCATAGGCATATTGTAGTGCTCCGTCAGTGGTCAGAGGTCGGTGAACCACACTGGCGGTCAGCGGTTGGCGCCTGGCATTTAGCCAACCGCTGACCACCGAAGGCTTCTGTCCTCCGCCCTATGCCGTCTGGCTGCCGCCCTCCGGCACGCGCCGGAACAGCGCACTGGTGTTCAGCACCGCCACCAGGTACAGCCCTGCGCCCACGAAGAAAGGCAACCCGACCAGCCAGTCCGGCACGCCCGGTTTGGCCACCAGCGAGAAAACCAGACCGCCCAGCAGGCCGCCGACGGCGGCGGTGATGCTCTGCATCCCGGCCAGTGCGCCTTGCAGATTGCCCTGCTCGCCGGGGCCGACCTCGCGGGTCAGGAGCGACTGGATTACCGGCTGGCCCAGGTTGCCGATCGAGGCGAAGGCGATGGTGGCGTACATCATCCAGCCCTGGTTGGCCAGGCCGTAGGCGGTGAAGGAGAAGACCCCCGCGCTCTGGCTGAGCAGCAGCGAGCGGCGCTCGCCCAGGCGGGCGATGATGGGCCGCACCAGCGCCACCTGCACGATCACCCCCGCCAGCCCCACCGCAAACAGCGAGAGCCCCACGTCCAGCGGCTTCCAGTCGAAGCGGTAGCCGGTGTAGAGCGCCCAAACGCTCTGCAGGGAGCCGAAGGCCAGGAAGATCATGGTGAAGCTGACCGTGAGGCCCAACAGCGTCGGCGTCTTGCCCAGGATCGAGAGGGCCGCGAAGGGGTTGAGGCTCTTGGTCTGGGTGACGCGGTCCTCCGGCTTGAGCGACTCGGGCAGCACGAAGTATCCATAGAGGAAGTTGATCGCCGCCAGCGCCGCCGCGAAGTAGAAGGGCAGCCGCAGGTCTATGTTGCCCAGTGCCCCGCCCACCGCCGGCCCCAGCACGAAGCCCATGCCGAAGGTGGCCCCGATCAGCCCGAAGTTGCGGGCACGCTCCTCGGGCTTGGAGATATCGGCGATGTAGGCGTTGGCGGTGGAGAGGCTGGCCCCCAGCGCCCCCGCCACGATGCGGGCCGCCAGCAAAACCCACAGCGACTGGGTGAGCGCCGCCACCAAATAGTCCAGCGCGGTGCCCGCTGAGGAGGCCAGCAGCACCGGACGCCGACCGTAGCGGTCGGAGAGCAGCCCCGCGATAGGGCCGCAGACGAACTGCATCAAGGCGTAGATGGCGAAGAAGATGCCGTTGTACTGCGCCCCGGCCTCCACGCTACCGGCCAGTTGCTCGATCAGCTTGGGCAGCACCGGGATCACCAGACCGATCCCCATCACGTTGATGAGTACAGAGATAAGGATGAAGGTAATAGAGGCGTTTCGTGACTTAGACATACCTGGCTATTGTAAGTTTGTTTTGGGCGAATTGTCGAATCGGCTGAAGGTCGCAGGGCGCGGGCCAGAGGCTAAGCTTCCGTGGAAACCCTCGAGCCCCTTTGAGCCTCGAGCAAGGGCGGTTTCCACGAATGCTGCGGTGTTTGCCGTGCCGAGTTACGGCGCTCTGCTTTTGCTAGCCGGCGCCGGAGTCATCCATTGCTTTACCGATTTGGTGCAAACCGATAACGGTACAGTTCTCGGCGGCCCAAGTAAGGTCGGTCATGATGCGCTGGCAGGCGACGCGATCCCGTCCGGGCTCGAGGAGATCGTAGAGCTGATTCAGTTTGCGGTACAGGGCCATCGCGTCGGCGGCGGCATCGTCGAACAGGAGTTTGAGGTTCTGCTTTTCCTTGTATCGGCTCATGATTCTGGCACAAGCAAGGTGCCGGAGGAATCATAGTAACCCAAGGCCCGCAGCGACAGCTCGAGCTGTCGCTGCAACCTAAGCACAGGCTTCTTCTCCAGCAGTCCCTCGAGATACAGCTTCTCCCGCTGCAACTCCTCAAACAGCAGCGGGTGCCGTTGCTTTAGCAGCAGGGGGCCGTAGCGCAGGGCGGCCTCGAGCGAAGACGAGCCTGCCCCTGGCTCGAGCGAAGACGAGCCCGCTTTTGGCTCGAGGGGAAAACCTTCGTACGCGGGGTCGTCGCCAATGCCTCGGACCAACGTCAGAACGTTGTACCGCCAGAACCCTTCGACCATCTGCTCACAGCTCAGGTGAAAGCCGTGCTCTCGAGCCCATATCCTGATTGGCTCGGCGCTGTCGTTGGGTTGGAGCACGACCTTTTCGGGCAGCTTCCAGGGGTGGGCGCAGAGGATTCGGACCATCAGCAGTGCCCCCATACCGCCCATGCTCAGGCTCTCGGCCTCGCCCGCGTTCAGCGGGGCCAGGCCGTCGCCCAGCCGCACCTCAGCGTCCAGACCCTCGAGCGCGGCCCGCGCGTTCTCGAAGGGCTGTCGGTTCTTCTCCACCACGATGACCCGCTCAACCCGCCGCTCTTTCAGCAGATACCTCGGCAGCAGCGCGTGGTCCGAGCCGATGTCGGCGTGAACCCGGCTGCGAATCTGGTCGGCGACGGCCTGGAGGCGGGGCTCGAGCATGGCAGGCTGAAATTGTACCGCCCGCTGGGGTGCAAGGCCCTGTCTCGGGACGCCCCCTTCCCCCAGCCCCGTTCCCTCTCGTATTGTGGTCCCATGAAACTCGACCACGTTGCGCTGTCCGTTCACGATGTCGAAGCCGCCCTCGAGCAGTTCGCCACCCTCGGCTTCCAACTCCGCCGCCGGGGCAAGCACTACGCCAACGGGATGCCCACCGCCTTTATCACCAACCCGGCCACCGGGGTCGACCTCGAGCTGATCCAGGTCGCGGGCCAGCCCGCGCCGGGCTTCATGCATCTGGCCTTCGTGGTCGAGGACCTCGGGGCCAAGTGTGCCGAGCTGCTGGGTCAGGGCTACGCCTACGAAACCGAGCCCTTCTTCAACGAGGCCGCCAAGACCCATATGGCCTTCCTGCGCCACCCATCGGGCATCATCGCGCAGATCAACCAGCCGGCCTGAAGTCTCGTTTCCCCGCCTCGCCGCCCCAGCCTGCGCCATAGCCGCAGAGCGGCTACCCAGGGCGGAGTGGCGTGCGCCATAGCCGCGGAGCGGCTACCCGGGGCGCAATTCCCTGCGGGAGCTGTCGGGCGACATGTCGCAGGGCAACGATGGGTGGAAACGCGATGAGTTCGCAGATTCACCCTGGCGCAACTTGGCGCAGCGCCGCCGTTCTGCCCTTCTGCTCCAGCACCTCTCGCGCCGCCCGCTCGCCCGCCTCCATCGCGCCCTCCACGTAGCCGTAGAAGTAGACCGCCGTTTCGGTGCCCGCGAAGTGGATGGGCCCGATGGGCTGCCGCAGCTCCTCGAAGCCGCCGGACATCACGCCGGGCGGGGCGTAGCACTGATAGCCGCCGCCAATGAAGGGCTCAGTCAGCCAGTCGTGATCGAAGTAGGCCACCGGGTACAGCGCCTCCTCGCCGAAGACCAGGGCCAGGTCCTCGAGCACCGCCCGGCGGCGGATGGCGGGGGGCTTGTCGCTCCACAGCACCGCGTCGTCGCCGCCGATGAAGGCCACGAGGGCGGGGTGGGCCTCGCCGAAGGGAGTGGCGTCGATGGTGTCGTCGAAGAGGAGCTTGTCGGGGTCAATCGGGTTGACCGGACGGCCCCGCCAGAAGGGCTTGTCGTAGAGGGCGAAGCACTTAATCACCGAGCCCATCTCGAGCCGCTGCATCAGCTTGGTGCGCCGCCGGGGGAGCACCGGGTCGAAGTCGATCCCGATGGTCTGGTTGGGCGGGATGGCCAGGATGACGCGGGCGGCCTCCAGCGTCACCCCCTCGGCCACTATGGTTACGCCCACCTCGGAGTGCACGATCTCGTTGACCTGGCAGTTCAGGCGCAGCCGGTCGCCCAGCTCCTCGGCCAGCCGCAGGCACAGCGTCTGCATTCCCTCGGCCACCCGCAGCGTCTCGTTGCCGCGGTCGAGGCCGAAGATGCCCTCGAAGCCGCCCGACTTAAGGCTGTACAGCAGGTGCAGCACCGAGAAGTCCTTGGGCTCGATGGTGTACTCGGTACGGATGATCTGGTCGAACAGGTTGCGCAGGTAGGGGCTCTCGAGGTTCTCGCGCTTCCAGTCCTCCACGCTGCGCACGTCGAGCTCGGCGGCATCGGGGGTGAGCGAGGGCCGCTCGACGTTGACCCGGTCCACCAGCACCTCGAGCTTGGCCTTGACCCACTCCCACTCGGCCTGCACCAGCCGATCCATCGCCGAGAGCGGCAGCGCAGCGAGGTCGATCCGGCCCGAGTCGTGCTGCAGGTAGGTGGTCAGGCCCAGTTCGCGGATCAGCGCGTTCACGCGGGGCATCTGCGGGCTGATCCACTGCCCGCCCAGGTCGAAGGCCGCGCCGTCGTCGAGCTTTTTGGTCAGGAGCCTGCCGCCCACCCGGTCGTGGGCCTCGAGCACCCTGACCTCGAGGCCCGCCTGGGTCAGCAGCCGCCCCGCCACCAGGCCCGAGATGCCCGCGCCGACCACCACCACGTCTACTTTGGGATTGCTAATAGTCTCACCCTCTTTGGGAGACGGCCTCACGTCCGCTCCCGCCCGATTGCCTCCAAGATAACCGATATCCCTGGGCCCGGCTTCATCCTGGGGGCATGCGGGTCAAAAAAAGTGCCTCCCTTGAGGGAGGCACTCGGGGTTGGCCGGGTTCAGTTGCCGCTGACCGCCCAAGTGACGGCGGCCTCGAAGAGGTTCCAGCCGGCGGGGGTCATCTCGGCTCCGACATGGTTCATGAACAAGCCCACCCGGCGGTTGGGGGCCGTCATGCCCATCATCGTGCTCCCCCGGTCGTAGCCGAAGATCGTGGCTCGAGTGGTGTCGGCGGTGAGCGTGGCCACTCTGACGGCGCCGGCCGTCGGCCTGCCCCAGGTCATGTTGTTGTTGGCGCTGTACACCGCATGGTCGCCGGTCAGGCCGGCCGCGAGCGGATGGGTGCTGGTGCTGCTGTTCATCCGGAGTTGGGTCAGGCTGCTGGCTGATCCGTAGTTGGTGGTGGGGGAGTCGGTCATCTTCATGTGGTGGAAGATGGCGTGCTCCCAGGTCACGACCGGGGCCGTGGTGTTGAGGAACTCCGTGTTCACAATGCTCGAGCTGGCCGAGGAAGAGATGAGCATCAGATGCTTGTCCAAGGAGTCCCCGATCTGGGCATCGTTATGATTTTTGACCGTAACTGAGTAGCCGATATCCTCGAGCCTGTCCCTCACCGCGCTGTCGCCGCTGCTGAGGGTGGTGGAGCCGACCACAAACAGGGCGCTCTTGCGCGGGACGCCGGGCAGCTTCTGTAGGAAGCTCGCCGCGTTGATGACGCCGAACAGGCTGCCGGTGGTGCCGGCGCCAAAGGTAGAGTTGGCCAGCCAGGCCTGGAGGCTGCCCCAGTTGGCGCTGCTGGTCTCGCCCATGGCCAGGGCCAGCATGCCGCTGACCAGCGGGGCCGCGAAGGAGGTGCCGCGCACGGTGGCCACCTGGTTGCCGGGGAAAGCGCTCTGGATGCCCTCGCCGGGGGCCATGAACTTCAGCGCCGAGCCAAAGCTCGAGAAGCTCGAGCGATTGCCGCTGCTGTTGACGCTGCCCACGCTCCACAGCCGGTCGGAGTTGGGGGCGTTCTGGGCGGCAGCCGCCGGGAACTTCAGGCTGCCACCGCTGTTGCCCGCCGCCGCCACCACGAAGACGCCCAGGCCGTTGACATGGCTGATCTGGGTACGCAGGGCGGCCACGTCCACGTCGGTGCCCAGCGAGAGGTTGATGACCTGCGCGCCCCGCTGGCGGGCCCAGTCGATGGCCGAGACCACGTTGGCCACCGAGCCCGAGCCGTTCGGCCCCAGCACCCGGATGGGCAGGATGGTGGCGCGGGGGGCAGCCTGCAGGATCAGCCCCGCCACCGCCGTGCCGTGCCCGAAGCCGTTTCCGGCCACCTCGGCCGGGTTGTTGTCGCCGTCGACGAAGTCGCGCCACTCGGCCGCGGGGGCCAGCCGCCCCTGGAACATGGGGTGGGCGGTGTCGAGGCCGGTGTCAATCACCGCGACCTTGATGCCGGCCCCGTAGTTGCGGGCCAGGGCCTGGGCCTGCGGCAGCTTGACCTGCATGAAGGCCGAGCGGTTGCCGCTGGGCAGGGCGGGAACGGCGCTGGTGGCGCCGCCGCTCCAGGCGTTCCAGCCGCTGCCCCAGGCATTCCACCCGCTGCCCCAGGCGTTCCACCCGCTGCCCCAGGCGTTCCAGCCGCTCATGGTGGCCGGGGTGCCCACGTCGGCGTTGGCCTCGAGGGTGGTGTTCTGCATCGAGACCCCCCGGGCCTGCAACTGGGCCACTGCCTCCTCGCCCATCCTGAGGATGGCTTGGCCGTCCAGCCAGGCGATCACCTCGCCGCCGTAGCGCTGGGCCACGGTCTCCTGGGTGTCGGCCGGCTCGAGCCGGACCGTGAGCAGGTAGCCGCTGCCGCCCGGCGAGGTTGCCTGGGGCGGAGTGCTTCCGCAGGCTGCCACAAGCGCGACCAGCGCCAGAGCCAAGCCCCGTTGTAGTGTGATTCTTAGCTGCCCAGTGTTCACTTTAACCCCCTACACAAGTCACAAGACCCTGTCTTACCCAAAGACTCCTTGCTGCTTACCAGCCTAGAAGGGCATAAGCCAAGGCTCTGCATGCGGCAACCGTTAACTGCACCCCGCCCGTTATCCGAGGGCCTTGGTGATGGACTTGTGGAACTTGGGCTGTGCCTAAAGATTTCGCGGCGGCCACCGGCTTTTCGCGCCCGTCCATGCCCCTCGGGCCGGTTCCCGGCCTCGAGGCCATCGCCCGCAGCTTCGCTGGGCGCCGAATGCCGGTGCCGAGGCCCAACCTTCACTGCCCCGGCGGGGTGGGTGTTTTCTGAGCTAGAAGGTGAGCGGGGTTCGCGCCCGGTCGGGCGTTGCCCCGGAGGGAGCCTTGGGCAAAGCCGCTTTTACGCTTTTGTCACACCTCGAGGATTACAACAGGCTCAGACCCGATCAGAGGGAGACCCGGGGTCTGAATAAGGGGAGAGTGTATGAAAAACCTGAAGTTGCTTTTGGCAGGTGCGGTGCTGGCGCTCGGAGCGGTGGGGACATTCGTGGCCACCGCCTCCGACCACGACGACGGCGAGAACGACATGAAGGCCCGGTCGCTCAACATCACCGACCTCTACGTATTTCGCGAGCAGGACCAGAAGCCCGGTGCCCCGGCCGGGAACATCGTGTTCGTGATGAATACCAACCCCCGCTCGCTGGCCCGGCAGCAGTACTACTTCTCGACCGGCGCGCGCTATGAGGTCAAGTTCAGCCGGGTGCAGGACCGGGACGCGATGGCCACCGGCGAAGCCGACGGTTTCTTCCGCTTCGAGTTCGGCAAGCCCGACGCCAGCGGACGGCAGGCGATCACCATCACCGCCAGCCGCGCGGGCGTGACCCGGACCGTTGCCACCACTACCGCCGGTCAGCCCATCCTGACCACCCCGCTGAGCGGCGCGGCCCGCCCCACCCTCAACGAGGTGCGACTGGACAACGGCTCGGTCTCGGTGTTTGCCGGATTGCGCGAGGATCCCTTCTTCTTTGACGTGGAGCAGTTCTTCCGCGTAAGGGCCGGTCTGGCCGGCCTCGGCCCCAGCGTGGGCTTCCGCAATCCCGGCCACGACTTCACCGCCGGCTACAACGTCAACGCCATCGCGGTGCGGGCCCCCCTCGAGTGGATTCAGTCCGGCTCCATCGCCACCACCTTCGACTTCTGGACCACCATCTCGGTGCCCAACCCGGCCAAGCCCGGCGAGTGGGTGCAGATTGAGCGCCTGGCCCGCCCTGCCGTCAACGAGGGCCTGCTCCTGACCAACGACTACCTCAACACCCTCAACGCCGTCGGTCCCGACTTCGAGGCCGCCGTGCTGAAGGGCGACAAAGCCGCCGGCGAAGCGGCAGCGCCCATCGTGGGTGAGGTCTCCACCGTGCTCAAGCTGCTGGGCAACTCCCCGGAGCGCGTCAACGCCCTGCTGGGGGCCTTCCTGCCCGACGTGATGCGCATCGACGTGACCGGCCCCTCCGGCTACGCCAACGCCCTCAACAAGCTGGGCAGCCCCATCCGGGGTCGTCTAATCAAGGACGACGTGATCGACATCACCTTGCAAGTGCTGTCCAACGGCGCGGTCAGGAGCGACAACGTTTCCTACGATGGCCCCAACGCCGGCGGTACCCGCCACAAGCCGCTGCTGGCTGACTTCCCCTTCTTGGCCGAGCCCAACTAAGCGTAGTCGGAGTTTAGGTATCTCCATAGTGGAATTGCAGCATCCGCACTCACCGATAGATCGGGAAATTGCGCCCACAAGCCGCTCGCTGATGAGGGTGTGCTGAAGTCCTGCAATCTCACTATGGCGCAACTTAGAGGGCAGAGGACCGCGAACAACTGCTTGGCTCTTCGCCGTTGGCTGCCGGTCAAAGCTGACCGCTAACCGCGAAAAGCCGTGCGCGGTCCTCTGCCCGAACCACGACCCCCAGTTGGTCCTTACTGCTCCCGATCCTCTAACTTCTCGAGGTTTTCCGATGACCACACCCCAGCCCCGACCCCTCCAACTGGCCCTGATTGCCGGCTTGACCGTGTTGCTGGCGCTCGGGGTTTGGCTGGTTCTGCGCGAGCGCTTCTATCCGGCTGGACAATATGGCTATACCTACCCCGAGGTGCTGCCGGTACGTCAGCAGACCCGCACCTCGGCGTACCAACAGGAGATCGCCTTTTACCTCGAGCGCCTCAGCCGCAACCCCCAGAGCGGCCTGGACTTGGCCGCCCTTGCCGCGACGTACATGAAAAAGGCCAGGGTGACCGGGCAGGGAGCCTCGTACCTGCTGGCCGAGCAGGCCGCTGCGCGTTCGCTGGGGGTGTTGCCTTTTTTCAACAGCGGCGCCAAGCTGACCTTGGCCGAGGCCCTACAAGCCCGGCACGATTTTGACGGGGCCTTGAAGCTGATCGAGGAGGTCTTAAAGGCCGAGCCGCGCAACAGCGGCGCCTTCTCGCTTCGGGCCGGTGTGCGGCTGGCTTTGGGTCAGCCTCAATTGGCTTTACAAGACGTGACTCCGCTGGTCGAGCTGTTGCCCAGCCTTACCAACCTGACCCTGCGGGCTTTGGTGAACGAAAGTCTGGGTCACGACGAGGCCGCAGTCGCAGATTTTGCGGCGGCGATAAGGTTTGAACAGCCGGATGACTTCTTCGGCTCGGCTCGAGTCCGCACCCTGTTGGGTCGGCACTACGTGCGCCGAGGCAATCTGGGGCTGGCCCGGAGCCTGTTGCAAGAGGCCTTGCGGATTGCCCCCAACTACCCACAGGCCACGCTGCTGTTGGCCGACCTGGAAGGCCGCCAGGGCCGCTACCGTCAGGCCGAGCGGCTGTATCAGCGGATACTGGGCCTGCACTCCGGCGAGGGCGACTCGAGCGCGGGTTCGGGCACCGTGTACGACCACTCGGCCATGCGCGGCCTGGCCCGTTTGAAGCGGGCCCAAGGCAGCCCCGATGAAGCCGTAGCTTGGGACAAAACCGAGGCCATCTTGCGCCTGGAGATCGGGAACGGGGCCTATGGACACCGGCGCGAGTTGGCGCGGATGCTCCTGGAACGGGGCCGCCCGCAGGACGTGAAGGAAGCCCTCGAGCAGGCCCAAACCGAGGCCCGTACCCGCCAGGACTGGGACACCCTGTCAACGCTGGCTTGGGCGCAGATGAAGGTCGGGCAACTGTCAGCCGCGCAGGGCAGCATTCAGGCCGCGCTAAAGGCGGGGATTCGGGAAGCCGAGCTGCTGTATCGGGCGGGGCAAATTGAACAAAAACTGGGCAATCAACAACAAGCTGCTATGTACTTTGCCCAAGCCCAGCGGGCGGATAGGGGCTTCGATGCGAAGACCCGCCGCTGGTTGGGCCTCGAGGAGTAAAGCATGAACAAGCTGCGCTGGCTCCTGGTTGTATGGACCCTCGGAACGCTGCCCGCCTACGCCCACTGGGCCGATCTGGCGGTGGCGGAAGTGAGCGTGGGCGAGCGGGAAGCCCAAATGACCCTGACCTTCCCCACGGGTCTGATGGCCTTTGCCGACGACGACAAAAACGGCAACCTCTCGGCGGTGGAGGTCGCCAATCACCAAGCCGAGTTGCAGGCCAAGCTGGGTGAAAAAATCGCCCTAATCTCGGGCGGCGAAGCGGGCGAACTAACGGCCGAGGCCGCCGCGACTCGAGTTGCGGAGGGCGCACGCATCACTCCCAACACCCACAGCACCGTGGTGTTGAAAACGGCCTGGCAAGAACCCATTGGGGCTTTCAAAATAAGGTATGAACTCTTCGTACCGGGGGTTTCAACTGCCAGTGCCGTCACCACCGTGCTGCGTGGCGGCAAGGTGCAAAACGTGGTCTTTACCCCCGAGAAGACCGAGTACCTGCAGGACTCGAGCGGACGCAGCTTCGACCTGTGGAGTTTCTTTGTGTTGGGGATGCAGCATATCCTCGAGGGCTGGGATCACCTGCTGTTCCTGCTGGCCCTGCTGATGTTGGGCGGCAGCTTGGGCTATCTGCTCAAAGTGATTACGGCCTTCACCGTGGCCCACTCCATCACGCTCTTTCTTACTGCATCAGGCGTGATAAACCTGCCGGGGCAGTTGGTCGAAAGCGGTATCGCGCTCTCTATCGCTTGGGTAGCGGCGGAGAACCTGTTTAGGCGGGATCCCAAGCAGCTCGAGCGCTCCCGCTGGGTCGTAACGTTCTTCTTCGGCCTGCTACATGGGATGGGCTTTGCGGGGATTCTGGGCGACATTGGACTGCCTAAAGACAACCTGCTCGGCTCGGTGCTGGGATTCAACCTTGGCGTGGAGGCGGGCCAGCTGGTGTTCGTAATTCCGGTGTTCTTACTGCTGTGGGCGATTCGCCGCATTCCCTGGGAGGCCCGTGTACGTTGGGCGGTTTCGGTGGCCACGGTGGGGGCAGGTTTGTACTGGTTTGTAGAGCGGGCTTTCTTGGGTGCGTAACACCGTTAGGTTTTACCCCTGAGAGCGGTTCCCACGCATACTCCCTACGGCAAAAACCGCTGTAGGGAGTACATTACCTGCCGCCTCGAGAGAGGGAATGGTGGGAAACGCGAAGGTCAATAGGATTCGGGGCAGCTTGGGTGGTTTCACCAACGCCCAGACCAACCTGATCATTCAAGCCATCAACGCCATGCCCTAGGGCTGATCAGAATAGAAGCCCTCGAGTGCACAGCTCGAGGGCTTCGGTCTGGACTTTAGCCGTCGGACAGGTTCGGTATGTGCTATGAATACCATCTCCAGGGAAAGTAGGGGCACAAGCGGAAGCTACCGAAACAGGGCGAACCGGCTGTGGTGATTGGGGGTATGGGCTGTTGGCGGGAAAAGCATTCCCGGAAGGTAACCATTTCCCGAACACAGCCACACAATCCCACGCAACCCGTATGTGATATATTACATCCCACTATGAGGGCCGACTTTGAGGATGCCATATCCAGGGCCTCGAGCTACGTCAGGGAGTATCTGCAAAGCGTCCACGAGCAGCGGGTCTTTCCGGGCGCGGAGGAGTTGCGGTTGCTCGAGGAGTTCGACGAGCCGATGCCCCACAGCCCGACCGATGTCCGGAGCGTGCTCGAGCAGCTCCACCGCCTGGGTTCCCCCAACACGGTTGCCAGCATGGGCGGGCGCTATTTCGGCTTCGTGACCGGCGGGGCGCTGCCCGCGGCGCTGGGGGCGAAGCTCTTGGGCACGGCCTGGGATCAGAACAACGGGGCCCGGGCGGGTTCGCCGGTGGCGGCGAGGCTCGAGGAGCTGGCCTTGCGCTGGCTGATCGAGCTGTTCGGCCTGCCCGAGGGGAGCACGGGCGCGTTCGTCACGGGCGCTTCGATGGCCAATTTCTCGGCCCTCGCCGCTGCCCGCCACGCGCTGCTGCGCCGCCAGGGCTGGAGCGCTGAGGAGGACGGGCTCTTCGGTGCGCCCGAGGTCAAGGTGGTGGTCTGCGAGGAGTCACATAGCACGGTATTCAAGGCCTTGCAGATGGTGGGCTTCGGGCGCAATCGGGTGCACAAAGTACCCACCGACCCGCAGGGCCGAATGCGGGTCGAGCTGCTGCCCGAACTCGACGGGCATACCCTGGTCTGTCTGCAGGCGGGCAACGTCAACAGTGGGGCCTTCGACGACATCGCAGCGGTCTGCGCCAGGGCCAACGGGGCCTGGATACACGTGGACGGGGCCTTCGGGATGTGGGCGGCGGCCTCGCCGGAGTACGCCCACCTGGTGAGGGGCCTCGAGCAGGCGGACTCCTGGGCCACCGACGGGCACAAGTGGCTCAACACCCCTTACGACTGCGGGATCGTGTTCGTGAAGGACGCCAGAGCCCTGCGCTCGGCCTTCGCGCTCTCCAACGCCCCGTACCTGCAGATGCAGGCGACCGCCGAGCGGGAGCCCCTGGAATACACCCCCGAAGCCAGCCGCCGCGCTCGAGGCATTGAGGTCTGGGCCGCCCTCAAGCAGCTGGGGCGGGGGGGCGTGCGCGATCTGATTGAGCGCTGCTGCGCCAATGCGCGGCAGTTCGCGGTGGGGTTCCGCATGGCGGGCCTCGAGGTGCCGCACGAGGTCTTCATCAACCAGGTTATGGTCGGCTTCGGCGACGAGGAGACCACCAGGCGCGTCATCAAGGCGGTGCAGGAGGACGGCACGCTGTGGGCGGGCGGTACGGTGTGGAAGGGGCGGACGTTCATGCGGCTGAGCTGCTCGAGCTGGCGCACGACTTCGGTGGACGTCGAGCGGAGTTTGGGTGCGATTCTGCGGGCGGCGGAGCGGGCCGGGGCGATCGGCGGCAACCGATGAGCCGGGGAAGCAACGGCTGGCTGCCCGGTGCCGCCGGGCTGCACAGGACGCCACGACCCACCTAAGCCCAGCCACCTTGTCACGCCAAACAGAGGCCGATGATGCCCATACCAACAACCGCCCAGTCCCTCGAGCGCCCCATCCTGCGCGAGGCGGTGTATGAGCAGCTGCGCGACTGGATCATCGCAGGCGTGCTCGAGCCTGAGGAGGTCTTGCGCGACCAGGAGCTGGCCGAGCGGCTGGGGGTGAGTCGAACCCCCGTACGCGAGGCGCTGCGCAGGCTGGAGGACGAGGGCCTGGTCGAGACGGCCAAGAACCGCTGGACGCGGGTCAAGCTGGTCGACCTCGAGCAAGCCCGGCAGATTTATCCGATCGTGCGGGCGCTGGAGCTGCTGGCGCTGGAGCTGGCCCTGCCGCACCTGACCAAGGCAGACTTTGCCGAGATGCATGCCGCCAACCAGGAACTGCAGGCCGCGCTCGAGCGCCGCGACCCCGATGCCGCCACGCGCGCTGATGTGCGCCTGCACGGCGTCATTATCGGGCGCAGCCAGAACCCCGAACTCGTTGCGATGCTGGCCGGGCTGAAGCGGAAGTACACCCTGCTTGAGCGGCTCTACTTCGGCTCGGCCTCGCTGGGCGGTCGATCGGTGCGCGACCATGGTCGGCTGATCAGGGCACTGAAGAAGGGCGACCTCGAGGTAGCCAAGGCGCTGCTGGCCGAGAACTGGAGCCTGGAATGACCGCGACGCGTCTAGGGTGGCAGGCACCTGGCGGCCTTCGCACCGTGCCCTGTGCGCGGGACGCGAAAGGCGGCTGCCGAGTGGCACGCCCATATCGGTATCCGTCAACTCCGAGAGGTCTATGAAACTCCGACAAGCGCTCCTCGAGCTGCCCTCCGCCCTCACCGCCTCGGTCTGGACGGCCAGTGTGCTGATTGTGGTGGTGGGCTTCACCGGCTCTCTCGTTCTGGTGTTCCCGCTGGCTCAGAACGCCAAGCTCGGCCCCGCGGAGGTCTCGAGCTGGGTCTGGGCCATCTGCGTGGGGAGTGGCCTGCTCACGCTGGGATTGTCGCTGTGGTACAAGCAGCCCGTCATCACCGCCTGGTCTACGCCGGGTTTGGCCCTGCTGGTCACCCACCTTGCCGACTACAGGCTCTCCGACGCGGTGGGGGCCTTCGTGTTTTCGGGGCTGATGGTGGCCTTGCTGGGCTGGACAGGGCTGTTTGAACGGGCCATGCGGCTGGTTCCGCAGCCGGTGGCGATGGCGGTGTTGGGCGGGGTACTGCTCAAGTTTGGCTTGGGGCTGTTTACCGCCCTCAGCACTTCGCCGGTGGTGGTGTTGGCGATGGTGGCGGCCTTTCTGGTTTTCCGGGCCATGAACGTGAAAGCTACGATGGCCTTGGCGCTGCTGGTGGGTGTGGGGGCGGCGCTGGCCCTGGGGCAGGTGAACTTCGGCGGGCTGCGGCTCGAGTTGGCCCAGCCCCTCTTTGTGTGGCCCACCTTTAACCTGCAAGCCATCATCGGGCTGGGGCTGCCGCTGCTGATGCTGGCCCTGGCCTCGCAAAACGCGCCCGGCTTCGCGGTGATGCAAAGCTTCGGCTACGCCCCACCCGCCAGGGGTTCGCTGATGTCGACAGGTTTGCTCAGCGCCGCCATGGCCCCGATGCTCTCGCACGGTCTAACCCTCGCCGCCATCACCGCCGCCCTGGGCAACTCGCCCGAGGCGCACCCCGACCCCGCCAAGCGCTACGCGACGGGGGTGGTCGCGGGCCTTGTCAAAACCGCGCTGGGCCTGTTCGGCGCGACTATGGTGGCGTTCTTTGCCGCACTGCCCAAGGCCCTCATCGCGGCGATGGCTGGGCTGGCACTCTCGGGCACCATCCAGAACTGCCTGGTGGGGGCGTTTGGCGACGCGAGGTACCGCGAGGCCGCGCTGTTCACGCTGCTGCTGACCGCCTCGGAGGTGACGTTTCTAGGCGTGGGCAGCGCGTTTTGGGGCTTGGTGGCGGGCGTGATCCTGGGCCTGATCGCCGACCGGAGGACTTTAACATGACAGAGGCCGTGCAACTCCTCGCCGAACTGCTCAAGATCAACTCCGTCAACCCGGACCTTCAGCCGGGTGCGGCGGGGGAGGGCCAGGTTGCCCTGTTTGTCGCCGACTGGCTAAAGGTCAACGGCTTTGAGGTGCACTGGCTCGAGGCCACCCCGGGCCGTCCCAGCGTGGTGGGGATTGCGCGGGGCGCGGGCGGTGGGCGCTCACTGATGTTTAACGGGCACCTGGACACGGTGGGGCTGCTGCCCTTCGAGGGCGAGCCGCTGGAGCCGGTGATTCGAGACGGGCGGATGTACGGGCGCGGCAGCTTCGACATGAAGAGCGGTCTCGCAGCGATGCTGGTCGCGGCCAAGCGGGCCAAGTCGCTCAGGCTGCGCGGCGACATCCTGGTGGCCTGCGTGGCCGACGAGGAGTACGCCTCGATCGGCACCGAGGAGGTGGCCCGGCGCTTTAGCGCCGACGCCGCCATCGTCACCGAGCCGACACACCTGGACCTAACGGTCGCGCACAAGGGTTTTGTGTGGCTCGACGTGGTAGTGCACGGCAGGGCCGCGCACGGCTCGAGGCCCGAGCTGGGGATTGATGCGATTGCCAAGATGGGGAAGTTTCTGGCGGCTCTCGAGCAGTATGACAAGGGTTTGCGCTCGGTGGAAAGCCATCCGCTGCTCAAGCACGGCTCCGTCCACGCCTCGCTGATCTCGGGTGGGCAGGAGCTGAGCAGCTACCCCGCCGAGTGCAGGCTCTCGGTAGAGCGGCGGACGTTGCCGCACGAGACGCCCGAAGCGGTGGAGCGGGAATTGCTCGAGATTCTCCAGCGGATTGCCGCCGAGGATTCGGATTTCAAGTACACCCTCACTCGAGGCTTCAGTCGCAGCCCGATGGAAATGTCCACCAACGAACCGATCATCCAGATCGCCAAGCGCCAGGTCGAGGCCATCGCGGGCAAGACCCCCAGCTACCGCGGCGAGCCCTTCTGGACGGACGCGGCCATCCTGAAGGCCGCGGGAATCCCGGCGTTTTTGCTGGGCGTCGACGGGGCGGGTGCGCACGCGGCGGTGGAGTACGTGGAGCTGGAAAGCATGGAAAAACTGACCCAAGTTCTCGTGGAGACCGCTAAGGAGTTTTGCGCATGAACGGGATTCGCAACCACCTCAACGCCGAGGGCCAGGTCTTGCGCTGGCCCAGCAAGCCCACAGAAAAGACGGCGGTAATCGAGTACCTGGCCTCGAGGTTCGTGCGCGACAAAACCTATAGCGAACTCGAGGTCAACCACATCCTCAAGGCATGGCACACCTTCGACGACTGGGCCTTGCTGCGCCGCGAACTGTTCGAGCGGGGGTTTTTCGAGCGGCAGCGCGACGGCTCGAGCTACGTCCGCACCAGGCTGGGTGAGGCGGTGGTCGAGCACCGCCTGAGGCTGGAACACATCCTCGAGGCTGCTCAGCGCATAGACCTGGTGTTCCTCAACTCGCCGCAGTTCAGCCCCGAAAGCCTTAGTGCCGGGTTGGGCTGCGAGTTGGTAGTTAAGGTCGAGACCCTCAACCCCATCCGCAGCTTCAAGGGGCGGGGGGCCGATTACTTCATTCAGAAGGTGGTCGCGGGCGAGGCCATCCCCCCGGCCCTGCGGGCCACCCCCCTTAACAACGGAGCTCCGCGAAGCGGTGGGGGATTGCCCGCGCTGGTCTGCGCCAGTGCGGGCAACTTCGGGCAGGCCATGGCCTACGCCTGCCGCAAGCACGGGCTGCCGCTGGTGGTCTATGCCTCGGTCAATGCCAACCCCCTCAAGATTGAACGCATGCAAGCGCTGGGGGCTGAGGTGCGGCTATATGGTGAAGACTTTGACGCCGCCAAGCTCGAGGCCAAGCGCTTTTGCGCCGAAACCGGGGCCTGGATGGTGGAGGACGGCAAGGAGCCACTCATTTCTGAGGGCACGGGCTCGATGGCGGTGGAGTTGTTGCAATACCCCAAACCCCTCGAGGCGGTAGTGGTGCCGCTGGGCAACGGGGCCATGCTGGGGGGCATCGCCCGCTGGGTCAAGGCCCAGGCTCCGCAGGTCCGGGTCGTTGCCGCCGCCGCCAAGGGCGCGCCCGCGATGGAGCAGTCCTGGCGTTCGCGCACCATGGTCGAGAACCCCCACATCCACACCATCGCCGATGGCATCGGGGTGCGCGTCCCCATTCCCGAGGCGGTTGAGGATATGTATGGCCTCGTGGACGAGGTGCTGCTGGTCGAAGACGCGACCCTGCTGGAGTGCATGAAGTTGGCCCACACCCACCTCGGCTTGGTGCTCGAGCCTTCGGGGGCCGTAGGCCTGGCGGCCATCCAGGAAAACCCCGCGCTCTTTGCCTCAAAGCGGGTGGCAACGATACTGTGCGGCTCCAACCTGACCCCGCAACAGATGAGGGACTGGCTGTGACTACCCCCCCCGTCCCCGCCACCCCTCGAGCCGCCTTCTGGCTGGGCGCCGTCACGGTGCTGCCCCTCACCCTGAGCAACGTACCCTTCGCCTTCGTGACCGGGGTCGCGGGCACCCAGGCCGGGATGAGCCCGCTCGAGGTCACCCTGATGTCGGCCTGGGTCTTTGCGGGTGCCGCCCAGCTGGTCTCGCTGCAATTGATGGGCACCGGGGCGGCCATTCCCTTCGTGCTGCTGGCCGGTTTGGTGGTCAACCTGCGCTACATCATGTACAGCAGCGCGGTGGCGAAGCCGCTGGCAGCTTTTCGGGGCTGGCTCAAGGCGCTGGCGGCCTTCTTGCTGGTGGACCAGAACTTCGTGCTGGCGGTGCAGCGCTTCGAGGCCTACGGCCCCCACCTTACCCCCTGGTTTTACATGGGGGTGGGGACACCGCTGTGGGTGAACTGGGTGGTGTCTACCTTCATCGGGGCCTACCTGGGGGCCAGGGTTCCGGCCGCGTGGTCGTTGGAGTTCGCCGTTCCGCTGTGCTTTTTGGTGCTGCTGGTGCCGGTGCTCAAGACCCGCCCCAGCATCGCCGCCGCGCTGGTGGGCGGGCTGGTCGCCACCGCCTTCGCCTGGCTGCCCTACCGCAGCGGGCTGTTCCTGGGGGCCATCGCGGGCATCGCGGCCGGGGTCTGGCTCGAGAACCGGATGCTGGGCCGGAGGGCCGCGTGAGCAGCCTCGAGCTGTGGTTCATCATCATCGTGATGGGCTTCATCGCCTTCGGGCTGCGCTACGGGCCGATGGTGCTCCTGGAGCGCTTCAAGCTGCCGCCCCTGCTCGAGCAGGCCCTGCGCTACGTGCCCGCTGCAACCCTGGCGGGACTGGTGCTGCCCGCCTTTCTCACCCAAGAGGGCAGGCTGCTGACCAGCCTCAACTACCCGCCGCTGTGGGCGGGGCTGGTGGCCTTCGCGCTGGCCTGGCGCTTCCAGAACGTGCTGCTGACGCTGGCGGGCGGGATGGGGACGCTGTGGCTGTTGCAGTGGTTGTTCTAACCCTATGACCCTTGCCCGCCTGGCCCCGTTCATCTTCGTGCTGCTGTGGAGCACCGGCTTCGTGGGAGCCAAGTTCGGGCTGCCCTACGCCGAGCCCTTCACCTTCCTGCTGCTGCGGATGCTGATCGTGGTGGCGCTGCTGGGGGCGTTCGCGCTGGCTACCCGGGCCGAGTGGCCCTCGAGCTGGGCGCTCGCCGCCCATGCCGGGGTGACCGGTGTGCTCCTGCACGCCGGCTACCTGGGCGGGGTGTTTTTCGCCATCTCGAGGGGCCTGCCCGCAGGTCTGGCGGCGCTGATCGTGGGCCTACAGCCGATCCTGACGGCCATCCTGGCCCAGCTACTGCTGCGCGAGCGGGTGAACGCCGTGCAGTGGTCAGGCCTGGTTCTGGGGTTCGTGGGCGTGGCGCTGGTGGTAGGGGAGAAGGTACTGAGCGCCCGCGTCGCCCAGATCGAGCCCTCGGCTTTCGTGGCCGTCTCCCTGGCGCTGGTCTGCACCACGCTGGGCACGGTGTATCAGAAGCGCTTTGGCTCGAGCATGCCGCTGGTGGGCGGGACGGTGGTGCAGTACGTTGCCGCTTCAGCGGGTTTGCTGGTCCTGGCCCTGCTCTTCGGGGAGCGCATGCGCATCGAGTGGACCCCGCAGTTCGCGCTGGCGATGGGCTGGCTGGTTTTGGTGCTCTCCATCGGGGCCATTCTGCTCCTGATGTATCTGATCCGCCACAACTCGGCCAGTGCCGTCGCCAGCCTGTTCTACCTCGTCCCTCCCGCGACCGCCCTCGAGGCCTACCTCCTCTTCGGCGAACGGCTGGGGGCGCTGGCGCTGCTCGGCATGGCAGTGGCGATGGTCGGGGTGGCGCTGGTGGTGCGGCGGTAAAGTGAGGCGATGCGCAGCGAGGCCGAGATGATGCAACTCATCCTCGAGACCGCCCGGGCCGACGGCCGCGTGCGGGCGGTGGTGATCAACGGCTCGAGGGCGCTCCCCGAGGCCGCAGCAGACCCCTTCGCCGACTTCGACGTCGTCTACCTGGTGACCGACGTTGCGTCCTTCAGGGCCGAGCCCGGCTGGATAGACCGCTTCGGCGAGTGCATGGTGAGGCAACTGCCGGACGAGTTCGGCGATGGGCCGCAACCCGGCCGCTACGCCTACTTGTTACAGTTCATGGACGGCAACCGCCTCGACCTCACGCTGTTTTCGCTGGATAGGAAAGACGAATTGCTCCAAGACTCTCTGAGTCGCGTACTTTTGGACAAGGATGGCCTGCTCGAGTTACCCCCGCCCGGCGAGGCCAGCTACTTTCCCGAACCGCCCAGTGCCAAGCAGTTTTTCGAGTGCTGCAACGAGTTCTGGTGGGTCGCGCCGTACGTCGCCAAGGGGTTGTGGCGCGGGCGGGTGATCTACGCGCAGGATCACCTCGAGATTCTGCGTGCCCAGTTGATGAAGTTGCTCGAGTGGCACTTCGGCATCGCCACCGATTTCCGGCAGAACCCCGGTAAGTCCGGCAAGAGGCTGCCCGGGCACCTGGGCGAAGAGCGGTGGGGCCTCCTGCTGAAGAGCTACGCCGAGGCCGATGTGGACAAGCTGTGGACAGGCCTGTTCGCGCTGACGGAGCTGTTTAGGGGGGTCGGGCTCGAGGTCGCCGCGCACTTCGGCTTCGACTACCCGACCCAGGACGACCAGCGGGTGAGCGCCCACCTGAGGCGCGTGTGGTCTTTGCCACGAGACCCGCAGGTGTAGGCAGGTCTGTTCGGCCGGAGGGTCCACTGGCCGCAGCCTGAAGGAGCGATCCTAACCGCAGCGGGTGGCCTTGCCCCGGCAGCGTCATGAGTCGTTATTAAGAAAACCCTTAACCAGCAGTAGATTTTCTAAAGCGGTAAACGGTATATTGTTGGGGTCATCGGAGGGAGGCTTTTATGAGAAAGCTTGGTTACCTGGCTTTAGCGGTTGCATTGGGTCTATTGGTCGCCTCAGTGGCGTCGGCCCGTCCGGCTTACCGCACTGCCGCCATCGCCCAGTTTATGCTGGTCGCTGACAGCGGCAACACCCGCGCAGTAGGGTGCACCTACTGCCACGTCAACGCCAACGGCGGGGCGCCCTGGAACCCCTTCGGCGATGCCGTGCGGGGCAACTTCAAGGGCAACATCGGCGACGCGCTGTACGAGACCCTCAAGGCCATGAAGGACGCCGACGGTGACGGCTACGCCGACGTGCTCGAGGTCTTCGCGGGCTCCCTCCCCGGCGACGCCAACTCCAAGCCCCTGGTCACCCCCGACGCGCTGATGGCCAACCTCACCAAGGCCGGTGGGGTGGATATGTACAAGCCGAAGTAGGTTGTTGCAAGAGACACTCGAAGGCCGAAGGTCGTGCGGCGGAATCGCCCAGACTTTCGGCCTTCGTCCTTTGGCCCTTGGCGGCCTCAACCTTCGGTCCGCAGCAGCCGGAACACCCGCAGGGCCTCTTCGGCGTTGGCGAAGCGCTCGGCGGGGTTTTTGGCCGTCATGCGGGCGGCGTACTCGAGCAGTGCCCGGCTGGCCACGATCCCGGTTCCCGGCTGGGGGATCAGCTCGGGCATGGGCTGCCGCAGGTGGGCCGCCATGACCTCGGCCGGCTCGCCCTGGTAGGGCAGTTCGCCCGAGACCACCCAGTGAAACAGGATGCCCACCGAGTACACGTCGGAGGCCGGGGTGGGGGACTGCCCGCCGACCTGCTCGGGGGAGAGGTAGGCGATGGTGCCCAGGCGCACCGGCTGCTTGAACGGCTCGTGGGAGGGCCCCGAGAGGTCGAAGTCGAGCAGCCGGGCCTGGCCCTCGCGGTCGACCATCAGGTTGTCCGGCTTCACGTCGCGGTGCACCAGGCCGTGGGTGTGCATGTGGGCCAGCGCCTCGAGCAACTCCCCGAAGACCTTCAGACCCTGGGTCAGGTTGTCCCGCCGCCACTCCGACAGCCGGGTGCCGGGCGCGTAGGCCATCAGCACGGCGGGCTTCTCGAGGCCCTCGTGGGGCACGGTCAGCCGCTCCAGGACCGGGTTGATCCGGGGGTGCTGGAGCAGTTCCCCCACCTTGTACTCCCGGTCGGCCCGGCCCTCGTAGCCCTTGGGGAAAATCTTGAGCGCGTAAGGGGTGCCCTGGAGGTCGAGCGCTAGGTACACGGTTGCTACCGCCCCGCGTGCAATCGGGCGGATGACCGTGTACCGGCCCTCGAGCGTCACCCCTGCTAGGCTCACGTTTCCAACTATATCGAGTTTTGACCAGTAGGTTGGTGAATTGGCGGGAGTTGTTTAGCAAGAGCGGAGAAAGGGGAGGCTGGAAGCTCTCCTATCGGGGGTAACTGGGAGAGAGGCAACACAACCGGAGAAGATTTCACGGCGGCTCCCAGGAGTACCCCGCACGCGGAGGCCCGGATATGCGGGGTACATTACGCCCGCTTTAGCGCATCTCCAGGTGAGGCGTAAGGGCGCAAACCGCTTTCAAGCCCGAGGCTTTGCGGCGCCTACCGCCCCCGCCCTTAAGGGTCTCCGGGGTAAAGATGTCAAGTCTTGCCCAAACGCCCGCCAAGGCAATGCGCCGGTGGGCCGGGAGTCAATCCGAGAACCCCCTTAACAACTCCAACACCGTTCGGATAATCCGCGCATCCCGCACCACCCAGCCGTGGAAGGGGACGGGGATCTCGAGGGTGCGCCCCACCGGCAGCGCCGAGCTTTGGGGGGGGAGGATCATCAGGTCAGAAGGGGTGTAGACCGAGGTGAACCGGACCCGCTCGAGCACCTGTGCGTCGTGGTTCAGGTCGGTCAGGAAGCTCGAGCCGGGGCGCATCTGCTGACAGCCGGGGCGGTTGCACAGCCAGGCCGTGAGGGTGCCGTTGTGGGGGCTGGACAAGGTGATGAAGCGGCCGACTCGAGCCAGGCCGCCCATCCGTTGCAGGTAGTAGCGGCTGACCAGCCCGCCCATGCTGAAGCCGACCAGGTCAAAGGGCTGGTCGCCCAGGCGTTGCTGCACAAACTCGGCCAACTGCTCAGCCAGCACCTGCAACTCGGCCTCGCCGCCCCTGGGGGTCATGCTGAGGGCGAAGGTACGCAGGCCGTGGCGCTCGAGTTCGGCCCGCATGGGGTCAAAGACAGCGGCGGTGTCGTCTATGCCATGCACCAGCACCACCGGACGTTGGGCCAGGGCGGGGGCGGCCATACACAGCGCGAGCCACAAAAAGAGCGGGAAAAGCCGGCGCACCCCTCGAGGCTACCAGGCAAAGGGGGCTCGGGGGTTAGGCTTTCCTGAGCCCCGAGCCCGCTATTCGGGCAGCTTCTCGAGCGGCTTGGTGTTGGGCGAGACGTTGTGCTCCTGGCGCTTGAGGCCCGGGTAGGGGGCCGCCCAGCGCACTGCGTTGGCGATGACCCTCTGGATTTCGGGGTTGTGGTAGGTGGGGTAGGTCTCGTGGCCCGGGCGGAAGTAGAAGACGCGGCCCTGGCCCCGGCGGTAGCAGGCCCCCGACCTGAAGACCTCGCCGCCGCTGAACCAGCTCACAAACACCAGCTCGTCGGGCTGGGGAATGTCGAAGTGCTCGCCGTACATCTCCTCGGCCTCGAGGGTGATGTGCTCGCCGATCCCCTCGGTGATGGGGTGGCCGGGGGCCACCACCCACAGCCGCTCGCGGTCGTTGGCCTCGCGCCACTTTAGCGAGCAGTTGGTGCCCATCAGCCGAACGAAAATTTTGGAGTAGTGGCCCGAGTGCAGCACGATCAGGCCCATCCCCTGCAGCACCCGGCGGTAGACCCGCTCCACGACCTCGTCGGCCACCTTGTCGTGGGCCATGTGGCCCCACCAGATCAGCACGTCGGTGGCGTCGAGGACCTCCTGCGTCAGGCCGTGCTGGGGCTGCTCGAGGGTCGCCGTACCCACCTCAAAACCGGCCTCCCGCAGCGGCCCTGCCACGGCCTCGTGGATGCCGTCGGGGTAGATAGCCTGCACCTTGGGGTTGCGCTGTTCGTGGAGGAACTCATTCCAGACGGTGACTTTGGGCATAAAGACTCCTTCGGGGGGCGGTCGATCTTTCCGGTTTCACCCCAGTCTACTAAATCGTTTTAGCGCGTACAACCCGGCGCGCACGCGCGGAGCTTTTGCGTACTGCGTAGAGCTTATCAACGCATTCATCCCCGCCCTCCTCCTTCCGCAGCCGAAGTTGCCAAGCATCGGCTGCCGTTGAGCATGTGCAGCGGTACCCGATGGTTTGAAACATCTGTCAAAAATTGGGTTTGCGGCACACAAAAATTGTGAGTAAAATACAAAACCATATACGGCAAAAACCGAGGAGGGTGGCTTATGGCGGTGGGTTTTCGCTATTTCGGCGGGATGGCTGTTGCGCTGCTGGTTTTGGTTGGGTGTGCCGGCTCAAATCCTTCTGGCGCAATGGACGAGTTCGCAGCCCTTGCCGATGCCTCGGGGCAGATCGAGGCTGACATCAGCGTCTCGGCGGTCTCGAGTCAGCTCCAGGCCCAGGTTGTTCAGGGTAACTTTATCGGCACCAATGTTCAGGCAACCTCACCGCAGGGTCGGAAGCTCGTGGGCTCGGTCTGGGATGATACCGACATCGTTCACGTGCTCGTCGGCCAAGCTCAGGTGAGTGGCCGGGTGGTGCGCGCCGGGGACAGGGCGGCTTTTGTGGGTCAGATTAATCCCAGTGCCCCGCAAGCCCAGGCCAGTTCCAACTACTTCATGCCGCTCATCCTGGTGGCGGAGGGGTCCACTCTGGCGGGTTCGCCAGTAGGCACGGCGGTGTCATTCGCCGGCGAGGTGGCGGTTAGCTACGCGGCCGGTCTGCGCAATCAAAAGGTCAGCTTGAGCTTTCAGCCCACCCAAGCCAGCGCACCTTTCAGGGGGGGTACGGGGCTCGTCACCCTCCAACAACCCGCACCCTCCAATGCCCCGACGCGCTGGAGGGGCGAGGGCAAGCTGAGCAACCTAGAGGGTCGGGTGGTGCAAACCGCGGTGGGTCGGGTGCTTCAGGTGCAAGGTACGTTTGTGGGCGTAACCAACTGGCCCCTGGCCCCCTCCAACAGCATCATCGCGGTTCTGATTGCGCTGTGATCAAGGGCTCGAGGTAGGAGCGCACCAAATCGTCCTTGTCCTTGTACAACCCCAGCTCGAGCTGCTCTTCAATCCAGCGCTCGAGTTCGGGCGTGAGCGTGATAACCATAGGAACATGGTAGCAGAAAGGGCTCGAGTTAGGAGCAGCACACAGGCCCGCCTTGGTAGTGGGTCATAAGTAACTGAGTCGGCTGAGGGCTGAGGTTGTAGTCTTGGACGAAGCAGGCGAGGGCGGCCTTGAGCATGTGCTGGGCTTTGGAGAAGGAGAGGGTCTCGCGGACGAAGCGGGCTATTCTTTGGCGCAGGGTGCAGTTCCAGCACTCCATGTGTCAGGTCTGACCCGACTCCTTGCCGACTGAGCGGTGGGTGGCCTTGGGGAAGACCTTGGGCGTAAGCCTCCCAGAAGTCGCTGAAGGTGTGGCAGTGCTTGTAGCTTTGGGGAATGGGCTTTCATAGCCGTCGGCAGGTCTTGGCGCTGTGATCTCCACAAACCCAAGCCACAATCTGGCGGGTTCTTCGGCACAGAGCTGTCCACACCCAGCACTTATCAACCCGTTGGCAGATAAATGTGCACACCTCGTCGAGTTCCAGCACATCCCCCGGATCGGCCTCTGCCAAGGCATCGCTCAACCTGCAACTGGCCGCCTTTTTTTCAGCCATTTGCTCAGGGTGTTGCGGCTTGTCCCGTAGATGCGCTGTATCCCCCGCATACTCGGGCGCTCTTGGTAAGTCGCCAGTATCTGCTCCCGCTTCTCCGCCGTGTACTTCTCACTGGGCTCGAGCACCGCGACTGGCCGCAGTCCTTGCACTTGTACTGCTACTTCCCGTAGCGGTTACGCCCATTGCGCACGATGTTGGTGCCTCCGCAACTCCCGCAGCAGTGAGTTACTGTCTCTTGAATCATCTGACAAGTATATCAGTTATCCTTGACCCACTACCGGATACGCCCTGGGGCAACAGGAGATATCTTCCAGATATTCCATGCACCTGCAGACCAATCAAAGTTTATATGGTATCTTTCTCGGTATGGAAGAGAATACTCTCGTGTAATCATCTGCCCATTTTGTAATGGAGTGTTGACTCGAAAAAACAATGGAACGTTGTCAGCGCACCAGTAATTGCCGCCTTGAGATGGATTGAGACTGAACAAAGACCAATCGCTATTACCACAACGAAGATAGAAAAGCACTCGCCCAGTGCTGTTATTCGTAATGTAAACCTGAAGTTGGGCAAGAGACGGGAAGTCTGCCTGCCCTTCTTGTGCCATACAAAAGCCACTAGCCAATAACCAACAAGCAAATATATAGCATCTAATTTCTCGTTTAAGCGCCATTGCCTTCTCCTATTTCTTTTCTTCGTCGGAAGAAGCGTTTTCTTTGAATCCTTTGCCAAGCAGGTAACCAGCAATAGTACCAAAAAGACCAAGAGCTGGTGCGATTTCTGTAGCGCTATAACCTGCAGTGATAATAAAAAGAGTGCCAATAGTGACGAGTGAGAGGGTGAAGATTCTTAGGATATCCTCTGGCTTGGGGGGTGTAACTAAACTCCTTAAGCTCAGGAATTGCGCGGTAATTACAAGTAACCCGAAGAACAAAACAATCAATGATAGCCAAAACTCAAAGCTACTTAATATGTTAATGCGCGTAGGCAAACTACCAGTAGAAGTGGAAGGGGGTGGAGGATTGGTAGTCTGTGCATAGGAAAAGGAAAGTAAGACAAAAAAAATTACGCTTGAAGTGAACCGACGAATCAGATAGTGCACGATTTCCCCCCAAAAACCAGAGAAAAATGATTTGGATAAACTACTAATATTTTATACCATGACAAAGGTGTAAAAGTGAAGAGTATGAGATGTTACACATAAATATTTACAATTACTCTATTCAAGCCTGCTCGAGCGCCTCTTTCCGTATGTCTTCGTCGGGCTGCCCAGCCGGATATTGTCCGTTGAAACAGGCCAAACACACCGGCCCGCCGATGGCCTCGCGCACGCCGCTCTCGCTCAGGAAGGCCAGCGAGTCGGCCCCGATGAGCTGGCGAATTTGTTCTATCGAGTGGGTGGAGGCCACCAGTTCCTTGCGGGCGGCGGTGTCGATGCCGTAGTAGCAGGGGAACTTGATGGGGGGCGAGGAGATGCGGAAGTGCACCTCGGTGGCCCCGGCGTCGCGCAGCAGCTGCACGATGCGCCCAGAGGTGGTGCCGCGCACGATGGAGTCGTCCACCAGCACCACCCGTTTGCCCTCCACCACGGGCGTGGCAGCCAGCTTGAGCTTCACCTTGAGGTCGCGCATCTCCTGGGTGGGCTGGATGAAGGTGCGGCCAGCGTAGGGATTCTTGTGCAGGCCGAAGTCGAAGGGGATGCCGCTGGCCCGGCTGAACCCGATGGCCGCCCCTACGCCCGAGTCCGGCACCGGCACCACCAGGTCGGCCTCGACCGGGGCTTCGCGGGCCAGCACCTCGCCCATGCGGATGCGCGAGGCGTGGGCGGGCACGGTGTCGAGGGTGGAGTCGCCGCGGGCGAAGTAGATCCACTCGAAGGCGCAGGGGGTGGGCTTGGGCTCGAGCACCTGCATCGAGCGCAGAACCCCTCTCCCCGTGGGAGAGGGGCTGGGGTGAGGGGCAGTTTCCACCCACACCAGCTCCCCGGGCCGCACGTCGCGCACGAACTCCGCGCCGATCAGGGTCAGGGCCGGTGGCTCGGAGGCGAAGACCCAGCCGCCGCCCGGCAGCTTTCCGATCACCAGCGGGCGCACGCCATGACTATCGCGCAGGGCCAGCACGGTGTGGCGGTCCATCAGCACCACCGCGAAGCCGCCGGTCAGCTCGCGCATGGCCCGCGCGGTGGCCTCAACTAAGTTCAGCTTGGCGTAGCGGGCGATGAGGTTGATCATCACCTCGGTGTCGTTGGTGGTCTGGAAGACCGCGCCGTGCTCGAGGAGTGAGTGGCGAATCTCCTTAGCGTTTACGAAGTTGCCGTTGTGCGCGATGGCGATAATCCCCTTGGAACTGCGCACGTTGAGGGGCTGGGCGTTGAAGCGCAGGTTGGAGCCGGTGGTGGAGTAGCGGGTGTGCCCGATGCCCAGGTTGGCGCCCTCGATGCGCAGCCGGGCCATGCGGGCCTCGTCGAATACCTGCGCGACCAGACCCAGGTCCTTCTCGATCACCAGGTCGCGCCCGTTCGAGACGCAGATCCCCGCCGCCTCCTGCCCCCGGTGCTGCAGCGCGAACAGCCCCAACTGGAGCATGTCGGCCACCGGCAGGGGCTCGGGCGACCACACCCCGACGATACCGCACTCCTCGTGCGGCTTATCGGCGTCGTCGAGGGTCGAGGGTTTAGGGTCGGGAGCCGCACCCGAGGACGCTTGACCCCCAGCCCCTGGCTCCCAAGGAGTAAGGTGGCTCACGGCAGCACCTCCCGCAGCGTACCCTCCCAGGCTTCGCGCAAAGATTCGACGCCCCACTCGAGCCGCTGCTTGGGCATCAGGACGGTGAGGCTCTCGCCGCCGACCTGGCCGAGGATTTTGTGGGGCAGGGAGTGGGCCTCGAGCACCTTCACCGCCAGCTGTAGGTTGGCCTGATCCACCGTGAAAAGGATGCGGCCAGGGGCCTCGCCGTAGAGCAGGGCGTCGGGCCTGGCCTGGTTGCGGATCTCTATGGTCGCGCCCAGGCCGTGGGGGAAGCACATCTCAGCCAGCGCGACCGCCAGGCCGCCCTCGGCCACGTCATGGGCGGTCCGGACCCAGCCGCGCTCGATCAAGTCCCGGATGGCGGCCTGGGTCCTGGCCTCCCTGGCAAGGTCGAGCGCGGGCGGCGAGCCCGCCTCCAAGCCCTGAGTCAGCCACAGGTATTCCGAGGCGCCCAACTCGCCCGCCTTGTCGCCGATCAGGACGATGAACTCCCCCGCCTTGCGGAAGCCCAGCTCGGCGCGCCTGGACACGTCTTCCAGAAGCCCCACCACCCCCACCATGGGGGTCGGGGGGATGCGGTAGGAGGGGCCCTCGTTGTAGAGCGAGACGTTGCCCGAGACGCAGGGGATGCCCAGGGCCTTGGAGGCCTCTGCGAGCCCGTGAATCGTCTCGGAAAGCTCGAAGTAGCCGTGCGGGGTTTCGGGGTTGCCGCAGTTGAGGCCGTCGGTGTAGGCGAGGGGCTTGCCCCCGACCACGCTCACATTGCGGCAGGCCTCGGCCAGGGCGTGCATCGCGCCCAGGCGCGGGGCCAGCTTGGAGTAGCGCGGGTTGGAGTCGACCTTAACCGCGATGGCGCGGCTCGTGCCCTTGATGCGCACGATCGCCGCGTCGCCTTTGCCGGGCACCAGCGCGGTGTTGGTTCCCACCTGATGGTCGTAGCGCTCGAAGACCGGGGCGCGGCTGCTGAGGTTGGGCGAGGCCAGCAGTTGGGGCAGGATGGCCTGTAGGTCTTGGGGGATGGGCAGGTGGGTGAGGTCTTTGGCCCGCGCCGCCGCGGCTTCGGGATTCTCTTTGCCCTCACGCACGTAGGTCAGCGAGTCCGCGAGTGCACCGGTGGGCACCTCCGCGACCACCGCGCCCTCGCTGGTGATCCTGAAAACCGGCTCGGCAATCATGGTCGCCACCGGCACCGCGTCCAGGCCCCATCTGCCCGCCAACCGCTCGAGCTCCTTCTCGCGGCCTGGGCGGGGCACCAGCACCATCCGCTCCTGCGACTCGGAGAGCATCAGCTCGAGGGGGCTCATGCCGGTCTCGCGCTTGGGCACCAGGTCGAGGTTGAGCTCGAGGCCCAGCCCCGACTTGTGGGCCATCTCGCAGAGGCTGGAGGTCAGGCCCGCTGCCCCCATGTCCTGCACGCCCTCCACCAAGTCGAGGCGGATGGCCTCGAGGGTGGTCTCCATGGTCAGCTTGCCCATGAAGGGGTCGCCGACCTGAACGCTGGGCCGCTTGGACTCGCTCTCCTCCGACAGCTCCTCCGAAGCGAAGGCCGCGCCCCCGATGCCGTCGCGCCCGGTCTTGGAGCCCACGTAGTAGACCGGCCGACCCAGCGTGGCGAAGCTCTTCTTCAGCTCGTCGGAGCGCAGCAGGCCCACGCACATCGCGTTGACCAGCGGGTTGTCCTGGTAGTCGGGGTGGAAGTAGACCTCGCCGCCCACGGTGGGGATCCCGATGGCGTTGCCGTAGTGGGCGATGCCGCCCACCACGCCCCCCACCAGATAGCGGGTACGGTCGCCCTCGGACTCGTCCCCCAGCTTCCCGAAGCGCAGCGAATTCAGTAGCGCAATCGGACGCGCCCCCATCGCCACGATGTCGCGGATGATCCCGCCCACGCCCGTCGCCGCGCCCTGCACCGGCTCTACCGCCGAGGGGTGGTTGTGCGACTCGATCTTGAAGGCCACCGCCCAGCCCTCGCCGATGTCCACCACGCCCGCGTTCTCGCCTGGCCCCTGGAGCACGGCGGGTCCTTCCTTGGGCAGGATGCGCAGCAGCGGGCGGGAGTTCTTGTACGAGCAGTGCTCGCTCCACATCACCTTGAAGAGGTAGAGCTCGAGGCGGTTGGGCTCCCGCCCCATCAGCCGGACAATTTCGTTGTACTCATTAAGCGGAATGCCGGTCTCTTTGAGGAGGGGGTTGATGGTCTCGTTCATGAAGCCCTCCTTGTCGAAGGACAAAGGTCGCAGGTCGAAGGACAACGGCGGTTTTGGCGTACGACGTAGGACCAACGACCTACGACGCCCACCGCACGGCCTACGCCAACGAAGCCCCTCACGCCACCACCTCGAGCGCCCGCTTCAAACTCATGAAAAAACCCAGCCCGTCGGTCCCGCCCAGCACCTCGTCCACCACCCGCTCGGGGTGGGGCATCATCCCCAGCACGTTGCCGCGCGCATTGACGATGCCCGCAATGTCGTTGAGGCTTCCGTTGGGGTTGTAGGCGTGGGGCCCGTGGCGTGTGGCCTGCTGGGTGTAGCGAAAGACGATCTGCCCGCCGTCCTCGAGCTGCTGCAAGGTCTCGTCGTCGGCGTAGTAGCGGCCCTCGCCGTGGGCGATGGGGACGCGCAACACCTGGCCCGCCTTGTACTCCGAGGTGAAGGCGGTCCGGCGCTCGACCCGCAGCGAGACGTCCTTGCAGGTGAAGTGCAGGTTGTTGTTGGCCAGCAGTGCACCGGGCAGAAGCTGGGCCTCGGTGAGGGCCTGGAAGCCGTTGCAGATCCCGATCACCGGGTGGCCGCGCTCGGCGAGGCCACGCACCGCCTCCATCACCGGCGAGAACTTGGCCAGCGCGCCCGCCCGCAGGTAGTCGCCGTACGAGAATCCCCCCGGCAGGAGCGCCGCCGAGAAGCCCTCGAGGCTGCCCTGGGTGTGCCAGACCAGCTCGGCCCGCAGCCCCACCCGCTCGAGCGCCCACACCGCGTCCGAGTCGCAGTTGGAGCCGGGGAACTGGATAACGGCGACTTTCACGCCAACTCCTTCACCGCTTCGACCGCGAACACTTCCATCACCGGGTTGGCGAGGGCTTTGCCGATCTTCTCGGCCTGGGACCTGGCCTCGTCGGCGGAGGCGGCCTCGAGTTCCATCTCGAGCACCCGCCCGACCCGCACACTCTCGGCCCGGTAGCCCAGGCCTTGCAGCACGCCCTCGACGGCGCGGCCCTGAGGGTCGAGGATGCCGTTCTTGAGTTCGATCAGCAGCGTTGCGTGGTATTTCATGGGGCTCCTCTGAAGCGTCGTAGGTCTTACGTCGAACGCCGAAAGTAAAGTGTTCTTGTTGCGTTGATAGGTGGCTTTGAGTCGGAAGGGCGCCGTGTGTTGTGGGGGTGGCGTGTCGGCGGCAAGCCGGGCAAAGCGCCCCTACGAAACCGGGCTCAGCACCCGCCGCAAGACCTCCTGGTAGGCCTCCTCGACGCCGCCGAGGTCGCGGCGGAAGCGGTCCTTGTCCATCCTCTCGCCCGTCTCGACCTCCCACAGGCGCATGGTGTCGGGGGAGATCTCGTCGGCCAGCACGATGTCGCCGCGCTCGTCGGTGGGCGGGGCCGAGAGCAGCAGCCGGCCGAACTCGAGCTTGAAGTCGATCAGCTCGAGGCCGCGCGCGGCGAAGTACCCCTTCAGCAGACCGTTCACCTTCAGGGCCAGCTCCTTGATCCGGGCCAGCTCGCTGCCATTGACCAGCCCCAGCGCCAGGGCCGCCTCGTCGTAGATCAGCGGGTCGCCCAGGCCGTCGTTCTTCAGCGAGAACTCCACCAGCGGGTAGGGCAGTACCCGGCCCTCCTCCACGCCGTAGCGCTTGGAGAAGGTTCCCGCCGTGCGGTTGCGCACGATCACCTCCAGCGGCACGATCTCGACCCGCTTGACCAGCATCTCGTTGTCGGAGAGCTCACGCAGGAAGTGGGTGGGCACGCCGTGGGCCTCGAGGTAGCGGAACAGCGCCGATGAGACCTTGTTGTTCACCACCCCCTTGCCGGAAATCTGGGCCCTCTTCTGCCCGTTGAAGGCGGTGGCGTCGTCCTTGTAGAACACCCGGTAGACCCCGGCCTCCGCGCCCGGATAGATGATTTTGGCCTTGCCCTCGTATAGCTTTTCCATCGCGCCCCCTAAGAAGAGGTGAAAAAAGATGTGGGATCGTGGGACCACTTACCCCTTGTCTCTTGGCACTTCGGGCCTCACTCACCCATCCCGAACCGCTCGTAGATGTCGTCGATGTAGCGCAGGAAGTAGGCCGGGTCGAAGGCCTCGGCCAGGGCCTCACCCTTGACGCTGCACTCGGGGTCGGCCTCGAGCAGTGCCCTAAACTCGCTGCCCTCCTCCCAGCTCTTGAGCGCGTTGCGCTGCACCACCTCGTAGGCGGCGGCGCGCTCCATTCCGGACTCGATCAGGAAGCCCAGCACCCGCTGGCTGTAGACCAGGCCGCGTGTGAGCTCGAGGTTTTTTTCGATGTTTTTCTCGTAAACCACCAGGCCCTCAAGAACCCGCTTGAGGCGGCGCAGCATGTAGTGGGCCAGGGTGGTGGAGTCGGGCAGGATCACCCGCTCGACCGAGGAGTGCGAGATGTCACGCTCGTGCCAGAGGGCCACGTTCTCCAACTCGGCCTGCAGGTTGGAGCGCAGCAGCCGGGCCAGGCCGGAGAGGTTCTCGAGGCTCACCGGGTTCTTCTTGTGTGGCATCGAGCTTGAGCCGGTCTGCTTGTAGCTGAAGGGCTCCTGCACCTCCAAGACCTCGGTGCGCTGGAGGTGGCGCAGCTCCACGCAGACCCGCTCGACGTTAGCTCCCAGGATGGCCAGGGCGCTCATGAACTCGGCGTGACGGTCGCGGGGGATCACCTGTGTGGATACCGGCTCCACCTTCAGCCCCAGCTTCTCGGCGATATGGGCCTCGACCGCGGGGTCCACGTGGGCGTAGTTGCCCACCGAGCCGGAGGCCATCCCCACCGCGACGGCCTTGCGGGCGCGGCGCAGGCGCTCCTCGTCGCGGCGCAGTGCGGCCAGGAAGCTCAGGAAGCGCAGCCCGAAGCTGGTCGGCTCGGCGTGGACGCCGTGGGTGCGCCCGACGGCTGCGGTGTACTTGTACTTGATCGCGAGCTTCTCGAGGGCGTTGAGCACATGGAACAGCTCCCGCTGGATCAGCTTGACCGACTCGGCCAGCACCACGTTCTGCGCGGTGTCCACCACGTCGGTGGAGGTCAGGCCCAGGTGCAGCCAGCGGGCCACCTCGCTGTCTTTGGTCCACTCGGTGAGCGCCCGCGTGAAGGCCACGATGTCGTGCCGGGTCTCGGCCTCGATCTCGTCCACGCGCCGGGCAAAGGCGGCATCAATGGGCTTCTTCTTCAATGCTTTGCGGAGCCTGGTGGCGGTGCCCTTAGGAACCTGGTTCAGGGTCTCCCAGGCCTCCAGCGCCAGAATCTCGACCTCGGCCCAGGTCTGGTACTTCTTGGCTTCGCTCCACAGGGTGGCCATCTCGGGGGTTTGGTAGCGTTCAATCATCGTAGTCGGCCCTAAAAAAACCCACGCCAGACCTTCACGGCCTGGCGGTACACTCCTCCGTCACGGGGGTGACGGGAAAAAACCTCGAGTTTGTCCTCACCGGAATCCGCCCTTCGCTGCCTCACCGGACAGCCTGATGGACGGCAAGAGCCTACCACAAAACCGGGGCGAGGGGGGTTGCGGCACTCACAGCCAAATCCGCCAGACCCGCACCGCCGCGGCATCCCCGCTGGTCGGGCTGCGGGTGACCAGGTAGGCGCCGCTGGCCGCCGGCCGCAGGAGCTGGATCTGGCCCCCGCCGGGCAGCTCGAAGATGCCCTGGTCGCCGAAGCGGGGGTCGGGCTGCCACTCGAGCTGGCGGAACTCGCCCTCGACCTGCCGCAGCCGCAGCAGCACCGCCCCCTTGCGGTCGTACATCCGGCCCCCCACGATCATTGCACTTTTCGTGGCCAGCAGGCCCTGCACCGCGAACAGCACCTCACGGTCTCCGCCCGGGCTGGCCCGAAAACCCGGCCACTGGGTCAGGCGGAAGGTCATCGTCCCCTCGTAGCCGCCGCCCCACACGAAGTGGTCGGTGGCGTCGAAGCTGTCGTTGCTGGCGTAGTAGACCGCCCCATCCAGCGCCGCCAGTGCCGCCCCGTCAAAGACGTTGACCAGGTTCCCCACCTGCTCGGGGAAGCCCGCCCTGTCGAACCCCGCTCCCGCGATGCCGCTGGCCGCGTAGGGGCTCTCGGCCAGGCGGCGGGTGTCGCCATAGAGGTAGAGGCGGCTCCCCTCGAGCAAGAACCCCCGACGGTAGGCCGTCACCGCGGGCGCGGCGCGGTTGACCCCGCCGAAGCCGTAGCCCCGGTCGAGCTGCCCCCCAGAGTTCAGGCGGGCCACCGCCAGGGCGCTCGAGCCGGCGGAGGGGTACAGACCGGCCAGAAACATGCTCGAGCCTTCCCCGACGAATACTTGGTTGAAGCGGTAGCCGCGCGGGGTCGGGAGGGCCAGCACGCCGCCGCGCCCGAAGCGGCCGTCCAACCGGCCCGCGGGGGTCAGCCGCACCAGGGTCTGGTCGGCCCGCAGCACCAGCCAGGAGCCATCGCCGCCGCGGGCCAGGCTCAGCGGCGCAGCCCCGGCCACCCGGGCCGCCCCCGCTTGGGCAAACCTCGAGTCTGCCCGCCCGTCGGGCAGCAACTGCTGCAGCACCAGGGCGTTCTGCTCGCGGGGACGCAGCAGCAACATCAGACCCCCATTGCCCTGAACGTGCAGGTCGACCAGCTCGAGGCCGGCGGGCAGCGTCACCGCCCCGCCCTGTCCGAAACGGGTATCCAGGCCTTGAGCCAGGGCGAGGCCCAAAGCCAGCAGCGGCGCGAGGAGCCTGGGCATTTGCCTCGAGTCTACGCCATCATCGGCCTATGGGAGCCGGCGCGGAATCGGCCCAAACCCGCGGGCTTGCCCTACAGTTAAGCGGTGAAGCTCAACCGGGGCTACCGCTACCGCAAGGAACTCGACTCGAGTGCGCTGGGCCATAACACGCTTTCGTACCTGGCCGCCCACTACCCCCACTCGAGCGCCCCCCAGTGGCAAGAGCGCTTGAACAGGGGAGAGGTCTGGCTGGACGGCCGGGCCGCCACCGGCGACGAGCCGCTGCGGCCGGGGCAGATCCTGGACTGGAACCGCCCGGGCTGGCTCGAGCAGCCCACCCCGCAGGAGTTCGGGGTGGTGTATCAGGACGAGGCCCTGCTGGCGGTCCACAAGCCCGGCGGCCTGCCCACCCTTCCCGGCGCGGGCTTCTTTGCCAACACCCTGCTGAGCCTCGTACAGGCCCAGTTCCCCGCCGCCATCCCGCTGCACCGCCTGGGCCGGGCCACCTCGGGCCTGGTGCTGTTCGCCCTGAACCCCGGAGTGGCCTCGAGGCTCCAGCAGGGCTGGCCCCTGGTGCACAAGCAGTATCAGGCTTTGGGCAGCGGCATTGCGGCCCTGGACGCCTATGACATTCAGGCTCCTATCGGCAAAGTCGCGCACCCCCGGTTGGGCTGGGTGTACGGGGCCCTGGAGACCGGCAAGCCTTCGCGCAGCGTGGCGCGGACCCTCGAGCGGCGCCACGACAGCACCGTGTTCGAGGTGGACCTGCACACCGGCCGCCCGCACCAGATTCGGATTCACTTGGCCTACATCGGCCACCCGCTGCTGGGCGACCCGCTGTATGAAGCCGGCGGGCAACCTTTGGAGCAGCCGGGCTTGCCGGGGGACGCGGGCTACTGGCTGCACGCCAAGCGGCTGGTGCTGCAGCACCCAGTGAGCGGGGAGAGGCTCGAGGTGGAAGCCGAGCTGCCGGAGGTTTTGCGTTGCGGTGGAACATAAGGGCTGGGCTTCAAAGATGTCTTCCTCACAAGTCGGGAACAAACCCGAACACATCACAGCGGTTCCCACGAATACCCCGCACATCCGAGTCTATACCCGTGAGGTAGCGAGCGGCAGGAGCTGCTGGAACAAAAAACAAAAAGAGCGCCCCCGAAGGGGCGCTCAATTGACTTGAGCAAAGAAAGATCAGCCGAGCTTCTATGAACGGTTCTCAACTAGTGAGTCGTTAAGTGCTCCTTAGAAAGGAGGTGATCCAACCGCACCTTCCGGTACAGTTAACTTGTTACGACTTAGCCCCAGTCACGAGCCCTGCCCTGAGCGCCTGCCCGAGGCTCCCGGCGATTTCAGGCAAAACCCGCTTCCATGGCTTGACGGGCGGTGTGTACAAGGCCCGGGAACGTATTCACCGCGGCGTGGCTG
>JANRLD010000009.1:0-46162 GCA_033762915.1 Meiothermus sp. | reverse complement strand
CCTCGAGGAGCTGATTGCCCGAGAGGGGGTGCTCCTCACCCGCAGGCGGGTGGAGGAGGCAGGCCTCGACCCCTACATCCTGACCCGCTGGCTGCGACGGGGCCGGCTCGAACGGCTCCAGCGCGGGGTCTACCGGGCAGTCGGGGCCGGGCCGGGGCTCCACGAGGTGCAGCTCGAGGTGCAGCTCCGCATCCCCTACGGTGTGATTTGTCTGGCCTCGGCCCTGGCCTTTCATGGACTGACCAAATATATCCCCGACGCCGTACATATCGCCGTGCCCCGCGATCGCAAGCCGCCCAGACTGGAGAATCCCCCGCTCGAGGTCTTCTTCTTCAGCCCCAAGACCTACGATTTCGGGATTGAGGCTTACCCGATTGGCGGGCAGGAGCTCCGGGTCTATAGTCCTGAGAAGACCCTTGCCGACATGCTCTGCTTCAAGTCCCACTTCTACTCCTTGTTCCTCGAGGGCCTCTCAAACTACTTCAGCCGACCCAATCTCGACCTACCCAAGCTGAACCAGGCTGCCAAGCTGCGCCGCGTGGCTGGCGAACTCTCAACCCTGACCGAGGCCCTCTACTCATTGCTCCAAGTGTATCCAGGGAATCAGACCAAAGAGGACAGGCTGGATTGAAGCCATACAGCCGCGCTTTAGCTCTCGGACGAAGGCGTAAGCGGTCGCAGAAATGCCCTTGACAGGGTGTTTCGTGAAACCTCGCTATCTGAAAGCCGGGTCAGGCCGCTCGGCGCATCGGCCGGGATAGTGAGCCTTGCTGGCCTTCGCTCGATACCCGCGTCCGGCTCCCAGGGCTGGGGGGGGTCTTGGGTGCGCCGTCGGCGCTGCTGAGATTCGCCCTGGTTGATACGAGGCGCTCCCAAGAGCTCTAGCGGAGGTATGGCTACCGCCATATCGTAAAAACCAGTTAGACAAATCCCAGCGCGGAGTCTTGGGCATGCCTGCCTGCAGGGTCTCGATTTTGGTAGGGGTGTACCTGCCGCGTGGTGTGGGGCTCTCCAGGGCCGACAGGCGTCGCTCGTCGAGCTCCGTGGTGGAATGTGGGGGCAATTTGGGTTGTAACTTGGACATCCAATCAGCTGGTAGTGAGTGATTTTGACGACTGGCAAAAGACTTGTATGGGGAGTTACCGAGCCCGTATGACCCCGTTTTTAGCCGTATGTGCTAGTATGAATCAGCGTGAAAGAATTCTGTAAAAATACGATATATAAGGCGAAAAGTGGCCGCAGTCCCGGTTGGGCTGCTGCGCCAAATTTGACCCCGCACTCTTGGGGTGGGTGTGGTCGGAGGTTCAAATCCTCTCGCCCCGACCAGTCAGAAGTACAAACCCCAACGGCAAAAACCCTCGCTCTAACAAGGCGGGGGTTTAGTCGTTTTATGGCCTTTGGGACTGAGCAAGGTCGCCAACGAGTTGACAACGACGAAGTGTGGGAGAAAGCCCGTGCGGTGCGTCGGTGGTGCATTCAAGCCTCCAGACCGAGAAGTACCACCCTAGACCTACTGCAACGCGTCAATCTTCTCTTCACTACCGAGGTCCGTTACTCTTTGGACATCAAGGGCTAGACCTCCAGCCTCAATGTGCCGAGCACATTTCCTCACACTACGCCGGGCGGCTGACTTGACCGCTTTTTCGGCGCCACTACTCAGGCTGAATACCCCCAGCGCTCTGGCTGGACGGGGGTGGCGTTGGTATCTGCCGGGATGTTACCTTTTCAACTGTAGGTGTACCCCCGCAACGCGAAAGGCGTCCGGGGTAAGCAGAATGCGCGGGTTTTTCCCTACGTAGCGTTCGGCGTAGCGCAGGGCTTCGTCGAAGGTTTTGGTTGGGATGCAGCCCATGCCACGGGCGTGACCCGGAGACTTGGCCCCGGGTACCAAGATGGCGCTGGTGTGTTGGTGGGCAATGGCTCCCATCGAAACCATCGACAGCGCGTGACCTGGGTGATAGGCGTAGTCGAAGCGGTAGCGAAAGATCGCATCGGGGTCAGAGGCGAGATGGTCTTGGTGATCAAAAATGTCAGCGAAGTCGCTCAGCTCCTGTAGTTTGTTGTAGGCGCGCTCATAGGAGGGAAACCAGGAGGGGTTGAACCAGCCATCGCAAATGGCGGGCGCAATGATAACTCCGCCCTCGCGGAAGACCCCATAGCAGCGCGTGAGCTGTGCGGCAATAGACTGCAACATGAGGATGGGATTGCTGCCCATGCCCGGCCCGTAGTGAAAGGCTCGAGGCAAGCCAAAAACCAACACATCAAACGGTTCAGTGCTGTCCAGTTCCACATCGGTTCTCTGGGAGGCCAGCCGCCAGCTTGCTTTTTGCACCTGCTCGATGGCCCCCGCATACACCCCCAGGACCTGCGCGCGGCTGCCAATCACCGCATCCACCGCGAAGAAGCGCTTGCCCAGGGCCTGCTCCATGGCCCTGCCCATCGAGTCGAATTGGTGGCGCATGTGGGAATGGGTCGAGGCGGGTAAATAGTCGTCGCGGTGCATGGTGTCTGGGTTGTGGTGGCTGCGAATCGAGCGCCACGAGGTAGTACCGGTGACCGCCATTTTGTAGCCGCCGCTGTAGCCGCCGTAGGGGTTGCCCTGCACATGTCCAATCAAAATGGAAAGATCGGCCTCGGCCAGAAGGCGGTTGCAGTCCACCACATTGCCCATCTTGTCCTGACCCAGGTCCACGATGCCCGCCGGGTCTTCGGCATCGTGCATCACGATGCGGTCGGGCCAGAAGGCGTTGATGATGTCTTTGCCCAAATACCAGAGCAGTTCTTGGTGGGTGTTGTGGCGATGTAGACCGACTGCACACAGCAGGGTGATGTCCTCCAGGGCAACCCCCGCTTCGCGCAGTACCTCGACAATGATGGGTATGGCCACCCGGCGGTGGGCCTTGGGGTGTGCCCCTCCCTTGACCCGGTCGGGGAAGGAAATTACCACTTTTTGACCGGCCTTGGCGAGTTCACGCAAGGGCTCCATCCCCAGTGGATGCTCGAGCGCGTGTCGGGTGGCTTCAAACGGGTCTATCTCGGGTGGGTCGCTAAAGGTCTGACCGTAGCGCACCACGGATGCGCTATCGGGCACATTCACGCCCATAACCCCATCGCCATAGTCCAGGGTGACTTCTTGCATATCGGGGCCTCCGTACCGGGTCAGCGAACCTCGAGCAGCTGTTCGTATACCTTTACCAGCGCACTGGTATCTTCGCGGCCATGTCCGGTGGCCTTGGCCAGTTCGTTGATGGTCTGAATCGCACCGGCCAGCAGGGGCGGGGCACCGACTTCTTTGGCCATTTGGATCGCCAAACCGTTGTCTTTACACAGCAGGTCTATGGTGAAGGCGGGGTCGAAGTCACGCTCGACGATTTTTCGTCCGCACTCCCTGAACAACCCGCTCACCGTAGCGGCCTCGCTGGCGGTTATGGTTTCGTAGAGCACTTTGGGCTCGAGCCCTGCTTTGTGTGAAATCGCCATCATCTCGGCGGTCATGGCATTGATGGCCGAAAACATCAGGGCGTTGAGCAGCTTGAGGGTATGGCCGGCACCCAGCGGACCCACGTGGATCACCTCTCGAGCCAGTTTTTCCAGCACCGGACGGCAGCGCTCCAGAACCTCGGCCTCCCCACCCACCGGCAAAACCCAGCGGCCCACCGCCGCCGGACGGCCCAGGATCGGGGCATCCAGGTAATCAACCCCCAGGTCTGCGGCTTGCCGACCAAGGCGGCGGGTGGTCTGTGGATCGATGGTGCTCAGATCGACGATGGTCTGCCCAGTCCGCCCGGCCGACAACAACCCGCCGTCTCCGGCCACCACCGCCTCAACCTGAGCCGGGCCGGGCACAAACAACAAGATAATTTCGGCCTGCTCGGCCACTTGGGCCAGTGCATCTACGGGCTGTGCCCCCAGTAACCGTACGCGCTCGAGGGCAGCCGGATTGACATCGCTGACCACCACTGCCTGACCCTTTTCCAACAACAATTGCACGGCCAGCATCCCCATCGTGCCGACCCCCACCACCCCCACCCGGGGCATCAGAGCGCTCCTTGGGGTTTCAAACCCTCGTGGCCACAGGTCTGGTAGACATTCAGAGCCAGATCAGCTTTCATTTCAGGCCAGCATATACCCAAGGCCAATCGATTTGGAAAGGCGGCGGCTCGGCCACCTTCGGCCGGGCCGGTATGGGTTGTGCGGCTGGGCAAACTGGGATTGAGTTGCGCCAGGCTAGAAGTGCCCAATCTGCAGATGCGGTACATACGTGCCTGGGCACAGTGGCGTGCGCCATAACCGCGATGCGGCTACCCAGGGCGGAGTGGCGTGCGCCATAGCCGCGAAGCGACTACCCGAGGCGCAATTCCCTTTCGCGTTTCCCACCACTTCCTCCCTCGCAGCGGCAGGTAATGTACTCCCTCGGGAAAGCCCGGGCGGTGCTGTCCGAGGTGTGGCGGGTGGTCGGTTCAGGGCCGCGAGGGCTCTGCGATAGCCTCGAGCAGCGCCCCCAGGGTACGCTTTAGCTCCCGCCCCACCCGCTCCGGGCCGGACTCGAGGTAGACCCCCATCAGCTGCTCGTAGTACCACAGTACTGCCTCGCGCTTGGCCTCCAGGCTCTCGGCCTCGGGCACAAATCTCGCCCACTGGCGTTCGCCTTGCTCGAGGGTGTCGCGCAGGATGGAGCGCAGGTTGTGCAGCTTGTCGCAGGCCGAAACCAGCCGGGCCGAGGGGCTGGCCACTTTGGCGTGGGCGATGTAGATCTCCTTGCGCTTCCTCCAGGCTGGTTTGGGCTTAACGTCGGTGTCGGAGACGGCCCACACGGTGTCCGCTACTGCACTGCCAAATTGGGTGCGAATCAGCTCGAGCGTCTCCCGCCCGCCTTGGTCTTCTACTGCGTCGTGGAGTAGGCCCGCGATGGCCTCGTCCTCGGTGCCGCCGTACTCGAGCACCAGGCTCGAGACGGCCATCAGGTGCGATAGGTAGGGCACTTTCGTGCCCTTGCGCCGCTGGTTTTGGTGGAGCCGGGCGGCGAGCTGGAAGGCTTGAGTGTATCTTTCGGTGAGCATAATTGGACCTCCGGCCTGTGTTGGCAGGCTTGATTGAGCAGGATTGTTTGCGGCAAGGTCAGTATAGCAGAGGCCGACCCTCTTCGGCTCACGGTAACACCCGTGTGCAGGTGTTCTCTCAAAGAGGTTTGCACAAGAACCCGGTAACGCCGTATTTGCTGTGCCGAGTGCATTGCGCCGGACTGCGCTTCACCGTAAGGGTGTGAACCACGAACAGACCAAATGCCCGCGTCGGGGAAGGGAAGTTCAGGGCAGCGGTCTCACCGAGGCGGAAGTGGCTCGTGCCATAGCGATATGCGCTGTCGGACACGGCGTACCACTGTCGGGTTACAAGGCAAAAAAAGTCCCCCGCCATGTGGGGTCTCGTTTTTGAAACGATCCAGGTCGCTCCGGAGGCAATCATTGTGTTTGCCATACGAAACCATTTCGGTATGGCTGGTGGGGGCTTGCGCACATACCTTGCCCGAGTCTAGAACACCAGGTTGCGTCTGCCGTAAATACGCACCGGGCGTTTGGTGCAGGGGCTCGAGCTACGGCTGGCTGGCCTTGAAGCCGTCGGGCAGGGGCAGGCCGCGAATCTTGTTGAGCGGCCACCAGACCGCGTTGGCGCGGCCCGCGATAGAGGCGGTGGGGATGGGGCCGAAGGTGCGGGAGTCCTCAGAGCCGCCGATGGTGCGGTTGTCGCCCATCACGAAGTAGTAGTCGGGCTTGAGCTTGAGCGCGCCGGTGGTGCAGTACTCGCCGCTCTGGCTGCGGGCCTGCTCGTCGGCGGTGGGGGGCACCAGCATCTGCACGGTGCGCTCGAGGTACGGCGGAATCTCCGAGATAGCGAAGCTGCCCTGCTGGGTGGTGAGCTTGGTCAGCTGGCCGTTCTGGTAGCAGACTCCGGGGTAGTTGACGGGGTAGGTGCGGTTGAACTGGTCGATGTGCAGCTCGTTAATCACCTGGCCGTTCACCGTCACCTTGCCCTCCACCACCCGCACCTCGTCGCCGGGAACCGCCACAATGCGCTTGATGAAGAAGGCCCGGAACTCGAAGCCAATGAAGGGGAAGCGGGCCACCGCGTTGGGGGTGCCCTCGGGCGGCTTAACGATGGCCACCTCGCCGCGCCGCCACTGCATGAAGCCGAAGCGCACCAGCCAGTTCTCGTACTTGGGCACAAACACCCGCTCGCCGTTCTCCAGCGACTGTGCCCCGCGCGGGAGCGCGCCACCGTCGGCGGGGTTCATCGAATTGCCCACCACGCCCACGGTGGTGAAGAGGAAGGTGGTGACCAGGAAGGCCAGCAGCAGGGCCTCGCCCACCTGGCGGAACCACTCCTTAAACAAGTAGTCGAGGAAATCGCGCATAAACCAAGCCCTAGCATACAGGTTTGGGTGAGAAGTGTCGCTCTTGACGCCAGGGCCACCAAGGCGTTATGGGTCTCCATAGCTGGGACACGAAACACCGCCCGGCAGCCCTTTAGGGAATTCCGCTTGTAAGCCCGCTGCCTGGGTCGCGAGGAGGGTTTCGCAAACTCACTATGGCGCAACTTGGTGCGGACCTCGAGCGTCCACCTACCCTCCCTGGCGCCTCAACCCGTTTGCCACCAGGACCTACCTCGCGGCAGGTAAAGTACTCCTTAACAGCAAAAACCGCCCGCTTTAGCACCGTAGGGAGTTTGCGTGGGAACCGCTCCTAGAAGATTCGGCCAGTCGGCGGGCACGGGGCCGAAAACCCCGGTTCCTGGGCTACGGCCCGCCGATCAAACCTTGTTGCCCCGCTCGTCGTAGCGGTAGAACCCACGCCCGCTCTTGCGACCGTAGAGCCCAGCCTGCACCATCTTACGCAGCAGGGGGGAAGGGCGGTACTTGTCGTCGCCCAGGCCGCGGTGCAACACTTCCATGATGCTTAGGCAGGTGTCCAGGCCGATGAAATCGGCGAGGGTCAGCGGTCCCATCGGGTGGTTCATGCCTAGCTTCATGATCTGGTCGATGGCCTCAGGGGTGGCCACGCCCTCCATCACGCACTGGATGGCTTCGTTGAGCATGGGCAGCAGGACGCGGTTGGAAACGAAGCCGGGGAAGTCGTTAACCTCGACTGGGGTCTTGCCCATGGCTCTGGCCGCGGCCACCACCGCGCCGGCGGTTTCGTCGCTGGTCAGGTGGCCCCGGATCACCTCGACCAGCTCCATCAGGGGCACCGGGTTCATAAAGTGCATCCCAATGAAGCGCTCCGGCCGGCCCGTTGCGGCGGCGAGGCGCGTGATGGGGATTGAGGAGGTGTTGGAGGCCAGGATGCCCTCTGGCTTAACCAGGCGGTCGAGGTCGCGGAACAGGTCGGTCTTGGTCGGCTCGTGCTCGACGATGGCCTCCACCACCAGGTCGCAGTCGGCCAGGTCGGCGAGCTCGAGGGTGGTGTGGATGCGCGCCAGCGAGGCGTCGTGGGCGGACTGGTCGAGCCGGCCCTTCTCCAGGAGCTTCCCAATCGAGCGCCTGATGCCCGCCAGACCCCGCTCCACGTAGGACTGCTCGAGGTCGCGCAGCTCCACCGCGTACCCCGCCTGGGCCGCCACCTGCGCGATGCCCGCCCCCATCTGCCCCGCGCCGATTACGCCGATCTTCTTGATTTCCATGTGCTAAGTCTAAGCAGCCAGGCGCCAAGGGGGAACAGCCCGGCGGCTACTGCCCCTGCCCCAGCGAGTACCCCGGCTTGCCGTCGAAGTTGTAGAGGTGCTCGGTCTTGATGAAGTCCATGCCGGCCGCAGCGATCTTAGTCATCAGCTCCACGATGGCGAGGTGGTCAGGGGTGGTGGCCTCAGCGGCCATGAAGCGCCCGCGCCAGTGGTCGGTGCGGAAGGTCTCGGGGAAGCCGCCGGGCCAGACCTTGACGCCCCGATTGGTGATCAGGGCCAGCTTGAGGCGGCTGGTGCCCAGCGGCTCCAGCAGCGCCGCCAGCTCCTCGGGCTTGTTGCCGCGCCAGTTGAAGAATACGTCGATGCCCACCAGCTCCTTTTTGGCCGGGCTGGGGTTGCGGACCATCAGGGGCACCATCGGCTCTTTGCTGGCCTCGCCAAACCTGACCGCGCGCAGACGCTCGGGGAGCTGGCCCAGCCGGGCGATCACCGCGTCGGCGAACTCGGCGGTGCCCACCTTCCGCTCGCTCACGCGCTCGTCGTAGATGTCGCCGGTGTGGATGCCATCCTCGAGGGTCCGCAGCCAGGCATTCTTGATCTTGGCCGCCACGTCCGGCTGGCCGATGTGGACCAACATCAGCACGGCCCCCTGCAGCAGCCCCGAGGGGTTGGCCACGCCCTTGCCCGCGATGTCCGGGGCGCTGCCGTGGACGGCCTCGAACATGGCGCAGTCGTCGCCCACGTTCGCGCTGCCCGCCAGACCCACGCTGCCCGCGACCTCGGCGGCGATGTCGGAAAGGATGTCGCCGTAGAGGTTGGGGGCCAGGATGACGTCGAAACGCTCGGGCATCTCGGCCAGTCGGGCCGCGCCGATGTCGACGATCATGTGCTCCTTCTGGAGCTCCGGGTACTCTGCCCCGATCTCATCGAACATCTTGTGGAACAGGCCGTCGGTGATCTTCATGATGTTGTCTTTGGAGATGCAGGTCACCTTCCTGCGCCCACCCCGCCGGGCGAACTCGAGGGCGTACCGCACGATGCGCTCGGTGCCGGGCTTGGAGATCAGCTTGAGCGCCATCGTCACCTCCTCGGTCTGCTGGTACTCGATGCCGGCGTAGAGGTCTTCCTCGTTCTCCCGGACGATGGTGAGATCGATGGCCTTGTGCTTGGTGGTCACGAAGGGCTCATAGCTCTGCACCGGGCGCACGTTGGCGTATAGGCCGAGGGTCTTGCGGACAGTCACGTTGAGGCTTTTGTAGCCCCCGCCCGAGGGCGTGGTGATGGGGCTCTTTAAAAACACCTTGGTGCGCCGCAGGCTCTCCCAGGCCTGATCTTCAATGCCCGAGGTGTTGCCGCGCAGGTATACCCTCTCGCCGATATCGATCACTTCGGGGGCGATGCTGGCCCCGGCGGCCTCGAGGATCCGCAAGGTGGCCTCCATGATCTCCGGGCCGATGCCATCGCCGTAGGCAACCGTAATGGGTGTCTTGGACATGCAGAACTCTCCTTGGAAGGGACTACGCCCGGCTGGGGCGTTCAGCCATAGAGCTTACGTTAACTCAGTCCAAGAGAAATCTGGTTGTGCTACGGCGGGTTTCTGCTATATTAGCCCTTATCCTGGGGAATAGCAGCCTTTGATGGTGAGCCTGGGGCCGCCTCGAGCGGTGCTACGGGCCTGCTGGACTTTCTTGTCTGTGCCTGTCGGCCCTGTGTGTTTCACCCCCAACTCCCAGGGCGCGATAAACTACCGGGCAATGAACCTTCCGCAGCACCCTATTGTCGGCGTAATCATGGGCTCCAAGTCGGACTGGGAGACCCTACAAAACGCGGTGGCGATCCTGGAGCAGTTCGCCGTGCCCCACGAGGTACGGGTGGTCTCGGCGCACCGCACCCCGGACCTACTCTTCGAGTATGCGGGCGCGGCGGCGGGGCGGGGCCTCGAGGTGATCATCGCGGGCGCGGGCGGGGCGGCGCATCTGCCGGGGATGTGTGCGGCCAAAACCCACCTGCCGGTGCTGGGGGTGCCGGTGGAGTCGAAGGCCCTAAAGGGCATCGACTCCCTCCTGTCTATCGTACAGATGCCCGCCGGAATACCGGTGGCCACACTGGCGATTGGGCGGGCCGGGGCGGTGAACGCAGGGCTGCTGGCCGCGAGCATTCTGGCCAGCAAATACGCGGCCGTAGGGGAAAAGCTGCTGGAGTTCAGGCGCAGCCAAACCCAGGGGGTGCTGGACAACCCCGATCCGCGCTCGAGCTGAATCCGGGGCCCGGACCAAGGGGCGGGTTGCCGCGAACCGTCTGGCCCTCGTGCGCCCGGCTCGGGTCTATCGCGGTTCCCACCCATACTCCGCCCACCGTCCGGTGTCTTGCACTCGATAGGGCAAAAACCGCCGTAGCAAGTGTTGGTGGGAAACGCCTTATACGTCGGTCTGATGGGCGATACCGCCGTGGAATCGGCGCGGGTCGGCCTCGAGCAGCCGCACCAGAGCTGCCGCCGACTGCTCGGGGGTGAGCACCTGGCCCTGGCGCTGGTAGGCCCGGTAGAGGGCGCGGGTGGCCTCTCCGCCCCCGCCCTCGGCCTCGCGCAGCTGCCGCTGCATCTCGGTCTCGACCAGGCCGGGGCGGTAGACCCAGCAGGTGATCTCGGGGGCCTCGAGGGCCAGCTGGCGGGCCAGGTACTCCTCGGCGGCTTTGGCAGCTCCGTGCAGCCCGGTTCCAGGCAGATGGTGCTCGGCCAGCCCCGAACCTACAAATACCGCCACTCCCTCTCCCTGGCGCATCAGCTGGGGATAGGCGAAGCGGGCCAGTTGGTAGCCGCCGGTCAGATTGGACTCGACCACCTCGTGGTAGGCGGCCTCGGCCAGCTCGAAGACCAGCGGCCCCGGGTGCACGATGCCCGCGTTGTGGACAAAGCCCGCGAATCCCCCCAGCACCACCGCCGCCTTCACCAGACCCTCGGCCACCTCGGCACTGGCCGAGCTGCCCGCCACCGCCTCGCACCCCACCCCCAGCTCGCGCACCTCGGCCTGTACAAACTCGAGCGCGGCCTTGTTGCGGGCCCCGATCACCAGGTTGGCCCCGGCCCTTCCCAGTTCTTTGGCCAGCGCCTCGCCCAGCCCCCGGCTGGCCCCGGTGACGATAAAGGTCTTGCCTCGAAGCTTCATGAGCCGTTTATACGGCCGGGAGGGCTCTCGGGCTAGGGGCATTCCGCCCAGTGGCCCGAAGGGCCAGCGGCGCACGGGCCGCCTCGAGTCCTAAGTTCTTCTACAGTTGCAGTGCGAAATGTCGCCCGCCAACTCCCTCAGGGAATTGCGCCTCGGGTAGCCACTCCGCGGCTATGGCGCACGCCACTCCGCCCCGGGTAGATACTCCGCCTAGGCACGCATTTCCCGCTTCCGCCGATTCCGCCCTCCTACCCTGGCGCAACTTAGGCGTCGCGGTACGAGGCTACCTTGCCGTGAAAGCGCCTCTGGGGGTCTTGCAGGATTGCCAGCAGCTTCCCGGCGGTGAACTCGGGCGTGAGCAGTCCGCCGCCGTCCCGGAAGCCCTGGAACATCCGGGCGATCTCACCCGGGGCCTCGCGGCCCGCCTGCTGCATGGCGGTGTCTACGGTGCCGGGGCTATAGACGAAGGTGTAGATTTCGGGGGCCTCCAGCGCCAGATTAAAGGCTAGGGCGTGCTCGGCGGCCTTGGCCGCGCTGTAGGCGGCCCAGCCCGCAACCGGGTAGTTGGCCGCCCCCGAGCCCACGAAGACCGCGAACCCCCCGCCCGAGCGCCGCAGGTTGGGTACCGCGTACTTTGCCAGCAGGTAGCCGGCCTTGACGTTGGTGTCGAACACCTCATCGAACCGGGCCTCCTCGAGCTCCCAGAGCGCTGGGCCGGGGTGCAGCACGCCCGCGTTGTGCACGAAGCCGCCGAACTCCCCGATCACCTTGGCAGCCTTGACCATAAACTGCGCGGTCTGGTCCAGCGCACAGTCGCCCGCCACGGTTCGAACCTCCGCGCCGTGCGACCGGCACTCGGCCGCCACCCCCTCGAGGCTTTCCTCGCTGCGTGCGTTGAGCACCAGGCCGGCCCCAAGCCGGGCCAGCCCGACCGCAATGGCGGCCCCGATGCCCCTTGAGGCCCCCGTGACGACGACCGTCTTTCCGCTGATTTCCATGCCGATCCCGCTCCTATCGCTGGCCCTGGGCTACCTTCGGGCTCGAGGGAAAACTCTGGGGCACATCCCCGCGCCGGGCCTCAGGCCACGACCTTGTTCATTGCCGCGATCACCTGCTGGGCGAACTCGGCCGTGCTGGCCTTGCCGCCCAGGTCGGGGGTGGGGTTGGTGCCCAGGACGTGGGTCACCGCGTCCTCGAGGGCCTTGGCCACCTCGGGGCGGTTCAGGGCGTGAGTGAGCAGCATCGAGGCCGAGAGGATGGCGGCGGTGGGGTTGGCGATGCCCTTGCCCGCGATGTCGGGTGCGGAGCCGTGGACGGGCTCGAACAGGGGGGTCTTCTCGCCCAGCGAGGCCGAGGGCAGCAGGCCCAGCGAGCCCGGCAGCACCGAGGCCAGGTCGGAGAGGATGTCGCCGAAGATGTTCCCCGTCACCACCACGTCGAACCTGCCCGGCCGGGTGACGAGGTGCATCGCCATCGCGTCGACGTACTGGTGCTCGAGTTCGACGTCGGCGAACCCAGCGTGGGTCTCGACGACCACCTTGCGCCAGAACTCGCCGACCTCGAGCACGTTGGCCTTCTCCACGCTGCACACTTTGTTGCGCCGCTTGCGGGCGGCCTCGAAGGCGACCCGGGCGATGCGCTCGACCTCGGGCCTGGAGTAGCGCTCGGTGTTCCAGCCTTCCTCGTCGTTCATCCCGCGCGGTGTCCCGAAGTAGATGCCCCCGGTTAGCTCCCGGATCACCAGTACATCGACCCCGCGTGCGATCTCGGCCTTGAGGGGGGAGAGGTGCTCGAGGCCCGGCAGCACCCTGGCGGGGCGCAGGTTGGCATACAGCCCGTGGGCCTTGCGCAGGGCCAGAAGTCCAGTCTCGGCCCGTAGGTGCCGCGCCACGTTGTCCCACTTGGGGCCGCCGATGGCGCCCAGCAGGATGGCGTCGGCCTCGAGGCAGCCCTTCCTGGTTACCTCGGGGAAGGGCTCGCCGTGCGCGTCGATGGCGTTGCCGCCGAAGGGGAAGGGCTCGAACTCTAGCTGCAGGCCGTAGGCCGCGTCGGCGGCCTTGAGTACGTCTACGGCGGCGTAGGTTACTTCGGGGCCGATGCCGTCACCGGGGAGGAGGGCGATTTTGGGCATGTGTGTCCTTTCGGGGCTAAGGCCTTTCGGGTCGGGGCCGGGGTAGTGGGAACAAATCCGAGTGCAAAGACCCCCAGAAAGCCTAGCTTGCCTGCCGGAAGGATGCAAGTCGGCGGGCCGCCCCGCGAACGGTACGAGCGACGGCGCACGATGCCCGCCTTGAGGGTCGGAGCGCTATGGCAGAGACCTTTGGAAAAGCTTTTCATCACCGCCAAGGTTAGGGGCGGCAGGTCATAAGGTGGGGTTGGCCGTGCCAGCAACGCGGCAAGCTCCTCGAGCCGACCCACGCTCGCACGGGCGAGGTGTGCGATGGTAGGGGTCTATCGAGGAGTAACGGCAAGGCGCAGCGTAATCCAACCAGTCGTGGCCGAGTGGGCGCTTCAGCAGCGGCTCAAGCGCGGCTCAGTCGGCGGGCTTAGGGTCAAACAGAGGTTGCGGCGTGAGGCGTTGGGCGGCCGGACACTTTGGTGTCGAATAGGGTGAAACGGAGGTGCCTGTGCAAATTTTGTACTGGATAGCGGCGGTTCTGGTAGTGTTCTGGCTGGTCGGAATGCTGTTCCAGATCGGCGGGGCGCTCATCTACTGGGCGCTGGTGGCGGCCGCAGTGCTGTTCGTGGTCGGGCTATTGGGCGGCGGCCGTGCGGGCCGGCGGGGCGGGTCGTGAGGCGACCATGGCGCTGATCCTCAGTTTGTTCCGCCGCCGCGCCGACCTCGAGAGCGCTCTGGACGAATTGGGGGCGTCCAACCTGGCCGAGCGGGCGGCAGTCGCGGCCCAGGAGTCCACCGCCCGTGCCCTGATCGTAGAAGGGGAGCGCGAGTCCAAGGATGTGAGCTTCGGCACCAAGCTGGGCACAGCGGCGGGGGTAGCGGGCGGACTGGTGTTGGGCATACTCTCGCTGCCGCTGGTGGGCGTCCCGGTGCTGCTGCTGGCGGCGTTGGCAGGCGGCGGGCTGGGTGCTGCAGGCGGGGCGGCGGCAGGGGCCGCTACCGCAGGGATCGGGGTCGGGCAGGACGAGGCAGTGATGCTGGAGTCGGTGCGCGAAGGGGACTACCTGCTGGCAGTGGAGGTTCTCGAGGGCCGCGAGTCGGACATCACCGCGCTGCTCCACCGCCACGGCGGCGAGCTGCAGTCCGCCCGTCCAGGCCGACTGCCCGAGGGCATCACCGAGCTCGAGAGGCGGGCTCAATCCTGACCCCGCCCCCATGGTACGGACTCGAGCCATGGGGGCTCCTACGGGCAGGCTCCTATGTCAGCCTACCGCCCAGCCAGCTCGAGCGAAGACGAGCGTTGGGCACGTGGCTGTGGCGGACTGCTCTTTAGACCAGTCTGCTTCGTAGCCAGCTCGAGGCGAAGTCGATCAGATTGACCATAATCATAATCATGTAGACCGCTACGCTCATCTGGTCGTATTGCCCCGAGGCCATTTTCTCGTTGATGAAGTAGCCGATGCCCCCCGCCCCGACCAGCCCCAGTACCAGCGAGCTGCGGAAGTTGATCTCGAAGTTGTACACGGTGTAGGAGACGAAGAGTGGCATGGTCTGGGGCAGGATGGCCCAGCGCACCACATTGACCCCCGAGGCACCGGTGGACTCAATGGCCTCGATGGGGCCTTTGTCGGTGTTCTCGATGGCCTCGGAGTAGAGCTTGCCCAACTCGGTGAAGGAGTGGATCGCGATCGCCAGCACCCCAGCGAACGGCCCCAGCCCCAGACCGGCCACCAGGATCAGGGCCAGGATCAGGGTCGGGATGCCGCGTAGGGCGTTGAGGAAGAAGCGGGTCACGAAGAAGACTGCCCGCATTACCGGCGAACCGGAGGTGACGTTGCGGGCGGCCAGGAACGAGACCGGCAGTGCGAAGATGGCCGCCAGGAAGGTGCCCACGAAGGCCATCTGCAGCGTCAGGAGGGTCTGAACAAATACCTCTTCCAGCGGGAAGCGGTTTTGGTCGGGGGCGGCCAGCAGGGGCGGGTGGGCCTTGTCGAGGAAGTCGCGGAAGAAGGGGAGGCCGCGCAAGAAGCGCTCGAGGCTGAACTCGGTGGCGTCGAAGGCCGGTACCAGAATGCAGACAATCAGCGCGATCAGCAGACCAACCTGGAGGTCGTCGCCCTGCTGCAGGCGGGGGTTCCGCAGCTGCATCAGACCGGCCCCCACCATCAGCCCCGCCAGCAGGAACACCGCGAATGAACCGTACTGTACGTCGTTGGGTTTGACCAGGCGGTAGCCGTCCTGGGCGGCCTGAGCCGGAATGCGCCCCTGTAGCTCGCTCAGCGACGCTATGGGGGCCAGCTCGCTCTGTCCGGTCTCCTTTCGTATGGCATTGAGCTGGGGTAGGGCCTGGTTGTAGTCCTCGACGATCTGTCGATCCACGCCGCTAGGGGTGGGCTGGATCAGCTGGTAGTAGCCTACCGTGCGGGGGAACAGGGTGCCCCCGCCTTGGGGGTTGCTGAACCACCAGAAGGCCCCCAGGCCAACCACCGCGGCGGCAGCCAGGATTGGCCCCCTCGAGGCCGGGCGGTTGACGGCCAACAGCCCCACCAAGAGCGCCAGGCCCAGCGCCGCCAGGGCCTCCATCAGCCCTGTTACAGGTGCCAGCTTGCCGATGCTGGGGGCCTGGCCCATCCAGACCAGCGTGAACCCGGCCGAGGCCAGACCGCTGGCCACCGCCACTGCCGGGGCCGCCGGGCTGCCCCGCAGAGAGAGCCAGAGGGTGACCAGCAGCAGCACTGGGATCAGGGCCAGGAGGGGGAAGCTGGGCACCAGGGCCAGCAGGGTGGGGTCGAGCGTCTCGCGGCTTAGGAAGCCGCTCGAGCGGCTGAAGGGAAAGGCCACGAACGCCACCAGCAGCCCCAGCCCCGCTGCCACGATTAGCCGCCGCACCGAGCCCCGCATCAGCCCCAGCACCAGGCTGACGGCCGCGCCCAGCAGCGCGAAAATCAACAGGGCGCTCATACCAGCATCTCCTTGCGCTCGTAGATGTCATCGACCAGTTCGTCGGTGAGCTGGGCTGGGGTGCCGTCGAAGACCAGATAGCCGCGCTTAAAGGCGATGATGCGCTTGGCGTATTTAAGGGCCAGGTCGAGGGCGTGGATGTTGATCACCACCGTGACCCCCTGCTTCTCGTTGAACATCTTGAGGGTGCGCATGACCTCCTCCGACAGCACCGGGTCGAGGTTGGCGGCGGGCTCGTCGGCCAGCATCAAGGCCGGCTCCTGGGCCATCGCGCGGGCAATCGCCACCCGCTGCTGCTGACCGCCGGAGAGTGAGTCGACCCGGGCGGTCTCCTTGGGGCTGAGGTCGACGGCCTCGAGCTGCGCCCTGGCGATCTGGAAGTCTTGGTCGGTGTAGAGGCCCAACAGGCCGCGCCAGGTCGGCAGGTAGCCCAGCCGCCCATGCAGCACGTTGTCGATCACCCGCAGGCGGTTGACCAGGTTGAACTGCTGGAAAATGAAGCCCACGCGTCGGCGGTACTTCTGCAGCTCGAGCTTGGCCAGCTTGGTGATGTCGGTGCCCTCCACGACCACGCTCCCAGAGGAGGGGATCAGCAGCCCGTTGAGGGTGCGCAGGAAGGTGCTCTTGCCCGCCCCCGAGCGTCCGATGATGGCCACGAAGTCGCCCCGGGGGATCTCGATGTTGACGTCGAAGAGCACCTGCAGCGGCCCCTTGGCGGTACGGAATGTCTGGTTGACCTGCTTGACTTCAATCATGACCACCTCTACAGCAGCGGCTTGGCGGGGTTGCGCAGGTGGGGCCTGAGGATGGTGTTCCAGGCGTAGCGGGCGTCCTTATACTCCTGGGCGCACTCCTCGAGGCGCTCCTTGGGCAAGCCGATGTCCCTCACCAGGTCGGCGAAGGCCCTGCGGTTGCTGCCGTAGACGATACAGGCCATGTCGTACATGCGCTGGGCGTCCAGGGAGTGGGAGTCCCAGTAGACCTGCTGCTGGCCGCCGGCTTGGTCGGAGTAGTACCAGAACTGGTAGACCGCCGAGACGATGGAGGCCTCGTCGCCCAGCTTGAGCAGGGCCAGGGCCGCGAACTCGTCCACCGCGTCCTCCTCCTTGCCCGTAATTGGCAGCCGCAGCTGATGGGCCAGTGCGTGCCCCAACTCGTGCAGCAGTGTGAAGTTGGTCGCATTGAGCAGTTGGTCCTCTTTGGATAGTCCCTGCCCGTCCTCGAGGCTCCCCAGGGTGTCGATCAGCTCGTAGCACATCGAGATGCTGCCGGAGTCGGGGTCGTAGTAGGCGTTCTCCTCGCCGCAGTCCTCAAAGCGCGCGGGGATGTTGCGCGGCAATCTTAGCCCCTGATTGAAGTGGGCCACCATGTCCTTTAGGTAGCTGCTGGCGCTCAGCACCTTGCGGATGTTTTTATGCGCCGCCTTGGGGCTGTCCTTGAAGCTCAGTACCAACCTGCCCTGACCCTGAGCCAGCAGGAAGCCCGAACCCGCCAGCAGCGTCGCCACCAACCCCATCACCAGGACCCGCCTCATCCAACCGCCTCCCTTGAGAGCTAAATCTCGAGCCCCCAGAAGCTCCTGGGGGCTCGAATATGGGCCTTGGGGTTTTGCTTCCCGCCTCAAGGCGACCGCCGCGCTACTGCCCCGCGACCTTGCGGGCCTCGCGCACCACGTTGTAGTCGGAGTCCTGGGCGGGGATCATGTAGTCGATGCGGTAGAGGTCTAGGAGCAGCTTGCTCTGGGGGGTGCGGATGCCCTGGAGGGCGGTGGCGATGCCGCGGGAGAGGGTGGGGTAGCGGGCGAAGAACTGCCTCGAGACGCTGAAGGTGTCGCCGGGGATGGGCTTGGAGTAGAAGATGGCGGTGAGCTGGCGGGCCTCCTCAGGTTTGAGGAACTGCGTCCAGGCCCCTGAGAGGTTGCGGGTGTCGTTCGCGAAGGTGGCGCAGGCGTCCACCGACTTGTTCAGCACTGCCAGCACGCAGGCGTCGTGGCGGCCGGCGAAGGTCTGCTTGCCGAAAAGCTTGTCGGGGTCGAGGCCGGCCCCCACCACCGCAGCGCGAGGGAAGACGTAGCCTGCGGCGGAGTTCTTGTCCACCCAGGCGATGTTCTTACCGTCCAGACCCTGCACGTTCCGGATGCCCGAGTCTCTGCGCACCACGATGGCCGACCAGTAGAAGGGGCTGGTACCGCGCACGCTCTTAAGGAGCACCTGCGCGCCCACGTCGGCGTTGGCGATCACGTAGCCGTCGGGCGGGAAGAAAGCGAAGTCGAGGTTGCCGCCGCGCATGGCCTCGATCAGTCCCCGGTACTCGGTGGGGATGAAGATCTCGACCTCGATGGCCCCGTTAAAGCGCTGCTCGAGGTAATCGGCGATGGCCTGGGCGGCGGGCCGAAGCTGGTCGGAGTTTTGGGTGGGATTAAACCCGACCCGCACCTTGATGGGGTTCTGGGCCAGTGCCCCCGAGAGGCCGAGTACCAACACAGCGAGAATGAGCGTCAGGCAGCGTCTCATAACGCGGATAGCTTACACCAAGTTGTGTCAAGTTTGTATCGAGTAAAAGAAGTGCTTGGCCTCAAATCAAAATTGGACTTAGACTACACTTCGAGAAGTCTCGAGCAAACCACTACGGACGCCAAAACCCTCGAGTCCGAAGCTCAGAGCCGTTCCCCCGCATACTCCCTACAGCGGAATTTGCCGTAGAGCGGTTGCCACGAAAACTCGGTACGGTGGTTTTTGCTGTACCGAGTACACTACTCCGCTGACTCTGTTGGCGAAGTCGGGGTGCAACTCGAGAAGTCGTGTCTTCATCGGTATCTCAATCCTCGCTTTATCGCCCAGATTTGGAGTTCGCCAACAGGATCTCCGCTTTAGCACCCGCTTTAGCGCCCGCTTTAGCGCAGTACCTTAGGCAGAGTATGGGTTGTAAACGCAATGGGGAACAGATTGCCTGCCACCGCAAGGGAGGTAATAGTGGGAAACTCGATCAGAGTGCCCCGCCTGCACCCCAGCTTCGGGGCCGCGGTACACTCTTCGCGTGCACCGAGGGCATCTGCTGGGCATCGTCTACTTGAGCTTCGCTACCTTTTTGTGGGGCTCCACCTTCGTCTTGGTCAAGGGTTCGCTGGACAGCATCGGCGCTTCGCAGATGAACGTGCTGCGCTTCGGGCTGGCGGTGCTGTGCTTCCTGCCCTGGCTGTTTGTCCGGGACTCGAGGCTGTGGCGGGCGGGCCTCGAGCTGGGGGCCTATTTGTTCGTGGCCTACCTGACCCAGACCGTGGGCCTGGAGTCCACCACGGCCAGCCGGAGTGCTTTCATCACCACCCTCTACGTGGTGATCCTCCCGCTGATGTTGGGAATCCTGGGCCACCGGCTGGGCTGGAACATCTGGGCCTCGGCTGGGCTGGCAATCCTGGGGGTGGGGCTACTTTCCTACGACGGCTCGCCGCCCAACGCGGGCGACCTATGGACGCTGGGCACGGCTGCGAGCTATGCGCTGTACATCTGGCGGATGGAGCACCACGCGCCCCGCTTCGCCGCGCTCCCCCTGACCGGTGTGCAGATGCTGGTGGTGCTGGCTGGGTCGTTGGTTTGGGTGGGGGTAGAGCAGCCGCAGTGGGACTGGGGTGGGCTGCCCTGGCCCCAGATTCTCTACCTCGGTGTCGTCGCCAGCGCTTTCTGCGTCTGGTTGCAGGCCGTCGGGCAGCGCACCGTGCCGGCGTCCGAGGCGGCGGTGATCTACACCCTCGAGCCGGTCTATGCGGCCCTGTTGGCAATGGCTTTCCTGGGCGAGCGCCTGGGCTGGCAGGGCTGGCTGGGCGGGGCGCTGATCCTCGGGGCCACCCTGGTGAGTCAACTGCCGCTGCTGTGGCCGAGGGGGCTAAAGTTGGGCCGGCGGAGTTGAGCGGCGGTCCGAGGCAGCACGGCCGGGCACCGGTGTGAGCCTAGCCTGACCTGGGGGGTCAGGCCTCCCTACGCGAGAGGAAAACGGTGTCGCTGTCGGTGGTGTTAAACCGCTGAATGGTGTGCCCGGTCAGGGCTTGCAGTTCGCCGCGAATGGCCATCGAGGCCAACTGCATGCTGACTGGGGGGAGGGGGTGCAGGTGCTGGAGCTCCTCGAGCCCGAAGAACTCCACCCGGGCGATCTCCTCGTTGGGGGTGGCGATCAACTGTCCGCCCACCGGCTCGAGCAAAAACACCGCGTAGGCGTCGTTGTTGCGCGGGTTCACGCGGCTGCGGAAGCCCACCAGGCCGACCAGGCGGGTCTGGATCCCGGTCTCCTCCTCGATCTCACGCACCACCCCGGTCTCCGCCGTCTCGTCGAACTCGACGTACCCGCCCGGGATCGTCCAGAGCCCCTTGCCGGGGTCCTGATTGCGCTGGATCAGCAGCACCCGGTCGTGGTGCAGCACCAGACCGCCCACCCCGACCGAGTAGTTGCCGTAGTGGATGAACCCGCACCCCTGGGCCACGCAGGCCGGGCGGGCCCGGCCGTCGGCCAGTACGGGCTCGAGGGGATTTCCGCAGTTTGGGCAGAACTTCATCAGACCTCTTCGGTGCGCTGCCCGGCGGTTGAAGGCCGGTGCCGCATGGCTATTTCACACCTGCTGGCTTTCAGTTGCCGCCCGCCAGAATCCACGTCATTGTCCTGCTGGCCAGTTTGTCAAACGCTTGTACCGCGAGCTCGAGGTGCTCCTCCTTAGTGTCCTCAATCTTGTTGTGGCTGATGCCGTGAAGGCTCTGGGTGAACATCATGACCGTGGGTATGCCCGCCCGCGCCACCTCGGCGGCGTCGTGCAGGGGGCCAGAGGGCAGGCGGTAGGAGACCCCGGCGGTCTCGAGGATCGACGCGTCGCAGAACTCGATCAGCTCGGGATGGAAGGGGATCGGCTCGATGTTCCAGATGCGGCTCCACTCCACCGTGCAACCCTCCTCGGCGGCAAAGCGCTCGCTGGCCTCTTTGGCCTCGCGGTACATCTGGGCCAACACCTCGGCGCTGAGGTCGCGTTGGTCGAGGGTGGCCTCGCAGCGCCCCACCACCGCCGTCACGATGCCGGGAAAGGTCTTGACCGAGCCCATGGTGCATACTGCGTCGGGGTGCTTCATGGCGATGGGGCGAATCTCCAAGGCCAGCTTGGCGGCCGCGGCCAGGGCGTCGCGGCGGCGGTTCATGGGGGTCGAGCCGGAGTGGGCCTCCTGGCCGTGGAAGGTCACGGCGTGGCGTTCGACGCCCTTGGTGCCCAGCACCACCCCCAGCGGCAGGCCTTTGTCCAGCAGCACCGGGCCTTGCTCGATGTGCAGCTCGAGGTAGGCGGCGGCGTTTTGCTGCCCCTGGGTAGCCTCGGGGAAGCGGTCGATCTCCACCCCGCAGCGCCGCAGCGCGTCCTCGAGGCGCACTCCGTCGCGGTCGGTGCGGTTCCGGTCGGCCTCGATGCTGTGCGTACCCGCGAAAGCGGAAGATCCCAGGAGGCTGCGCCCAAAGCGCGCGCCCTCCTCGTCGGCCCAGTCCACCAGCTTGACTGTAACGGGCGGCTTGCCGCCATACTCGGCGCTGATGCGGCGCAGCACCTCGAGGCCCGCCATCACGTTCAGGCAGCCGTCCAGCCAGCCGCCGCCCGGCACCGAGTCCAGGTGTCCCCCGATTAACAAGGTCTTTTCGCTCTGGCCCTGAAGGGTTACCCAGAGGTTCCCGGCGGCGTCCTGGTGGTGTGTGACCGGGAGACCCTCGAGCTTGCCCTTGAACCATTCCCGGGCCTTGAGCCAGGTGTCGGTCCAGGCCACCCGCTGGGCGCCGTTCTCGTCGCCGGTGAGGGCACGCAGCTCTTTGAGTTCCGCGATGGTGCGCTGGGGGTTAAGCATGAGGAATATTATCTCGAGTTGGCGGCTGCTTGCGCTAGGTGCAGGGCGGCAAACAACAAGACCAAGGCGAACCCGACGCCGACCTCCCCGATTCGCTTGCCCCAAAGCTATCGAGTCGGTGCGACGGTTGGGGCGCTCAACGGCAAGAAACCGCAGCTCGAGCGTAGCCGCACCCTTGAGCGGTTCCCAGGCATTCTCCCGAAAGCGGTCTTACTGAGGCGAGGGCTTTGCCTGCCACAGCGAGGGAGGTGAGGGTGGGAAGCGCGATTGAACAGTCCGGTGGGGGAGGGGTGGCGTTCGAGTGGCCGCCTCAACCCAGGGGGGTCGACTTTGCTCGAGACCAAAGCAAGCCCCTCGAGCCCTGGCTCGAGGGGCTTGCGGGTGGGCGATTATCGGAAGTTGCTGACCTTCTTGCCGGTGGCAGCCTCCCAGGGGCCGTAGTCCACGGTGGTAGCGGGCGGGTCCTTGGTCAGGATGCCCTGGTCCTTGAGCAGCTTAACCGAAGCCTGGAAGTCGGCGGGTACCAGCAGACCGGCGAAGTTTTTGAGCGTGGCACCGGCCTGGTAGAGCTTGGCGATCTCGTTCATCTGCCAGGTCTGATGGCCCTTGGCGTCGGCGCGGGTGCCCGAGCCCTTGCAGGTGTTGCCGCAGAAGGGCAACACGTACTTCTCCACGGTCTCGGCGCGGTTGCGCACAGCCCAGTCCCAGCCCTTGAGCGAGGCCCGGATCAGCTTAGCGGCGATCTGACGGCCGGTCTGGCCCGAGCCCTTGAAGTTGGAGTCGGCCAGAACCCGTTCGCTGGTGAACATCAGGTCCTCGAGCAGGTTGATGCCCTTATCGGCGAGCTTGAAGACGTTGACGCGGGTCGGGCCGTAGCCCAGACCAGCGATCTGGTTGACCTCGTTATAGGTCATGGCAGCAACGAGCTGCACCTTATCGGGGAAGACCAATGAGGGGTCGAAGGGGTAGGAGACGGCGGTCACGTCAGGGTTGCTGACCTTGGGGTCGAGCGAGCTGGTCAGACCGCATTTGCTGAACAGGGCCACCGCGGGGTACTCGTTGCCCGAGGGCCAGACCCCAACGCTCTTGCCCTTCATGTCGGTGCAGAGGTTGCGGATGTTGCTGCTGCGGAGAGCCACCAGGGTGAAGCCCGAGCGCTGGAAGATCTGGGCGATGTGCACCACCGGAATGCCCCGCTCGCGGGCGGTCAACAGGTCGGCGATCCAGGTCGTCCCGAAATCGGCGGCGCCCGACTGCACCACCTGGATAGGCGACTGATCCCCGGCGGGCATCAGGTTGACGTCGAGGCCCTCCTCCCTGAAGAAACCGCGCTCGCGGGCCACGAAGAATCCGGCGAACTGGGCCTGGGGGAACCACTTAAGCTGTAGGTTGACCTTCACCAAGTTCTGAGCATTCGCCAATGACGCGAGGGCAAAGACCGCCAGTGCCAAAAGTACCGTCCACTTCCTCATTTTCTCCTCCTCCTGTACCAGATCGACTTCGGCGCTAAGCCTACCGCACATTGCGGGGCAATTACAAGCTGGTGATGAATAAAAATGCGGTGTTTGCGGCCTGACCGCCGGCCGTAAGGCCCTCACTCACGGAAGGAGACATGCCAACCGGTGAGTCTGCGTTCAACCCAGGCCACCGCGTTGTACCAGGCAATCCCGATCACCGAGGCCACAATGATGGCGCTCCACACGATGTCAAATCCGAAACGCCCGGCCTCGATCTGGATGCGGAAGCCCAGGCCTTGGCCATTGGCCCCAAAGAACTCGCCCACGATGGCCCCGATCATCGCCAGCGTGGTGCCCAGCTTTAGCCCGTTGAAGATAAAGGGCAGCGCGTTGGGGATGCGCAGGGCCGAGTAGTTCTGCAGCTGTGAGGCGGCGTACGAGCGCATCAGGTCGAGGGACATGTGGCTGACCTCGGTCAGGCCGCGGAAGGTGTTGACCACCACCGGGAAGAAGACCGTGATGGCCACGATGATGGCCTTGGACTGCCACTCGATGCCGACCATCTTCACCAGCACCGGGGCCAGGGCCACGATGGGGATGGCCGAGAACGCGCTGGCGTAGGGCAGGAAGCCACGCTCGAGAAACACGAACCGGCTCACCAACAGCGCAAACCCTACCCCCAACACCGACCCCACCGCCCAGCCGGTGAAGGCCTCGAGCACCACCGTCTGGTAGGCGTCCTGCAGCAGCACCTGCCGCACATCCACCAGCGTGGAAAGGACCCTCGAGGGCGTGGGGATAAGCCCCACCGGCACCTGATAGGCCCGCAGCAGTGCCTCCACCGTCACCAGCGCCAGCAGCAGGGTCAGTCCGGCGGGCACAAAGGCGATCAGCGCGTTGGTGGTTTTGGTGAAGGAGTTTGCGACTCGAGCCAGCCCCAAAGCCCCGATCAAGAACCCGGCACCGATCAGCAGCTTGAGGCCACCAGGCGCCAGTTCGGTCCGGCTCCACCACGAGGCGATAAACCACAACAGCAGCCCGAACCCGGCAGCCAGGAGCACCCAGCCAAGGAGGCTTTGGCCTTCGGCCTTGGGGTTTCGGCCTTCGGCGCTCTTCACCGCTTCCACGGCGTCACCACCCTCTCCGCTAGGTTGACCAGCGCCACCAGCAGAATCCCCAGCACGGCCGAGGAAATCATGATGACCCAGATCGCCACCACATCTGAGGCCCTCGAGTTTTCGAACAGCATCCGTCCCAGCCCGCCCTGGAACCCCACTGTGGCAATCTCGGCCACGATGGCCCCAATCAGCGCGGCAGTGACCGAGACCTTGAAGGCCGTGAACAAGTAGGGCACAGAGGCCGGGAAGCGCAGCAACACGTAGGTCTGCCAGGTGGGGGCGTTGTAGGTCTTCATCAGGTCTAGGGCCATGGGGTCGGGGCTGCGGAGCCCCTTGGCGACCCCGATGGCGATGGGGAAGAAGGCCACGAAGCCCGCGATGATGGCCTTGGGCAGCCAGCCCTGCACGCCGTACTGGCCCAGCACCACCACCAGCATGGGCGCGATGGCGATGATGGGCACGGTTTGAGAGGCCACCACCAACGGCAGCAGTGAGCGCTCGAAGGCCCGGCTGGCCACGATCCCGATGGCGAAGAAAAAGCCCACCACCGCCGCCAGCAGCAGGCCCATCAGGGTGTTGAAGGCGGTGGTCAGCGCGTTGGGGATAATCGAGGTGGGGGCGTTGAGTGGGAACAACAGGCTGCGGAATCCGGTCAGGAGTTGCTGTGGTGAGGGCAGCACTGGAGAGCGCATCTGGGGGGCGCACTCGAGGGCGGTCTTGCACTCCAAGGCCGCGCCGTTGTCCAGGGCCCTCTGGGCGACCGGCACATTGGCGAAGAGCATCAGCGGGTAGTAGAGCAGCGCGATGACGACCGCGATGACCAGCATCGGCACGAGGTTGGGAGAGCGAAACAAGCTCATGGCCCCTACTCCTGTACGTCGTAGCCGTGGCCCTTGCGCAGCGCCTCGCGCACCTCGGTGGCGATGCGGAAGAACTCGGGGGTCTCGCGGGTCTCGAAGGTGCGGGGCTGGGGCAGGTCCACCGGGATGACCGTCTCGATCTTACCGGGGCGCGGGGTCATTACCACGATGCGGGTGGAGAGGAACACCGCCTCGGGGATGGAGTGGGTCACGAAGATGACCGTCTTGCCGGTCTCGCGCCACAATCTAAGCAGTTCCAGGTTCAGGTTCTCTCGAGTGATCTCGTCGAGGGCCCCAAACGGCTCGTCCATGAACAACAGCTGGGGGTCGAAGGCCAAGGCACGGGCAATGCTCACCCGCTGCTGCATCCCGCCCGAGAGCTGCCAGGGATAGTGCTTGGCGAACTTCTCCAGGCCCACCAGTGCCAGCATCTTCTCGGCCCTCGCCCGGCGCTCGGCCTGCGGGAAGTTCATCACCTCGAGCGGCAGCATCACGTTGTGCAGCACGCTGCGCCACTCCATCAGGGTGGCGGCCTGGAACACATAGCCATAGGCCCGGCTCTTGCGGGCTTCTTCCGGCGTCTTCCCGCCGATGCTGATGCTCCCCGAGGTCGGCTGGATCAGGTCGGCCAGCAGCCGCAGTAGGGTGGTTTTACCGCAGCCGGACGGCCCGATCAGGCTGATGAACTCACCCGAGGCAATCTCGAGGTTAGCGTCCTTGAGCGCCACGGTGCCGGTCTGGAAAGTCATCGAGACGTTGTTGACCGCAACCAAGCTGGGCCCCCTCCCCCTCTGGGAGAGGGGTTGGGGAGAGGGGGGGTTAGGATTGACTTCGGACACACGCACCTACCTATCAGAAATTTGCCACCAGCGCTTGTTTGCCTAGCATAAGGCTCGAGGGCAATTCTTGGAATCACTATCACGGCATTTCGCTATGGGGCTGTGCTATTTTGAAACCAGGGCTAAGGCCACACAGCCTTGAGGTGGAAATTATCGAAATCGACAACTTCAAGCAATGGCTCGAACAGTACCGTCAAGCATGGGAAGACGGCGACCCCGAGGCGATAGTCCAGATATTTACTTCCACGGCCACCTACCACGAGACCCCTTATGACCCCCGATGGTCGGTACACAGGGTATCCACCAGTATTGGACCCAAGGGGCCAGGATGGGTCAGACCGGGGTGAAGTTTCAGGCAACTCCAATCGCCTTTGAGAACCAGCTTGGTTATGCCCACTGGCGGGCATCGTTTAGGCGGGTTTCTACCGGTGCGTTTGTCGAGCTCGAGGGCATATTGTCGGCCCGATTTGACAAAAGCATGCGCTGCATGGAGTTCAAGGAGTGGTGGCACCGCAAAGAGGGTTAGGGGGGCACCGTCTTTTGTGGGGAGGGGTTCTCGCGTTTTCCCAAGAACCCATTGCCGCGTCCTGTAAAGGGTGCGGCTCTTGGTTTGGGAATGTTACTCGAGCGAAAACGGGGCGCTTGGGTGCTGATACCTGACAAAAGCTCGCGAAGTTGTTACCGCTTTTGCCTCGAGGCCACCACGAATAGAACCCCCGAAGCCGCCAGCAGGAAGGGCCATAGCCAGGCCACCTGGTTGGCCCCGAACCACCCCGCTAGAAGGGCCAGAACTATCGCGGCGATGATGAGGGTTTGGTCGGTGCGCATGGCCACCAGCCTACTTTTGGTTGGAGCCGGTAATTGCAGCCGTCAACCCAAGTCCGATGTAGATCGAACCCGCCACGTACTTCTGCCGCTTGAGGATGGCCGGGTTGCGCTGTAGCCAGCCGCCCAGCGCACTCGCCAGGAGCGCGTAGCTTCCGTCGGAGATCACCGCCATCAGCGCGAACAGCCCGCCCAGCACCAGGATTTGCAGGGCCACGCTGCCGTGGGTGGGGTCTACGAACTGCGGCAGGAAGGCGAAGGTGAAAAAGGCCATCTTGGGGTTGAGCAAATTGACCATATAGCCCTGCGCGAAGACCCTGGACAGGCTGTCTCGCTTGAGCTGCACAGTTTCTACCTCGTTCTTGCTAAGGAAAGCCTTGATGCCCAGGTAGATCAGGTAGGCTGCGCCTGCCCACTTGACCAGGTTGAAGGCCAGGGTGCTGGTGACCAGAATCGCGGTCAGGCCCAGCGCTGCCGCGACCGCGTAAGTCAGGGCGGCCAGGTTGATGCCCAGCACCGAGGCGATGCCTGCCGCCCGGCCCTGCGAGATGCTGCGGGTGACGATGTACACCACGGCCGGGCCGGGGATCGCCAGAATGGCCAGACTGGCCAGGAAGAACAGCGGGAGTTTTTCGGGAGCTATAAGCATCAGGTACTCCTCGAGCGCTGCGCCCCGAGCACAATGAAAACCGCCCCAACACCGAGAAAGGCAGCCCCGGCACGGTTGCCACCCGCCAGCGAGAGTGCACCTGTCATACACAACGCGCCCGCGAGAAAAAACGGCCGGGACTGGTTCATGTCACCTCAGAAGTACATCGGCTCGCGCTTCAGGAGCCTGCCCCGCCCGGCCTCGCCCACGAACTGCCCGTCCTTCACCTGCACCCTGCCGCGCACCGTGACCACGCTGGCCCGGCCGTCGATCTCGAAGCCCTCGAAGCCGTTGTAATCGTTGATGCCGGCCTGGGTCTTGGCCGAGATGGTGCCACGGTGAGCGGGGTCGTAGATCACCAGGTCGGCATCACTGCCCACCGCCACGGTGCCCTTGCGCGGGAAGAGCCCGAACAGCTTGGCCGCCTTGGTGGAGTTAGCATCGACAAAGCGGTGGATGTCGAGGTGACCCCGCGAGACGCCGTAGGTATACATCAGGTTGACCCGGTCCTCGAGGCCTGGAATCCCGTTGGGAATGGAAGTGAATGAGTCCTTGCCCAGGGCCTTTTGCCCGGTGTCGAAGGGGCAGTGGTCGGTCCCCACGGTGTCGATGAACCCCTGGGCCAGCGCATCCCAAAGCGCCTTCTGGTTGCCCTTCTCGCGCAGCGGGGGCGACATCACGTGCTTCATCCCTTCCACGCCCTCGCGCTCGGCGTAGGTCTTGTCGAGCAGAAAGTGCGGCACCACCGACTCGATGTAAATCGGCACGCCCCGCGACTTCGCCGCCATCGCGGCCTCGAGGGCCGGCTTGCACGACAGGTGCACCACATAGCCGGTGGCCCCGGTGTTCTGCAGGAAGGTGGCGAACCGCGCGGTGCCCTCGGCCTCGACCGACTCCGGGCGGCTCGGCTCGTGGAAGCCCGGACCGGTTTTGCCTTCGGACAGCAGGCGCTGCTGGAGCTGGCCCACCAGCTCGGCGTTCTCGCAGTGCGCGGTGACAATGACCCCCAGCTTCTTGGCCAGCGTCATGGTCTGGTACATCTCGCCGTCCTCGACGCCGAAAAAGTTCTTGTAGCTGAGGAAAATCTTGAAGCTGTTAATCCCGTCGGCCACGATCTCCTTGAGCTGGGCCTCGGTGGCGGGGTCGTACTTGGTGACCGACATGTGGAAGGTGTAGTCGCAAGCACTCTGGCCCTCGGCCTTGGACTTCCACAGGTGGTAGCCCTCGAGGGCGTCGTCGTTGCGGCTGGGGCAGCACATCTCGATGAAGGTGGTGGTCCCCCCGATCAGGGCCGCCTTGGAGGCCGCGGCGTGGTTGTCCTTGGCGAAGGTGGCCATGAAGGGCAAGTAGACATGTACGTGGGGGTCGATGAAGCCGGGGAAAACGTACTTGCCCGTGGCGTCCACGACCTCGGTACCGGGGGGCACCTCGAGGTTGGTCCCGATGCGGGTGATGGTCTCCCCCTCGGCGTAGATGTCGGCCTTGTAGCGGGAATCTGCAGTGATGATTTCGCCGTTCTTAACCAGTAGTCCCATAACTTTCCTTCTCCTCACTCCCGGTAAAACCAGGTCTTGTTGGTGACTTCGATCCTCGAGTTGTATCCGCCCGCGATTAGAACGCTTCCGCTCGGCAACAGGGTGGCGGTGGTGAAGGATAGTTCCTCGCTCAGGCTGCCCCGCGCCACGCGGAAGCTATTGGTGGTTGGATTGTACAACTCCACCTGAGTGGCACTACCCCCGACCAACACCTCACCGGTTTTCAGCAGGGCCAGGGCATCGGGGATTTTGAAACGGCTGGCCTCCATGGTCGGGCCTGGGGTGAAACGGTCCACTCTGGGGTCGAACAGCTCGGTGCTGTCGTACTGCTGCGAGGACTCGCCAACTCCGGCCCCGCCCGTGACGAGCACCTTGCCGTTGGGGAGGGCCAAGGCGGCGTGCTTGTGTCGGGCGGTCAGCATTGGAGGCGCGGGGCTAAAGCTGCCGGATTGGGGGTCGTACAGCTCGGCACTCGAGAGGACGGTATCGCGGTTCTGGCTTCCACCCGCCACCAGCACCCGACCATCGTCGAGCAGGGTGGCGCTGTGGGCCATGCGCTCTACAGCGAGCGAACCGGCAGGTCTGAACTCTGCTGTCTTGGGGTCGTAGATTTCCGCGCTCTTGAGGCGCTGCATCCTGCCGTTGTAACCGCCCACAACCAGCACCCGGCCATCTTTAAGTAGGGTCGCGCTAAAGCCGTCACGCGGCTCGAGCATGGTTCCCGCGCTGCTAAAACTGCGGTCGGCAGGGTGAAAAAGCTCGGCTTGGTTGCTGGCGTTGTTGCCCGCCCAGCCGCCCAGAATGAGTACCTTTCCGCTGTGTAGCAACACGGCCCGGTGACCAACTCGGGCCACCTTCATCGAAGAGGTGCGCGTAAAGGTGTTGCGCTCGAGGTCGTAGAGTTCTGCCGAGGCGGTCAGCCCGTTCTCGCAGCCCGTGGCGATGCAGCCGCCCGCAACAAGTACCTGCCCGCTGGGCAGCAGGGTGGCACTATGGCCGGCTCTGGACAGGTTCATCTGAGGGGCGCTGGTGACCTGGCCTGGGGCAGCCGCCAATCCTAATCCCGCCAGACCGAGGGTTAGAACTCGAGCAACCACCTTCATAACCACCTCCAGTTACTGCCGCGCGTGTAGCCGTCCACCCGTCCTCAACCAGACGATCTGCCCCTCACCATTGCGCAAAATCTCGAGCTTCCCGCCCTTGCCGTCGCCCTCCAGTACGCCCAGCCTTTCTTTCTCCAGCAGCTCGAGCCGGGCCGGGGGCAGCGGCGGTACAGGCGTGGTGGTGACGCTCGAGGTGTCGCCCGGCACCACCTTGTGCCAGAGCGTTCCGTTCTCGAGGTAGACCTCGACCGCCGTCCCGAAGGCGTGCCCAACATATCGGCCGGTGTACTCCCGCAGCTCCGACTCGCTGGCGTTTACGGTCTTCTGCTCCGGGGCCTTGAGGCCCAGGAACTGCTCGTTGATCCAGGCGTTCAGCTCTCCGTGGAGATAGGTGCCTTTCTGGGCGTTGGTCAGGATCACCGCGGCGAAGTTGCGCGAGGGCACCAGCCAGAACGCGCTCATCTGCCCATTGGCCGCGCCGCCGTGGAGGATGGCCCGCACCTTGTGGCCGTCCGCATCAAGGAAATCCCGCATCCACCAGGTCACCCCAAACTCGTCGTCGAGCTGGCCCTTGGCCGTCACCTGCTGCATGGCTTGCACAGAAGTAGGGGAGAGCACCCCCAGGCCACCCTCTAGGTGCATCCGGGCGTATTTGAGCATCTCTCGGGCGCTGGAGTTGACCCGCCCCACCGGCCCGACCGCCCTCGAGAACGCCCAGGGCTTGGCCACCTGGAACTGTTCGCGCTCGTCGAGGTAGTGTCCGATGCAGTGCCGGTGCAGGATGGCCTCGTGCGGGAAGAAGTTGGAGCGCTCCATGCCCAAGGGCTCGAACAACATTTTCTGGGTGGCCGCCTCAAAAGTCTGGCCGGTAAGCACCTCGATCACCCGGCCCGCGATCCCGAAGCCGGCGTTGTTGTAGTGCCACAGCGAGCCGAGCGGGGTGATCTGCGGCATCTTCTCCACATTCGCCACGTACATCTGCAGTGCGTCGTCGCCGTCGCCGGTATTGCCGAACAGGTCGCCGACCCAGCCGCCGGTGTGGTTGAAGAGGTGGCGCATCGTCGCGGTTTGCGTCACCTGGGGGTCGGCCAGCTTGAGTTCGGGCAAATACCCCACAACCGGCTTATCCAGTTCTAGCCTGCCTTCCTCGACCAGCTTCATCGCCAGGACCCCGGTCATGGTCTTGGTGTTGGAGGCGATCTGGAACAAGGTGTCGCGGGTGACCTCCAACGGGTTGAACACGTCCGTTACGCCCTCACAGGCATAGGTTTCCACGCCATCTTGCAGGATGCCGACCGCTACGCCAGGAACGCGGTAGCGGGCCATGAGTTCGGATAGTTTTTGCTCGAGTGGGGTCATTCTACTCCTTCATGGCGAATCCGTTTCTTTTTGAGAGAAACGCCTGTCGAACTTCCTCGAGAGAGTAAGGAGGTGCTTTGGAATGAAGAACAGCATGACAGTTTGGACAGACGGGCTTTAGATCCTCAATAGGATTTACAGAATGAGATTCCTTTTGCGTCGAAATTGGTATCTCGTGGTGCACGTGGATGACATTTTTCCCTATGTCCCCATAAACCTGTTCCATGATCATCTGACAGACATAGCAGGTTGTTCCGTAGTACTCCAGACACTCTTTTCGAGCTTTTGGATCACGCCCATAGATTGTGACTAGGCGCGTCTGCACTGCACCTTCAACCAGCCGTTCATCTACGGCGCTTGGTCGATAAGTGATATCTACATAGTTCGGTTGAGGTACAGCTATGCCAGTCCTGACTTTGATGTACTCAACGAACTCTCGGGAATGGGTTTTACGATTGGACGGGTTGGGTCTCGTTCTAGCTGCCCGCTTAACTGCCTCCACGAAGGAATCAGTTATCTGGTCGAATAGCGTTTTTGCATTCTCGACTTTAGTGTCGCAGGCTTCCGTGCCAGGGTTCGATGGATAGAAGCCGATGGTAGTAGGTTTGTGCTTGTAGTCGTAACCGTTGGAGAAAACGTAGATTTGCTCTTTTCTAAGTTCGTCGCGTATTGTAGCGGTGTCAACAATGAAGTAGGCCCCACTTCTTACAAACTGAATTACCTCATGGGCACCAACTTTGAGCATGATTCCATTGTTCGCCGATACCCTAAGTGACCAGTTTTTGCCAGTGAATTTCGTAATGGTCAGTACGGCTCGAGCCAAGATATCAAGGCAATCTTCTCTGAATGCTGGGGGTATGTGCGCTTTGAAAACATCGTCAAAGTTCATAGTTGGATGTGTTCATACACTTTTTTGGGTTTGTGGGGACGTAGGCACTACGTCCCCACTCCTCGGAATCAGTGAATATCAATCCCTACTTCGTCCCGGTAGCGCTTCATGGCCTCCCAGTCATTGGTGACTTCGGTGCGGTTCTTCGACAGCTGATCCCAGGTCACGGGGGTACGGCCCGAGGGGACTTCTACCATGTCGATGCAGTCCTCGACGGGGCAGACGTTGTGGCAGAGGCGGCAGCCTACGCAGTCTTCCTCGCGCACCACCGGCTGCGGGCGGGTGGTGGTGGCCTCGAGTTTCCCGTTGCTGCGCACGTCGTAAGCGTAGGGCTGCACCAGACTGCCGCTGGAGTCCACCAGGTCGATGCACTGGTGGGCGGTGTCGTTGCAGGCCACGTAGCAAAGGTTGCACTGGATGCACTTGTCGGTGTCGATGCGGGCCACCGCGCGGAAGGAGAGGTCGAAGTCCTTGAAGTCTGAGATGCGGGTCAGGCTCTTGCCCACCACCTCGTCGATGGTCTTGAAGCCCTTGGAGTCCATCCAGCTCGAGAGCCCGTCGCACAGGTCTTCGATGATGCGGAAACCGTAGTGCATCACAGCGGTGCATACCTGAAGGCTGGTCGCGCCCAGCAGCAGGAACTCGGCTGCGTCCTTCCAGGTCGAGATGCCGCCCATGCCGCTGATGGGCACGCCCGACTTGATCACCCGCTCGTCCACGCCCAGCGAGGAGAGCATATTAAGCGCGATGGGCTTGACCGCCGGCCCGGCGTAGCCGCCGTGCCCGCCTTTGCCGCCGATGTTGGGGGTGATGGCCAGGGTGTCTAAGTCCACGGCCACAATCGAGTTGATGGTGTTGATCAGCGATAGCGCGTTTGCGCCTGCCGCAATCGCCGCGTGGGCGGGGGGGACCACGCTCGAGACGTTGGGGGTGAGCTTAACGATGACCGGTATCTTGGCCACGTCCATCACCCACCGCGTGATCTGCTCGCAGTATTCGGGCACCTGGCCCACCGCCGCGCCCATACCGCGCTCGCTCATGCCGTGGGGGCAGCCATAGTTCAGCTCGATGCCGTCGGCGCCGGTGTCCTCGATCTTTAGGATGATGTCGCGCCAGGCCTGTGGGTTCGACTCCACCATCGCCGATACCACCACCGCCCGGTCGGGCCAGTTGCGCTTCACGTCGCGGATTTCGCGGAGGTTTATCTCGAGGGGGCGGTCGGAAATCAGCTCGACGTTGTTGATGGCCAGCATCTTCTGCCCACCGTAGTGCCAGGCCCCGTAGCGGTTGGAGACGTTGAGCACCGGGGCTCCGATGGTCTTCCAGACCGCGCCGCCCCAGCCGTACTCGAAGGCCTTATGCACCTGCGCGCCTGAGTTGGAAGGCGGCGCCGAAGCCAACCAGAACGGATTGGGCGATTTGATGCCGGCGAAGTTGATTTTCAGGTCTGCCATGTTTGACTCCTTAAGGGCGATCCCCCAAAGCTTCGCGGAGCCCCCTGGTTATGGGGGCCAACCCAGGCACATCTTTGCCCTTCAAGCGCTTGCGCCAAAGGGGGGTGGCCAAAGGTCGGGGGGATTTACACCAGCGTTGGTAGAACATTGCTACCCCAAGCGTTTAGTCGTCCGCCGCGGCGCCCATGCTGGGAACCAGCTTGCGGTGGATCGAGAACGCCGCTAACTTGCCGTCTTGTACCGCCATCACCGTCGAGGCCGAGCCCCTGGCCCGCACGCAGTCGCCGCCCGCGAAGACGTTGGGAACGCTGGTCTCAAAGTCATCGTTGATCTTGATATAGCCTTTGTCGGTCTCGAGGCCAATCAGCTTGGCCAGGGCCGGTTTCTCCTGGCCGATGGCTTTAACCACCTGGTCGCAGGGCAGCACGAACTCAGAACCCGCTACGGGCTGCGGCGACGGACGACCCGAGGCATCGGGCGCACCCAGTGCCATCCGCACGCACTTAAGGCCCGTGACCTTGCCGCCCTCGCTCACGACCTCGATCGGCTGGGTCAGGAAGCGGAAGTCCACGCCCTCGTTTTTGATGAAGCTGTACTCGTGCTCGTAGGCGGTCATCTCGCGGTCGGTGCGGCGATAGACCATGGTGACCCGCTCGGCCCCAAGGCGCTTGGCGACCGTGGCCGCGTCAACGGCAGTGTTGCCCGCGCCGATCACGACAACATTCTGGCCGATTTGCATGCCGCCGGGGTCGAGCTTGGAGGCCTCGATGTACTCGAGGCCGTCGAGGATGTGCTCCTCGCCGGGAATGCCCATGGCCGGCACTGCACCCAGCCCCACGCTGACAAACACCGCATCGAAGCCTGCCTTGACCTCGTCCCAGCTCAGGTTGCCGCCCAACTCCATCTGGGTCTTGACCTCCACCCCGAGCCGCTGGATCATCTCCACCTCGGCCTGGGCCACCTCGAGCGGCTCCCGCAGCACGATGATGCCGTAGGTGGAAAGCCCGTTGGCCAACTCGCGCTTTTCAAAAACGGTCACGCTGTGGCCCAGCTTGGCCAGCTCGCCCGCGCAGGTTAGGCCCGCAGGCCCCGAGCCGATCACCGCGACCTTTTTGCCGGTGGGCGTACCGGGCTTAAACACGTCGATGCCGCGCTCATAAACGTGGTCGGTGGCGTAGCGCTGCAGCCGCCCGATGGCGATGGGCTTGTGGTCGGAGCCCAGCACACAGGCGCCCTCGCACAGCTCCTGTACCGGGCAGACCCGCGCACAGGTCGCGCCCATCAGGTTGGACTCGAGGATGGTGCGCGCCGAGCCCACCACGTTCTCGGTGGCGATCTTCTTGATGAACTTGGGTATGTCGATGTGCGTGGGACACGCGTGGGTACAGGGCGCGTCGTAGCAGTAGAGGCAGCGGTTTGCCTCCACCAGTGCTTCGTGGTCGGTCATGGGCGGGTAGTACTCCGCCAGCACCTCTTCGGGCCGTATGATCTGCTGACTCACCTTGTCTCCTTTGGCAAAAGCAAAAGCGCCCCTCAGATCGAGCGATCTGAAGGTTCGTGCCCTCGCCGGAGCCGACTTAACCCTTGGGTGGTGGATTCGGACTGTGGCTGTGCGCCAAACTCTATTCGGCACAGCGTTTTGTGACTACGTACACGATTATTCAGCGAGGCCGGTAAAAATGCAAGTTTTGCTGCCGACCGCCCACGTCCACTCGAGGGAGGCAGATGGCCGGCTGCAGTTTTGATCTTTGGGCCGCCAATTCGTATGCCCTTAATGAAAATCACAATTCGATTATGTTCTTGACTTAATGGTGGTTCCGCTGTATACATATCTCATGGTCAAGCCACGCAAAGCACATAACGAAAAGGAAGTCCGTAACGTACTCCTCGACCTGGCCACCGGCGCGATTGCCGCCCTGCTGTTCGTGCTCTTCGCCCTATTGATGCCCACCGGCTGACCTGCTCCAAAGCCGACACAGTTTAGCCGGTTAGGTCTCTACTTCAGGGTCTGGTCCAAAAACGCCACCGTGCGCCGGGCGATCTCTTCCCAGCCCTGCTCCTGCCCCAGGGTGGCCGGATTGTCGCCGGGCTGGGCCCCGTAGTCGCCGAAGCCCGCGTGATTTAGGCCGGTTAGGACCGCAACCTGTGCGCCTCGAGGCAGCTTGAGGGCCTCCTCGTCCCGCCTGCCGGTCTCGATCAGTCCGTCGCGCTCGCCGTACAGCGCTAGGGTGGGGATTGTTCGGCCCCGGAGGTCGTTTTGTGGGAAGGAGGCCCACAGTACCATCCCTCGGACACCGGGGTTCTCGGCCGCGAAGTTGGCCGCCGCCACACCGCCCAGGCTATGACCGCCAACCACCCAGCCCAGTTGGGGGGCGTTGGCGATGGCGCTCACCGCCCGACCGCCGTCGAGAATGGCCAGTGCCAGCGGCATCTCCATCAGCGAGACCCGGTAGCCGGCCTCGGCGATGCGCCTCAGCACCGGGGCGTAGGCCCGGTAGTCGACCCGCCCGCCGGGGTAGAAGGCGAAGCCGCCCTTGGGGTTGGGGGGGATAAAGTCCAGGCTGAAGAAGTAACGCTCGACGCGGACTGTCGGGCTGGACTCGAGCGCCTTTAGGGCAGCCGCTTGCGGGGCCAGTGGCGGGGCCGACAGGGCCTGTTGCTGGCCCTGGGGCACGCAGCCACCCAGGGCCAGCCCGGCCATGGCCAGCACGACCAACCTCACCTCTTTACCCCCAAAACCCGGTCCATAAACGCCACCGTTCGCCTCGAGATCTCGTCCCAGCCCTGAACGAGGCCAACCGTTGCCGGGTTGTCGCCCCGCTGATCGCCATAGGCACCAAAGCCCGCGTGGTTGAGGCCGGGGATGGTCTGGAAGTCTGTGCCCTGGGGAAACAGGGCTCTAGCTGCCTCGAGCCGTTCCCGCTGGGTCACGCCGTCGCGTTCGCCGAACAGGGCCAGGGTTGGGAGGGTCTTGGAAGAGAGGTTGTTTTGAGGGTAGCTGGCCCACATCACCAGCCCGGCCACCCGGTCGGGGTTGGAGTCGGCGTAGTTGGAGGCCACTACCCCGCCCAGGCTGTGACCGGCCAACACCCACCTAAGGTCCGGGTGGGCCTCGAGGGCCTCCCTGGCTTTGCCCTGCTCGGTCACCGCCAGGTTGAAGCGTACTTGAAGCAGGGCCACCCTATACCCGGCCTCGGCCACGCGGCGCAGCACCGGTGCGTAGGCCTGCGGCTCGACCAGCCCGCCGGGGTAAAAGGCGAAACCGCCCCTGATTGGCCCCGCGGGCACCATCTCCCAGCCGTATGCCGTTTTGTTGACCTGTAGGCCGGGGCCGCTCACAAGGGCTTGCTGGGCGACGGCGGAGGTCGGGTAGGGCCTTAGGACGTTGCGGACGTAGAGCGTGATGCTGAGGGCGAAAAAGAACATCAGCCCGAAAAACACCAGCCAGAAGAATCGCGTGGTGCGCCTGCGGAGTTCCTTGGGTTCTATGGGTTGGGTGCTGCTCATCGGGCCTAGCTTACCGGTTTGGGTCCTGAGTGGGCTGTGGCTTAGCCCAGTTTGGCGGGCCCTGGGGTCGGGGCGGGCCGAGTGGGGCCACAGCGTTACGCAGAGAAGTGCGCTCGAGGACACAATAAACCCACCGTTTTTCCGGGCGTTACGCAGTTTTGGCCGAGGAATGATATTGGCCCTCGGCTACCTTTGAACTCAATATGAGTTCCGCCCGACAGATCGGATTTCTTGCACTACTCATCGGCGCAAGCGCCCTTGCCCAGGGCACCGAAACCCCCATCACCCTCGACCCCACGCTCCTGCAGGTTCTCTGGATCGCCACCTGCGCGGGGCTGGTGCTGATGATGCAGCCGGGTTTTGCCCTGCTCGAGAGCGGGATGGCTCGAGCCAAGAACTCGGTTAATGTCATCATGAAGAACTTCACCGACTGCGCCATCTCGAGCCTGGGTTACTGGGCGGTCGGCTACGGCTTGATGTTCGGAGCCAACCCCAGCGGCTTTATTGGGGTCAGCAGCTTTCTCTCTACTCCCACCGACCCCCTCTCCGGGGTAAACCTGCTCTACCAAATCTTCTTTGCCGCCACTACCGCCACCATCATCAGCGGCGCGGTGGCCGAGCGCATCCGCTACATCCCTTACCTGGTCGGCACCTTCTTCGTGGTGACGCTGATCTACCCGGTCTACGGAGGCTGGGTCTGGGGCGGGACCGCCGAGGCCCCGGCCTGGCTGCGTGGCCTGGGCTTCCTCGACACCGCGGGCGGGGCGGCAGTGCACATGATCGGTGGCTTCACCGCGCTGGCCGCCGTCATGATTTTGGGGCCGCGCTTTGGGCGCTTTGGGCGGGACGGCAGCCTGCGCAACATCCCCGGCCACAGCCTGCCGCTGGCCGCGCTGGGCGCCTTCTTGCTGTGGGTGGGCTGGCTGGGCTTCAACGGCGGGGCCACCAACCCTAACTTCTCCGACCTGGGGCGTATCCTGCTCAACACCCACCTAGGCGCGGCGGCGGGCATCGTCGGGACGCTACTGGCCCTCTCGCTTCAGCGACGCCCAATCCTCCTCACCCTGATGATGAACGGGGCGCTGGGTGGGCTGGTCTCGGTCACGGCGGGGGCCAAGTACATGGACCCGCCCTTTGCCATCCTGACCGGGCTGATCGCCGGAGTGATCGTGGTCTACGGCGGACAACTGCTCCACGCCCGCCGAATCGACGACGTGGTGGACGCGGTGCCCGTCCACGGCTTCTGCGGCTTCTGGGGGGTCGTCGCTACTGGGCTGTTCTTCTCCGGCGACCTCTTCGACCCTGCCCGCGTGGGTATCCAACTTCTGGGCGGGGCGGTAGCGGCGGTCTGGGCCTTTGGGACGGGATATCTGGTTTTCGGGCTGATCAACCGCAGCTTGGGACTGCGGGCCGGAACCACCCACGAGCAGCGCGGCCTGGACTACTCCGAGCACTACGAGCTGGGCTACGCCGAGTTCATGGCTGCCCGCACCCACGCCGAAATGCCCTCCGCGGTCAAGAAGGAAGAGGCTGCCCACTAGCCCTTTAGGAGTTTGCCGTGGTCATTCCCGAACAGATTAATCACCGCCGTAGGGTGGTCTATTCCTCGCTGCTTACGGTCATGAGCGACGCCGAACGGGCGCAGGCCCTCTTCGTGCTGCTGAACTCCCACCTCGAGGCCGAGGAGCACTTCGTGGCCTCGAGGGTCGCTGAGCTGGCCTCGCAAAGCGGCAGACTGAGCGCAGAAGAGCGCATGCCCTTCACCCGCGCTCTGATGCAGAATATGCGGCTGGGCTACGAGCAGCTCCTGCGCTACCCCGACCACCTGGTGCAGCCCACCCTAAACGGTCAGCTTGTCAACGCCCAGCCTCTGGCGGCCTCCGCCCCGCAGCCACGCACTGGCAACACCCAAACGCACACGCCCGCTCCTGGGTCGCCTTCGATCGCTGAGGCGGTTCGTCCCGCCACAGCGGTGTTTCGGCGGGTGCTGGGGGGGCTGCTCGAGCCCCTGCGCTCCACCGCCGGACTCGGCGAGATCATGGTGGAGATCGCCCTGCAGACCGAGCACAGGGGGCTGGTGCGCCCAATCTTGCAGCCCTGGAGCCAGGCCGGGCTGACGGTCGAGGCGATGGCGGGCAACCTCTCGCAGCAGCAGATGCATGGCATTGTGAACGTCCTCTACCTGACTGCCTGCGACCTGCTGGGGCCGGTAGAGGCCGACCGTCTGCTGTCCGCCACTGTCTCAGAGGCCAAGCGGCTGCCGGAGGCCAGGGAGTATCCGCCGGAGCGGCTGCTCTAGTGGGACCGGACTGTGGCGGCGCGGGCATTGTCCAGTCCCGCGCCGCCACCGCTCTACCTCGAGCAGTCTAGCTTGAAGCGGAAGCTGGGGCTGGGAGTGGTGTAGCTTACGCCAAGGTTGCGCTGAAGCTTGGCTGGGTCGACCTCCAGGAGCAGCTTGGTGGGCGGGCTGGTCTGGTCGGAGTCGAACTTGAGCTGGTAGATCAGGGCCGCGCCCTGGGCCAGCCGCTTGGAGCGCACCTCGTTTTCGTACTCTCGCGTCACCGCACTCAGTCCCATCCCGCTGGTAGAGCCGTCAGCAAAGCCAACGCTCAGGCCGGAGGCGTCCGCTCCTCCGGTCTGGCCCGGCTCGAGGGTACGCGCAGTGCCGTTTCGCAGCTCGAGGGTGACGCCCCAGCCCTTCCGCCCAAAAAACTCGGCGGGCTCGACTTTGGTGACTCGAGCCCGCCAGATTCCATTGAAGGCGAACTCGTTGACGCAGGCCTCCAGGCTGACCCGCTGGTCGGCCCCGCCCGCGGACTGGCCGGTCAGGGTCAGGGTGTCGCCCGAAACTACGGCGCTAACGCCCAGGCCCTGCAGGGCGCTCACCGGGACGTAGCTCTGCCCGCCCACCACGATGGCCTTGACGCTGCTGCCCTTACCGTTGATTACCAGGTTCAGCTGCCGCTGCACCGCCTGCGCGATCACCAAACCCACCGCCAGAACCACCACCCAAGCCAACAGTTTTTTCATGCTGCCTCCCTTGTGGCTCGAGGATAGCAAGGGCGGCGTTATTTCTTCGTTATCTGCCCCGAATGGGAAAATAGAGTTCGCCGCCCCGGTCAGCCCAAGAGGCTTCCGGCCTGAGACGCCTGCCAAACTGCCGCGCTCCCTCAGGGTCCCCCGTCCAAGTCGCACAGCTCGAGTGTTACACTAACCGCAAATGCGCCTGCACTCCAGCGGATGGTACCTCTCCCTCTCCTCGTACTGGTTTGCCAGCAGCCTAAAGTGGTTTGCGGTGCTGCTGGTGGTGCTGCCGGGCCGGGTGGCCGAGGTGGCCCCCGACAACAGCGTGGCCGCGCTGGCGCTCTTGTTCGCGGTGGGGGCGGTGATGGCCCTGGTGGGGCCGCCGCTGTGGGGCTACGTCTCGGACCGAGTCGGGCGCCGGATGCCCTTCATCGTGATGGGGGCGGTGCTGACCGGGGTGGCGCTGGTCTGGCTGGCCTACGCGCCTTCGTACTGGCAGCTCCTGCTGGCCTTCGTGCTCCTCCAGGCCGCCGACGACGTGGCCGCCGGCCCCTACGCGGCCCTGATCCCCGACCGTGCCGCCCGCCTCGAGCATGGCCTGGCCTCGGGCTGGCTGGGGGCCTTGCAAGCGCTGGGGAGCATCCTGGGCGGGCTGATGGGCTTCGTGGTGGTTAGCCAGCAGTGGCAGCTGCTCCTGATCGCCCTGGTGAACCTGGGGGCGGCCTGGCTGGTCTTCCGCTACATCGGCGAGACCCCCGGCCTTAAGCCACAGAGCGTCGGTCTGGTTCGGGGGCTGCTGGCCCCCTGGCGCAACGCCGACTTTACCTGGGTCTGGCTGACCCGATTCCTGATGACCCTGGCCCAGTGGATGGTGCTGTTTTACCTCCAGTTTTTTGTGGCCAACCGGGTCCTGGGGTGGCAGGGGCTGGCCGATGACGCGGGCCAAGCAGTGGCCCTCCTGGGCCTAGTGATTTACGTGGGAGCCATCATTGTCTCGGTCTGGGCGGGCGCCCACTCCGACCGCGCCGGGCGCAAGCCCACGATTCTCTGGGCGGGGGTAGGGCTGGGCCTGCTGACCGTGGTGATGTTGCTGGTTCCGCGTTTCGAGCTGTTGCTGCTGGCCGCGTTGGTCTTCGGCCTGCTTTACGGGGCCTATCTGGCGGTGAGCTGGGCCCTGGCCGCCGATATACTGCCCAACCCCATGTCTCACGGCGCTGATATGGGCGTGTGGCAGACCTCGAGTGTACTCCCCCAGGTCCTCGGCGGCCTCCTGGCCGGCGCTCTCGGCGCCCAGGGGGCCGAGGTGGGTCAGGCCAACTACGCCCTGGTGTTCCTTCTGGCGGCGGTGTGCTTCGTCCTGGCCGGGGTGCTGGTGGGGCGGGTTCGCAAGGCAAAATAGTCGATACGGACTGGTAAACTGAGAGGATGGAGTGGGTAGGTAGGCGAAAGGCTCCGCCGGCCGTCCCTGGATACAACATTCGACCCGCCCAAACCTGAGCTTGTATAGCCCCGCTCTCCGGTACCCCAATCTTGACAACCCTGCCCCTCAACTCCATAGTGATAGCGCGCCGCCCCTGAGGGAGTGGCGCGGGTCAGACCGTGTTGTCCGCCACAACGCGGAGGAAGGGCGAAAAGCAGATTGTTGAGGGCACCGCGCGGAGGGATGGCAGAGCGGTTGAATGCGGCGGTCTTGAAAACCGTTGTGGGGGCAACCCTACCGGGGGTTCGAATCCCTCTCCCTCCGCCAAGCCGTGCAAAAGCTGTTCAGTTTTTAGGGTTTTGTGCTAGAGTATCGGATGCGCCTGCGGGGGTTCGTCCTCGAGGCGAAGACAACCAGACAGCCCTGTGCCGGTGGCGCAGAAAAGATGGAGGGGTGGCCGAGTGGCTGAAGGCGGCGGTTTGCTAAACCGTTATAGGGAACGAAAGTCCCTATCGGGGGTTCGAATCCCCCCTCCTCCGCCAGAAGGTGCGCAGACTCGAAAGGGTCTGCGTTCTTGTTGTGGTGCGCCGTCCCGAACCCCCGGTGCTTGCACCGGGGCGTGGAGGTGCGGTGTTCTCCGGTTAGGCACGCTGGGGCAACTCTCCGGCCCTTCCACCACCCGGACGGAGATCGCGGTGGCGTTTCTCACAAATACTCCGCACTGGGGCGGAGTATTGCGCTTGGTACGGTAGAAACCAGCGTACCGGGGTGTTCGTGGGAACCGCTCTCAGTCCTCGAGCAGCCCTACGAAGCTCTGGGGGTCGGGGTCGAGGCGCACTCTGGCTCCGCGGGGCAGCGAAAGCCCCTCCAGCAGTTCGTGCAGTCTGGCGTCGGAGGTCTTGAGCAGGAGGTGGAAGACGTACTGGTTGCGCAGTTTGGGCACCGGGGCGGGCGCCGGCCCCAGCAGCTCGCCGGGCTGAACCCTGGGTCGCAGCAGGTTTGCCACCTGCTCGGCTGCGTCCCTGGCCTGGGGCTCCTTGGGATGGGAGACCTCGAGCTTAACTATGCGGGTGACCGGGGGGTAGTGCAGGGCGTGGCGCAGGGCCAGCTCGAACTCCATGAAGGCCTGGGGGTCGGCGGTCTGGAGGGCCTTGTGGGCCGGATGGTTGGGCTCAAAGGTCTGGAGTACCAGCAGCGGGCGCCGGCGCGGGTGCAGGTCGGCGAGCTGCCACAGGAGGCGGTGGTAGCGCTCCGAGGCGCGGAAGTCGGACTCCATCACGAAGCCGTCGGCGTAGGGCAGCAGCACCAGGGCCAGTTCCGGCAGGGTGGGGCCGCGCAGGATGGCGGTGGTGCCCACCAGCACGCCGGGCCTGCCCTCGAGCAGGGCGCTCAGATTGTCTTTGGCCTCGGCGGTGTAGCGGTAGCGGGGCAGGTCGGGCAGCTGCTGGCGCAGGCTCTCGTTCAGCCAGTCCACCCCCGGCCCGCGCGGATCGAAGACGTCGGACTGGCAGCTGGGGCACAGCTCGGGGGCGTCGTGCTCGTGGCCGCACTGGTGGCACCGCAGGATGCCCAGCCTGCCCGAGCGGTGATAGCGCAGGGGCAGCTCGCAGTTGGGGCACATGGCTTTCCAGTCGCACTGCTTGCAGCGCAGCATGGCGCTGAAGCCCCGCCGAGCCGAGAGCACCACCGCCTGCCGCCCCTTCTCGGCGACCTGCCGCAGGAGGGCCAGCGCCGCCCCCGAGATTGGCCAGCCCCGCTCCTGGCGCATGTCCAGCAGGTGCAACCGGGGCTTGGGGGCCTCGAGTTCGACCGCCGCCCGCTCCCACACCTCCGCACTGGAGACCGCCGACAAAAAGGTGACCGGCACCCCCAACATTTCGGCCCGAAGCTGGGCCAGATGGGGCACGAAGACCCTCGAGCCCGCCGCCAGCTTGTAGGCCTCAGCTCCCTCTTCCACCACCACCACGCGGTGGGCTCGGCGGGGGAGGAGAAGGCCCTGGTAGGTTGAGAGGAGAGGAGAGGGAGCAGACGACTCGGTCTGTGGTTCCTGGTCGTTCTCGCCTGCATCCGCCCGGGCCAACTCAGTCCAGACCTTCCGCCGTTCCTCCGGTTTCATCTCGCCGTGCAACACCGTGGCGGCAGGGAAGAACGGGCGGAACTTGCGCAACAGGGAGACCTCGGGGAAGAGGACCAGCAGCCGCTCGGTCTGGGCTAGGGTGCTCAGGGCGCGGACGCGCTCGAGGAGCCGCCCACCGCGAATCGAGGCGAAGTCCGGGGTGTTCAGGGGGAGCGGCTCGAGCCGCCTGACCGCGATTGCCTCCGGCTCCGGCTCGACCTCCTCGAATCCGATAAAGCCCTTGTCCACCAAGCCCTTCACTACGCCCGCGCCTACGCCGGCCGCCCGGGCCAGCTCGGCCATGCTCTCCACGCGCTTGAGGTCTTGCAGGGCATAGAGGGCAGACTTGGCCTTCTCGGAGAGCTTATCCAGCCTGTCGAGCTCGGTCTTGAGCACCAAAACCTGCCGGCTCGAGCGCCGCTCCGAGACTTCCTCCTCGATCACCCCAGACTCGCGCAGGAAATCTAGGAGCTTGGGGTCGAGGGCGCGCGCGTCCTGCCAGCCCTCGACCAGCGACTCCAGGCCCGGCGGCAGCACGCTGGGGTCGGCGTTTGGGAGCAGGCGGACGGAATGGCTGAGGGGGGGCTCGAGGAAGGGAACCAGGTCGCCCAGCATCAGGCCCAGCGGGCAAAAGCTGTCCCTGGCGGCGGCCCGGAGGAACTCGATTTCGGGCGGCCCCAGCCAGGGCCACTCGTCGAGATAGGTCACCGCCTCGCGCAGAGTGAAGCTCTTGTGCTCGCTGTCCTCCTCGCCGACCACGACCCCGGTGCGCAGCTCACCCCGCCACGGCACGACCACCCGGTGGCCAAGCCCCCGGCGCACATCGGCGTGCGGCGGCAGGTAGGACATCGGCTCGAGCGGCAGCGGCAGCGTGACCTTCAAGATCCGCATCGGGCGTAGCCTACCGCAGGCGTGTGAAAATGTGGGGGAGAAGAGGAACATATCGCGCGCCTCCGCCCTAACCCGATGTTTTCGCTAGACTGGGCGCATGGCGGCGCGGCTGGCTCGAGGGTTTACACTGCTGCTGGGCGTGTTGGTGGTGGGCTTCGCCCTGCTGTGGGCGTTCGCACCGCCGGGCGCAGAGTGGATCGAGCGGCACTACAGCCGGGGGTTTTATCCCTGGCTGGCCTCGGGGCTGGTGCCGCTGGCGGGGGCGGTGCCGTTCTCACTGGCCGCGTTGGTGGTCGTTCTGGTTCCTGCGGGCTGGGCGGTTTGGAGCATGGGGCGATTGCGCCGCCGCAGGCTGCTGGAGTGGCTGGGCGGCTCGGCCCTGCTGGTGGCCACGGTCTACGCGCTGTTCGTGCTGGTCTGGGGGGCCAACTACGGTCGGCTGAGCATCGAGGCGCAAATGGGGCTGGCGGCAGGGGCGCAAAACCCGCAAGAGTTGGGGCGACTGGTCGAAAGATTGGGCACGCTCATCGCACGCAGTGCCAGTGCCAAGCGCGACAGCGGAGCGGCTCGAGCCGCCCTCCGGGCCTCCCTGGTCGAGACAGTTCGCGGCCTTACCGGGGTTGCGCCGACGCTGCCCGACTGGCCCAAGACCCTCCCGCCCGGCTCGCTGATCCGCCTGGGCAACGCCTCGGGGGTGGTCTCGCCGATCACGCTCGAGGCCCACCTCGACGGCGCGCTCTGGGAGCCCTTCGAGCTGGCCATAGGTGCCCACGAGTTGGCCCACATCGCCGGGTACGCGCGGGAGGCCGACGCCGACCTGGTGGCCGCACTGGCCGGACTGGCCGCTCACGACCCCTACGCCCGCTACGCCACCGCCCTCAAGCTCTGGGCCGAGGCCGCCCGCCAGCTTCCGCCCGAGCGCTACGCCGCCGCCCTGAGGGCCCTGCCGGGGGCCGCGCGGGCCGACCTCGAGGCCTCCCGGGCCGTCTTCGTGCGTTACCGACTGCCTGAGTGGGTGCGAAACCTCCAGACCCAGCTCTACGACCGCTACCTGACCAGCCAGGGCGTCGGCGCGGGCGTGGGCGACTACTCCCGTACCATCGGCCTGCTGCTGGACGCGGTGCGGCAGGGGAGGGTAAGGCTCGAGCCCTAACGTTCGGTGCGCAAGGAGGGAGAGGCCAGAGGCATCAGGGCTTCCCTTTGTATCTTGCCGCTAGGGTCTTCCTCCTTCCTCTAAACCCGAAGGGCGAGTATGCTGTGCGGCGGCTATGGAACGACCACTGATGATCTTCAGCGGGCAGTCAAATCTCCCGCTGGCGCAGGAGATTGCCGAGAACCTG
>JANRLD010000008.1:0-45148 GCA_033762915.1 Meiothermus sp. | reverse complement strand
CCCGGAACACCGAGAGCGCGGCCAGAGCAAGTCGCTGCTCCTCGGAGAGCAGTCGCCAGGAGTATTCGAATACGTTTCGGATGCTCTGGTGCCGCTCGGGCAGACCGCGCACCGCGCCCCCCAGGAAGTCCAGGCTCTTCTCGAGCTCGTCGGCGATCTCGCCCAGGCTTAGCATTCGTGCCCAGGAGCCCGCTAGCACCAGGGCCAGCGGTACCCCCGCTACGGTTTGGCAGATGCGAGCCGCTTCGGCCTGATCCTCGGGGGCGCGGGCGCCCTGGGGGTTGACGCGCCCCACCGTCTCGAGCAGAAGACGGATCGCGGCGTAGGATTCGTCGGCTGTGCCGGTGGATTCCCCACGCTGGGGGAAGCTCAGTCCGCCAAGCTCGAGGGTGTGTTCTGCCGCCAGCCCCAGCCGCACCCGCGAGGTGAACAGGAGCTGTACGCCTTCGAGCCCCTGCAAGTGGGCGGCGAGGCGGCGGGCTTCCTCGACCACCTGCTCCACGTTGTCCAGCACCAGCAGCACCGAGTGGCCCTCGAGCATCGCCGCCAGCTCGGCCTCGGCCTCGGCCTTGCCGGAGAGCATCAGGCCCACGGCCTGGGCCACGGCAGGAGCCAGCGACTGCCCCGCGTCATGACCCACCAGGGAAACAAACACCGCTTGACCAGGGAAGCGCCGCGCCGCCTCGAGGGCCAGATGGGTTTTCCCGATTCCCCCCGGCCCGACCAGGCAGAGCACCTGAGCGCCCGGAATGTTCAGCTTGTCCTCGAGCCACTCCATCTCGGTGTTGCGCCCCACGAACCGGGTCTGCGGCAAGGGCAAGCGGTGGGCCGAAGGGGCAGGCTCGGAGGCGGGGGCTTGAGGGGCGGGCTTGGGCTTTTGGGTTTCGACCGAGCGCAGCTCTTCAAAACGTTTCCGGGTCTCGGCCCTCGGCTCCAGACCCAACTCGTTGTCCAGTTGTTTAGCAAAGCTCTGGTACAGCTCGAGCGCCCGATCCCGCCGCCCGCTCGAGGCAGCCAAGCGCAGGTGCTCGCACAGCACGTCCTCGGCCAGGGGGTCGCTGCGGAGGATGCGTTCGAGCAGTCCTGCGGCCTCGCCGAAGCGCCCGGCCTGCTCAAAAACGGCGACCTGGTTTTGCGCGGCCTCGCGCCAGAGGGCGTTCAGGTCGCGGCGCTCGATCTCGAGCCAGGCGCTAAACTCCTCAGCCCCGAAGGCCTCGAAACCCGTGAGCAACTCGCCCTGATAGATCTCGACGGCCTCAAGCCACTGTTTGTCCCGGTAGGCCCGGCGGAACAGGTGCAGGTCGCTGCCCTCACGCCAGCGGAGCTGGGTGCGCTCGACCTCGAGGGCCGGTGCCCAGCCCGACTGGCGGGTGCGGTAGAGGAGCTGGCGCAGGTTGCCCTTGGCGGCCTCGGGGTCGGCGTCGGGCCAGAGCAGGCGGGCGAGTTCGTCCCGGCCCACCCAGCGGTCGTGGACGGCCAAGTAGGCCAGCATCCACAGCGACCGCTCCGGTGTGAGGGCAGTAAATCCACCGTTCCGGGAGTACCCTAGATGAAACAAATGCAGCAGCCCACCCTGCTCTCGAGAGCCAGTTTTCACTGTTCACCTCGTTGATTATTTTATCGTGATTTGTCCTGCCGTTTACAAACCACGGAGGCTCGAGGGGAAAGCCTCGAGCCTCCGCTTTGCCCCTGCCCCTGCCCCTGCTCAAATATGTATCGGCTTGTCCCAGGCCGCCAGCGCGGCCTCCTTTACCACCTCGGCCAGGGTGGGGTGGGCGTGGGAGGCCCGGGCCACATCCTCTGCCGAGGCTTTAAAGGCCATTGCCACTGCGCTCTCGGCGATCAGGTCGCCGGCGTGGGCCCCGATGATGTGGACGCCCAGGATGCGGTCGGTGGCGGCGTCGGTGAGGATCTTGGCGAAGCCATCGGTCTCGCCAATGGCCCTCGCGCGTCCGTTGGCGCTGTAGGGGAAGGAGCCCTTCTTGTAGTTCACCCCTGCGGCCTTGAGTTCTTCCTCGGTTTTGCCCACCGAGGCCACCTCGGGGTGGGTGTAGACCACGCCGGGGATCGAGTTGTGGTCCACGTGCCCGTAGCCCGTGACCATGTACTCCACCGCCGCGTAGCCCTCCTCCTCGGCCTTGTGGGCCAGCATCGCGCCTGCGATCACGTCGCCGATGGCGAAGATGGAGGGTACCGAGGTCTGAAAGTGGGCGTTCACGGGGACGCGGCCCCGGTTGTCGAGGGCGATGCCGACACTATCCAGCCCCAACCCATCCGTGTTCGGAACGCGGCCCGTGGCCAGCAGCACCCGCTCGGCGGTCAGGGGTTCGCCGCCCTCGACCTCGACCACGCCCTGGCCATCCCTGGCGTAGGCCTTGAGCACCCGTACGCCCGTGCGGATGTCCAGGCCCTGCTTTCTGAAGATCTTCTCGGCGGCCCTGGAGAGCTCCAAGTCCATCCCAGCCAGGATGTTGGGCAGGTACTCCAGCACCGTCACCTTCGCGCCCAGGCGGCTCCAGACCGAGCCCAGCTCGAGGCCGATCACCCCGCCCCCGATCACGATCAGCGACTCGGGCACGCTGGGGTAGGCGATGGCCTGGTCGGAAGTTGCCACGAGGTCGTAGTCCAACTCGACGCCCTTGAGGCTGGCCACCTTGGAGCCGGTGGCAATCAGGATGCGGTCGGCCTCGAGTTCCTGCGTCCCCTCCGGCCCCTCCACCACCACCTTGTTCGGCCCCGCGATGCGCCCGTGGCCCAGGTAGCGCTTGACCTTGTTCTTCTTGAACAGAAACTCCACCCCGCCGGTGTTGGCCTTCACCACCTTGTCCTTGTGGGCCATCATGGCCGGCAGGTCGAGCTCCACCGAGCCGATCTTGGCCCCGATCAGGTGCCCGGCGGCCGCGCTGTGATACTTCTCGCTGGCGTCCAGGAGCGCCTTGGAAGGGATGCACCCCACCCGCAGACAGGTCCCCCCGAGGGCCTGCTCCTTCTCGATGCACGCCACGTCCAGCCCGAGTTGCGCGGCTTTAATGGCGGCCACATAGCCCCCCGGCCCCGCGCCGATTACCACCAGTTGATGTCTTGGCATATTCTCTCCGCGAAAAGGTCAAGCTTCGGGGGTCAAGGGTACAGAGCAAAAAGCGACCCCCCGACCCTGCCGGGTGGCCTGGAATGTACCCGCCGGTTTGTCTTTCGGCCCCCTTGTACACAGGGGGGCAAAGGTCAAAAGCTCGAGATAGGTACTTCGCCTTTGACCTTCGTTCCCGTTCACATTGGAAGGCCGGGAGCCAACAAGGCCATCCCAAAAGTCAAAGCGACCCCGCAACCTATGGGGGGTCCGCCTTTGACCTGGCCTTTCACTGATCACTGACCTCTGCCCTCTGACCACGCTCAGCTCTAGACTTTAGACTCTGGACCCTAGACTTCGACGACAAGTCGAACGGGGTTCTCGATCATCTCCTTGACCCTCTTGAGGAAGGTCACGGCCTCGCGTCCATCCACGATGCGGTGGTCGTAGGAGAGGGCCAGGTTCATCATGGGGCGGATCACCACCTGCCCGCCCTTGGCGACGGGGCGCTCCACGATGGCGTGCATCCCCAGGATACCCACCTGGGGCGAGTTGAGGATGGGGGTGGAGTTTAAGGAGCCGTAGATGCCGCCGTTGGTGATGGTGAAGGTACCGCCCATCAACTCCTCGGGCTTGATCTTCTTGGCCCTGACGCGCTCGCCGTAGTCGGCGATGGCGGCCTCGATCTGGGCCATGCTGAGCAGGTCGGTGTTGCGCACCACCGGCACCACCAGCCCCTCGCCGCCCCCCACCGCGATGCCGATGTCGTAATAACGGTGATAGACGATCTCGGTGCCGCGAATCTCGGCGTTGAGCTGGGGAATCTCTTGCAGGGCCTGGGTGACGGCCTTTACGAAAAAGCTCATGAAGCCCAGCTTGAGGCCGTACTTCTTCTGGAAGGCCTCGCCGTACTCCTTGCGCAGCTCCATCACCATGCCCATGTCCGCCTCGTTGAAGGTGGTCAGCATGGCGGTGTTCTGCTTGGCCGCCAGCAGGCGCTCGGCGATGCGGCGGCGCAGCGGGGTCATGGGTACCACGTCGTCCTTGCGCTCGCCGGTCTTAAGGGCCACGGGCGGCACGGCGACGGCGGGCTTAGGTGCGGGTGCAGGGGCGCTGGCAGGCTGGGGCGCAGCGGCAGGAGCGGCGGCGACCTTCTGCACGTCTTCTTTGAGTACCCGGCCGCCGAGACCCGTGCCCTCCACCCTGCTCACATCCACGCCTGACTGGGCAGCGACGCGCTCGGCGGCGGGCATCACCCTGGGTTCGGCAACCGCGGCGGCAGGGGCGGCAGGGGCAGACATGGGAGCGGCGGGGGCAGGGGCCACAGTACCTGCGCTCTCCTCCAAAAGCGCCACCACGTCGCCCACCTTGGCCTGCCCCGAGGGGATCAAAATCCTGCCCAGCACCCCGGCAGCAGGCGCGGGTAGCTCGAGGGTCGCCTTGTCTGTAACCAGCTCCACCAGCGGCTCATCGGCCTTAACCGCGTCGCCCTCTTTCTTCAGCCACTGCCCAATCTCTACTTCGGTGATGGACTCCCCCACAGCGGGGATCTTCAGTTCCAAGGCCATTATGCCTCCCTATTTGCGGGCCGTTTTCGGCTCGTTTTGACGTGTACAACTGTAAGGAACCTGAGGGCTTTTAGCAATTAGCGGTTAGCTGTTAGTCAAAAGCCAATGGCTAACGGCTAAGGGCCTTCTCATCACACCTGCCCAATCCTTTACATTCCGAGGGCTTCCGCCACGATCTTCTGCTGCTGTTTGTCGTGCACCTTCTTCGAGCCGACGGCGGGGCTGCTAGACTCCTCGCGGGCGACCACGCTCAGGTTGCGCCCGAACATCTTGTCGCCGTAGCGGGCCCGGATGAACCACCAGGCCCCCATGTTGGCGGGCTCCTCTTGCAGCCAGACCACGTCGGCCCTGGCGGGGTAGAGGGCCAGGGCGGCCTCGAGTTCGGCCGTGGGGAAGGGGTAGAACTGCTCAAGGCGGATCACCGCCACGTCGTCCTTGCCGGCGGCTTTGCGGGCGGCCTCGAGGTCGTAGTAGACCTTGCCCGAGCAGAGTACGATGCGGCTGATCTTGCCGGGGCTGGCGTGGGCGCTGCTGAGGACGCGCTGGAACTTACCCCTGGTAAGTTCGGAGAGGTCGGAGACGGCCTCGGGGTTGCGCAGCAGGCTTTTGGGGGTCATCACGATCAGCGGCTTGCGCCACTTGCGCACCACCTGGCGGCGCAGCAGGTGGAAGTACTGCGCGGGGGTGGTGGGGTAGACCACCTGCATGTTGTCGCGCGAGCAGAGCTGGAGGAAGCGCTCGAGGCGGGCCGAACTGTGCTCGGGGCCGCCGCCTTCCATGCCGTGCGGCAGCAGCATCACGATCCCCGATAGGCGGCTCCACTTGGCCTCGGCGCTGGCGATGAACTGGTCGATGATGACCTGCGCGGTGTTAACAAAGTCGCCGTACTGGGCCTCCCAGGCGATCAGCCCCTCGGGCATGTCCAGGCTGTAGCCGTACTCGAAGCCCAGGACGCCCATCTCCGAGAGGGCCGAGTTGTACAGCTCGACGGGGGCCTGGCCCTCGGCCAGGTGGTCCGCGGGGATGTACTTCTGGCCGGTCTTGTTGTCGGTGTAGCCCCCATGGCGCTGGGTGAAGGTGCCGCGAATTACGTCCTGGCCCGAGACCCGCACGCGGTGGCCCTCGGTGGCGAGGCTGGCGAACGCCAGTGCCTCAGCAGAAGCCCAGTCCAGGGGCTTGCGGCCCTGGCCCATCTCGCGCCGACCCTCCACAAACTTTTGCAGCTTGGGGTGTAGCTGGAAGCCTTCGGGCAGGGTGGTCAGGCCGTCCATCAGGGCGTGCAGTACGCGCTGCTCAAGGCCGGTGTCGGGGTCCTCGTTGCCCTTCTCGAGGCCCCCAACGTACCCCCTCCAAATCCCGCCGCCCGAGGGGGGGCGGGTCGGCTCGGGTTCGCGCCGGGCCGAGGAGAAGGCGGACTCGAGGCCGTCCTGGTAGGCCTTGGAGAGCGCATCGGCCTCGGCCTTGGTGCGCAGGCCCTGGCTCTCGAGCCTGGCAAAGTAGCCCACGTGGGCGGGCTTCTTGGCGGCGATGCGGCGGTACATGTCGGGCTGGGTGAAGCTGGGTTCGTCGGTCTCGTTGTGGCCGCGCTTGCGGAAGCCGATCAGGTCGATAAACACGTCGCGCTTGAAGGCCTTGCGGAACTCCATCGCCAGCTCCACCACCCCCACCAGTGCCTCGGGGTCTTCGGCATTGACGTGGAAGATGGGGCTCTCGAGCATCTTGGCGATCTCGGTCGAGTACAGCCCGGCGGTGTACTCGTGCGGCTCGGTGGTGAAGCCGACCTGGTTGTTCAGGATGATGTGTACCGCGCCCCCCACCGTGTAGGCGGGGATGCCGGAGATGTTGAGGGTCTCTTGCACGATGCCCTCGCCGATGAAGGCCGCGTCGCCGTGGATCAGGAGCAGCATCCCCTTCTCGCGCCCCCTGTCGCCGAAGCGGTCCTGCTTGGCCCTGGTGCGCCCCATCGCCACCGGGGCCACGAACTCGAGGTGCGAGGGATTGAAGTTGAGCGAGATGTGCAGCTTGCCCGCCGGGGTCTCGATGTCGTTGGAGTAGCCCAGGTGGTACTTCACGTCGCCCGCATAGTCCTCGGGGAAGACCTCCTCGAACTCAAGAAAGATGTCGCGCAGGGGCTTCTTGACCACGTTGGCCAGCACGTTGAGGCGACCGCGGTGGGCCATACCCAGCACGATCTCGCTCACGCCCTGTCTCGCGGCGTTCTCGGTGACCAAGTCCATCAGCGGGATCAGCGACTCGGTGCCCTCTAAGCTGAAGGTCTTGGCCCCCAGGTACTTCTTCTGCAAGAACTCCTCGAAGACCGTGGCCTGCATCAAGCGCTCGTGGATGCGCTTTTTCTGCTCGGTGTCGGGCTTGGCAAAGCCCGCCTCGAGCCTGCCCTCGAGCCATCGACGCACCTCGGGGTCGTCGAGGTGTCCGATCTCAATCCCAATAGTGCCGCAGTAGAGCACCTTCAGCTTCTCGATGAGCTGGGCCAGGGTGCCTGCCCCGAACTCCTGCGGGATCGGGCGCTGCAGGTCGGCCTCGCTCAGGCCGTAGAAGCTGGCCTCGAGCTCGGGCGGGGTCTGGCGGCTGCGGCCCAGCGGGTCTATGCGGGCCGCCAGGTGGCCGCGCTCGCGGTAGGCCCGGATCAGCCGCACCGCCTTGAGGAAAAAGGAGGCGATCTCCGAGACCGAGTTGGCGTCCACCACCGCCGCGCCGGTTGCACCGTTGGGGCCGGAGGCCTCGGCGTCGTGGAAGTAGCTCGTCCACTCGGACGAGACGGATGAGGGGTCTTTCTCGTACTCCTGGTAGAGCGCCTCGAGGTAGGCGAGGTTCCAGCTATCCACACCACGTTCGATACTCACGGTTCACCATTTTACGCCGAAAAGTGCCCGGAATAGTGTCTGGAGACAAGCAAAGTCCTGGCGCGAATGAAACCCCTGCCGGCGGGCACATTCTCCGGCTTCCCGACCGGCCCATGACTTCATGAGTTGAGTAACAAGGCCCCAGGCTCAGGGGAGGGTTTTGGGCGTTTCCCTCGAGGCCGCTGTTACGGTCGGGCAGCTCTTGGGCGGGGTCAGACGGTCCGCTGGCACCGATCCACGTAACGCTGATGAATGCCTATGCTGGGCCCCACCGACACCTTTGAAGCGAAATCGAAGATAAATTGCGACACCAACGATAAATCTGTGGATGCCATGGATTTCGTAAAACGTGAACTATTCACATTTTGTTCGTTACGAGCGTTACGTGTAACACACATACTTCTCTAACTTATACCTGCCCTATGGCCGAGAATTGGCCCCTGCTAAGGGAAATTTAGATTAATTCGCCGAACCGGGCTTTTGTTTGCATCGCACAGGCGCCGCTATGTAACGGCCCTACATTCGTAGTAACGCTGTCCGCGCCGCCCTTCGAACCCCCACCCTAACTATCCCTGGAGAATCCATGTTTCGCAGTTCTGCCCGGCTTTTTGTCCTCCCCGCGATCCTTCTGGCCGCCTGTAACCTTGTCGAGCCGCTTCCGGGTTTCGGCCCCGTGAACCCCCAGCCCAACCAGGTGCTGCTGCCCTCGTCCCCGCAAAACCTCAGCGCCCAGGCCCTCTCGAGCCGCCAGATCCGGCTGCGCTGGGATGCCTCGGAGCGGGCCACCCGCTACGCGGTGGAGCAACTGGGGGCCGACAGCGTCTACAGCCCCCCCCGCGAAATCGAGGCCACCGAGCTGACCCTGGAGGAACTGGCCCCCGACACCACCTACATCTTCCGGGTCAGGGCGGGCAACAACAGCGGCTTCAGCGAGGGCAGCGAGGTCAGCGTGCGCACCCCCAGGGTGCCTATCGAGGCCCCGGCCGCCCCGCAGAACCTGTCCGCCGAGCCCCTCTCGAGCCGCCAGATCGCGCTGCGTTGGGAGGCCAGCCCAGGGGCCGGCCGCTATGTGGTCGAGCGGCAGAACCCGGGCCTCGGCTTTACCCAGGTCACTGAGGTGAGCAACACCCAGCTCACCGTCGAAGACCTCACCCCCGGCACCCGCTACGCCTTCCGGGTCAAGGCCGCCAACGAATTCGGCGAGAGCGGCTGGGCCGAGGCCAGCGCCGCCACCCCCGAGGCGCCTCAAGCGCCGCCCCAAGCGCCGCCCGCCCCGCAGGGCCTCAGCGCCGAGGTGCTCTCGAGCAGCCAGGCCCGCCTGAGCTGGGAGGCCAGCCCCGGCGCGACCCATTACACCGTCGAGCGCCGCAGCGGCGAGGGGCCTTTCACCAAGATCGCCGACCAGCCCGCCCCGCCCTACACGGTAGAGGGCCTGAGCGCCAGCACCGCCTACACCTTCCGGGTCAGGGCCGGCAACGAGGTTGGTTACGGCGAGGGGGCCGAGGTGAACCTGACCACCCCCGCCCCGCCCCTACAGCCGCCCGCCCCCCCCGCCAACCTCCGGAGCGCCAACCTCACTGCCACCTCCGCCGAGCTGAGCTGGGACGCCATGCCCGAGGCCCAGAGCTTCAACCTCGAGCGCGGCCTGGGCGACAGCCCCACCGAGTGGACCAACGTCACCCTGCCCTCGGCCACGATGACCCGCTATCCCGACACCAACCTGCGCCCCGCCACCACCTACACCTACCGCCTGCGGGCGCGGAACGCCGCCGGCCCCGGAGCCTGGGCCACCCACACCCTGACCACCCGCAGCGCTCCCACCCCGCCGCCGCCTGGCCCGGCCCGCTTCCGCACCGAGACCATCGTGCAGAGCGCGGGCGACATCCCTTGGAGCCTGAACTTTGCCCCCGACGGCAGGCTGCTCTTTACCACCCGCAATCACCCCACCTTGCGCGTGCAAAGCCTCGACCTGGCCACCCGCCAGATCACCAGCTTTACCAGCAGCATCCAGGTTCGGGTCGGTACGGCCGGCTACAACGAGGGCGGCTCGCTGGGCATGGAACTCGACCCCGATTTCGCCACCAACCGTCGGGCCTACATCTGCTATTCCTACTGGCGCAATGGCGTTCAGACCGAGGAAAACCGCTTCGTGCGGGTGAGCCGGGTCGAGCTTTCCGTCACCGGCACCAGCTTGATTAACGAGCAAGTGATGCTCGAGGGTATCAACGGCACCAACATCCACAAGGGTTGCCGGGTGATCCACAAGGACGGCAAGCTGTACATCTCCACCGGTGACGCCAACAACACCTCGGGCTCGCAGAACCCCTCGACCCTCTCCGGCAAGATTCTGCGCATCAACCTCGACGGCACCGTTCCCGCCGACAACCCCGACTGGGATCGCAACCCCGCTACCAACAGCCCGGTCTGGAGCATGGGCCACCGCAACCCCCAGGGCCTGGCCTTCCAGCCGGGGACGGGGCTTCTATGGTCTACCGAGCACGGCCCCTACACCCGCGACGAGCTGAACATCATCCGACCTGGCCGAAACTACGACTGGCCCGACTGCATCGGTGAGCAGCGCTTCGGCCAGGCCATGACCTCGCCCGAGTGGGGTTCCACGCTCTACCACCCCTGCAACACCACCGCCAACCTCACCGCCCAGAACTACCAGCCCGCCGTACGCGAGTACAACCCCGACCGCGCCATCGCCATCAGCGATATGGTCTTCTACCCCGGCGACTCCGAGGTGTTTCCCCAGTGGCGCGACAACCTGTTATTCGTCAGCTTGATGACCGGAAGGCTCTACCGCCTGGTGCTCAACGGTGAGGCCATCGCTCAGCAAGAAATCCTGATTGACAACCCCAACGAGCGTCTGCGCGATATTGCGGTGGGGCCGGACGGTTTCTTGTACATCTCGAGCGACTCCGGGCGGATCTTTAGGGTGGTGCCGCAGTAAATATCGCCATACGTCATAGGTCATAGGTCATAGGTCATACGTCATCCGATGAAAGTTGAAGGCCGAGGGGTTGCTCCTCGGCCTTCAATCAGTGAGGCGTGTCGCCTGCTACGACTCCAGCTGAAGGAGGGGTGAGCGAGTCGAAGAGAAGTTGCGCAAAGTGGCTCCTCGAGGCTTCCGGCACTGCTGTGGTGTCGGGGGTTCGTCCCAACTTGCCCCGGTAGAAGATGTCTGGCCCCTGGCGTGGCCGTCGCCACACTCAACGCTTACGAAAAGCTGCGGGGTCTTGGCGGCTACCGAGGCATCCAGGGCCACCGCCACTGCCATGGGGACGGGCAGGTCGAAGCCCGGAAGGCCGGAGTGCTCGACTTGGAGGGTCGCCTTTGACCCTCGAGCCCTGTTTTCGGTAGTGTAGGCGGCATGTCGAATGCAAAGCGGGCATTGTTCGTTTGGGGCGGTTGGGACGGGCACCAGCCCAAGCAGTGCGTGGACCTCTTCGCACCGATCCTCGAGGCGGAGGGCTATCAAGTCTCTATCTCGGATAGCCTCGACACCTACCTCGAGGCCGATTTCATGCAGGCCCAGGACCTGATCGTGCAGGTCTACACCATGAGCAGCATTACTCCCGAACAAGAGAAGGGGCTCCTGGAGACCATCAAAGCGGGCACCGGCTTCGCGGGCTGGCACGGGGGGATGGCCGACGCCTTTCGCAACAATACCCAGTACCAGTTCATGGTGGGCGGGCAGTGGGTGGCGCACCCCGGCAACATCATCCCCTACACGGTGAACATCACCCAGCCACAAGACCCCATCATGTCGGGCCTGTCCGACTTCGCCATCAGGTCGGAGCAGTACTACATGCACGTAGACCCCTCCAACGAGGTGCTGGCGACCACCACCTTTTCTGGTGAGTACAACGACTGGATCGAGGGCACGGTGATGCCGGTGGTGTGGAAGCGGCGCTGGGGCCGCGGGCGGGTGTTCTACTGTTCGCTGGGGCATGTCCAGGCCGACTTTGACGTGCTCGAGGCCCGCGAGATCGTCCGGCGCGGGATGCTCTGGGCCACCCGCTGAGCAGGGATGGGCGAGGGCCGGGGTGCCTTTGCGGCACAAGCCCCGTAAACTGATTGGGTGCTTACCCTCGAGGATGTCCGGGCCGCCCGCGCCCTCATCGCCCCCACCATCACCGCTACCCCCACCCTGCTCGACGAGGCTGCCTCCAGAGAGCTGGGGGTGCAGCTCTACGTCAAGGCCGAGTGTCTACAAAAGGCCAACTCCTTCAAGATTCGCGGGGCGCTTAACAAAATCGCCTCGCTGAGCCAGGAAGAGAAGGCCAGGGGGGTGGTGGCCCCCTCGGCGGGCAATCACGCGCAGGGGGTGGCGCTGGCCGCGTCCTTGTACGGCATCCGCTCGGTGATTGTGATGCCGGAGTACGCGCCCCTCACCAAAGTGGTGGCGACCCGAGGCTACGGGGCCGAGGTGGTGCTGCACGGGGCCAGTTTCGACGACGCGGTGGCGAAAGCCCACGAGTTGCAAGAGGCCCACGGCTACACCTACGTCCACGCCTTCAACGACCTCAAAATCATCGCGGGGCAGGGAACCATCGGCCTCGAGCTGCTCGAGGCTGTCTCTGACCTCGACCTGCTGGTGGTGCCCATCGGGGGTGGCGGGCTGATCGGCGGGATCGCTACGGTGGTCAAGGCCCTGAGCCCCAAGACCCGAATCGTGGGCGTCCAGGCCACAGGCTGTGCGCCGGTGAACCTCTCGCTGCAGGCTGGCGCGCCGGTCAGCGTCGCCGCTGCCCAAACCATCGCCGATGGCATCGCGGTTAAGCGCCCCGGCGACCTCACCCTGCCGATCATCCGCGACCGGGTGAACGAAGTGGTGGAGGTCTCCGACGACGAGATCGCCCGCGGCATCGCCCACTGCGCCCAGAACCTCAAGCTGGTGGTGGAGGGCGCGGGCGCGGCCGGGATCGGAGCCCTCCTGGCGGGCAAGGTGGGGGTGCGGGCGGGCGAGACCGTGGCCACGGTGCTGTGCGGCGGCAACATCGACGGAAATCTGCTCTCGAGGGTCATCGAGCAGGTGATGGTGCGGCAAGGCCGCTACCTCCTCCTAAAACTCTCGGTCATCGACCGCCCCGGCGCGCTGGCCCGGGTGGTCTCGAGGGTGGCCGCCGCCGGGGCCAACATCGTCGACATCTTCCACCGCCGCGCCTTGTGGCTGGCCCCGCTGGGCAAGGTGGGGGTGGAGCTGGTGCTCGAGGTGCGCGACAGCGCCCACGGAGCCGCCGTCATCGCCGACCTGCAGGGCGCGGGCTACCACGTCGAGCGCGAGGACATCGGGGAGTGGCCCGACTGAGCCGCCAACTCCCGCCGGGAAGCCAGGTACGTATTGACCATACCCGCCGATTCCGCGCTTCCACCCTGGCGCAACTTACCCACAAACCGATGGGTTGAAAGGGGGACTCTCGAGTTCCCCGAAAACCGATCTGCTGAGCGATGCAAAAGCCCCCTTTGGGCCAATCAGCTTGCGCTCCGCGACGCGCAATTTACAGGCGACAGCACTCGAGGGGGGATGGGGATTGGCTTTGACCCTCTGGTATCCGCCCCTACCCGCTGGCCAGCCTATACGCCAGGTTGAGCAGGGTCTTCTGGCGGTTGAACCACGCCTCGAGGCCCAGCCGCAGGTGGGCGTTGCTGACCAGGGCGATTACGACGGCGTTCTCGGGGTCGACCATCACGAAACAGCCGCTGGCCCCGCCGTGGCCGAAGGTAGACTGGCTGCTGAGGTCGCAGATCAGGGTGGGCGTCCACTCGGTCTGCAGGGCCCAGCCCAGCCCCCAGGGCATCGGGCTGCTCTCGAAGTAGCCCCTGGCGTCGGGGTGTTCGCCGGGCACGATGCCCGTCTGGCTGCGCCGCATGGCCTGCACGGTGCGCTCGGAGAGGACTCGGGGGCCGCCCGGCGCAAAGTGCAGGGCGAAGCGGTGCAGGTCTCGAGCAGTCGCGCTCACCGCGAAGGCCGGGTGGGCCAGCCCCCGCGCATAGCGGGAGTTGTACATGGCCCCCGCGGTGTCCTCGGCCAGGGGGCCGCGCACGGTGGCGGTGCGGTGGTCCTGCTCGGCGGGGGTGGGGAAGAAGGTGTCGTGGAGGCCCATCGGTTCCAAGACCAGCGTTCCGACCAGATCCTCTAGCGGCCTCCCGGTCAGCCTCGAGGCCACCTCCCCGGCAATCAGGGTGTTGTAGTCGGCGTAGACCACCCGGCTGCCGGGCCGGAACAGCAGCGGGGCGGTGAAAGCCTCGCGGATCAGCCCCTCGAGCGGCGTCTGGGCGGCCAGCCGGGCCTCCATCTCGGGCGACTCGTAGATCAGGCCCGAGGTGTGGGTGAGCAGGTGGCGCAGCCGCACCTCCTCACGCCCGCCGCCGGTGAACTCTGGAATCACCTCGCAGACCCGCTGGTTGAGGGTCAGCCGGCCCTCCTCGACCAGGGCCATGATGGCGCTCACCGCGTACATCTTGGAGATCGAGGCCAGCGGCCACAGCACTTCGGGGCCGGCCGGCAGCCCCGGCCCGGCGCTCCCGGCGTAGTGCTCGAGCACGGTCTGGCCCTCCCTCGAGGCCACCACCGCGGCCCCCTCGAAGCCGCCCGACGCGATTTGGCGGGCGATCAAGTGGCGCAGGGGCTCGGGGTTCATATCCGGCCTCCCCGAACGGGGTTGGGGGCCGATAAAACGGGTGTATGGCGCATAGTAAACCTCGAGGACCTACCGGCGAGTATCTTCCCTCAACCGCACCGCCCGCGCAACCGGGCATTTGGTAGACTCTTGGGCGTGATTGTCGTTAAGGTGGGGGGTTCGGAAGGCATCAACTACGCGGCAGTGGCCAAAGACGCCGCTGCGCTCTGGAAGGCGGGCCAAAGGCTCATCCTGGTCCACGGCGGCTCTGCCGAGACCAACAAACTGGCCGAGGCGCTGGGCCACCCGGCGCAGTTCCTTACCCACCCCGGCGGCATGACCAGCCGGATTACGGATCGGCGAACCCTCGAGATCTTCGAGATGGTCTACTGCGGCCTGGTCAACAAGCGGATCGTGGAGTTGTTGCAGCTCGAGGGGGTCAACGCGGTGGGGCTCTCGGGCCTGGACGGGCGCGTTTTCGAGGGCAAGCGCAAGGACGCGGTGAAGTACGTGGAGAATGGCAAGATCAAGATCCACCGCGGCGACTTCACTGGCTCGGTGGAGAAGGTGAATACGGGCCTGCTGACGATGCTGATGGACGCGGGCTACCTCCCGGTCCTCACCCCGCCCGCCGTGAGCCACGAGGGCCACGCCATCAACACCGACGGCGACACCGCCGCTTCGATGCTGGCCACCGCCCTCAAGGCCGAAGCCCTGCTGCTGCTCTCCAACATCCCCGGCCTGCTGGCCAACTTCCCCGACGAGTCCAGCCTGATCCGCGAGATCCCCGCCGCGAAGGTCAACGACCCGCAGTACATGGCGGTGGCCCAGGGCCGGATGAAGAAGAAGGTGCTCGGCGCGGTCGAGGCCGTGCAGGGCGGCGTGGGCCGGGTGATTTTCGGTGACGCCCGGCCCGAGAACCCGATTACGGCGGCGCTCGAGGGGGCTGGGACGGTTGTTAGGTGATGTGGTTGTAGCTACCGCGCTCGGCAAGCCATGAATGTCCGGCCCCATCTGTTGCCCAAACCCGTTGACCCCGCCGACCTCGAGCGGGCGGTATACCTCATCGGGCTAATTGCCTCAAAGCACGAGGAGAAGAAGCACGAAGGTCTCGAGGAACTCGTGGCCGAGTACAACTGGCTCACCTCGAGTGATCTTTCTGTCGAGGGTACAGAGCATTTCTGTCGTATTCGGACTTGGACAGAAGTTGAAGCTTACGCCGAAATGTCGCTGCGTCACGTTCCGAAAGTTCCCGATGTGACCGATGAAGAGCTTCTCGAAATCATTGGCGGACTCCATGTAGAGGCAAGAACCGAGGCAGAGCTGGACTATTGGCTAACCTTTTTGGAAATCAACATCCCCTCGAAGAAGGTCTCGGACTTGATCTATCACAGCGAGGAAGAACTAACCCCCGAGCAAATCTTGGCCAAGGCTCGAGAGTGGAACCCCATCGTCTTGTACCCTCCGGGAAGCTCGAGTTAAACCATGCGTGTACTTATCACCGGCGGCACCGGGTATCTGGGTAGAGTCTTGCTGCGGCAGGGCCTCGAGCAGGGCCTGACCCTGGCTGCGACCTGCCACAGCCAGCCGCCCGCCGCCCCCGGCGTGCGCTGGCACCGGCTGGATATCCTCGACCGGCCCGGACTTCGGCAGACTCTCGAGGTTTTCCGGCCCGAGGTGGTGGTTCACACCGCCTACCGCAAGGAGGGGGAGGGCTGGGGGCGGGTGATCGTGGAGGGTACCGCCAACGTGCTCGAGGCCAGCCGGGCGGTGGGGGCCCGGCTGGTTCACCTCTCCACCGACGCGGTCTTTGATGGCGAGAAGCTGGGCCCCTACACCGAGGCCGACCCACCCAACCCCGTCACCGAGTACGGCCGGGCCAAGCTCGAGGCCGAACGACTCGTCCTGCACACCGACCCCGGCGCCACCGCCATCCGCACCTCGCTGATCTGGGGCCTGGACCCCCTGGACCCCACCAGCCGAACCGCGCTGGACTTGGCCCAGGGCCGCGCCAAGGGCGCACTCTTCACCGACGAGTACCGCTCGTTCGTGTACGCCCAAGACCTGGCGGCGGCCATACTCGAGCTGCTCCGGGTACCCCACACCGGGCTGCTCCACCTCGGCGGGGCCGAGCCGCTCAGCCGGGCCGAGTTCGGCCAGCGCCTCGTCCAGCACCACGGCCTCGATCCCCAGGCGCTGCCCCTGGGCTCTGTTCGAGACTTTCCCACCCCTCGCCCCCGCAACGGGGTGCTGGATAGCAGCCGGGCCGCCCTGTTGCTGAAGACCCGCCTGCGGGGGGTGGGCGAGGTTTTGGCGAGCCAGGGCTAAGGGTAAGGCGGTTGCTTTGTTCGCTCCCGCTACCCGCCGCCCGCCGCCCGCCCTTATGCTTTCGTCATGCTGAAACTGGGCGTGGATTTCGGGCTCTCCAACACCGACGCGGTGCTGATCGAAGGGGACAGGATTGTGGCGCGGCAGATCGTGCCCACCGAGGGGGCCAGCGTGGCGTCGCTGTGGCAGGTGCTGCGGGCGCTCGAGGTGGACGCGGGCCAGCTGGGTGGGATCGCCAGCAGCGGCGGTCTCTCGCGCAATCTGCCGGAGTCCTTCGAGGGCTTTGCGATCCGCAAGGTGCCCGAGCCGGTGGCGCTGGGCCGGGGGGCGCTGACCCTGGCGGGCCTGGGCGAGGCGCTGGTGGTCTCGGCGGGTACCGGGACCGCTATGGTCTCGGCCCGGGGGCGGGAGGCCTTCCACTTCACCGGCTCGGCGGTGGGGGGCGGGACCCTGCTGGGCCTGGGCCGGTTGCTGCTGGGCACCGCCGATCCCCTCGAGATCGCCCGGCTGGCCGAGGCCGGAGATACGAGTGCAGTTGACTCGACCCTGATCGACGTGATCGGCGGTGGGATCGGCCACCTGCCGGCCGACGCCACGGCGGTCAATTTCGGGCGGGCGGTGCGGCCCCTGACCCTCCGGCGCGAGGACCTGGCGGCGGCCCTGGTCACCCTGGTCTCCCAGGTGATCGCGATGGTGGCCATCAACGCCGCCAAGGCCGCTGGCCATCGGCAGATCGTGATTGTGGGGCACCTGCCCGACCTGGCCCCGGTGCAAGCGGCCCTCGAGCGGGTCTGGTACTTTTACCAGGTTGACCCCCGGCCGGTCATACCGCCCGGCGCAGGCTTCGCGACCGCCTATGGCGCGGCCCTCAGCGCGGACTAAGCGCCGGCTGGCACATTTGAGCGATGGAGAGCGGCTATGGCATCGAGGGGCTCAAGGCCTCACGCGACGACGAGAATGAGGCCGAGGTGATGGCCCTGATGCTGGGCGACGGCAATCCGCAGCGCCTGCTGGTCAATGCCTTCGACCTCGCGGGCGGGATGGCGCGGCTCGAGGACGGCTACATCCAGGACCCCTTCCACAGGTCCATGACTGCCGAGGGCATCAACGGCGTGGCGGGGGAGAGCACCTCCGGCACCGACTTCGGCCCCGAGGCCGGCGACCCCTTCGCCGAGAGCTACTTGGCCGCCGAGGTGGAGTGCGTGGATCCCGGCGGCCTGGTGCTGTTGCGCCGCCTCAGCTACGAGGGCGAGGACACCCTCGAGATCACCGCCCCCAACGGCGCGGTCTACACCTACGGCTACAACCGGGTTGTTGATTATCTGCGGCCCATTCTGCCGCGCTGATGGGGTCGTACATCAGTACGTCGTACGTCACAACACTTTGGCTATTGTCCTTCCGAGGAGGGTGGTGTTTGGCGACGAGGAATCCTTTGTGGTGGGGTCGTAAAGCCAGAAGGTGGCAAGTAGGGCTGTGCCCACCGTGCTCGAGGCCGGCTACGGCTACGTTCGGCGTCTCTCATTGCTGACGGCCGGCGGCTGGGCGCGGTAGGCTGTCCGGGTGGAGATCAGCAGCCCGTCCAACCCCCGCATCAAGGCGCTTGCAAAACTTTCTGAGCGCAAGGAGCGCGAGCGCACCGGCTTGTTTTTGGTCGAGGGTGCTCGGGAGGTTTCCCGGGCCTTGGGGGCGGGCCTCGAGTTCCAAGAACTCTTCTTCGCCAACGATCTAAACGCCGAGGAAGGCGAACTGCACGGCTCTCTCGTCTCCCGCCTTCTGCCTCCCGTTACCCGCCTGAGCGCCGCTGCACTGGGCAAGCTCAGCAGCCGCGAAAATCCAGCGGGCGTGATCGGGGTGGCCCGCCTGCCGGGGCGGAGCCTGCTCGAGTTCGACCCGCCCCCAAATGCGCTGGTGCTGGTGCTGGTGGGCCTCGAGAAGCCCGGTAACCTGGGCGCCATCCTGCGCTCCGCCGATGCCGCCGGGGCCGACGCGGTGCTGGCGGTGGGCGGGGTGGACTTGTGGAGCCCGCAGACCATCCGCAACTCGACCGGGGTGGTGTTCTCGCTGCCGGTCTTCGCCCCCGCCGAGGCCGAGGCCCGGGCCTGGCTCCTTCGTCACCAAATCCCCCTGCTCGCCACCACCCCCCACACCCCCCACACCTACTGGGACGCCGACCTGCGCAGGGTGGTGGCGGTGCTGCTGGGCACCGAGCACGAGGGCTTGAGCGGGGAGTGGCTCGAGGCCGCCCATCACAAGGTCAGCATCCCCATGCGGGGCGTGGCCGACAGCCTCAACGTCTCGGTGACGGCGGCGCTGGTGCTGTTCGAGGCGGCGCGGCAGCGGCGGGGTTAACGCCTGAATAACGATCCCTTTGATGCCCGCGGCCGCACCCCCCCTCGAGGCTGTCCTAAACTCTGGGTATGCGGCGTTTACTCTGGTTTCTGGCTGGTGTATGGGCACTGGTGGGCTGTAGTCCCAGCCCACTCCCGATTAAATTCCCCGAGGACGGACGGGTGTTCAGCGGTGTTTGGGCCGGGGGTGTTTTCGAGAACATCCAGCCGTTGGACATAAGGGTAGGCGGCAACCGCGTGGCGATCGGTCGAGGTGCAGAGCTACTGGTCGTGGACAGCTCAACCGGACAGCAGATCAGCCGCCTGGGTGGCTTTTCTGGTCGCCTGATGGGTATCTCGGCGGATGGCTCGAGGGTGTTTGAGCAGGGGGGCGGAGTGCTGCGGGTTCGGGACGCGGCAACCCTCCAGGTCAGCCGAGCCATCAACCTCAACAACGAGGAACTGCTGCAAGTCAGCCAGGACGGCTCAAGATACCTGACCCGCTCGAGCGGCAGCCTGGCGGTGCGAGACCTTGCCGACGGGGCGCTGATTCGCAGCCTCAACACGATAAGCTTCGATGTCCAACTGTCCCCTGGGGGACGGTATCTGCTAACCACCCAATACCAGACGGGTCAGCCTACCTACATCCTGTGGAACCTGGCCACGGGCGGCAGCGCCGCCTTGCCCCTCCCCCCGACTACGCCGAATCCCTCAGCCCCACAGCCACAGGTTCGGCCGCTAAAGTTCAGCCTTAGCGACGAGCGCTTGGCGGGGGTATTTGTGGATTCTGGTCAAAACCGGCAACTGCTGGTCTGGAATTTGGGCAGCAACACCCTCGAGGCCGCCCTCCAGTTGCCCGCCGAGGTGTCCGGGGTCAGAAACATCAGCGTGGCCGCCGACGGCAGGTCGGGTGACTTGTTCGTACAAAGTTACGGTGGCGGTCTGCGCTATCTGAGTGTTCCTTGGACGTTGCAGGCGGTGGGTCAAGCGCGTGACGTGACCCCGCTGTTCTCGGCCTTCTTCAGAAAGGGCATCTCGCCTATCGAGGAGGTCGCTGTGGTGGCGGGCGAAACCTACCTGCTGTCGTACATCGAGCTCGAGCTCGCCACCGACGCTCCCACCGTCGGCCCCCCGGTGATAAAGGCGGCCGGGTTGGCTCGAGTGGGCAGCGCGGCCTGGGATTACCGGCGCGAGGCCGCCGCCCAGCCGCTGCGCCTCGAGGTGCAGGCCCAGTATGTCAGCGCCAGCGAATACTCCATTACCGGCGCGGCAACCCTAGCCGGACAAAACTACACTGTGTCGGGGCGGGGGAGCGGGGGAGGTGTGCAGTTTTTTGGAGTAGAAACCCAGAGTTCGCCGCTGCCGCTGCCCAGTTTGAACATCAGCCTCGAGCTAACCGGCCCCTCGGGCCAAAAGTCTCAGCTCAGCGCTTCGCAGTTCGTCTCGAGTGGCCAAAGTACTGCGCCCCCCCGCTACACCGGCACCCTCAGCGGCTCCAACAGCCCCGGCCTGCGGGTCGAGCTTCAGCGCCCCTAGCCTACTGAATGGGGTCTATCCCGATCCGAATCGGCTCGCCGTAGAATTTGGGGCGGGTGTTCAGCAGGAACAGGTCGAGCACCATCTGCACCCTGGCAAAGTACTCGCGGAACTGCACCTGCGGGGCCACAGCAGCCGAAACATCCCTGGCGTTGTACCCGACCGCCCCCAGCCCACGCTCCCGCGCGATGAACACCGCCCGCTCGTTGTGGAAGCGCTGCGAGATGACGGTGAAGTTTTGCTCTTTGAACACCGCCTCGGCCCGCACCACCGAGTCCAGGGTACGGAAGCCCGCGTAGTCGAGGTAGATGCGGTCTTTGGGCACGCCCAGGGCGACCAAAGCATCACGCATGGCGGTGGGTTCGTCGTAGGTCTTGGTGGAGTTGTCGCCGCTGACCAATAGATACTCGACCTTGCCCGCTGTGTACAACTCTGCGGCGGCCTGCATCCGGTACACGAAGAAGAGGTTGCGCCGACCGTCCTCGAGCGTTGGGGCAGTCCCCAGCACCAGCCCCACCCGGTTGGTGGGGAGTTGCTCGAGGTCGTTAAACACCCAAGGCCGCGCCACCCGATCTACCCAGGCGTTGACCAGCCAAACCCCCACGGGCGTTAAGACCAACAGAGCCGGGAAAATCAGCCACCATTTTCGGATACGGGGCAGGCGCACGGGCTAAAGTCTAGGCAAGGCGGGTTAGAAATGGGTAATGGTCGAGTACCCGAACAAAAACCGGCTGGCTTTAGCCAGCCGGTGGTCAGAAGTCGCGCTTAGGGGTTCAGCCCGAAGCTGGCCAGCCAGGTCAGGTCGTCGGCGCGGTCTACGCGGTAAACGCCCCCGGTGCCCGCACAGTTGCCGTTGATGCCGAAGGAGGTGACCCCGCCCACCACATTGCTGTCGCCGATGAAATTGGGACCGCCGGAGTCGCCGAAGCAGGTGCCGCCGGTGTTGGCGTTGTTGGACAGCAGCAGCGAGAAATCCCCGGTAAAGCCGGTGTTGATCTGGATTAGGTGGGGGTGGGCCACCATCCGGACGCGCTGGTTGTTCTCCTTCCACGAGGCGGCATCGGGGAAGCTCTGCTGCAGGCCGTAGCCGACCGCGGTGAAGGTAAGGTTCTGCTGACCGCGTCTGCGGGCCAGGTTGTCCAGCACGTTCAGCTGCGGCAGCGCCCCGTACCGGCTCATGGGGTAGGGCGCGTCGAGCACCACCACGCCCAGGTCGTAGAGCACGAAGGCATTGGGGTTGTAGCTGGGGTGGGTGTAGGTGGTGCCTCGAGTCTGCCCGGTGTTGGGGTAGCCGTTGGCGGGTCTGCCTGCGTCAATGTCCGCGTCGAACCAGATCTCTGCCCTGACGGCAGGAGACTCGGTGCAGTGGCCTGCGGTCAGAAAGACGGTGGGTGACATCAGGGTGCCGCTGCACCGCCACAGAACTCCTCCGCTGGCCGACTTGGCCACCATAATTCCCACGTAGGGGTGGGCGTTGCCGTCCAGGGAGCCGTCGGTGACCTGAGCGCTGACGCCAGGATCCGCGCCGGTTGGGGCCTGAGGCGAGGTGCCGCAAGCGGCCAGGAACAAGGCCGCGGCCAGCAGGGTTACCCTCTTCAACGCTTTCATAAAAACACCTCCATACGTTTTGGTTTTGCACTGACAGCGGTTCCCACGAATACCACGCACGCATAGACTCGGATGTGCGGGGTTCATTACACCTCACGCAGTGAGGCGGAATGGTGGGAACCGCTGTGACATTATAAATGTGTTTCTGACACTTTAGGAGGTTACGGGGTTTATGACCCCGGCGGTACACCTGGGGGCTTGTCCTTGATATAACCCCACTCAACTCTTCATAGTCCTGTAACCCAGCCCTCTTGACATTCTCATGGGCAAGGACGAATAATATTGTTTCGGGTTGACAGTCAAACCCTTTGAGTGTCAAATCACGCTCGTAGGAAATCCAAAAGGAGGACACATGGCGACCAAGACCGCAATCAAACCCCTGGGCGACCGCGTGGTGGTTAAGCGCGTGGAGGAAGAGCAGATCACCCGTGGCGGCATCGTGCTGCCCGACAGCGCTAAGGAGAAGCCCCAGAAGGGCAAGGTGCTGGCCGTGGGCCAGGGCCGCTTCGAGGACGGCAAGCGCATCCCCCTCGACGTGAAAGAGGGCGACACGGTGCTGTTCGCCAAGTACGGCGGCACCGAGGTCGAGATCGACGGCGAAGAGCTGATCATCCTCTCTGAGCGGGATCTGCTGGCGGTGATGTAAGCGTTGGTCGTACGACGTACGTTTGACGTCGTACGCGAAACCCAGAAGGTGTAAGACGTACGACGTATTGACGTACGGACGCGACTGAAAGGAGCACATAATGGCTAAAATGCTAGTTTTCGACGAGACCGCCCGCCGCAGCCTCGAGCGCGGCGTCAATGCCGTGGCCAACGCGGTGAAAGTGACCCTCGGGCCCCGCGGCCGCAACGTGGTGCTGGAGAAGAAGTTCGGCAGCCCCACCATCACCAAGGACGGCGTGTCCGTCGCCAAGGAAGTGGAGCTGGAGGACCACCTCGAGAACATCGGCGCCAAGCTGATGATCGAGATCGCCTCCAAGACCAACGACATCACCGGTGACGGCACCACCACCGCCACCGTGCTGGGCCAGGCCATCGTGCGCGAGGGCCTGCGCAACGTTGCCGCCGGCGCCAACCCCCTCGACCTCAAGAAGGGCATCGAGAAGGCCGTCGCCACCACCATCGCCGAGGTGCAGAAGCTCGCGGTAGCGGTCAACGACAAGAAGGCCATCCTCGAGGTCGCCAGCGTCTCGGCCAACAACGACTCCGAGATCGGCGGCCTGATCGCCGACGCGATGGAGAAGGTCGGCCGCGAGGGCGTCATCACCGTCGAGGAGAGCAAGACCCTCGACACCGAGCTGAACTTCGTTGAAGGCTACCAGTTCGACAAGGGCTACGTCTCGCCCTACTTCGTCAACAACGCCGACAACATGGAGGCCAGCCTCGACGACCCCTACATCCTGATCACCGAGAAGAAGATCACCAACGTGCGCGAGCTGCTGCCCGTGCTCGAGCAGACCGCCCAGACCGGTAAGCCGATGCTGATCATTGCCGAGGACATCGAGGGCGAGGCCCTGGCCACCCTGATCGTCAACAAGCTGCGCGGCACCCTGAACATCTCTGCGGTCAAGGCCCCCGGTTTCGGCGACCGCCGCAAGGAGATGCTCAAGGACCTCGCGGCCATCACCGGCGGCACCGTGATCTCCGAGGAGCTGGGCTTCAAGCTCGAGAACGCCACCCTCTCCATGCTGGGCCGCGCCGAGCGCGTGCGCATCAGCAAGGACGAGACCACCGTGGTCGCGGGCAAGGGCAAGAAGGAAGATATCGACGGCCGCATTAACGGCATCAAGAAGGAGCTCGAGTCCTCCGACAGCGAGTACGCCAAGGAGAAGCTCCAGGAGCGCCTGGCCAAGCTGGCTGGCGGTGTCGCGGTGATCCGCGTTGGCGCGGCCACCGAGACCGAGCTCAAGGAGAAGAAGCACCGCTACGAGGACGCCCTCTCCACCGCCCGTGCTGCGGTCGAGGAAGGCATCGTGCCCGGCGGCGGTGTGGCCCTGATCCGCGCCATCCCCGCGGTCAAGGCCCTGATCAAGGACCTCGAGGGCGACGAGGCTACCGGCGCCAAGATCGTGCTGCGCAGCCTCGAGGAGCCTGCCCGCCAGATTGCCGGCAACGCCGGCTTCGAGGGTTCGGTTGTGGTCAACCAGATCCTGGGCAAGAAGGACAGCAACTACGGCTTCAACGCCGCCAACGGCGAGTACGGCAACATGATGGACTGGGGCATTGTTGACCCCGCCAAGGTGACCCGCACCGCCCTCCAGAATGCCTCCTCCATCGCCGCCCTGATCCTCATGACCGAGGCCGTTGTGGCCGAGAAGCCCGAGGAGAAGAAGGCCCCCGCCATGCCCGCTGGTGGCATGGGCGGCGGCGACATGGACTTCTAAAGCAGTCCCACAAATACTCGGCACGGCGGTGTTTGCCGTGCCGAGTATTCATGGGAAGCACGGTAAGAAAGCGAACGACCGGGGCCACGGCCCCGGTCGTTCGCTTTTGCTATGACCTCGAGCGTTATATAACCCTCGCGCCCGTTACCGCCCTTGCCGGCCCCAAAGCCGGGGTGATACCGTGCCTAACGAGGTTTGTTCATCATGAAGAAACTGTTCTTGCTCCTGGCTATCTCCGCCCTCGCCCCCGCCCTGGCCCAAACCAACAGCTGGAGCGCGGCGGTTTCGGCTGACTACACCCGCACCGTCATGACCGACCTCACTGCCGGGCTCAGCGCTACCCTCATCGCGCCCCTCTCCAGCGGTGCGGCCGCCAGCCTGACCCTCGAGCCCAACTGGAGGTGGACCTTTGCCAGGTTTGGCGTGGACGACTTCAGCGGCGATCTGTTCGTCGGACAGAATGCTCCGCTGACCCTGGCCCAAACCTCGAGCCTCAGCCTGACCTCCAGGTTCGGCCTGAACCTGGGCTACAACCTGCTCACCGGCCTGTACTTGCGTTCCCTCAGCGAGGCTCGCTACACCTTCGGGGTGGCCAACGTGGGCATTTCCGCGGTAAGCACCTCCCCTTACCTGTACTCCGATCTGCGCCTGGAGTACGGCAGCGGCAACTACAGCCTGGGCGCGGGGGCGGAGTTCACCTTCCAGCCCAACGCCCGCACCAACTACTTCGCCAAGGCCAGCTACGACGCAACCCGCCAGCTCAACCTCAGCGCCCGCTACGACACCAATTTTCAGGGCTTCAACCTCTCCCTCACCAGCCTCTACCGCATCACCGGCGACACCAACCTCGAGGGACTGCTCGAGACCTCCAACTCCGGCGGGATTCGTGCCCGCGTGAAGCTGGGCCTGAGCTTCTGATCGGGTTTCCCACCACTGCGGCGTTCCGCGAGCACCACAATGTACTCGGCACGGCGGTGTTTGCCGTGCCGAGTGTTCGTGGGAACCGCTCTGAGTGTCCCAGGTGAGAAAACCTTAATCATTTGTCACGCTTCGATACGGGAAACGTTTCGCTTGTATTGCTGTGTTGCACATGGGTTATTGCCTTTCGTACTCACCTGATACTTCTTGCGAAGTCTTGCACAAATCGAACTCTAATGTTATCGTCCCCGGCGTCGGCGAGGGATCAGCCTTCGCCGCAGGGGGATACCCACTTATGAAAAAACTCTTGTTTGCAGGTTTAGCCGTTCTGGGTCTAGCGACCCCCGCCTTCGCACAGTTCAGCCTCACGGGCCGCTTTGAGGCTAACTACTCCACCACCCTCGCGCCGGGCCTTACGGCGGGCGTACTGGGCCGCCTGGACGCGGGCATCCTGCCCAGCTTTCGTACCGGTCTGCTGGTGCGGCCCTTCGTTCAGTACAGCACCGACCTGGTGAGCGGCGGTGCGCTGACCGTCAATGGCTACGCTCGAGTGCGACTCCCGATCACCGTGAACCTGACCCCCAGCTCCGGGTTCGGCCTCTCGGTGTCTCCCCAGGTCGGCCTGGACCTGACCTACGACGTGGGAAGTGGCCTGAGCCTGCTGGCCGGCCTCCGCGCCCTGGCCAGCGTCTCGGTAGTCCCCAACGACGTGCCCTTCGGATACGGCCTGGACGGCTACCTCGAGGCCGACTACACCGTGGGCGACCTGACTGTCTATGGCGGAGTATCGCTCGACTCCCTGCTGCCTCCGCTGGCCTGGAGCCTCTACCTGGGCGGCCTCTACGACCTCATGCCCAGGCTGACCTTCAACCCCGAGCTAAGCACCGACCTCAGCAGCTTCGGTCTGCTCCTGCGCTTCGCCTACAGGCTGTAAGGCCGGCCGCGATAGAAAAAGCCAGCCGGGCATTTGCCCGGCTGGCGCGCTTTTGCCCAGACTTAGTGCAGCTTGGTTTCCCAGGCTGCCAGGGCCTCGAGGGCGGGCCGCAGCCCTTTTCCGGTGTCGGTCAGGGCGTACTCGACGCGGGGCGGCACCTCGTTGTACTCGGTGCGGCTGATCAGCTCGGCCTCCTCGAGCTCCTTCAGCCGTAGCGAAAGCGTGCGGGGCGGCAGGGCCGTGACGTGCTGCAACGCGCCGAAGCGCAGCGGGCCGGAGGTGAGCGATTGAAGAATTGTGTAGACCCCCCGCTGCCCCAAGAGCTCCAGGACGACTTCTAAAGGTTTCTCGTTGGACTCGATCATATTCTAACCTTATCAGCCTGTGTACAGGCTATGTATATCCGAGTTACAAAGCTACTAGGCTGGTATTTTGCATCCATTACAAAGAAAGTAGCCGGGGTCGCAAACAAAATTCACTCCAAACTACGCTTTGAAGAATTGGGTTTAACTCTTATGTTGTATGGCCGAATTGTGTTCAGTGAGTATTAAGATGCGGATGTTTTCCAGACTACAGACCTACCGGGCCACTATCCCATCACCGGCTGGGGTAAATACTGCTTGCCCCAGCGACCTATAGCGCCCACCACCTCGTGCAGGGCCTGACCGGACTCGGTTAGGGCGTAGGAGGTGCGGGGGGGCATGGTGGAGTGGATGGTCTTGGAGATGATGCCCATCTGCTCGAGGCGTTCGACCCGCTGGGCCAGGGTAGCGGGGTTGCAGCCCCCGACCGCCCTCGAAAGCTCGTTAAAGCCCTTGGGGCCGTCCAGCAGGTTGCGGATGATGTGCAACGTCCATTTCTCCTGGAGGACGTTGATGGCCTCGTAGACGGGACAGAAGCCGTGGTCTTGCTCGTGATTCGCCATAAGAAAGTCATCCCTTGTTAGGTATGAGGGTAGCACAAGACTTTGTGGATTCAAATACTTTACAATACAAAGTGATATGATTTATACTATGTATAGTCAGTTGAGCCCGAGTGGTTCGACCCAAAGGAGTAAAACCCATGCAATGGAACCTCGACACCAGCCATACCAGCGTTGACTTTAAGGTGCGTCACATGGGTCTTGCCAGCGTGCGCGGCAGCCTGAAGGTGAAGGGTGGCAGCCTCGAGACCGACGCCGGTGGCCACCCGGTGAAGATCAGCGCCACCATTGATGCTGCCAGCATCGCCACCGGCGAGCCCCAGCGCGATGGCCACCTGCGCTCCCCCGACTTCCTCCACGCCGAGGCTCACCCCGAGATCAAATTCGAGAGTACCGCCATCCGTCACCTGGGCGGCGAGGACTACGTGATCGAGGGGCACCTGACCATCCGCGAGATCACCAAGCCTGTCACCCTCAAAGCTGAGGCCCACATCAACCCGGTCAAGGATCCTTGGGGCATGACCCGCATCGCGGGCTCCGCCACGGGCGAGATCAACCGCAAGGACTGGAACCTGACCTGGAACCAGGTGCTCGAGCTGGGCGCGTTGCTGGTGGGCGAGGAGGTCAAGTTCACCCTGGACGTCGAGGCCGTTGCCGCCCAGCAGCCTGCCGCTGCCCAGTAACCCTTCGACGGTCGGAGGTTGAAAGTTGAGGCCAGAGCCCTCCCACACGGGAGGGCTCTGGTTTCGCCCCCGAAGTCTGTTTTAGCCCTATTGTCACCCAACCCCTACCCCTGGCGTCTGGAGCGCTTTTAGGCTTATACCCATGTCCGAGAGAGGCCGTAAATATGGCGCCGAAGGTATCGTGGTCTACTACCAGCCACGCCTGTGCATCCACGCAGCGGAGTGCGTGCGGGGGCTGCCGGAGGTCTTCGACACCCAGAAGAAGCCCTGGATTCAGCCTGAGCACGCCGCCGCCGATGCAATTTCCGAGGTGGTTGAGCGCTGCCCCAGCGGCGCCCTGCACTACGAGCGGCTGGACGGCGGACAGGCCGAGGCGGTTCCGCAATTTGTCAGCGCGGACCTAATGCCCGACGGCCCACTCTACCTGCGCGGCCCGATGGCCTTCCGGAACGATTCGGGGGCCGTGACTTTTGAGACTGCGCGCGCTGCGCTGTGTCGCTGCGGGGCCTCCAGAAACAAGCCCTTTTGCGACAACAGCCATCTCGAGGCCGGCTTCAAGGCCGCTCACGTCCGGATCGCCCTCGAGATCGTGCCCGGGAAGGTGGGGGAGCTGTGAGCCGTGTGCAGGTTTACGGGGCCGACTGGTGCCCCCTCACCCTGGGCTTGCGCAAGTATTTCAAGAACCAGGGCCTCGAGTACGACTTTTTCGATGTCGAGACCGATCGGGGGGCCGCCGAGGCCGACAAGGCCATGAACCAAGGGAAGCTCAAGTTCCCTATGGTGGTGGTGGGGCTGGTCGAGGGCTACTGGAAGCCCGGCGACGACGCGGCCGTGCTGAAAAACCCCAGGCTGCCCGAACTGCGGGGGGCGCTCGAGCGGTACGGGTTTATAAAACCGGCAGACTGATTGCCCAGGGTCCTGCAGCGGTCAGCAACCTGAACCCCGCGACACCGCACTCCAAAACAAGGCGGGGAACGGATTTCAGCCCCAAGGCCTTTGCCAGACATGGTTTGAAATCCGCTGTGCCTCCGTTCCGCGGCGTTGGTGGGTCGTGCAAAGACCCTGGCGCAACCAAGTCAACCGCTGCACCCGGCGGGCGGGCGCGGCTTGGTCAGGAAGCGCCAGGCGTTCCTGGGGGCCTCCCCCAGGATAAAGAACACGTGCCCGGGGTCGCTCTGGCTCATCGCGACCTGTAGCGCCAGGCAGTCGTCGGCGCTCACCGCTACGCCGAACCTGCTGCCCACGCCCGGCTGCTCCCCGAAGTTCTGGCTGGTCGAGAAAACCCGGTGCAGCCTCAAGGTGGCCTGGCACCCCTCGCCGGCCGCCCGGAGCGCTTCCACTCGTCCGGTTCCCGCAAAGCTGCGCGGACGGGCGTCCTGCGCTACGCTGCCGTACCACCCCAGCCCCAGCAGGGCGAGGGTGAGAAGGGGGAGAAGGACTCGAGGACTCACCGGTTCGCCACCATCAGCGCCCCCAGGCACATCTCTTCGTTGGTGCCCTCGCCCCAGGTGATGTAGCGCGGGGCGTCGGGCTTGCCCGCAACCATCGGCTGGGCGGCCAGCGAGTTATCCCAGCTACAACTCACCCGCACCACGTCGCCGGGGTTGATGGCGATGGGCTGCTCGAGCCAGTACTGGTCTTGCCAGTGGAAGTTCCAGGCCGGGATGTCGAGGATGGTCTGGGCCTTGGGGGTGCCGGGGTTGAGCTCGAGCTTCACCGCCCGGCCCCGCAGGTGCATGTGGCCCGCCACCCCGAACACGTCCATGCGGCTGCCCATGCGGCGGTCGCAGGTGGAGCGCACCCGGCTGGCGTTGCCCACGTTGCGGCTGTACTCCTCGGCGCTCTTGCCGCAGGCCAGCAGCATCCCCAGCGCGATCAGGTTGGAGTCCGGGCCGTAGCGCAGCAGATTCTCGCGCAGGACATGGTCGCGGCTGCACTCGGGGCTGTTCAGACCCTCGGGGCAAGGGATCTCGGTGGGGGCGTAGAGCAGGATGGGGCGCAGCGGGCGCAGGCCGGCGGGGTTCTCGGCGAAGTAGAGCTTGGCGCTGCTGAGGTCCGGTTTGACCCCTGATGCCAGGTTGTAGTGCATCTGCATGATCACCTTGGTGCCCCGGCGCAGCGGCATGGCCGTCCCGGCGGGCAGGCGGTCCTGGCCCTTGCCAGGCACCCAGAAGCCCAGGTAGCCGTTGCCGGTGGTGCGCGGGGCGTTGCCGGCAGCGGCGGCCACCCCGCCGATCAGCGACGCTCCGGTGCTGTCGAGGCCCGGCCCGCCGAAGCAGGTCCAGCCCTTGCCGCCGTTCTGGGCGTTGAGCTGCTCGGCCCGCTCGAGGGCGGTGCCGGTGACGGTGAAGAGGATCACGTGGTGGACGATGCTGGGCTGCCCCGGCTTGATGTCCACCCCGGTTACCATCACGTCGCGGTCCAGCCCCGGGTCCAGCAAGAAGCAGTGGTAGTCGTCGGTGCCGTACTTGGCGCTGGGCCGGTAGGACTCGGTCATGGGTAGAGTCAGGTCGGGGGCCTTAATGGTCTTGGACACCTCCACCGGCCGGTAGCGGAACTGGCCCAGCGGTGCGCCGGCCTCGGCCCAGGCGCTGAGCTGGGCCTTCTGCTCCTCGCTCAACCCCCGCTCGTACAAGAAGCGCGGCGAGTCGCCCGCGGGCATCCAGGGTGGCATGTAGCCGGCCTGGGTGACGGCCGCGATCTCCTGCGCCCGCTTGCGGGCCTCCTTGGGGTCGGTCAGGCTGAACGGGCCGATGCCGCCCTCGCTGTGGCAGTTCACACAGTTTTGCTCGAGGATGGCCTGCACCTCGCCGTAGTAGGTGGGGGCCGCCGCCGCCCGCACCTGCCCCGGCGGATTGCTTGTCCACGCCCACACGCCCAAACCCGCCCCTAGCATGATTCCGAAGCCTGTAACCCAACGCAAGAACCGCTCCATGAACTGTCTCCTTCAGTGTATCTAAGTCTAGACCGCAATGCCCAATCAGCATAGGGGCGTAACGTAATCGGGGCGTGGGTGGGCGGTCCCCTCCTGCCGACCACTCGACCTTGGGCCGGCCAATCGTCTTGCTCCAGAAATCACGCCGACTCTGTCACCAGGAACACTTCATTTTTTATACTACTATGTATACAATACTTTAAACACGTGAAGGAGCCCCCATGAGCAAACTCACCGGCATCCACCACATAACCGCAATGGCGGGAGACCCGCAGCGCAACCTGGACTTCTACACGGGCGTGCTGGGTCTGCGGCTGGTCAAGATCACGGTCAACTTCGACGACCCCGGCACCTACCACTTCTACTATGGCGACGGCCTGGGTCGACCCGGCACCATCATTACCTTCTTCCCCTGGCCGGGCGCGCAGCAGGGGCGGGCCGGGGTGCACCAGGTTGGGCTGATCTCTTATGCCGTCCCGCAGTCTGCCGTGGGCTACTGGGCGCAGCGGCTGCTCGAGAAGGGCGTGGCCTACAAGACCGAGCAGCGCGACGGCCTGACCCGTTTGGTCTTCAAAGACCCCGACGGCATCGGGACTGAGCTGGTGGCCATGCCTGCCGCCCCCGAGGCCTCGAGCTGGCCCGAGGCCCCCGTGCCCGCCGATCACGCCATTCGCGGCTTCTACGGCGCCCAGATGTGGGTGCTGCGGGCCGCGCCCAGCGTGAAGTTGCTCGAGACCTTGGGCTACACCCAGGTCGGTCAGAGCGAGAACATCACCCACCTGGCCCCGCAGGACGGTTTCGGCTTCGGGCGGGTTGAGGTGCGTGAGTCGGGTCAGTTTCTGGCCGGGCGCGGGGGGGTCGGCACTGTCCACCACATCGCCTTCCGGGTGCCGGACGAGGCGGCGCAGCTCGAGTTGCGCCAGACCCTGATGGGGGCCGGTGTCCCCGCCACTGCCGTGCAGGAGCGCCAGTACTTCCGCTCGATCTACTTCCGCGAGCCCGGCGGGGTGCTCTTCGAAGTCGCCACCGATGTTCCGGGATTCGCCACCGACGAGCCTTTCGAGGCGCTGGGCACATCGCTTAAGCTGCCGGGGTGGCTCGAGCCGCACCGCGCCCAGATCGAGGGTAGCCTACCGAAGATTCGGGTGGGAGAGGTCGAGGTGCCGAAGGCGGCTGTAGGCGCCTAGGCGGGAGGGGAGAGTAGGGAAGACGCAAGGGAAAGGAGAACAGCTTTGGGTTTGGCCTTGGTTCCCTCAGCCCTCTTCCCTCCGGGGTTTTCCGCTGTTTCGAGGTGCTTATGACGTCCGCACTTAACTTCATTCACTGCTTCGAGCCGGGAGGTTCGGAGTCGACGCTGCTGGCGCTGCACGGGACCGGGGGCGACGAGCGGGACTTGATCCCGCTGGCCCAGGAGTTGGCCCCCGGTGCCCATATCCTCTCGCCCAGGGGGAAGGTGCTCGAGAACGGCGCCCCCCGCTTCTTTAGGCGGCTGGCCATGGGGGTGTTCGACGAAGAAGACCTGCGGGCGCAGGCCGCCGACCTAGCCAGCTTCGTGAGGGGGGCCGCCGAGGAGTACGGTTTCGACCCCGCCAGGGTCTACGCCCTGGGCTACTCAAACGGCGCGAACATCGCCGCGGCGCTGATGCTCTTGCATCCCGAGGTGCTGGCGGGTGGCGTCTTGCTGCGCCCGGTGCTGCCGCTGGAGGTCGTCCCGCCGCCCCAACTCACTGGCCTGCCGGTGTTCATCGCGGCGGGCACCCAAGACCCCTGGTCGCCGAACGCTCGAGTTCAAGCGTTGGCGGACGTGCTCGAGGTCGCCGGGGCCAGGGTCGAGCTGCGCTGGCAGCCGGGCGGACATCAGTTGTTCGGGGTCGAACTCGAGGCGGCTCGAGGTTGGCTGAGCAAGCTCATCTGACCCCACCACCCTGCTCGCGTCGCCTGATGTAACGCTCTCATGGTTGTTTGCCCCGGTGGCTTCCCCCGGTTTTGCTACCTTGCGGGCAGCATGAACACGCGCCTTCGTCCTCTCTTCGTCGCGCTGGCCGTCTCGGCGGTTGCACTCATCGCAGGCTGTGCCCCCTCGGCCGGCCGGCCGTTGGCGCTCCCCTTCGCCCTGGGCGACACCCTGCAGTTCTACGCCATGGGGGCCAACATCTCCGACGGCAACCGCCAGACCATCAAGGTCATCACCCGCCTCGAGCGGGCCGCAGGCGATGACTACTTCTACGCCATCGGCAGCGCCGACGAGAAGACCACCTTCCTCTACTACTACCCCGGCGAGAACATGGTGGGGGTCTACTTGTTCTTGAGCAAGGGACGCGAAGCCACCAGCGGCGACGCGGTGATCTGTATCGCCGAGTCCGATGCGCAGGGCTGGACGGGCGGTTGGACCCAGACCACCCTCTCTGGCTTCCGCAAGATGATTCAGGACGAAACCCTGCGCCCCGAGGGGATCTGCACTGTTCAAAAGAGGTAGGGGGCGAGGTAAAGCGAGTCGGGAGCGTGGCCGTGATGGGTGAGGCCGCTCCTTCCCCATCCCCTATTTCCTCGCCATAGCCGAACTCGAGCGCACTACCAACTCTACGGGCAAGATCACCTGACGCCTGGGCTTGGCGTTCAGGGTTTCCACCAGCAGGTCGGCCGCGGTGTGGCCGACCTCGCGCACTGGCTGGCGGACGGTGGTGAGGGGCGGGGCGGCGTGGGCCTCTGGGCCGAAGCCGTCGAAGCCCACCACCGAGACGTCCAGCGGGACGCGCAGGCCCGCATCCTGGAGGGCCGCGATGGCCCCCACCGCCATCTCGTCGGAGGCGGCCAGGATGGCGGTGAACTCCAGGCCCAGTTCGACCGCCTTGCGGGTGGCGCGGTAAGCGCCCATGTCGGTGAACAGGCCGTCCCAGATCAGCTCGTTGTGGACTGGGAGACCGGCGCCCTCGACGCAGGCGTGGTAGGCCTCGAGGCGAGCCTGGGTGGTCTGGCCGATGGGCGAGCCGGTGATGTGGGCGACCCTGGTATGGCCCAGGTTGAAGAGGTGGCGCATGGCCTGCCCGATGCCGCCCTCGTTGTCAATGTCCACCCAGCTCTGGCGCTCGGTGCGGCCCACCACCACGCACGGAATGTGCAGGCGCAGGAGCCGCTCGGGGCGGGGGTCGTCGAGGTGGATGCCGGGGACGATAAAGCCGATGCACTGCTCAAAGACCGGGTCGGCGGGGGTGGGTTCCAGAACCCGTGCAGCGTAGCCCAGCTTAAACAGTCTTTCCTGGATTGCATCCAACATAATGCTGTAATACGGACTACGGAAGGTGTTCTCGCTGAAGGGGGCTACCCCCACCAGCTCGCGCTGCCCCTTGGCCAGGCGGCGTGCGCCCGAGTCGGGGACGTAGCCCGACTCCTGCACGATGCGCAGTACGCGTTCGCGCGTCTCGGGGCTCACGTCGGAGCGCCCGTTAAGCACCCTGGAGACGGTCCCGGTGGACACGCCTGCCTTCTGTGCGACCTCAAAAATCGTGACTCGAGCCATCCGTAACCCCTTACGCTTTTTCCTCTTGTTCATTCACCATACCGCACCCTTGAGCAAACTGCAACCTTTGAACTAAATCGTTTTTGTCGAGATTATTGACAAGTAGCTTTTCCGGGCGTAGTATTTTCGTAAGCCCTAACGCCGACAAGCCTCTGATACCCATATGCCAAAGTCGGGCCCGGAGATCTAAAGCGTTGGTGTGGAGTGTGGAGGAGGTAAACATGAAGAATCAGGTTCTGTTAACCGCACTGGCCGCAACGGCCCTGACCGGAGTTGCCAGCGCCCAGGTCAAAGTCACGCTTTGGTCGCATTCGGGCCAGGGCATTGAGCGCGAAGTGATCGATGCCACGGTCAAAAAGTTTAACGAGGCTAATAAAGACATCCAAATCGACCTGGTGCGCCTCCCTGAGGGCTCGTACAATGACCAGGTTAACGCGGCCGCGCTGGCTAACCGCCTGCCGTGTGTTCTCGATTTCGACGGTCCCAACCTCTACAACTACGCTTGGTCGGGCAAGATTATCCCCATTGATAAGTACATCAACGCCGCCACCAGGGCTGACTTCCTGCCCTCGATCATCAGCCAGGGGACTTACAACGGCAAGCTCTACACCCTGGCGGTGGGGGATTCGGGTCTGGCCATCTGGGCCAATAGATCGCTTCTGGCCAAGGCGGGGGTGACTATCCCCAACCGTCCGTGGACCGGGAACGAGTTCGTCCAGGTGCTGACCAGGCTCAAGGCTAGCGGGCTGCAATACCCACTTGACATGAAGTTCAACTATGGTCGCGGCGAGTGGTACACTTACGGCTTCGCCCCCATCATGCAGAGCTTCGGCGGTGACCTCATCAACCGCAACGGCTACCAGACCGCCAGCGGCGTTATCAACGGCCCGGCGGCCGTGCGCGGGATGACCTACTTTCAGAACCTGACCAAGAACTTTGTCAACGTAGCCACCCGCTCCGACACCGACTTCGTAGAGGGTAGGGCCGCCATCTCCTTCGTAGGCCACTGGACCTGGGCCGACTACTCCAAAGCTCTGGGCGATAACCTGCTTCTATTGCCGATGCCCGCCTTCGGAGGCCGCCAGGTCACCGGCATGGGTGGGTGGAATTACGGCATCAGCTCTGATTGCCCCAACCCCGATGCCGCTGCCAAGGTGCTGCTGCACATGGTGAGCACCGAGTCGGTTCTGGCCATGAGCGACGCCGCCGGCGGCGTCCCCAGCCGGAAGAGCGCAATCGCCAGGAGTAAAAATTTCGGCCCCAACGGTGCGCTCTCCCTCTACGTGCGCCAGCTCAATAGCCGCGCCGCCGTGGCCCGTCCCGCCACCCCCGCTTACCCCGCGATAACCAAGGCCTTCGCCGAGGCGGCGGCTAACATAGCAGCGGGCGGCAACGTGAAGGCCGAGCTGGATCGTGCTGCGCGGGCCATTGACCAGGACATCAAGGACAACAACGGCTACCCCAATAAGTAATTCGGGTTGAGGTTAAGCAAGACCCCTCTCGAGTTCGAGAGGGGTCTTGTCAGAGCGGAAGCCATCGACTGAATGGGTTCCAGTCTCGGTTCAGGGTAAGGCCCGGGTTCGGGGGCGAGGTTGTTGTACGGCCCAGACTCAGCCCGCTGCCGCCCCGGGCATACCAGAAGGTTTCAGGCGGAGGTTTATGAAGACTCAACGCAGCGACAACATAACCGCATGGCTGATGTCGGCCCCGGCCCTCATCCTGCTTGTGGTGTTCTTGATCGTACCGTTCCTGATGGCCGTATACCTCTCCTTCACCAACCAGCGCCTGGTACCCAACGAGATGGTACCGACCCGCTTCGTGGGACTAGAGAACTACCAGCGCATCTTCGACCCCGAGTCCAACGCTTCGGTCATCCGCCCGCTGCTGAACAACGTGTTGTTCGTGGTAATCGTGGCCCCGCTCCAGACCGCGCTGGCGCTGGGGATGGCCCTTTTGGTCAATCAGAAACTACCTGGAGTGACCATCTTCCGCACCATCTACTTCATCCCCACGGCGACCGTGATGGCGGTGGTGGCGGTGATCTGGAGCCTGCTCTATAACTCGCCCGAGGGTATCATCAACTCTTTCGTGGCCACCATAACCTTCGGGGCGATACGCGAGGTCAACTGGCTCGGCAACCCGTATACGGCCTTCCCGGCAATCATGTTGCTGTCGATCTGGCAGGGCGCGGGCTATCAGATGCTGGTCTACCTGGCGGGTTTGCAGAGCATCCCTGCCGAGCTCTACGAGGCTGCTAATATCGACGGTGCGACCCCCGCCCAGCAGTTCTGGAGCGTAACCCTGCCACAACTGCGCAACACCACGATCTTCATCTTGATGACTACCATGATCCTGGCCTTCCAGCTCTTCGACCAGGTCTACGTGATGGCCACGGGCGGGGTGGTGGATCGCGAGAGCACCGCCACAGTGCTGCTGCGGATGGTCGAGCAGGGCTTCCAGCTGGGGGCGGTGGGACGGGCCAGCGCGATTGCGGTGGTCTTCTTCATCATCGTGTTCATCCTCTCACTGATCCAGCGTCGCCTGCTGCCCGAAGAGCGGGCGGTTAACTAGGGGGATTTATGGGCAACAGCCTCACACAGCGCAAGCGCATGTATAGCTTTCTGGGGTATGCGGCTTTGGTGCTGCTGGCCTTTTTCTTCCTGTTCCCCCTGCTGTTCATGTTCACTACCACCTTTAAGAATGATGAACTAACACTCCAGCGCGAACTCGGCGGCATCAGCGGGTTCCTGCCCGCCTGCGCCATGGTGCGGCCCCCCGACACCGCCCAGCCCGAGCGTCCCCTGAGTCAAAACCCCGGCGAGAGCGCCGATCAGTTCCGCGAGCGTCAGGTGTCCCAGATGTGCGCCAGCGGAACCCAGAACTACGTTGACATGACCCAGCGGGTTCAGTTCTGGCGGGCGTTGTTTAACAGCAGCTTGGTCGTCAGCCTGACGGTGATTCTGGGGCTGATCGTCAACTCGATGTTCGCCTACGCAATCGCCCGGATCCGCTTCTGGGGGCGCGAGGCCCTGATCACCCTGGTGATCTCCCTAATCATCATCCCCTTTGCGGCTGTGGCGGTTCCACTTCTGCTTCTTGTGAACAGCTTTGGCTGGCTGGACAGTTACCACGTACAGATCATCCCTTTCGCCGCCAGCGCCTTCAGCATCTACCTGTTTTACCAGTTCTTCATCTCTCTGCCCAAGGAGCTCGAGGAGGCCGCCTTCGTGGACGGAGCCAGCCGCTTCCGCACCTTCTGGCAGATCGTTCTGCCGCTGTCGGGGCCGGTCTTCGCCACCGTGACAGTGCTACAATTCCTGGCCCTGTGGGGTAACCTGCTGTGGCCGGTGATGGTGGTGCGCGGCGACACCTACGCCACCCTGCCCTATGTGATGCAGACCTTTTTTGGCCAGGCCCCCCGCCAGTGGGGCGACGTGATGGCCTTCGCGCTGTGTGCCACCCTCCCCACGCTGATCCTCTTCCTTTTCTTCCAGCGCTGGTTTGTGCGCAGCGTGGTTAGCAGCGGTGTTAAGGGGTAGTCATTAACTCCATCGGCTTTTCGATACGACAAGTTCGTGCTGCCATCCCGGAAGTCGCGATGACCAAGAAACCTGTTTACCACTTCCTCCCCCCCACCGATAGCTGGCTCAACGACCCCAACGGGCTGATCTTCTGGCGGGGGCAATACCACCTGTTTTACCAGTGGAACCCCGACCAACCCCGCTGGGGCAACATTCACTGGGGTCATGCGGTCTCGAGCGACCTGGTGCACTGGCAGCATCTGCCCACCGCGCTGTCGCCAGGCGGGCCGCTCGACGGCAGCGGCTGCTGGTCGGGCTGCGCCGTCGAGCATGAGGGCCAACTCAAGCTGATCTACACCGCCGTCCGTGACTTCGACCCGGGCGACGAGGGGGCTGCCACGGTTAGCATCGCTCTGGCCAGCTCTGAGGACGGTATCCACTTTACCAAGCACCCCCGACCCCTGCTGGAGTGGAAATACGACCGTCCTGTGGCCGGCAGGCTGCTGGAGGGCTGGCGTGATCCGGTTGTGTGGCGGGAGGGCGACGGCTGGAAGATGACCGTGGGTGCGGGCATACGTGGCGTGGGCGGGGCTGCAGCCCTGTACGGCTCGGATGACCTGCTCGAGTGGCGCTTCCTGGGTTGGCTGGCCGAGGGCAGCGGCGCGGCCCAGCGGCCCGTCTGGACAGGCTCGGTGTGGGAATGCAGCCAGATGATCCCCTTCGGGGGTAGGGCCGCCCTGATACTTTCGGTCTGGTATCAGCACCGGGGCTATTCAACCGCCTACTTGTCGGGCATATACGCCAACAACCGCCTCGAGGTGGAAGGCGGCAGCAAGCTCGACTGGGGCGACAGCTTCTACGCCCCGCAAGCCTTCCTCAGCCCCGGCGGGGAGTGGGTCATGTTCGGCTGGCTAACCGAGCGGCTGAGTGTCGAGGAGCAGGTCGGGGTCGGCTGGTCGGGCTGTATGTCGCTCCCGCGGGTGCTGAGGCTTGCCGACGGACAGCTCCTGCAAGAGCCCGCGCCTGGGCTCGAGGCCCTGCGGGGTCGGAGTTGGCGGGTGTCGGGCAGTCTGGAGCGCCAGGGTTCGTTCGGGGTCGGCGGCCCGGCGTTCGAGGTGTTGCTCGAGGCCGACCCCGCTCAACGGCTCGAGCTGACCTTGCACCGGTCTGCCGACGGCGCCGAGCAGGCCAGGCTGGTCTACGATCCGGCAGAGCCCGGACTGTGGCTCGAGGGTTCGCTGGTGACCGACACCACGCCCTCCCTGGTCACGCCGTCCCCGCCCCGCATGCCCTTGAGCCCCTGCGAAACCCTACGCCTGCACATCTTCGCCGACGCCACCACGCTGGAAGTTTTCTGCCAGGGACGGGCGCTCTCGACCCGCACCTACCCCCGCCAGCCCGGCGTGGGGATGGGCGGGCTCGGGGAGGTCCGGTGGCTCGAGCTGTGGGAGCTAGGCCACCGGGGGGACTCATGATCCCCCATACGGTCCCAGCCCCACCGCCGCGTACAGCGCCCGCTCCTCGTGGGGCTCGAGATACCGGTACTCGCCCACCGGCAGGTCGCCCGGAAGGGCCAGCGGCCCCATGCTGAGGCGCTTGAGGTAGCGGACGGCGTTGTCCCGCAGGACGAACATCCGCTTGATCTGGTGGTACTTGCCCTCGCGGATGGTCAGCACCACTTTCCTGGGGTCGTCGGCTATCTCCAGCACCGCGGGTTGGAGCGGTTCGCCCTCGAGTTCCAGCGTCCCGGCCGCGAAGACCGCAACATCTTCTGGCGTGGCGGGCCTCTCGAGCTCGACATAGTAGCGCTTGTCCACCTTCCAGCGCGGGTGGGTCAGGCGGTGGGCTAGCTCGCCGTCGGTGGTGAGAAAGAGCAGGCCCTCGGTGTCCTTGTCCAGCCGCCCCACCGGCATCCAGTCGCGCTGGAACTCCTCGTCAAAGAGGTGGGTGATGGGGGTGCCGTCGCGGTCCTTGGTCGAGGTGATGTAGCCCGCGGGCTTGTGCAGCAGCAGGTGGAAGAACTCGCGGTAGACGATCTCGTCACCGTCGATCTCGATGTGGGTAGTTTGGGGGTCGAACTTGAACCCGGAGTCCTTCACCACTTCGCCGTCCAGGGTGATGTAGCCCGCCCTGGCGAGCCGGTCAATCTCCTTCCGGGTGCCGATGCCGAGGTGGCCGAGGACTTTATCGAGGCGCTGTTTGGGCATAATGGGGAACGGGCAGTAGGCAACAACCGGGGGCTAGTCTCCTGCAAAAACCGCGGTCATCCCGAGTGTAGCGGTTTATGCGGTGCCAAGGGTCTGCGAAGGGCACCAGTGCCCACGCGATACCGGCGGTGACGGCCGACCCCTTCACGACCCGCGACCAACCTTCACCCCATCAGTTGATACAACAACGCCTTTTGCGCGTGCAAGCGGTTCTCGGCTTGGTCGAAGACGCGGCTCTTGGGGTGTAGGGTGGCCTCCTCGACCACCTCCTCGCCATAGTGGGCGGGCAGGCAGTGCAGGAAGATGCCACCGTCTTCAATCAAGTCCAGCATGGCTGGGTTAACCTGGAAGCCCGCGAAGTCCTTGAGCTTGCGCTTCTGGCTGGCCTCGGCCTCTTGGCCCATGCTCACCCACACGTCGGTGTAGAGCACCTGTGCGCCCTCGGCGGCGGCGCGGGGGTCGTTGGTGAGGGTGATGTCGGCGCCCAGGCGCTGGGCCTCGAGCACGATCGCCGCGTTGGGCTCGTAGCCGCGCGGTGTGGCGACGATCAGCTTGGCCCCCGACAGAACGGCGCACTGGATGTGGGCGTTGGCCATGTTGTTGCCGTCGCCGATGTAGGCCACCGTGATGCCCCGCGTGTTGGGAAAGGTCTCCTCGATGCACTGGTAGTCGGCCAGCAGCTGCACCGGGTGCAGCAGGTCGGAGAGTCCGTTGATGACCGGCTTGCGGCTGTGCCGGGCCAGCTCCTCGACCGTGGAGTGCAGGTAGACCCGGGCCATGATCCCGTCCACCCAGCGCTCGAGGTTGAGCGCGATGTCCCGCACCGGCTCGCGGGTGCCCAGTCCGATTTCGGCGTTGGTCAGGTTGACCGCATGCCCGCCGAGCTGCACCATCGCCACCTCGAAGGTGGTGCGGGTCCGCAGGCTGGGCTTCTCGAAGATCATCGCCAGGGTCTGGCCCTCGAGCGGCCGACTGCCCCTGAAGTGGCCCCGCTTCATCAGGTGCGCGGTGTCCAGCACCGCGCGGTACTCCGGTGCAGAGAGGTCGAGGTTGGAAAGGAAGTCGCGCCCCTTGAGGCTGCCTATGGGCTTGTACTCTTCGATCATGGCTCTCTCCAGGCGTCCGCCTCGGCTCGGGGGCGGTGTAGCGAACAACTACCCAGTACAGGGTGATGATTATACCGAGCGTGTCTCGGCGAGTCACGTTACCTGCCGGGATAATGGCCGTTTTGAGCGTGAGTAACGCATTTGCAGAAAGGTGGCCGGCTCGAGTGGCCTCTGATGAGACCCCGACTACAAAATCCCCCCGTTTGTGGGTGTGTGTAATAACCCAACTGAGGCGCTTCGTTATGTTAGCCTTAGTCCATAGGTTAACGCGAGTTAACGCTTAGAAAGGGAGGTTACGAGCAAGAGTTACCTTTGAGACGAAGAAAACCGCCTCGAACGTAACTGCATCCTGAGCTGGGCGAAACGAAGTCTTTGGCGAACAACCCCATGTGAAATACTTATTGCTCTGATAACTACCTAGTCGGTAGTGCTGGCGACCCAAACCGCCGGTGAATGCTCACAGGGGACTTGCACAAGGCTGCAGCCGAACCCAGGAGGATCCTTGCAAGGAGCGCGCATGAATAAAGCAGGTGGACCAATCCAACTCAAGCTCTGGGGGCCCAGCCGCCTAGAGTACCAGGGCCGCGAGCTGAAGCTTCAGCGCAAGGGCCTGGCCATTCTCTACTACCTGGCCCTCGAGGGCGCGACCCGCCGCGAGGTGCTGGCCGACCTGCTGTGGGGTCACACCGCCGCCTCGCAGAACCTCCGTGTGGAGTTGCACCGCCTCAGCCAAGCCCTGGCCCCGCTGGGCTACACGCTGTTTAAAGCGGGCGAAGACCCCCTCCAACTCCCCCCGTTCGTCTCGCTGGATCGGACTCCCTCGCCCGGCGCGCCGATGGAGGGTTTGGAGGAGCTGTCGGTCGAGTTTAGGGCCTGGCTCGAGGGCCAGCGCTCGCAACTGATGGCCAACTCCTCGGGTACGGTTGGGCGTGAGCGATTGGTGCAGGAAGTTGCCGCACAGCTTGCGCTCCCCTCGGTCCTGATCCTGATGGGTCGCCCCGGCTCGGGCCGCACCGCCTTCGCCCAGGCCATGGCCAAAACCCTGGGGATGCCCTTCCTGGAAGGACCCCGCGGTGGCGGCAAGGCCCTGCACTACCTGCGACCGCCCTACACCGACGTCGCGATTGAGCGCATCCTTACCGACCGCGACGGCCTGTGGGTGGTCGAGCGCAGCAGCTACGGCGAAGACCCCCGGTTGATTCTGGAGCTTCGTTCCCACTATCCCGCCGAACGGACCCGCTACATCACCCTGCCCCCGCTGGCCTGGGCCGAGGCGCGGGCTTCGATGCTCTCCAACCTGCCGTTCATCCAAGCCGCCCGGCTGTTCCTGGCCTCGGGCGGCTCGCCCGGCCACCTGCGCGAGTTGCTGGCGGTGCCCCATACCGGTACCGAGATCCCCCTGCCCCAGCGGGTCCGCGCCCAGGTGCAGCTCGAGGCCCGGATGCTCTCGCTGGAGGCCCGGCTGGCCCTCGAGCGGCTCTCGGTGCACCCCGGCAGCTACAGCCAGGGCTTGCTGGACGCGCTGGAAGCCACGCCCTACCTCGACGAACTCGAGCGGCGCGGCTGGTTGGTCTACAGCGGCCAGTGGCAGTTCGCCGACGATGCCAGCCGCCGGGTGCTCTACCTGGGCCTCCAGCCGGGTCGCCGCCAGCAGTACCACCGCCAGGCCGCCCTGCAATGCGCGATGGAAGAGCAGCGCATGGCCGAGGCCTACCACCGCCTGATGGCGGGCGACACCGCCGACTGGGGCACCTTCGTCAACACCCTGCCCGGTTGGACGCGCTACGGCCTCAAGAGCTGGCTGGGCATGGCCGAGCCCCTGACCATGGCCCCCACCACCAACGAGGTGGCCCGTGGCAACGAGCTGGCGATGCTCGAGGAGGCCCGCTTCGGCCAGGGCTTCGAGGTCGAGGGCCGCCACGTCCGCTGGGTGCGCACCCCCGCCCAGAACTCTACCTCCGGCATCATGTGGGCCGGCAGCGATGAGGCCAGTTTGCTCCACCTCAAGGGCCACATCTACGTGGAGAACCCCCTGGGTGTGGGCATCTCGGGCCGTGCCGCCCCGCTCATGCTCGAGATCCAAGAACCCCGCGAGGCCCGCGTGATCTTCCTCGCCGGGGTCCAGGCCGGGGCCCTGGCCGACAACGCGTTGGTGCTGCCGCTGCAAGAGGAGATTGACATCTGGTTCCGCGTCCCCGCTGGGGCCAGCATCCGCCTGACCAGCAGCGCCGAGAGCGGCCTGATCGACCTCGAGGCCACCTCCTACCGCGTTGCGCCCGCCGCCCAGGCCGCCAACGCCCCCAAGGTTCAGGTCTTCGAATTTTTTCGTAGCGCGGTAGAGGCCGCGCCGAGAAGGTTCTAAGGCAACGTCCGCCCTCCGACCCCGAGCCCTCTTTCCTCTGAACAGGCCCCCTCCGCGACAGGAGGGGGTTGTTGCTTTATGAGTTCACAGCCGGCGGCAAGGGGTCGGCTGCGGAAGAGGTGTCGGCACCTTAACGCGCTTCTCGAGTTGAACCCCGCCTTGCACAACGCGCAACTTTGGTGGGGATTTCGGCCCCGGAGTTTTTTTCCGAATTGGGAAGGGGATTGCCGTAAGAGAAGCCTTCATAACAAGATGTGCAACTCGTTGCCGACTTTCTCGATGGGATAAGGGAAGAGGCGTGTAGACGCCTGGCCCCAGATCGGGGTACCCGTTTCGGGATTGAATATGGAGCCGCAGTTCTGACAGTGCATCTCTATCTCCAGACCTTGGGTAAAAACCTGGCAGCCGGACTGGCGGCAGGCCAGCGACTGTGCCCCGGCGTAGGAGCAGGCACACTGGGGCTGGATGGGCTGGCTGGTGATGGCGTGGTTGCAATGGGTACACACGAGAGTGCGTGCCAGCAGCAACACATGCTCGCCAATCTTGATGCCCTCGTCCTCACCCAGGGCGGTGCGCGGCATAAAGGGGGTACGCATCACGAAGACGTCTTCCGAACCTTGAGCATTGCTGCGATAGCGCTTGAATGACCCGATGAGCGGGAACTGGGTGAGCACTTGGCTGACAAACCCGACCCGCACCGAACGGGCGGGCACGCTGGCGTCGGCGTTGGACGGGGTGTGAATGCTCGAGCCACAGGCCGTGAGAGCTGCTGCCGAAGTCGCCCCCAAGAGCTTCAACACCTGTCTACGCTTCACGCAGTTCATAGACACCATGGTAGCAAGCGGAAGGTCGTCGCACACAGTTATTCAAGCTGTTACAGGGTCGTTTGGGTTCCGGTCCTAAGGTTACGGCCTCGAGGGTCTGGGCGTCTTCCGTGCACAAATTTTCTTGGGATAGCGCTGGTTGCCTGCCCCGGCTTTGCCAAGCCTCGCAAAGTCTGGCTCAGCCCGCCCCCCAGGGGACAATTTCTGCTTTGAGGTGACGTTACCCCGGCTTGGTTTACATATTTCCAATCCGTTGGCACTAAACTCGAGTAATGAAAATCAAAACGTTGGGCGAGTTAAAACGCACTTATCCCCTCGAGAAGCTTAAACGCCGGGTCAAGGACGAGGCGCGGCACAACCTGATCGAAAAGCTGCGCTCCGGCGATCGGCTGTTCCCCGGCGTGCAGTCTTACGACGACTCGGTGATCCCCAACCTGGTGAACGCCATCCTGGCCCGGCACAACTTCATCCTGCTGGGGCTGCGCGGCCAGGCCAAGAGCCGCATCCTGCGCCAGCTCACCGAGCTGCTCGACCCGGAGATTCCCGCACTCCCCACCGACATCCGCGACAACCCGCTGTTCCCTCTATCCGCCGAAGGCAGGCGGATGGTCGAGGAGGCGGGTGACGATGCCCCCATCGTCTGGATTCCCCGCAGCGAGCGCTACGTCGAGAAGCTGGCCACCCCCGACACCACTGTGGCCGACATCCTGGGCGACATCGACCCGATTAAGGCCGCCAAGCGCGGGACCGGCCTCTCCGACCTCGAGGCCGTCCACTATGGCTTGCTGCCCCGGGCCAATCGGGGCATCTTCGGCATCAACGAGGTCGCCGACCTCGCCCCCAAAGTTCAGGTGGCGCTGTTCAACATCCTGCAAGAGGGCGACGTGCAGATTCGTGGCTATCCT
>JANRLD010000007.1:0-122821 GCA_033762915.1 Meiothermus sp. | reverse complement strand
GGCAACACCCAGCCCTGGCGGTTTACGGTGTTCACGGGCGAGGCGCGGGGGGCGCTGGGCCAGACCTTTGCCGAGTCCTACCGGCTGTGCACGCCGCCCGAGGCCTTCAGCCAGGAGAACTCCGACGCCCAGCTCAACCGGGTCTGGCTGGCCCCGGTCTGGATCTCTTTGGGGATGGTGGTGGACACCAACCCCAAAATCCCCGAGTGGGAGGAGGTGGCGGCGGTGGCCGGCGCAGTTCAGAATATGCAGCTGGTGGCCCGCAGCCTGGGTCTGGGGAGCTTCTGGACTTCGGGGGTGCCGGTGCGCCACGAGAACACCGCAAGGCTGGTGGGCCTCGAGCCGCCGCACAAGCTGCTGGGCTTCTTGATGGCCGGGCGCCCCAAGGCGGGGCTCGAGTGGCCCAAGCCCGTCCGCAAGGACTGGCAGGAGAAGGTACGCTGGCGGGAGTAGGCCGTCAAGCGGCTGAGGGGGGCCGCCGAGGGCTGCCTGACCGGGGTTTTTGCGGAGCGGTACAACGCAACTTTGCCCCTAGGGCGTTGACTCGAGCAGGGCTCGAATCGGCGCATAGCCGCGGCGGTGAACCGGGCTGACCCCGTAGGTCTTCAGGGCCTCCAGGTGCGCCGCCGTGAGATAGCCCTTGTGTCGGTCGAAGCCGTACTGCGGATGGCGGGCGTGAAGCTCTACCATCGCGGCGTCTCGAGCCACCTTGGCCAGAATCGAGGCCGCGCTGATGGCGGGCTCAAGCACGTCGCCCCTGACCACCGCTCGAGCCGGGATCCCGAGCTTGGGCAGACGGTTGCCGTCTACCAGGGCCAGCTCGGGCGTCACAGCCAGCCCCTGCACGGCCCGCTGCATCGCCAGCAGCGTCGCACCCAAAACGTTCAGGGCGCTAATCTCCTCGAGGCTGGCCCGCCCGATGGCCCAGGCGCGGGCCCTGGCCTTGATCTCGAGGCTGAGGGCCGCTCGAGTCGCCGCGCTCAGCTGCTTGGAGTCGGCCAGACCCGCGATGGGGCGATCCGCGTCGAGGATTACCGCCGCAGCGTACACCTCGCCGGCCCCGGCCCCCCGGCCCACCTCGTCCACCCCGCAGATCAGCCCCGAGGGCGGGGGTTCCTCCAACAAGACCTGGGCCATCGTCTTCATTCGACCTGTGCCCTCGGTCCAACCTGGGCCGCACCGGAGTCCGTCCGGTTATTGCGCCTGCCGCCACTCCTTAATGGGCACCAGCTCGCCGCCCTCGACCACCTTGCGCTTGGGGCGGTAGCCGTTGTCGAACCAGATCTCGAGGGTGGCGCGGTCGAGGTTCTGGGAGGAGACAATGGCCTTGCGGACGTAGTAGCCGCCCTCGTCGGAGGAGCCGATCTCGTTGCCCTTGTTCAGGCGCAATTCCACGATGTCGCCGTGCCTCGAGGTGCGTATCCGCAGTAGAAAGGCCCGGTCGCCTTCGGGCTTGACGTGTTCATCGGGCTTCCTGAATAGGCCGAACATAGTGCTCCTAGCTTATAGCAGATGGCGGGACACACAAAGTAGGCCCGGAGGTCTGATTGGGGGTAGCTTGAAGCGCAGCCGTGGTTCGCACAGACCGCAACCCGGAAGCACCTGCTTGGGGGCGGACCATCTGCCCTGCGGTAATTTCTGGACAGAGCAAAGAGAGCCCATTTGCCGAAGCGCTCCGCCCGGACTGGCCCGCTTCAGCGCTTCGGGTTGAGGTCTTCTCTGTTCGGACCGCGCTGGAGACCCGGTGCCCGGCGGGGGCCGGGCAAAACGCCTCCATCGGATCGTCAGCAGAGCAGGCGCTCGAGAGGGTTCGGCAGGCGATGCCCGGGACATGCCGCAGCCAAGGACGCGGGCGGGGTCTCCGGCCCCACTTTGCTGCTAGAATATCGGGCATTAGAGGTTGCGCGTGGAGTACGTCAACGTCAACGGACAAGTCCAGCGGCATTCCGAGGCCACCCTGCACATCTCCGACCTGGGGCTGCGGCGGGGCTACGGGGCCTTCGAGTTCTTCCGCATCTTGCGTGGGATTCCGGTTTTTCTGGAAGATCACCTCAACCGCCTCGAGAACACCGCCCGCCTGATGGATCTGGAAATACCCTACAGCCGTGCCCAGCTCGAGGGCTTTATTCGCGAGCTGATCGGGCTGAACCGGCTCGAGCAGGCCGGCCTGCAGATGGTGCTGACCGGCGGCTACTCCGAGGATATCTTCACCCCCGGCAGACCCAACCTGATCCTGGCCCCCATCGAGGTCAAGAAGCAGCCCGAGCGACTCTATACCGAGGGCGCGAAGATCATTTTGCACACCAACGTCCGCGAAATGGCCCATGCCAAAAGCACCGACTATCTGGTTGCGGTAAAGCTGGGCAAGCGAATGCGGGCCGAGGGCGCGAGCGAGGTGGTCTACCACGACGGCTTCATGGTCTCGGAGGGGGCGCGCAGCAGCCTGTCCATCGTCCGCAACGGCACCCTAGTAACAGCCAGGAACGGCGTGCTGCCTGGCATAACCCGCATGCACATGCTGCGGGTCGCTGAGGGCATCTTGCCGGTGGAGTACCGCGACATCGAACTCGAGGAGCTCTACGCCGCCGACGAGGTCATCCTGACCGGGGCCACCCGCGAGGTGATGCCCGTGACCCAGATCGAGGATCAGCGAATCGGCGAGGTGGGGCCGTTCAGCAAGGCCATCATGCGGGCCTTCACGGCGCACGTCGAGGCCTACCTGGAAAGCCGATCGGTGCCCAGTTGACGCGGGTCCTGTTCGTCGGCGACGTGTTCGGAGAGCCGGGGCTGCGCGCCCTGGCGATGCACCTCCCCGACCTGCGGCCGGACTACGACTTCGTGGTGGTAAACGGCGAGAACGCCCACGGCGGCAAGGGCCTCTCCAAACCGGCCTACAAGAAAATACGCGAGGCCGGGGCCGACCTGGTGACGCTGGGCAACCACGCCTGGGATCATAAGGATGTGCTCGAGCTGCTCCCCTCCGAGCCGGTCATCCGCGCCCTCAACTACCCCGAGGGCACCCCGGGCCGGGGCTGGTGGCGGCTTGAGAAGGGCGGCCACTCGCTGGGCGTGGCCCAAGTGATGGGCCGGGTAGGGATGAACCTCCAGCTCGACGACCCCTTCCGAGCAGTGGACCGGCTGCTGGCAGAGGAGGGCGGGGGAAACTGGCTGCTCGAGGTGCACGCCGAGGCTACCAGCGAGAAGTACGGGCTGGGCCACTACTTCGACGGGCGGGTGGCGGCGGTGCTGGGCACCCACACCCACGTCGCCACTGCCGACGCGGGCTTCCTGCCCGGGGGCACCGCCATCCAGGCCGACGTGGGGATGACCGGACCGCTCACCACCCATTCGATCATCGGCGGCGAGGTGGAGGGCTTCCTGACCCGCTTCCTGACCCAGCGCCCAACCTACTTCAAGGCCGCCAGCGGGCGGGCACAGTTCTGCGCAACCGAGTTGGTTGTTGAAAACGGCCGGTGTACCTCCATCCAGCCGCACCGCTGGGAGGAGTTCGAGTAGGCAGCGCTAGGGCACACGGCTCGCAGAAAAAGGCAGGCCTGCGGTTTGTGGTGAGCGTTGCGAGACGAGACCCCTCCGGAGTCGGGGCAGACGCCGGGTTTTGATAGGGGCGTTCTCAGCTGCCGGAAGCAAGCGGCGAAAACTGCCGCTGTGGCGGAGGGAAACACCCTCCAAGCGGCTCCCCGGTCAATCCCAGCAATCACCCGCCCGAAAGCACCACGGCGAACCAATCCTGTCCCCAAGCCTTTGCGCGAAATAGACCCAGGTCCGCTCTAACCTTGCTGACGTGCCAAGGCCCGGTTGAGCAAGGGCGCGTTACCGGGTCGTTACCGGGGCTCGAGCAGACTTTGGGTGTCCAAGAGGAGGACACCCATGGCAGAAATCACCCGCAGAAACGCACTGGGCATCATCGCAATTGGCACACTGGGCTTGGGCGTCGAGGGCAAGTCGCAGAGTGTGCCGGCGGTGAAGATCGCCGACCTCTCAAGGCTGGCGAAGGAGTGGGACAGTGCGCCCTTCGACTTTGGCGGAACCAGGTCGCTTCTGGTGCGCGTGGCCAAACCTGACGCCGAGACCCGGAGGGTGATGGAGGTGAAGCAGGGCGATGGGTCGGTCTGGCTGACCGCCTACACCCTGGTCTGCACCCACGAGGGCTGCACCCCCGCGATGCCCAACGCCCGGCGGCTGCTCGAGTGCCCCTGCCACGGCTCGGCTTTCAAGGCCCAGGACGGCACGGTGGCCAACGGCCCGGCCCGCGAAGCGCTTAGGGGGATACGGCTCGAGGTGCGCGAGGGGGCGGTCTTTGCCACCGGGTTCGTCGAATAGGCGAGTATCTCAGAAAAGGGTTGGGCTAGCAACAAAGGAGAGAACCGTGAAAATGAGTCTGATCATCGCCGCAAGCCTGCTGGGCACCGTCGGAGCCATCGCGACGGCCCAGGACTACGACTACGCAGCCCAGGCTGCCCAGGGCGTCCCCAGCGCCCCCGCCGAGCTGGCGGTTCCGGCCGGCAACAGCCTGCTGATGAAGGTACTGGCCGACGGGGTCCAAATTTACGCCTGCTCCGCCAAGGCCGATAACTCCGGCTATGAGTGGGTCTTGAAGGCCCCCGACGCCGTTCTCACCGACGACAAGGGCAGCAAGCTGGGCACCCACTACGGCGGCCCCAGCTGGGAGTCCATCGATGGCAGCAAGATCACCGGGGCCCTACGGGCCAGGGCCAACTCCACCGATCCCAACGCCATCCCCTGGCTGCTCCTCGAGACCAGGTCCGCCGGAAAACAGGGTGCCTTCGCCAAGGTGAGCTTCATCCAGCGCCTCGAGACGGTCGGCGGCAAGGCCCCCGCCAGCGGATGCACCCGGGCCAGCCTGAACACCGAGGCGCGGGTGGGGTACACTGCGACCTACTACCTCTACGGCAGCAAGTAAGGGAGGCGCTATGAAGCTCTTCGGGTTGGGAAAACTGATTGTCTTGTTGGCGCTGCTGTCCCCGCTGGGCCTAGCCCAGCCCCTCGAGCAGACCTGGGTGGGCGCGGCGAAAGACTCCAAAGCCTTTGTCGCCATTGTGGCCGCACAGGGCCGCCTGCTGGCCTACGTCTGCGACGGTGAGAAGATCGCTCAGTGGTTCCGGGGCGCGGTCGGGGAGGGCGGGGCGGTGGCGATCGAGCTGAACAGCCGCACCAAGCTCAACGCCCGCCTGACCGGCGACAGCGCCAGCGGGACCCTCGAGCTCGAGGGGATGCGGCTGGAGTTCACCGCCTCCAGGGCCACCGGCAGCGCGGGGCTGTTCCGGGCCGAGCTGAGTGCGAACAGCGCGACCTACACCGGCGGCTGGATCGTGAACCAACGGGGCGAGCAGCGCGGCGCGGTGATCGGCGGGGGCGGATTCGCGCCTTCGACCTCGGAGCTGCTGCTGGGCGGCGGCGAGGCGGCAGGCGGGACGCTGTGCCAGGGCGTCCGCGTCACCAACGGCCGCACCGCCAACATCCAGGGTGTGGGCCGGGTCGCAGCCTGGCAGGTGACTCCGGCGTGTATCGGGGCCTCGAGGTGAAAGCGCCGCGCCTCTAAACCGACCCCACCTTGCGCTTCTGTAGGGCAGCGCCTCGAGAATCTCGAGGCGCAAGCTTTTGGCTCCACAGGCCCGGTGACGCTGACCAGCTGGCAGCAACCACCTCCCCAGCAGCGGGGCCACAGACCACAAGATTTCGCAATCCGGGCCAGTATACGCCCGCGCCGCTTGCACAAACGGCCGGGGCGCGGTGCCGAGCGGGGCTGGGTTGGCCGGTCTGCCAACACCGCCTGGAGGAGCTTAGCTCAGCAGAAGGGCCACCAGCCCGCCGGTCGCGGTTGCCAAGAAGTTGGTCAGGTCGTTCGTCCACCACTCGAGCCGGTCCTCCAGCAGCCCCCACCCGGTGTCGGCGAAGGCCCCCACAATCCCCGCCACAACCACCGAGAGCGGGGAAACCTCGAGCCAGACCGCCCAGGGCACGAACAGCAGTGGCCCGATTACCAGGGCCGCCGTGCCGGCCGGGCTCATCGCCGCGTTGGTGCCGCTCTCGACCCTGCCCAGCAGCGGGTGCCAGGCCCAGCGGCTCCTGGCCCCCACCTCACTCGCCAGGGTGTCGGCGCAGGCCGTGGCCAGGGCCCCCAGAAAAAACGCCGGTGAGCCCAGCGCGATGCCCAGGGCAGCGGGAAGCCCGTTGGCGAGCGTTTGCAGCGACGTGCGCCCAGAGCGGTCGCGGCTTTTGGGGTTGAGCCTCGAGGCCACGCTGCCCACCACCACGAAGAAGATCACCGCCAGCGCGGCCGGAACCCCGCCCGCCCACAGCGGCAGCCCGCCCACCAGCCCCGCCGACCAGGCCGCACCCGGCCTCAGCCACCCCAGCCGCTCTGCCAGCAGACCGATGGCAAACGCGACAGGCAGGGCGAGGTAGATCGGCACGGTGTAAGTGTACGTCACAGGCGGCGGGGGCAGCGCCGAGCCGCCCGACCCCCCGACCCTGCCGCTGTTGTCCGCCCGTACCCTTGCCAACGCCGCGCCAACCCGGCAAGATGACCCTCGTGGACTACGAGGTGCTGATCGTCGGGGCGGGGTTTGCCGGATCGGAGGCGGCATTTGCGCTGGCCCGGAGGGGCGTGGGGGTGGGGCTGGTCACCACCAGCCTGGACTCGGTGTATCTGCCGTTCACCCCGATTGCCCCGCCGTTTCCCCAAGGTTCTCTGCTGGCCGAGGTCGGCGAGGCGGGGCTGGCGGGGTGGGAGCTACACAGCCGGGCCAAGTACCGCCTCGAGCATCAGCCCCACCTGCATCTGATTCAGTCCTCGGTGACTGGGCTGATCCTGCGAGACGGGGCCGCCGTTGGGGTGGAGACCTGGGAGGGACCGCGCAAGACCGCGTCCAGGGTGGTGTTGGCGCCGGGCAGCTTCCTGGCCCCAAAACTGTACATCGGCAAGGTCGCCGAGGACGCTGGACGCCTATCCGAGGTGGCCTACCCTGACCTGCACGAGTGCCTTAAAGAATTGGGCTTTGCCTTTGAGTCCCACAGCGCCGAGGTACCCGCCCAGGCCGGTGCGCCCGGATACCGGGTCGAGTACCAGGTGTTTGCTGGAGGCGAGTGGGACGCCTCGAGCTTCAGGCTGGGGCGGCTCGAGCGGCTCTACGCCCTCGGGCTGTGCGTCAGGGGCGGCACGTACGCCGAGATGGCCCTCGAGGGGCTGCGGCTGGCAGAAACCCTGGCCAACACCTGATTGCATTTCCCACCCATATATCCGCCCACAGTGCTGCGCTAAAACGTGCGCTAAAGGGGAGATTCTGTTGGCGAAGTCGGGGTGCAACCCTTAAGTCGTGTCTTCATCGGTATCTCAATCCTCGCTTTATCGCCCAGATTTGGAGTTCGCCAACAGAATCAGTGGAGTAGTGCACTCGGTACGGCAACAACCACTGTACCGAGTGTTCGAGGCAACCGCTCTACAGCAAAAACCGCCCGCTTTAGCGCTGTAGGGAGTAGGCGTGGGAAACTGCTCTGAGTCCGCCTGCCCGGTCGCACCGATGCGAGGTGCCTGCTGTTAGAATGCGGCAAATGGCAATTATCGTTTTGGTGCTGGCCTATCTGTTCGGCAGTGTGCCCGCCGGGGCCTGGGTCTCGAGGCTGTACAAGGTGGATATCCAGAAGGTCGGCTCCGGCAACACCGGGGCCACCAACGTGTTCCGCACCCTGGGGGCGGTTCCGGGCGTGAGCGTGCTGGTGTTTGACGTGCTCAAGGGCGGCATCGCAGTGCTGATCGCCCGCCTCTTCAACATAGACGGCTGGCTGCTGGGCGGGGTGGCGGTGGCGGCGGTGCTGGGCCACAACTACTCGGCCTTCCTGGGCTTCAAGGGGGGCAAAGGAGTGGCGACTAGCTTCGGTACCATGCTCTTCGTCAGCCCGATGGTGGCGTTGTTCGGGATCCCGATCTTCCTGGTGACGGTCTGGCTGACCCGCTACGTCTCGGCGGGCAGCATGGTGGGGGCGGCCTCGGTAGCGCTAATGGGCATCTGGGCGTCGGCTCCGCTGTGGCAGATTGTCACCATGACCTTCTTGGCCGGCCTGATCTTCTGGACCCACCGCGACAACATCGGCCGGCTGGGCGCAGGCACCGAGCGCCGCTTTGGCGAGAAGAAGGCCCCGGCCCAGACGCAAGCCGCCCCCGAGGGGGCGGCGACTGAACCGAGCGCCACGACTAACCCAGGTTAATCTTTCCGCGCGCCACCGCCACCGCGACCTCCATGCCCAGCTCCTTGCCGACGGCCTTGTAGACCTCGTCCCAGGCGTCGTTGTCCATCTCCTTGTCACCGAGCAGGCGCAGCAGGGCGCAGAAGGGGTGGCGGCCCTCGGCCAGGGCGAGGGTCTTGTCGCCGGGCACCGCCTCGTCCTTGATCGAGCGCATCATCCCCACCGCGTCGAACTGAATGGTCGAGAGGGGCATGAACTCCTCGGAGCCGCTGTAGACAAGGCTCGAGACCTGCTCCAGCACCCCCAGGGCCTTCTGTTTGAGGGCGGTCTGCTCGAGGGTCACCTTGTGCCGCTCGAGGGCCTCCATCCCCCTGGGCTGGCTGGGCTCGACGTGGGCCGCCACCGCTGCCCTGACCTTGCCATGCCAGCCCTCGAAGGCCTTGGCGGCCTCGGTGATGGCGTTGGCGTTCTCGAGCGAGGGCGCTTGACCCTGCTCGAGCATCTGGGCGGTCTGGCGCAGGGTCTCGGCCAGCGACCTTAGGCTCTGGCTAAGGTTCTGGCCCTCGTTCAGCAGGGCCTCGACCTCGGCAATACTCTGTTGGTGGGAGGCGACGGCGGGCATAGTAGGTTGATTGTAGGCCGGCCACGCGTTAAGGGCAGTGGAATTTAGCCAAAAGATAGGGCACGGGGGGGCAGGGAAAGGGATCTGGGGGTGGAGGGGCGACAGGGGGTGTGCTGCTGGGGCTTAGGGTTATACCTTTGCCTTCCCGGCCTCTCCCCTCTTGCTTTTCCCCCCCCGACTCTCGACAATGGCCCAGTGAAGGCATTCAAGCCCCACCTTCAGGGCCTGCCCGCCTACCCCTACACGGCGGTTGAGGCCCGCATCAAGCTCGACCAGAACGAGAGCCCTTACGATCTGCCCGCCGAACTCAAGCGGCGCTACCTCGAGCGCCTGAACCACCTGGACTTCAACCGCTACCCCCACCTCCATGCCGAGGACGTGCGCCAAAAGCTGGGCGGGTGGCTGAACTGGTCGCCTGAGCGCCTGGTGGTCAGCCCCGGCTCCAACCTGCTCATTCAGGCCCTGGTACAGGCCGCCAACCGCGTGGTGGACACCGCGCCCGCCTTCCCCCATTACGCCTTTAGCGCCAAGATGTCGGCGGTTCCCTACGCGGCAGTCCCGCTGGACCATGCGCAGGGGGTGTTCGAGCTGCCCCTTACGGGCTTGCTCGAGGCCATGTCCGACCGGCCCGCCCTGACCTTCCTGCCCAACCCCCACGCCCCTACCGGAACGCTCTTCGACGCCGGGGCCATCCAGCGCCTGGCCGACCGGGCCGCCGAGACCGGCGGGCTGCTGGTGATTGACGAGGCCTACCACCAGTTTTCCGGCTCCGATTACGGCGAACTCGCTCGAGACAACCCCCACGTGGCCCTGCTCCGCACCTTTTCCAAGGCCTGGGGCCTGGGCGGCATCCGGGCAGGCTACCTGATGGCCTCGCCCGAGGTGTGCAACGTCATCCAGAACTTCGTCCCGCCCTTCGGACTGCCCGCCCACACCTCCGCCCTGCTGCTTACGGTGCTCGAGCAGCCCGGGTACGTCGCGCAGATCGTCGAGACCATGAACGCCGAGCGCGCACAGCTCTACGCAGCGCTTAAGCCGCACCCCACCTGGCAGGTCTACCCCACCCACACCAACTTCTTCCTGATCCGCACCCCCGACGCCGCCGAGGCCTATAAAGCCCTGCTCCGACACGGCATCCTGGTGCGCCGCCAGGATCACTACCCGGGCTTGGGGGGCTGCATCCGGGTGAGTGTGGGGACGCCGGAGGAGAATCGGAGGCTGCTCGAGGCGGCCTTTGAGGGGGCGGGGAGCCGGGGGCAGGGAACAGTGAGGGTGTAGGGCCTGGGGTTCCGCTGCAATTCGCCATTCACGGAGAGAGTCATGCGTACAGCCACTGTCGAGCGCAACACCGCCGAGACCCAAATCAAACTCACCCTCGATCTGGACGCTGAGGCCAGCGGAGAGATTTCGACCGGGCTGGGCTTCCTGGATCACATGCTCACCGCCTTCCAAAGGCACGGGCGCTTCGGCCTCGAGGTCTCGGCCAGGGGTGACCTCGAGGTCGACGTGCATCACCTGGTCGAGGACGTGGGGATCGTGCTGGGCATGGCGCTCCGGCAGGCCGTAGGGGACGCCCGGGGCCTCGAGCGCTACGGCGAGGCCAGCGTGCCCATGGACGAGACCCTGGTTGGCGTGGTGCTGGACCTCTCGGGGCGTGCCCACCTGGCCTTCGCGCCGGAGGAGCTGGGTATCGAGGGCAGCGCGGGCGGGGTCAATGCCTACCACCTGCGCGAGTTCTTGCGCGGGCTGAGCAACCACGCGGGCCTGACCCTGCACGTTCGGCTGCTGGCCGGGCGCGAGGCCCACCACGTAATCGAGGCTGCGGTGAAGGCGCTGGCGCGGGCGCTGTACAAAGCCACCAGGGTCACCCGCCGCGACCTCCCGAGCACCAAAGAGGTGCTGTAGCCAACATGATCCTCCCCAAAGATCGCGACCCCCGCTTTATCACCCTCCGGCGCGGGGGCACCCTCACCGACGCCAACCACCGGCTCCTGGCCCTGTGGGCAGCCGCGTGCGCGGAGCACGTCGTGCCCCTGTTCGAGTCGGCACAGCCCTCGGACCTGCGCCCCCGCCAGGCAATCGAGCAGGTTCGGGCCTGGACGCGGGGCGAGGTCAGGATGATGGAGTCTCGAGCGGCGGGTAGCCGGGCCGTGTCTGCGGCGAGGGCGCTGAGCGGGGCCGCCCGGCACGCCGCCTACGCTGCCGGTCAGGCGGCGGTGGTGGCGCACGTCGCGGCGCACGAGCTGGGTGCCGCCGCTTACGCCATCAAGGCCGTGCGGGCAGCCACCCCCAAAGGCCAGGGGGACGACGCGGGCCGGCTCGAGTGCCGCTGGCAGCGCGGACAGCTCCCCGACGAGATACGCGAACTCGTCCTCGACGACCAGCGGCTGCGAAACCACCTCTGCTGGTGGGTGTTCGACTGCTGAGCGCCCCCGACCCTCCGCCCTCAACGCCTCAATCCGCCCGACCCACGACACGCCATGAAAACCCTACTCATTGATTACGGCTCCGGCAACATCCACTCGGCGGCCAAGGCCCTCGAGGCCACCGGCTACCGCGTGAGCATCTCCGCCGACCCCGCCGACGTAACCAGGAACGACCTGCTGGTTCTGCCCGGACAGGGGCACTTTCGTCAGGTCATGGAGAACTTCAAGGCCTCGGGCTTTGAGGAAGGCGTGCGAGAGCACATCGCCAAGGGCCGGCCGTTTCTGGGCATCTGCGTGGGGATGCAAATCCTGTTCGACGCGTCCGCCGAGGCACCGGGGGTGCCGGGGCTGGGGCTGATCCGGGGGGGACTCGAGCGCTTCCGGGCCGGCCGGGTGCCTCAGATGGGCTGGAACACGGTGGAGTTCACAGCGCCCTTCGCCGCGCTAGACGGGCGCTACTTCTACTTCGTTCACTCCTACTTCGCGCCCGTGGTGGAGGGCGGCGTGGGCATCACCGACTATGACGGCACCCGCTTTACCGCCGTGTACGGCAAGGACAACATCATTGCCCCGCAGTTTCACCCCGAGAAGAGCGGGCAGAGCGGCCTCGAGCTGCTGCGGCAGATTCGGGGTTACTTCGGGCAGAAGTAGGGTCACAGCTGTGGGGCCTGGGAAGCGGCTGGTTCAAGGCTGAAGTCGGCTGCCAGACCCTGCGAGCAGCGTGCGGCAAGGCGCACAAACAAGGAAAGTCGCGCCGTGGCTGGGAAAGCCCCGGCAGCCCCTTAGCCCTTCACCTGCGCCAGATCCCCCGCCGTAATCAGCCGCCCCTGCGCCCCCACCGACATCGCCGCCAGCGAGCCGGCCAGGTTGCCCATGCGGGCGGCCACGAAGGGGTCCTTGCCTTCCATGACCGCGTGGGCGAAGGCGGCGGTGAAGGCGTCACCGGAGCCGGTGGTGTCGATGGCCTCCTCGAGGGGGAAGGGCTCGATCAGCTCCTGGCCCTTGGGCGTAACCACGATGGAGCCGAGCGCCCCCACTTTCACGATCACCGTATCCAGACCCCAGGGCTTGAGGTCGCTGATGCCCTGGCTGATGGAGGTCTTGCCGGTAAGGGCACGCAGTTCCTGCTGGTTCATCAGGAGATAGGGCACGCCCTTCACCAGGTCAAGCAGTTCTTTGCCCGCCGAGCGGACCGCCCCGGTGCCCATGTCCACAAAGACTGGCAGCTCGCGCTTGCGGGCCGCGTCCAGCACAGTGATGGCGTACTGGCGCTGCGGCCCGCCCACAAAGGCGTAGGCCGAGATCACCACCGCGTCCTGGCCATCGAGCAGCTTGGGCTTGAACTCGGCAGCATCGAGGTAGCGGCTGGCGCCGCCCGCCGAGATCATCGAGCGCTCACCGCCAGGCACCACCAGGATCAGGATCGAAGAGGTGGTTTGCTCGGGGTCTTGCTGGACGCACTTTACGTCCACCTTGACCCTCTGAATCTGGGACAGGGCCAGGTCGGCGAAGGCATCGTTGCCCACACGGCTGGCAAGCTGCACCTTGTGGCCCAAGCTGCCGAGCTGAGCCGCCAGGGTACCGCCCGCCCCGCCGGGCTTCATCAGCGCCCGCTGCGCGGGTACCTCCTCCCCCGGATCGGGGATTCTATCGAGGAAGTAGATCAAGTCTACCGATACGTCTCCCAAAACAAAAAACCGCATCCTGGCCTCCGAGTGGCCTAAAGCTGGCTGTGCGCCGGGTGGCTTGTGATTAGTTTACCCAAGTCGGGCTCGGGTGAAAAGCGGGGGGGCCCGAATGCCGTGGCTTACGCGCTTAAGCGGCGGTGAAGCGCCACGAACTGGGTCAGCGAGAGGGCCTCGCCCCGTACCAGCGGGCCTAGTTGTAGGTGGGAGAGTGCTTGCGCCACCTGCTCGGGATTATACCCCCTGGACTTCAAGGCGTTGAAGAGGGTCTTGCGACGCTGGCTGAAGGCGGCCTCGATCAGCCGGAACAGGGCCGGGTCGTCGGGGATGGGCCGGCCGTTCTCGAGGACAGGCTCGAGCACCACCACCGAGCTGGTCACCTTGGGGGCGGGAAGGAAGACGCCCGGCGGCAGGTCCGCGATACGCCTGGCCTGGGCGTGGTGCTGGACCCGCAGCGAGAGCACCCCGTACTCGGGTGTGGCCGGCTGCGCGGTCATCCGCAGCGCAACCTCCTTCTGCACCAGCACCACCATCCGCCGGAAGCGACCGCCCAGCAGCATCCGGGTAATCAGGGGCGTGGCAATGTTGTAGGGCAGGTTGCCGGCGAATAGGCTCTGGGGCGGGACCGCGGACCAGTCGAACAGCAGCGCGTCCCCCCAGACCACCTGCACCTCCAGTCCGGCCAGGGTCTCGGCGTGGACGGCCTCGAGACGCCGGTCCATCTCCACCGTTATCACCCTTGCGCCCGCCAGCGCCAGCGCCCGGGTCAGGGTCCCGAGCCCCGGCCCCACCTCGTACACCGTCTCCCCCGGCCCGAACCCCACTGCCTCCACGATGCGGTTAAGGTAGCCCGCCTCGACCAGAAAGTTCTGCCCAAAGCGCTTATCGGCTGACAGGCCGTAGCGCTGGAGCAGATCGCGGACGGTCCTGGGGGAGGTGAGGTTCATAGAGGAAGAAGGGCGCGGGAGTGCGGGAGTGAGGGCTCGAGGCCAGTATGCCCTTAAGCGAAGCCGTCCTCAAGCAGTCTGGGGCTTTGGGGATGCCCAGACGACGGCTGGCCTGGCAAACCGAAAGGTCCGTCTGTCTGTGGCTGCGGGGTCGTGGGGGGTGCTGGCGGTCGGGTGTCGTATCCTATTCGCCGATGGTCGACCCGATAGAGTTTCTCAAAGGCGCACTGGAAATCCCCTCGGAATCGCGGCAGGAGCGGGCGGTAGCCGAGTATCTGGTTATGGGCATGGAGCGCCTGGGCTACGCCAAGGCTTGGGTGGACGAAGCCGGGAACGCCAGGGGCGAGATCGGGAGCGGGCCGTTTAAAGTGGTGCTGCTGGGGCACATAGACACCGTTGCGGGGTTCATTCCGGTGCGGCTGGAAGGAGACAAGCTGCACGGGCGCGGCGCGGTGGATGCCAAGGGCCCCTTTGTGACCTTTGTGCTGGCGGCGGCGGGGCTGTCGGAGGAGGTGCTGGGCAAGATCAGCGTTCAGGTGGTGGGGGCGGTAGAGGAAGAGTCCCCGACCTCCAAGGGGGCGCGGTTCGTGGCCGGCCAGCTAAGCCCGGACGCGGTAGTGATCGGGGAGCCCTCGAGCTGGCAGGGCATCACCCTGGGCTACAAGGGCCGCCTGGTGCTGCGGGCGCGGCACGAGAAGGACGTGTTCCACTCCGCCCACTTCGAGCCCAACGCCGCCGAGGAGCTGGTCGGCTTCTACAACGCGGTGCGGGCCTGGGCCGAGGCCGTCAATGTCGGGCAGGGGCCGTTTGCCCAGGTGCAGCACGACCTGCGCGACTTCAGGATGGGGCAGGCGGACAGCCGCCACTGGGCCGAACTGACCCTGGGGCTGAGGCTGCCACCGCGCCTGCTGCCCGAGGCCGCCAAGGAGCGGGTGCGGATGCTGGCCTCACCAGCACTGGGCCTCGAGTTCTTTGGTGAGGAGGTGCCCTACGTGGGCGGCAAGGACAACCTGCTGACCCGGGCCCTGCGGGTCGCCATCCGCCAGGCCGGGGGAGAACCGGTTTTTAAGTACAAGACCGGCACCGCCGACATGAATGTGGTGGCCCCGCACTGGCCGGTGCCGATGGTGGCTTATGGCCCTGGCGACTCCACCCTAGACCACACCCCGCACGAACACATCGAACTGCCAGAGTTCCTCAAGGCCATCGGGGTGTTGAAGGACGCGCTGGGAAGGCTGGCCAAGTAGTCTTCCCCAAAACCCGAACAGGTGTGCGGTAGCCGTGGAGCGGGCCGACTCTTGCGCCCAACCATGGCTCGAGGCCCGAGCAGAGCCCCCCTGGCCGCCCGCTCGGAGGGCCAAGGCCCGTTGCACCAGGACAGGGGCTTCCCATCGAAAAAGCCGAGAATCACGGCCGTTGTGCGAAAACAATGCCCTCCGGCCGTTTTCCTCACCAGAACAAGCGGCCCGAGGTCTTCTCGAGTTTCCCACCGTTACCTCCCGCGTCGCGGCAAGAAATGTACTCCCTAGAGCAAAAAACCGCCCGCTTTAGCGCCGTAGGGAGTATGCGTGGGAACCGCTCTTGGAAGACGGTTTTCTTGCGTCATGGCGGCGTCCTAACGCGATTCTCTACTCTTCCCCACCTGGGTGTGATAGACTCTCACACAGTAGCGTATGGCTATCGCTCCCAAACCTAGTTTTTATCGTGCCCTGACCCGGTTCGGGGCATCGTAGTTTTGGAGGCCAGGCGCGAACCCTATGGAAAGCATCGCTGGCAGTTTTGGGATCATCGTCCTTCTAATCCTCATCAACGCATTTTTCGTAGCCGCCGAGTTTTCCTTGGTGGCGATTCGCCGTAGCCGGGTCGAGCAGCTGGCCGATAGCGGCAGTCTGCAGGGTCGGCTGCTGAAGACCGCGACCATCCGGCTGGACACCTACATCGCCACGACCCAGTTGGGCATCACCGCCACCAACCTGATTTTGGGCGCGTTCGGCGAACCCTACGTGACAGCCCTGATTGTGCGGGGCATCGCGGCGGTGGCGGGACAACCCTTGGCCGAAGTCGCCGACGGCTCGGTGCTGTCTACGGTCAGCTTCGTCATATCGGTGATCATCATCACCTACGTCACGGTGCTCTTCGGCGAGCTGATCCCCAAGGGGTTGGCCCTGCAGCGCACCGAGCAGACCGCACTCTTCACCATCCTGCCGCTCAACCTGTTCCAGCGCCTGACCGGCCCCTTGGTCTGGCTGTTCAAGACCAGCGGCAACTTCTTCCTGCGGCTGCTGGGGATGCGCGAGGCCCCCTCCAACAGCATGGTGGGCAGCGCAGAGGAGCTTAAGCTGATCGTCGAGGCATCGTCGAAGGAGGGGGTGTTGGACGAGAGGGAGGGCGAAATCATCAGCCAAATCATCGACCTCGAGGAGACCCCGGTTCGCTCAATCATGGTGCCCCGGGTGGACATGGTCGCGGTCAACTTCGACTCCACCCTGCGCGACTTCCTCACCCTGGTGCGAGAGCACCGCTACAGCCGCGTCCCGGTCTACAAGGACACCGTGGACAACATCACCGGGATCGCCTACGCGCGGGACCTGTTGGAGTACAGCGGCCCGGTGCTGGAGACCGCCAAGGTTTCCAGCATCACCCACCCGGCCTACTTCGTCCCCGAGACCATGGGGGCGCGGGAACTGCTGCGCGAGCTGCGCCGCCGCAAGACCCACATCGCCATCGTGGTGGACGAGTTCAAGGGCACGGCGGGCCTGATCACCCTCGAGGACATCATCGAGGAGATCATCGGAGAGATCTACGACGAGAGCGACGAGGAAGAGGAGAAGCAGGTACGCGAGGTGGGCTCGGGCGTCTATATGCTCGACGCCGCCACGCCCTTGGAGGAGGTCTCGGAGGAACTCGAGACCGAACTGCCGGAGGGCGAGTACGACACCCTGTCGGGCTTCCTGATGGACCAGTTTGGCCACATCCCCGAGGTCGGAGAGACCCTGGACTACGAGGGCTGGCGCTTCACCATCGAGGCCGCCGACCCGCGCGGTATCGAGCGCGTCCGCGCCGAGCGACGCGACCCCTCCCCCAGGGCCAGCGACGACGAAACGACCGGAGAGTCGGTCAAGGCGGAAGAGGCCTAAGCTGCGCCAGGGTAGAAGTGCGGAATCGGCGGAAATAGTAAATACGTGCCTGGGCGGAGTGTCGCACGCCATAGCCGCGGAGCAGCTACCCGAGGCGCAATTCCTTGCGGGAGCTGGCGGGCGTCATTTCGCATGACAACTATGGAGACACTTAAAGGCCCTAGCCAAACGTAGAGAACTAGGGCCAGAAGCGACGTCGGGAGATTCTCCCGGCCGCTGTTGAGGCTACCCGCCTCGAGCCCACACCTACGGCTTTCCGATCGCAATCACCACGTCATACCCGTCCGCCTCGAGCCTGAACTGGGTTTGCAGGGGCAGGTGCATCAGGTCGGCATAGGCCCTGGCCAACGCGAAGGCGGGAGACTCGCGGCCTACCACGGAGAGACCGCTGCGGACGTAAACGGCGGTGGCGGGGCGGGGCTCCGGCGCGGTCTGGAGGTCGGGCAGGGGGAGGCCGAGCTCGAGCAAGCCTTGCCGGTAGGCCTCGGCCAGGCCCTTTCCGCTCTGGTCGAGCAGCAGCACCTTCAACTCTCTGGCGGCGGCCTCGGTGATGGGGGTGGTGGCCTCGGCGTCGGCCTGGTAGCCCAGCAGGCCGGAGCGGAAGGAGGCCATCGCGGGCTCGTCGAGGATCAGATCGTAGCCCTGCTCGAGGGTGGGCACCGTGGCGCTCTTGAGGGTAAGGCCGCGCAGGTTGGGGAGCAGGGAGAGGGCGGCGGTGAGGGGGAGGGTGGTCTCGAGGTCGTTCCAGGCCGCCGTGGCGACGCCGGGCAAGCGCGGCCAGTAGCGGGGCTGCTGGGCCTTCTGGGCGACCTGGTTCAGCACGCCTTTGATGCGGTCGAGGCGGCCCAGGTCGTTGCCCTCCCAGCGGCGGAAGCGCATGTACTTGACTGCGTCCTTGCCGTCGAGGTGGCGCGGCCCGGCGGGGAAATCGATGAACAGGCCCGCCGCCCGGTCGGTGTACTTCATGGGGAAGGGCAACACCACGTCCACCCCGTCGACCGCGTTGACCAGGCGCATGATGGACTCGAAGGTGAGGATCACGTAGTGCTGAACCGGCACGCCCAGCACATTCTCAACTGCCCGCCGCAGCCCCTCCGCACCGCCGCCGAACTCGTAGACCGAGTTGATCTTGCCGTCGTAGCTGAAGCCGTCTGAGGGGTCGGCGGACTGGTAGGTGTAGCGTAAGTCTCGAGGCAGCGCCACCAGCGTGGCCTCGGGGCCGCGCAGCCGCACATAGAAGATGGTGTCGGTGCGCATCCCTGGCCCGCACGCCGTGTGGTAGCCGCAGTACTGGGTGTCACGCGCCGCCACCACGAAGCTGACCTCCTCCGGCACCGCGTCAGCCTGCCCCATGGCCCCGCCCAGATTGGTGCGAAGTTCGCCGATCTGGGGCGCAAAGGTCAACACCAGGGCCACGACCATTAAGAACAACCCGAACAGACCTAAGGATCGGCGCGGGTTGCTTCGGGGTTTGGGGGGAGTCCGGCGGGGCCGGGCTGAGGCCATAAGTCTAAGGATACAAAATCATTGGCTTAAGAAAGTAAGGGCGTGGGGTACACGGGCGCCTAGTTCAGCTGGGCCCGGCCATTGGCGAAAGGGGTCGAGGCGGTAGGGCATTGGTCCGGCACCACACCGCAGCCGTCCGCCCCACGCAACCCAACCCTACACCAGCGCCTGATAGGCCACCAGGGTGCGGGGGTGGGGCTCGATGCCGCGACCCTCGAGGTAGGTGACCTTGCTGACCACGGCCCGGCGGTAGGCCTCTAGCAGCTCGCCCCTAAGGGCCAGTTCGCGGATCTCCTGATTAACCCCGCGCCCCGGCTCGGAGACGTCAGCCACATAGACCGCCATCCCCACCCGCTGATCGGGCCGCACCCCGTAGACGTGGCCCTCGATGGCCTCGAGCACCTCGGGGTCTTCGACGCCCCAGCGCTCTGCCAGCCTGCGTCCAGCCCGCCCGTGCAGGGCTAGCGGGTGCCTGCGCTCCATCTCCAGGACCGGCGGGGCCAGTTCGAAGAGCAGCTCGGGGGTCAGGTCTCGAGCCGCGTCGTGCAGGATCGCGGCCAGATACGTCTTTTCGGTGTCTACCGCGTTAGCCCGGGCAATCTCCTCGGCCAGCTCGGCCACGCGCAGGATGTGGGCGAAGCGCTCGGGTTTCACCTGGGTCTTGACTTTTTCTGCCAGTTCGACAACAGAGTAGGTGCCAATCAACACGAGCCTCCCTTGGCTGTTGGTCGAAGGCAGGAGCAGGTTAGGAACTTCCCGCCCCCGTGCAGATTAGAGCCTACCACACACCTTAAGCTTTTGCCTGACGACCCAGACCGTTATCTTCATCCGAATCGCGTGAAGAGGGATGGTGTAGTTATACGGAAATTTTCCGGTAACGCTTACGGTGAAAAAACTGGGCGGAAACCACGGTCAGACAAATCAGGACTGGCCGCCAACCTCCCCAGCCTCCCCGCCGTAAGCCCCGCCCCCAGGTCCCCACAGCGGACTCCAGCACTCTTGCCTACGGCCTTACCAGGAACCGTCGAGCGCCCCGCCGGAACAGCCCCGCACCCTGCACACCCTCACTGCGTCCGGCGGGAAAGCCCCGCACCCTGCACACCCTTACTGGGTCCGCCGGGAAAGCCCCGCACCCTGCACGATGGTGGCCGCGATCTCTTCGATGGAGGCGGTGGTGGTGTCGAAGTGGGGGATCTCGAGACGCTTGAACAGCCGCTCGGCCCGGCGCACCTCGTACTCGCACTGCTCGAGGGTGGCGTAGCGGCTGCCCGGCTTGCGCTGGGTGCGGATCTGCTGCAGTCGCCGTGGGTCTATGGTCAGGCCAAAGATTTTGGCCCGGTAGGGGGCCACCGGAACCGGCAGGGTGTCACGCTCGAAATCGTCCTCGGCCAGGGGGTAGTTGGAAGCCTTGAGGCCGTACTGCAAGCCCAGGAAGAGGCAGGTGGGCGTCTTCCCGGCCCGGCTCACCCCCAGCAGAATCACGTCGGACTGACCGTACTGCTTGTCGCCCACCCCGTCGTCGGTGGCGAGGGCGAAGTCCACAGCCTCGATACGGGCGAAGTAGCGGCTACTGTTGTCGACCGCATGGAAGCGCCCCACCCGGCCGGTGGGCGCCTGGCCGAGCTCGACCTCGAGCGTCCCCAGAAAGCTCTGGAACAGATCGAGGTGCAAGGCAGGCGCGGTTTTGAGGCGGGCGTTAAGCGCCGGATTCGCCAGCGTCGAGAACACTATGGGTCGCAGACCGCCCTCTCCCAGCAGCTTTATCTCCTCGACGATGGCCTCGACCTCGGGAGCGGTGTCGGTGAAGGGCCGCGTTACATAGCGAAAACCCACGCCCTCGAACTGAGCCAGAAGGCTGCGCGCCACCGACTCAGCGGTAAGGCCGGTGTGGTCGGACACAACGAAAATTGTTCGTTCCATAGGGGTAAGGGGAACCATTAAGCCAAGCGGCAGGTGGAATATGATACTGCTATCGTGAAAAAGAGATGGGTTGTTTTTGTAACGGTGTAGTTACTTATGGTGTACTGAAGATACACAGATTACCAAATGTAGCCGATGTAAAAATACACTCCCTCACATCCTCGTCTTCTCGCCTACCCTCGTATCTAACAAGGGGTGATGCGATGCCTTTTATCCGCTGGTTTGAGAACGTCGGGATGCACGACCTAGATGCCGTTGGGGGCAAGAACGCCTCCATCGGTGAGATGATTTCCAACCTTGCCAGTGCCGGCGTGCGGGTTCCCGGCGGTTTCGCCACCACCGCCGAAGCCTTCCGGGCCTTCCTGCAACACAACCAGATCGAAGACCGCATTCAGGCGAGCTTGGCAGACCTCGACACCGACAACATTGCCCAACTTACCCGGGTGGGGGCGGAGATTCGCGCCCTAGTGGAGGCCAGCGAGCTACCCAAGGCAGTAGAGGTAGCAATCGTGGACGCGTACATTCGGCTCTCGAGGCGCTCGGGGGCCGATTTTTCTGTGGCGGTGCGCTCGTCGGCCACTGCCGAAGACTTGCCCGAGGCCAGCTTCGCGGGGCAGCAAGAGACTTTCCTCAACGTCCAGGGGGTGGAGAGCGTGCTGTTGCACGTCAAGAAGGTCTTCGCCTCGCTCTACAACGACCGGGCCATCGCTTATCGCGTGCACCACGGCTTCGCCCACGCCGAGGTAGCGCTCTCGGCGGGCATTCAGCGCATGGTCAGGAGCGACCTGGGCGCCTCCGGGGTCGCCTTCACCCTGGACACCGAGTCGGGCTTCAGGGACGCGGTGCTGATCACCTCAACCTACGGGCTGGGGGAGCTGCTGGTGCAGGGGGCAGTTAACCCCGATGAGTTCTACGTCTACAAGAAGGGGCTGGCCGAGGGGCGCAACACCATCCTCGGGCGCAGCCTGGGCAGCAAGTTCCAGAAGATGGTCTACTCGGCGGTGGGCAAGGGCGTGACCAGCGTGGAGACCTCCCCCGCCGAGCGCAAGCGTTTCTCCCTCTCCGACCCTGAGGTGCTTGAGCTGGCCCGGCAGGCCCTGCTGATCGAGCAGCACTACGGCCGCCCGATGGACATCGAGTGGGCCAAGGACGGGCAAGACGGCCAGATTTACATCTTGCAGGCCCGCCCAGAGACGGTGCAGAGCCGCACCGGGAGGGTGCTCGAGCGGTTCGAGATGCTGGAGAGTTCGGAGATCCTGATCACGGGGCGGGCTGTGGGTCAGAGGATCGGGGCCGGGGTCGTGCGGGTCATCAGCAACCCCAGCGAGATGGAGCGTGTCCAGCCCGGCGACGTGTTGGTGGCCGACATGACCGACCCCGACTGGGAGCCGGTAATGAAGCGGGCCGCCGCCATCGTGACCGACCGGGGCGGGCGCACCTGCCACGCCGCGATCATCGCACGGGAGTTGGGCATCCCCGCGGTGGTGGGGACGGGCAACGCCACCCGCACCCTAAAAGACGGCGACGTGGTCACGGTCTGCTGCGCCGAGGGCGACGTGGGTCGGGTCTACACGGGTAGCCCGCGATTCGAGATCCGGCGCATCGAGCTCGACAACATGCCCCCCATCCCCACCCAGCTAATGCTCAACGTGGCCTCGCCGGAGCGGGCCTTCAGCTTCGCCAATCTGCCCAACGCGGGCGTGGGGCTAGCCAGGGTCGAGTTCATCATCAACAACCAGATCGGGATTCATCCCAAGGCGCTCCTGGACTTCGACCAGCTGTCGCCCGAGCTTCAGTCCCAGATCGCCGATCGCATCGCCGGGTACGACTCGCCCAAAACCTTCTTCCAGCAAAAACTGGCCGAGGGCGTCGCCACCATCGCCGCCGCTTTTGCTCCCAACCCGGTGATTGTGCGGCTGTCCGACTTCAAGTCCAATGAGTACGCCCACCTCCTGGGCGGAAAGCTCTACGAGCCGCACGAGGAGAACCCCATGATCGGGTTCCGGGGAGCGGCCCGCTACCGCTCGGCCGACTTCGCCGAGGCCTTCGCCCTCGAGTGCGCCGCGCTCAAGCAGGTGCGCGACGAGATGGGCCTCACCAACGTCAAGGTGATGATCCCCTTCGTCCGCACCGTCGGTGAGGCCCGCCGGGTGATCGAAATCCTAGCCAGCCACGGCCTCGAGCGCGGACAGAACGGCCTCCAGCTGATCATGATGTGCGAGGTGCCCTCCAACGCCATCCTGGCCGAGCAGTTCCTCGAGCTGTTCGATGGATTCTCCATCGGGTCCAACGACCTAACCCAGCTCACCCTGGCCCTGGACCGCGACTCGGGCCTGGTAGCCGAGCTGTTCGACGAGCAGGACGAGGCCGTTAAGTTTCTTCTCTCCCGCGCCATCGCCACCGCACGGCGGATGGGCAAGTACATCGGCATCTGTGGCCAGGGCCCCTCCGACCACCCCGAGCTGGCCGACTGGCTGGTGGGCCAGGGCATCGAGAGCATGTCGCTGAACCCCGACTCGGTGCTCGAGACCTGGCTGTACCTGGCCGAGCGGGCCCGGGCCCGCTGAGCCGCCGGACAGACACCGGGGCCCCTCCCGCTGGGAGGGGCCCCGAGCATTGAGGTCACTGCAGCCCGACCTGTTCGCGCTGGCCGAAGGTGAAGGTGAAGGTGTCCAGCACCCCGCTCTGGGTGGTGACGGGGAAGAATGGTGGGGCCATGCCGCTGGCCAGCCGTCGGTCGTAGGTGATGCGCCGCTGGTAGCCGCTGCTGCCGCTGCGGAAGCCCGAGACCGTGTTGCCGATCATCCCGCCCATCACCCGCAGCTCGTTGCCGTCGTTGCCGGAGGAGAAGTTGTTGACCTGCACGGTGGCGGTCCCGCTCATGATCACCCCCTGCACGGTGAGGTTAGAGGGCCGGCTGGAGGACGGCCCGAACAGCACGTTGCCGTCCTGGCTGTAGATGCCCAGGATGTTGCGGGCGCTGGTGTTGTTGCAGGTGGCCAGGGTCACCGGGGCGGTCACGCTGGTGCGGGTGGGGGTGCCTGAGCAAGGGGGATCCTCGTACTTGAGGTCGCGGTTAATCACGATGTCGTTGCCGGTCCCCGAGTTGGCCACGGTGATCTGGGAGAAGCTGGCCAGGGCCGGGGGGGCGCAGTCGGGGTTGCCTGACGCGTTGGAGGCGGTGCAGGCGCTGCTGCCGCTGACAGCCAAGCGGGGCGGGCCCTGCACGGTGATGTCGCCGTTGACGTAGAGCACCCCGTTGAAGTTGGTGATGTTCTGGCCCTGGGTGTTCTGCACTGCGGCCCAGCTGCCCGACCCGCTGGGCGCGCAACTCCCGGCCGGGCAGGTGGTGGCGACCGCGCCGGTCCAGCGCTCTAATGTTCCCCCCTGGTTGGAACCGCTGGGAGGGCCGGCCCGGTAGAGGGTGCAGGTGGTGCTGGCGGTGCTGGTGCAGCCGACGATGTACTGGAAGTTAGAGTCATTCCAGACCGGGGGACTGGCAGTGGAGCCGCTCAAGTAGTTGCCGCTGCTGTCCCCGGCAAACACCGTCAGCGAGGCCAGGGTGCTGCCGAAGTAGAGGCCGCCAGTGTTGGCTGGCTGGGCGGGCAGGGCCGCCAGCGAGCCCGAGGCCGCTACCGCGCCGCCGCCCTGCGAGGCCTGGATGTGCAGCCGGGACTGGTTGGCGTCGGGCAGGGGGATGAAGGAGGAGCTGAAGTTGTAGAGGTTATTGACGAAGGTGGGACAGTTGGAGCTGAAGCAGGGGCCGCCGTTGGCCCCGATTTGGGCCACCGTGCGGATGGTGCCGCCGAAGTCGTCGCCCTGGTTCTGGGTGCCGCAAGAGGTCAGGGTGGGCGAGGTGCAGCCCGCCACAGTGGCCATGTCGCCGAACCAAGGTCGCCCGCTAAAGCGCAGGTACTGGTTGGAGTGGACCGGCCCGTCGACCAAGTCGTTGTCGCCAAAGAAGAGGCCCGAGGTGCGCTGGTTGGCGAAGTAGGCGTAGCGGGCGAAGCTGGTCCGGCTGATGATGAAGCGGTATTCCCCCTGCAGCACGATGTTGCGGCGGAAGGTGTTGATGCGAGACTGGGCCACCGCCACGAAGGGGATGGCATAGACCTGCTGGACGTTGTTGGTGGCGGTTCGGGCGTTGCCCTGGACGAAGCGCCCCTCGGGGAGGGTGATGCCGCTGGGGTAGGTCAGGGTACAGTTGGCGTTGGCGGCCGGGCTGGTGGTGAAGAAGAAGCGCAGGTTGACCGTGGCCCCGGTGTCGGTGGGAGCCAGGTTCATTCCGCACAGGACGTTGTCGAAGGCGCTCTGGGTGAGGGAGGCCACACTGTCGAGCTGGGTGGCCAGCAGGCCAGGGGCAGGGTTGGTGGCGTTGCCCCCGAAGGCCCAAGCATCGGTGGTACTGGACTGGCTGGTCACGGCGTTGCTGAGCAGGCTGCGGCCGGTGCTCTCCATGAAGGCCCCGGCGAAGGTCATGGCCCCTCGAGCCAGCATCAGGTTCTCCACCACCGTTGCGCTGTCGCCGCTGGAGCGGGTCTCGGCCGCCATCCGCGTGAACATCAAGGTGGCAATGCCAGAGACGATCAGGATGGCGATGAGGCCCATCACCATGGCGATGCCGCGAGGTTTCAGCTGCATGCGACCACCCCCGTAAACGGCTGGTTATTGGCGGAGAGCTGCTGGTCGGTGCCCAGGAGCTCGATCTGCCCGCTGTAGGTGCGGGTGACGTTGCGCCCGTTGGCCCGCTCCTCGGAGGAGAGGGTCACCACGATGCGCTGGAGAAAGTAGGCGCTGCCGCCGATGGACATGGTCTGTAAGACCCCCGAGCCGGAGGCATAGCCGCTGGGGTTGACCTGCTCGGTGGTGCCCCCCAGGATGCGGTAGACGTACTGGATGTTGAAGCCGGTGATGTTGAAGGCCACCACCTCCTCGGTGCTGCCGCGCTGAAACATCAGACGGCGGTTGGAAGCGTTGTAGCTGTAGCCCTGGCTGCTGACTCGGAAGGCCACGCTGGTGTTGGTCGCGTTGGGGCAGTTGCTGTAGGTCACGGTGTACTGGTTGGTGCTGCCGGCGAGCGCGACCGGGGCGGCGGTCACCGTGCGCAGGATGCCCCGGTTCTGCACCGTGTCCAGCAGGAAGAGGGTGTCGCCATTGGCGATGCCAAAGCTGCTGGCGTTGCTGTTGAGGGCGGTGACGGTGGTGGTGGTGGCGGTGCTGCCGCTGAGCGGGAAGCCGGCCCCCCCGTCGAGCATGGCGAACGAGATGGCGGTGGTGCTCGAGACATAGGGGGTGTTAATCACCCCTCCCAGCACAGCGCTGCGGATGTCCTGGGTCATCACCTCCACCACCCGGCGCAGCTTGGCCTGGACGTTGGTGCTGGCCTCCTGGACGCCCTGGTCACGCAGCGAGCTGATGATGGCCACGTAGCCAATGCCCATGACGCTGACCAGGATCACCAGTGCCACCAGGAGTTCTACGAGTGCGAATGCGCGATTCAAGACGGCCTCCGTTCGGTTCAGTTGACGATGACGTCGGCGGCGCCGTTGGACTGGTTAAAGCCCAGCGTATCGGCGTCGGTGCAGCGCTCGGCTTCGGTCGTGCGCCAGCAAACCTGAATGCGGTACTGGGTTAAGACGATGTTGGGGGCCGCCGAGTGGCTCCAGTTGCCCCGGTTGGTGATGGTGGCCCGGTAGCCGTCGAGGTTGCCGAAATTCCCGGCCTGGGGCAGGTCGGGGAAGTTGGTGCGGAGGCTTCCGTAGGCCCAGTTGAGGGGAGTGGTGGTTGTGGAGGGCAGCAGGCTGAGGTCGCGGCCCGAGATCCGGCGGCCCAGGTAGTTGACGATTTGGATGGCCTGGGAGAGTTGGCCGGTCGAAGAGTTCTGCACGATCGAGCCGACCATGGAGGCGTTCAGGGCGGTGAGCGCCACCGCCAGGCAGATGATGGCGATCAGAACCTCGATGATGGTGAGACCTCGAGTGCTCACTGAACATTCACCTCCCCGATCTGAGAAACAGTGAAGGTGTAGGTGGTGCCACGGATGGAGGCGGTAAAGCTCGAGGCGACCGAGTTGAAGTCGAGGCGGCCAGGCGGCAGGAAGCGGTAGGTGGCGCCGGAGGGGAAGGTGGTGCTGAACGAGGCCGGTACCGTGACCTGGCGCACCACCACCGGGTTCACATCGCGGGTCCGGACGCTCCAGACGTTGTTGGTGCGCACCAGTTCTAAGGTCTGGCCGCGGCTGGCTGCGGCACTGGCCCCCTGCCAGATGATCTGCCGGATAGAGCTGATGGCGGCCTTGGCCTCCTGGCCCTGGATGAGCTGATTGCTGCCCATCACCGTGATGGTTGCCAGCACTCCCACAATGACGGTCGACATCAGTACTTCTGGAACGGTAAACCCACGAGGAAGACGCATAAGACAGATGTACGGTAGCCGCGCCTTCATGCCCCCGAAAACCCCCTTATGGGGGATTAAACTTGGGTTACTTCGGCTTGACAGTTTAGCCACAATTCCCATTAACGCCCGGCCTCCATGCCGCCGCACACGCGCCAAATCCGAGGCGAGAAACTGGCCGGTGCGCTTCTTGGGGCGGGCTGGGGGATGCTTCACGTAACGTACAGGAGTATGGGGTAAGGTCGGGGAATGGGCGATCAAGTCTTCGTGAACGGCTGGCTATTCGTGCTGCGCGAGGCAGTGGAGGGCGGCCTGCCAGGGCAGGGCACGGCCTTCTTGGACGGAACCAGCGCCGACGGCTCGGGCAACAAAGGGCTGCTCGCGACCCTGGAGGGGCTCGGCGCAGCGGCAGCCTCGAGGCCCACCGCGCTGGGGCAGAGCGTGGCCTCCCACGCCGCCCACACCGCCTACCACATGGAAGTGATCGTGCGGTACAACGCCGGAGACCGCGGCCCCTTCGACTGGCCGGGGAGTTTCAATCCCTCGAGGGTAGACGAGGCCGAGTGGGCCAGGCTGCACGAGAGAGTCAAAACCGCGTATGCCGATCTGGTCAACCTCGCCAAAACCACCCAGACCTGGGACGAGGATGCGGCGGGGGGCATGGCGGGAGCACTGGCCCACGTCTGCTACCACCTGGGCGCGATCCGGCAGCTGATCAAACTGGTCTAGAGCGGTTCCAAGAATACTCGGCGCGGCGGTGTTTAGCCGTGGGTAGTGGGAACCGCTCTATACCTTCCGGGGCGGGTTCTTGTGCTTCTACGGTGGAGGCGGTCAGATGTAGAACCGCGTCCAGCTCGTTTTGGCGTCCAACGCTCCGTGCTGCGGTTCGCTCAGCCAAACAACCTGGCCGGGCGGGTTCCCGTTCCCCCTCAAGTAGGGTAGTCCACCAGCTTGGCGGTAGTGTCCTTGCGCACCAGCCGGGGGGCACGCTGGCGGACTTCGTGGAGCACTCGAGTCCGGTCGACCGTCCTCAGCTCGCGCCCCTGCATCACCACCTTGCCGTTGACAATCACGGTTTCGACATCGGAAGCCCGGGCGCTGTACACCAGCGCGGCCAGGGCATCGTGAACGGGCTGGTTGTGGGCGTTCTCGAGGTCGATTAGCACCAGATCGGCCAGGTAGCCCTCGCGGATTTGCCCCAGCTCGTGGCCCCGGAACAGGGCTCTGGCCCCTTCCCGGCTCAGCATGGCGGCGGCCTGGTGCCGGGGCAGGGCGGTGGCGTCGCGCAGCTCGTGCTTTTGTAGCATCGCGGCGAGCCGCAACTGCTCAAGCATGTCCATGGTGTTGTTGCTGGCCGCCCCGTCGCTGCCCAACCCGACCGGGATTCCAGCAGTCTGCATGGCCACCACGGGGGCAATCCCCGAGGCTAACTTTAGGAATGTTTTGGGGCAGTGGGCTACCCCGATTGTGTGCTGGGACATTAGCTCCACATCGGCCGGGGTGGCGTGGGCCGCATGGGCGAACAGCAGGGGCGACTCCGTCAAGCCCAGAGCGTGCAGATAGGCGGGTGGGGTGAGGCGGTGGGCCTCGAGGCTCATCTCAACCTGGCGGGCGGTCTCGGAAACATGCAGGTGCAGGTAGGTGTTCAACTCCTGGGCCAAGCCCAAGGTCTGTTTCAGAAAGTCCCCGCTGCACAAATAGGGGGAATGTGGCCCGACGGCGATCCGTATCCTCCCCTCCCCTGCCCCGTTCCAATCACCAAAAATCCCCCGCAGATTCTCCACCTCTTCGGGTTTTCCAAACAGTGTGGGGGCCACATCGGCGCGGATGCCCGCCTCGAGGAACGCCTTCGCCACCATTTCCGACATAAAGTAGTGGTCGGCCACGGTGGTGACGCCGCCCTCGAGCATCTCCACCGCCGCCCACAGCGCGCCCCAGTAGACGTCCTCGGGGGTCAGGTTGGTCTCCATCCGCCAGATGTGGTCGTTAAACCAGACCTCCGGCGTAACGTCTTCCACTGCCCCCCGGAACAGCACCATCGCGCTGTGGGCATGGGCGTTGATGAACCCCGGCAGCAGCAGTTTGCCACCGGCGTCGAGGACGGCCCTGGACTCACCCGGCTCCGGCCCCACGCCGCTGATGCGCCCCCCCGTGATGGCAACAGACTGGCCGGAGAGCACTCGAGGCGGCTCGAGCTCGAGCAGGGTGGCATTTCGGATCAGCAGGTCGTGCATGCGTATAGGGTAAGGGATGAGGTGGGTCGGAGGTCACCGGCCATCCGGCGAGGGCTGTGTTCGATTGAGCCCAAGCTACTAGCGGGACTCCCTTGGACCCTCATCCCCTCGGCGCCTGACCACGTCGCGCCGGCCCAAAAGCGGTTTCCGCGAACAAACCGCACCCAGGGGCTCGGATGTGCAGGATTTTGTATGCACGCTTTAGCGCATTACCGCGAGGGGTAAGTCCGAAATCCGCTGTGAGTTGCGCCGGGGTCTTTGTTGGAGCGGCGAAGAGCGCAACGCCGTGCACCGGGGCAATCCCCGTTCGGCCTAGCACACGCGGGTGGAACTTGGCTTTTATCGGCCTTCAGCTCGAGCCACCCTCGGCAACACCGCGATCCCCAGCAAAACCGCAAACCAGAGCGTCCCCACCCGAATCAGCAGCGTGGTGGCCACGGCCTGGCCTTCGCTCAGCCCGTTGGCGGTAAGGAGCAGGATCATCGCAGCCTCGAAGCCGCCGACGCCGCCGGGCAAAAAGCTCAGCGCACCCGCCAGCAGGGAAAATCCGTAGATCGCTAGGGCGGTCAGCACCGGAATGTTTGCGCCCTGGGCCTCGAGCAGAATCCACAGACCCAGGCCCTCCGCCCCGACCACCAGCAAGCCCAGACCCAGACCGAAGCTCGAGCCGCGCAGCCCGAACAGGCTGCGGAAGTTCAGGGCGGTGTCCACCAGACCCACCGCCAGCCCCGCGAACCGCCGCGGCAGCCGTGCAAACGCCCCGCGAAACCACTGCAAAAGCCGGGGGATATTCAGCACCAACAGCACCGCCAGGATGCCCCCGATCACCACCCCGATCATCGGGCGGGCCGGTGGATAGCTCCACAGGCCTACCGCCACGATCAGGGCCATGGCCAGCAGGTCGACGATGCGCTCGGCGGCAAAGGCGGCAAAGCTGCTGGGAAAGTCCACCCCGAAGCGCCGCAGGAAGACGCTCCGCAGCACCTCCCCGGCCCTGGCGGGGGTCATGGCCAGCGCAAAGGAGCCAACATAAATGCCCAGGTTATCCCCTCGAGGCACCTGGTGACCCAGCAGCCGGAGGTACCCCTGCCAGCGCACAAACCCGAAGGCGTAGCTGAAGAGCGAGGTCGCAAACACCCCCACCAGCCCCAGCCAGCCCACGTCCCGCAGGGCCGCCCCCACCTCGTCCAGCCCCGCCCATACCGCGGCAATGAGATACCCCAGAGCCGCCACCACAACGACCGCGACCAGGACCGGAATCAGGTTTTTGGGCAAGGTGTTGGCGGAACTGATCTGCATAGGTGCCACGGTTTGACTCGAGGGGACCGGGGGTTTTTCTCCCTTCTTACCCAACCTTAGACCAAGTTCAGTCTTTTTTTTGTGTCACAGCGGTAGAATCACCCCCGACGTGGACCCGCTGGAACTCCTCCGCATCAACCTGCTCTCGCCCGCCGTGTTGGCCTTCGCGCTGGGCATGCTGGCGACGCTGGTCAAGTCCGACCTGAAGATACCCGAGGCGCTCTACACCACCCTCTCGATCTACTTGTTGCTGGCCATCGGGATCAAGGGCGGCGACGCCCTGGCCCAGACCCCCCTGAGCCAGCTCTGGGGGCCGGCCCTGGCGACCCTGGCCCTGAGCGTCGTCACCCCGCTGCTTTCGTACGCGGTGCTGCGGCGCAGGTTCGGGGTGATTGACGCCGCCGCCATCGCCGCCCACTACGGCTCGGTCTCGGCGGTGACCTTCATCGCCGCTACTGCCTTCATGCAGGCCGCCAGTCAGCCGGTGGAGGGCTACATGCCCGCACTGGTGGCGATCCTCGAGGTTCCTGCCATCGTGATCGCGCTGCTTATCGCCCGCCGGGGCACCGGCGGCACCGGCAGCCTGGGCGAGGCCGTGCGCGAGATCTTCGCAGGCAAGAGCATCCTGCTGCTGGTGGGCGGGGTGGTGATTGGGGCGCTGGCCGGAGAGGGGGGCATGCGGCAGATTGCGCCGGTGTTCATCGACCCCTTCCGGGGCGCACTGGTGCTGTTCTTGCTCGAGCTGGGCATGGTGGCGGCCAAGCGGCTGCGCGACCTCAGGAAGGTGGGGGCGTTCCTGATCGCCTTCGGACTCGCCATGCCCATCGTGCAGGGCGCGCTGGGGGTGTGGCTGGGGACGCTGGCGGGAATGTCGGTGGGCGGGGCGATGGTGCTGGGCACAATGGCGGCCAGCGCCTCCTACATCGCCGCCCCCGCCGCCGTCCGCATCGCCCTGCCCGAGGCCAACCCCAGCTACTACCTCACCGCCTCGCTGGGTATCACCTTTCCCTTTAACCTGACGCTGGGGATTCCGCTGTACTTTTACTTCGCACGCCTGCTGGGAGGTGGCTGATGGCCCTGGTTTCGCTCAAACTGGTCACGATCATTGCCGAGGGATTCCTCGAGGACAAGCTCATCCGCGAGGTGCGGCGGCTGGGGGCCAAGGGCTACACCGTCACCCCCGCCCGGGGCGAGGGCTCGAGGGGCGTGAGGGCCAGCGAGTGGGAGGGTGGCAACATCCGCCTCGAGTGCATCGTCTCCCCCGAGGTCGCCGAGAAGATCGTCAAGCGTCTGGCCGAAGTCTACTTCACCAACTTCGCGGTAATTGCCTACCTTGAGAGCGTAGAGGTGGTGCGGGGGGATAAGTACACCTAGGCAACGGCGTGCGAAAGGCGTGAATAGAGGACCCCAAGAACCCATGCCTCGGAGTTCCCTTTCCTCTTTCTCCTGATCTCCCTGCTCTCTCTCCTCGGCCGTTCTCCCACACCCTCCCCATCCTGCTGTCATGGCTGAGACCTATACTCAGGCCATGATCCCGGCCCGCATCCAAGGCGTGGGGTTCGACCCGCAGGGGGAGAACCTGATGGTGATCCTCGAGGCCGAGACCGGGAGGATTCTGCCGGTGGTGATCGGGGCGTTGGAGACCCAGAACATCATGATTCACCTCTCGGGCGAAAAGCCACCGCGACCGCTGATGCCCGACCTGTTCCTCAACACCCTCGAGCTGATGGGGGCCAAGGTGACCCAGTTGCACATCTACGAGTTGCGCGGGGGGACCTACTACGGGCGGCTGCTGCTCGAGCAGCGCGGCCTCGAGTACGAGATGGACTGCCGCCCCTCCGACGGGCTGGCACTGGCCATCCGCGCCGAGGTGCCCATCCTGATCTCCAAGCAGGTGCTAGAGGAAGGGGGCGTGGACGCCTCGAGGCTCCAGGAGATGAGCCCCAAGGGCAAGACGCCCCAGGCATGAGGAAGGTCGAACCCGAAGGCCCTCCCAAGCGGCTACACCCTTAAACCGCGGAGTGCCGTCCCGAATCGCCCGCTAAAGAATTCCACCCGTGCTTGCACCTGAGCACACGGCTGCCGCGCTTGCTGGCCTCGCAAAAGCCCTGGCCCAACCTACACCGGCCGTCCAACTGATCACCTCAACACCGCACCTCGAAAACACGGCGGGGAGTCCAGCTCGGCCCCAGGGCGTTTGAACTGCAGTGATTGAAATCCGCCGTAAGCTTCGGGCGCTCCCGACCTTCGTGAGGGCGGTTCGTGGTTACTCCGCACGCAGAGCCCCGGATATGCGGGGTAGGTTGGCGCAGGCTGGAGCGCATCACCACGCGAGACTTAAGGGTGGGAACCGCCCTCAAATCGCCGAGACGCTGAAGATGTTGCCCATCTCCGCGTTGGCTTCCTTGACCTTCTCCTCGGAGCTGATCACCGCCATCGCGGCCTCGCCGCTCAGGTACGTCGTCGCGACGCGGCGGAGATCGTCCAGGGTGACGGACAACAGGCGCTGTTTAAACTGGGATTTCTGCTCGAGGGTGTACCCCGCTTGGTCGGAGTAGAAACGCACCCGGCCCTTGTTGTCCGGCGAAAGCAGGGGGTCTACGTCACCCGCCGCGCCCAGGATGGCCTCCTTCACCTTATCGGCCTCGGGGTCGCGGGCCAGAAACTCGTGGATGCCGTCGTAGACCTTGAAGGTGCGGACGATGTGGGGGTCGCGGTAGGACAGCAGGGCGAAGGTGCCGTTCTCCGGGCGGGTCACGCCCCAGCCGCCATAGGCCCCGCCTTTCTCGCGGATTTCCTTGTGCAGGTACTCCGAGCGCAGCAGGTTGGCCAGGGCCAGCAGCACTGGGGCGTCGGGGTGGCTGTAGGGCACGGTAGAGAACACCTTGGCGTCGTAGGCCACCGGGACGGCGGTGGTGCGGGCGACGGGGGCGAGGTGCCTGGCGGGCAGGGCGGTGGGTTCGCTGGCGACCTGGGAGGCGGGGAGCGCGGAGAGGAGTTCGATCAGGCGTTGCTCGAGCTCCCCCAGCTGTCCCTCCTCGCTGGTCAGGCAGATCTTCCAGGCGCCCTGTCTGAAGAGGTAGGCCCGCACGGCCTCCAGGTCGGCCAGCAGCCCGTCCAGGCCCGCGTCGTCGAGGGCAGTCAGGCGCTTAAGAGTGGCGAGTTGGGTCAGGCCCTCCCAGCGCTCCTGCAGGCTGGCCCTCCCGCCAAACTGGCTCTCGGCCAGGTTCCAGACGAACACGTGCCCGGCCTGCACCACCCGCGACTCGGTGCCCGCCTTGAGCTGGCCCAGCAGGTTTTTGAGGTGGGCCTTGTCCCAGTTGAGGGCGGTCAGGAAGTCGCTCAGGATGCCAAAGAAGGCGGCGTGGTTGCGGTACAGTGCCTTGCCCGAGAGGGTAAAGCTCTGCTTGAACTGAGCGACATCGGCGGGCAGGGTGCGCTGGCTCACCGTGGCCCCCACCCCGCCGGTGCTGGCCTCGATGCGGGCGGCCATCTCGAGGTAGTTGCTCTGCCCCGCCCCCATCTTGGTCACCACGAAGGCGAACAGCGGGAGCAGGTCTTTGAGCCGGTCGGGCAGCCCGGCCACGTCGGTCTGTAGGTCGAGGTAGGAGATGCCGTTGGTGGCCTGGGGAAAGAGGCCGATGGTCGCGCCGTGGACGGTCTTGACCTGATGGGGGACGTCCTCCATCTGCATGGGGATGTCGGACAGCTCGAGGGTCGGCAGAACCGAAAGGTCCTCGGACTTCTCCTGACGGCGCTTGAGCTCCAGCGCCTCGCGGACGACCACCTGGGCCTCGGCCTCGGAGAGCCCGGCGCGAATCCCATCGAGCTTGACCCGCTCCTCGGCCTCGAGGCGCGCGGTGAGGGTCTGGTCGGGCTCGAGGACGATGGTGGCACGGTGAGGGTTGTCGAGGAAGTACTTGCGGATCAACCCCTCGAAGAAGCCGCCCTTGGCCCGCTCAGCCTGGATGGTCCTGAGGGCGGCGTCAAACTGCAGGGCCTCGTAGGCGTCGCCGCCATTCATGTACGCGCCCAGAAGCTGGAAGAACACCTTCAGCGAGTAGGGCCAGCCCGCGTTGGAGACCTCGCGGCTTTCGAGCTCCATCCGGTGGATGGTGGCGTCCACCATGGCCTCGTCCACGCCCCGCTCGGCCAGGTCGCGCAGGGTGTCCAGCACCAGCGCCTCGACCTGTTGGGCATCGTCCTGGTTCACGCCCTTGAGGCCCGCCGCAAAGACCACCTCGCGGTAGCTGTCCTGCAAGCCGGTGCCGTCGGCCAGCGCCTCGCCGATCTTGCTCTCGATGAGGGCTTTGCGCAGCGGGGAGGCGGCGTTGGAGAGCAGGACTTTCTCGAGCACACTCAGGCCCAGGATGTCCACCTTGTTGCCGATGAAAGTGGTCAGGAAGGTCAGCAGCACCTGGGACTTTTTGTTGGCGTCTTCCGAAGGCCCCAGCGGGTAGACCGCCCGGTGCCAGAGGGGGGCTTTAAAGCGCGGCTGGTCGGGAATCTGGGTGTGGGGATCGATCTTGGAGAAGCGGGCCATCACGTAGCGTTCGATGACGCCCAGGGTCTGCTCCAGGTCCATGTCGCCGTAGGTGTAGAAGTAGGCGTTGGAGGGGTGGTAGTGGCGGGCGTGGAAGGCCTTGAGCGCCTCGTGGGTGAGGTCGGGGATGAAGCGGGGGTCGCCACCGGAGTTGTTGGCATAGGTCAGGTCGGGGAACACCGCCTTGCCGATCTCGCGCCACATCACGCTGCTGGGGCTGGACATCCCGCCCTTCATCTCGTTAAAGACCACCCCGCCGTACTTGAGCGGCGAGGTGGGGTTGTCCATCTCCTCAAACTCGTAGCGCCAGCCCTCCTGGCGGTAGGAGTGATAGTCAATCTTGGGGAAGAAGGTGGCGTCGAGGTAGACCTCGAGCAGATTGAAGAAATCCTTGGTGTTGCGCGTGGAGAACGGGTAGTAGGTAGAGTCCGGCGCGGTCAGGGCGTTCATGAAGGTCGAGAGCGAGCGCGGCCCCATGGCGAAGAAGGGGTCGCGTACCGGGAAGCGCTCCGAGCCCGCCAGCACGATGTGCTCGAGAATGTGCGCGATGCCAGTGGAGTCTTGTGGCACGGTGGGAAACACCACGGTGAAGGTCTTGTTATCGTCCTTGCTGGCGATGTGGATATGCCGCGCTCCGGTGGGCCCATGCAGCAGCTCGAGGTACTCCCCACCCAGGTGTGGCAACGGCCCAGACTTGATAACGGTGTAATTGCCAATCTTGGCGTTTGGTTCCATAACGGACATGCTGGGGATTGTATCTCATGAACGGCGAAGCGAAAGTGGCGGTAATACGACTATTCAAAGAGCGCGGGTACGAAGCCCCCAAACCTTCGCCCTCGAGCCCGCCCCGTAGAATAGCCTGGTGAAACGCGGCTTCGCCCTTACCGAGACCCAGCTCGCGCTGCAAGACGATGTGATCGAGTGCTGTACCCCCGGCCACCGCATGGGCAAGGGGTTCACGCTCCTTGAGCAGGCCCTGTGGTTCGAGCCCAACCTGCCCAAGGGCTACCTCCAGATGCTCGACGACTTCGAGAAGGTCGGGCGCTACGACCACTCTATGAGCGTCCTCGAGCTCGGCTCGCTCTTTGCCCGCGACCCCGAAACCGCCCTGGGCCGCACCCAGGACTACCTGGCCCAGACCTACGGGGTCAAGTTTGCCTGGCCCTCCACCAACGGCACCTCGATCCTCAACATCATGGCCCTGATGTGCTGTACCGACCCCGGCGACAAGGTGCTGTTGCAGCGCGACAGCCACGTCTCGGTCTACTCGGCCATCATCCACCAGGGGCTGGTGCCGGTCTACCTCGAGCCCAATTACGCCAAGGACCTGGGCATCCCCCTGGGCATGACCGTCGATCGTCTGGAGAAGGCCCTGAACGCCCACCCCGACATCAAGGCAGTCTTCCTGACCTACCCCAACTACTACGGCATCGCCACCGACATCGCAGCCTGCGGGAGGTTCCTCGAGGGCCGGGGGGTGCGGCTGATCGTGGACTCGGCCCACGGGGCCTACTACCGCTTCCACCCCGAGCTGCCCCTCTCGGCCGAGCAAACCAGCGCCGCCATCGTGACGCAGAGCCAGCACAAGACCTGCTCCACCCTCTCGCAGGGCTCGCTGGCCCTGTTCAACGACACCAGCCTTGAGGCCCCCTTCTACGAGTGGGTCAACCTGGGCGGCTTTGTGAGCACCAGCTTCAGCTTTATCATCCTGCAGTCGCTGGTGCTGGGGGTGCTGCAGCTCGAGAAGCAGGGGCGGCAGCTGATCGGCCAGGCCATGGAGGCCTGCGACTGGGCCCGGGCCGAGCTGAACGCCACCCGCGGCCTGAGCTGCTTCGGCATCGAGTGCCAGCGCCCCGGCTTCTTCGCCCTCGACCCGCTGCGCCTGACCGTCGATGTGTCGGGGCTGGGCCTGAGCGGCTTCGAGGTGGCCGACCTGCTGGCCGAGAAGTTCCAGATCTATGTCGAGCTGGCCACCTTCCAGAACGTGCTGCTGATGTTCACCTTCGTGGACGATGCGAGGGTGGTGCGCCGGGTGGTCAAGGCCCTCCAGCTCATCGCCGAGAGCGCCGACGGGCACTTCAAGCAGCCCCGCCTCGAGCTGCCTCCCCTCCCCCCTATGCGCCACCGCCCCCGCGCCGCCATGCACCACCGCCCCCGCAAGACGCTGGCCCTCGAGGAGGCCATCGGCCACGTGTCCGCCGAGACCATTTCGGCCTACCCCCCCGGCTCGGCGGTGATCGTGGGCGGGGAGGAGATCACGCGGGAGTGCGTAGAGTTCTTGCAGGCCGTGCGGCGGCAGGGGGGCATCCTGAAGGGGGCCTCGGACCGCAACTTCGAGCACATCCAGATCCTGGAATAGGGCGTCGCAAGTGTCTGCATAGCTCATATGCGAACTGCTGCCCGGCAGCCCGTTGGGGAATTGCGCCGGTAAGCCGCTCGCCGCCCCTGTCGCGTGGAGGGTTTCGCAAACTCACCAAGTGTCTCCATAGTTGCAGTGCGAACTATCGCCCGCCAGCTCCCGCAGGGAATTGCGCCCCGGGTAGCCGCTCTGCGGCTATGGCGCATGCCACTTCGCCCAGGCACGCATTTGCCGTATCCGCCGATTCCGCACTTCTACCTTGGCGCAACTTGTGGCGCAACTGCAATCCCATTACGGCCGGCGTTAAGCCTTGCGCTGGACCGATCTGGTTATGCCGGCCTGGAACCATACCGGTTAAGATAGGGCGGCTTCCCGGAGACCCCATGACCCCGCTCGCCCTGGCCCTGACCCCCAACATCGGCATCCGCCGGCTGCAAGCCCTCTTAACGCACCGCGACCACAGCCCGGAAGCCGTCGAGGAGGTGCTGGGACTCGAGATCGGCACCGCCTACCGGAAGGTCCTGCGCGAGCAGACCGCCGAGAAGGAACTCGAGCAGGCCGCCAAGCTGGGTGCCCGCATCGTCGGGTACTGGGACGAGGCCTACCCCGAGACGCTGAGGCACCTCGAGAGCCCCCCAACGCTTCTCTACCTCAAGGGCGAGCTGCCCCCGACTGGGCGCAACATCGGCGTGGTGGGCACCCGCAAGGCCAGCCAGTGGGCACTGAGCTGGACCCACAAAGTCTCCCGCGAACTGGCTGAAGCCGGACTGGGGGTCATTTCCGGGCTGGCGTTGGGCATCGACACCGCCTCGCACCGGGGGGCGCTCGAGGGGGGCGGCTACACGCTGGGCGTGCTGGGCAGTGCACTGGACAAGTTTTATCCGGCCCAGAACCGCCTTCTGGCCGACTCCATGAGCGTGCTCTCGGAGTTCCCGCTGGGCACCAGCCCGCAGGCCGGGCTGTTCCCGCGCCGCAACCGCATCGTGGCGGCGCTGAGCAAAGCAGTGCTGGTGGTGGAGGCCGGGGAAAAGTCGGGCTCGCTGATCACTGCCCGGCACGCCCTCGAGCTCGGCCGCGACGTGCTGGCGGTGCCGGGCCGCCCCGGCGATACCGGCTCTCTGGGCTGCAACCGGCTGATCCAAGACGGTGCGGGCCTGGTGATGGACACCGCCGACATCCTCAGCGCCTTCGGGATCAGCGCCCCAAAGCGCGAGGCGGTACAGCTCGAGGGCCTCGAGGCCAAGCTGTACAAGGCCCTGCTGGAGATGCCCGAATCGCTGCCCGACGACCTGGCCCTCACGGTGGGCTCTGGGCCAGCCGAGACCCTCTCTACCCTGATGCTCTTGCAGCTCAAGGGGCTGGTGCAGGAGCTGCGCGGAGGGCGTTACTCGCCCGTCTAGACTGGCCGGGGCCAGTCTGAACCCTTGTCAGCGGGCCGTTCCTTATGTACTATAGCCAGTTGTCTGGCCGTTGGGGCATCGTCTAATGGCAGGACTACGGTCTCTGGATCCGTCAATCGTGGTTCGAATCCACGTGCCCCAGCCAGAGGTGAGAACGCCGCCCGATGGGCGGCGTTCTCATTCAGGGATACAGCAGAAGTTTGCCCCGGCTCTGGCGGTTCTCCATCAGGGCATGGGCCTGGGCGGCCTCTGACAGCTTGAAGCGTGCGCCCACCTCGAGCCGCACCTCGCCCCGCTCCAGCAACCCGAACACCGCCTCTACCGTCGGGCGCAGCAGCTCGGGTCTCGAGCGCCGGTAGTGCCCGCTGCTATAGCCGATCACGGCCTTGGTCTGGCGGTGCAACGGACGGGTATCGAAGGTTCCGGCCTCGCCGCCGGCGTGGCCATAGACCACCATTCGGCCGAAGGGGGCCAGACAGGTCAGGCCGAGGTTGAAGGTTTCGCCCGATAGCGAGTCGAGGATCACGTCAGCTCCGGCCTTGGCAACCTGCAAAACCTTCTGCGGAAAACCCTCATAGGTAAAGGCGTGGTCGGCCCCGAGGCTGCGGATGTACTCGAGCTTGTCCTCAGTTCCTGCCGTCCCCATCACCCTCGCCCCAAAGGCCTTGGCCATCTGCACCGCCAGACCGCCCACGCCCCCGGCCGCAGCGTGAATCAGTACGGTCTCACCACGCTGTACCCTGGCCGCCCAGTGGAGCAGGTTATAGGCCGTCACCAGCGCGGTCAGGCCGGAGACCTGCTCGTCGGAAAGGGCATCGGGAATCGGGTAGGTCAGCACTGCCTTGGCCAGCACCTTTTCTGCATACGAGCCCGCCGCCGCGAAGGCCACCACCCTCTGCCCGATCGGCAGACTCACCCCCTCCCCCACAGCCTCGACTATCCCCACAACGTCCAAGCCAGGGGTGAACGGCAACGCCCCGCCCGCATCGTAGCCGCCGCGCCGCGACTGCAGGTCGGCGAAGTTGAGGCCGGTTAGGGTGGTGCGAACCAGCACCTCTCCCGCACCGGGAACCGGGTCGGGGGTCTCGAGCCACTCCAAAACCTCGGGGCCGCCGTGCTGCCGTACGACGATGGCGTTCATGGGGGGATTGTAAACTGTAGCGCCGTGACCGAAGAACGCCTCGCCAAAATCAAGGCCCTGCTCGACCGGCGGCAGCCCGACCTGACTGTGCTGATGGAATCAGTCAACAAGCCGCACAACCTCTCGGCCATCCTGCGCACTTGCGACGCGGTGGGGGTGCTCGAGGCCCACGCCGTGCCGCCCAACAAGGGCCTGCCCAGCCTCGAGGAGGACCTAAGCCTCCAAGGCCGCACCTTCAACGACACCTCGGCCTCGGCGGCCAAATGGGTATTTCTACAAACCCACAAGACCACCGCCGACGCCTTCGGGCACCTCAGGGCTCGAGGGTTCAAGGTCTACGCCGCCCACCTCTCCGAAAGCGCAGTGGACTACCGCACGGTGGACTACACCCGGCCCAGTTGCATCCTGCTGGGGGCCGAGAAGTGGGGCGTGTCGGAGGAGGCGGCGAACTCGGCGGACGGTCACATCATCGTCCCGATGTTCGGCATGGTCCAGAGCCTGAATGTATCGGTGGCCGCCGCCGTAGTGCTGTTCGAGGCGCAAAGGCAGCGGCTCGAGGCCGGCTTCTACGACCAGCCCAGACTGTCCATCGAGCACTACCAGGCCCTGCTCGAGCTGTACCAGCAGCGCCACGCGGAAGGAAAAGGCTAGGTGTGCTACCCTTAAACGGGTGATGCCGTGAGACAATATTTCGTCTAGGACGGCAGAAAACGTCTGGAGAGCGATCAGGAATTCCAGCGGCGGTGCCTCGAGCAGAGCCAGATGATCCGGGCCGAGTACACGCCCCGGCTGGCCCAGGCCAGGGGCTTTAATTGGCTGCGACTGTGGTGGCGTATGCGGCTCGAGCTGCGCCGGGTAAGGCCGTCGGAAGAATCCCTGTGGCTTGGGCCCCAGGCCAAGTGACAGCAATTGACACCAATGCGCTGTACGGAGGAGTTCCCTTCGAGGGCCTGGGCCAACTTCCCGTGCACCTGACTGAGGGACCGCCGGGAGTACGGGGACTCCCGGCGCAAGGTGCCGATTTGGGCTTACTTCCGAATCGCGTAGCCCGCGCCCTCAATCGCCCCGATCACCGCCTGCATGAAGCCGTCGGTCTCGGTGTCGGTCAGGGTGCGTTCGGGGTGGCGGAAGGTCAGGTGGAAGGCCAAGCTCTTCTGGCCCGGCTCTAGCGGCCTGCCCCGGTAAATGTCGAAGATTTCTAGCTCCTCGAGCAGCCCCCCCGCGTTGCCGCGAATCAGAGCCTCAACCTCAGCGTAGGTGGCCCGCTCGGGAACCAGCACCGCCACATCGCGCAGCGAGGCTGGGAAGCGGGCGATGTCCTTGAAGGGGATGTGGCCCTCGGGCAGGGGGAACTCGAGTTCGGCCACGTAGGCGGTGGGCAGTTCGGCAGAGGCCAGTACGGCGGGGTGAACCTGACCAATAGAGCCAACCTTCTGACCATTCCAAACTACGGCGCCAGAAACGCCGGGGTGCAGGTGGCCAAAGTCCTCTTTCTCAACTTTCACCTGTGCGCCCAGTTGCAGTGCGGCAGCCTCCAAGAGCCCCTTCAGCGCATAAAACCCGCCGCCCAGACCCGGCTGCCAGCGTCCGGTCACGCTCTCGCCGCACAGCATCAGCGCGACGCAGGTGGTCTCGCTGCCGTGGAAGATGTTGCCGATCTCGAAGAACAGGAACGGCCCCGCCTCGCCCTGGACCTGGTTGACCTCGAGGTTGTGCAGCAGGCCCGGATACAGGGCGGTGCGGAGGTGGGTTTTGTCGGAGGCTTGGGGATTCTGGAAGTCCACCGTGGGGGCCGGGGCACGGTACTTGGCGAGTTCTTCCGCCGAAGTCCAGCTATAGTTGACCACCTCCTGGAAGCCCAGCCCCTCGAGCACCGCCTTTAGCCGCTCCTTGGCGAGGTAGCCGGCCTCCACGCCGATGTTGTCCGGCGCGGGGAAGAAGGCCGGGAGGGTGTTGGGCAGCTTGTCGTAGCCGATGACTCGAGCCACCTCCTCCACCAGGTCTTCCTCGATGTTCAGGTCGGCGATGCGGTGGCTGGGCGGGGTGACCAGGTAAGCCTCTTCCTCCTGATTCTTGCCGTGCACCTTGAAGCGGCGGGGGGCCTCCTCGGTGCGGCAGCCCAGGCTGCGCAGAATCTCGAGCTGGTCGGCGGCGCTCACCGGGGTCTCGAAGCCCACCAGGCGGTTGGTGTAGTCGGGGCGGAAGGAGATCGGCTCGGGGCGCTGGACGTGGTCGAGGTCGAGCTGATGTTCCGAAACCTCCGCGCCCGCCCACAACTGGGCCAGCTCGAGAAAGCGCCGCGCCGCCACCAACTGGCCGTCCCAGTCCACCCCGCGCTCGAAGCGGTATGAGGCCTCAGTCTTGAGGCCCTGGCGGCGGGCGGTCAGGCGCACGCTCACCGGGTCGAAGTGGGCTACCTCGAGGGCCACCTCAGTGGTGGTCTCTCGAATCTCGTCGTCGGCCCCGCCCATGATGCCCGCGAGGCCCGCGGCGCGGGTCTCGGAGCCGTCGCGAACGCAGATCAGCAGGTCGCGCCCGTCCACCTTGCGCTCCACGCCGTCCAGGGTGGTGAGGCCTTCGCCGGGCCGGGCCCGACGCACGTAGAGGCCGTCCTTGATGTAGCCGCCATCGTAGGCGTGCATGGGGTTGCCCAGCTCGAGCATGACGTAGTTGGTGGCGTCGACAATGTTGGAGATGGGGCGCATGCCCGCCGCGTAGAGCCGCTGCTGGGCCGCCAGCGGGGAGGGGGCGATGGTGATGCCACGGGCGCAGCTGAGGGTGAAGCGGTCGCAGCCCTGGGTGTCTTCAATCCAAACCTTGTACGGCACCGGGATGTCCAGACCCTTGGGCCGCGGGTCGGGGGGCATCAGGGTCATGCCCAGCGCGGCCAGGTCCCGAGCCAGGCCGTAGTGCGAGAGCACATCGGGGCGGTTGGGGGTGATCTCGAGGTCGAAGACGCTCTCCGGCAGCCAGGCCTCGGCCAGCGGCGTTCCGGGCGGCAGCGAGTCGGCGTGAAGCTCCATCAGCCCCCCGCCGAACTCGCCCACGCCCAGCTCCTTGGGCGACAGGGCCATCCCGTAGGACTCGAGGCCCACCATCTTGCGGGCGGTAAGCGTCATCCCGTTGGGCAGGGTCGCGCCCGGCAGCGCCAGCACGACCCCCATCCCGGCCCTTACGTTGGGGGCGCCGGAGACCACCTGCACCTCGCGCCCGATGTCGAGGACGACCCTTCGCACTTCCGCGCCCTCGATGGCCTCGACCGACAGCACTCGAGCGAACACGATCTTGCCGTCGGGCGAGCCGAGGTGCTGGATGTTCTCCGCCTCGTGCCCCAGGCCCGCCAGTAGCTCCTCGAGGCGCTCCGGGCTAGGCGCTTCGGGCAGAAATTCTCTGAGCCAGCTATAGACGATTTTCATGGGTACGGCTCCTTGCGTGGGTTTGGAGGTATTCGGCAGCTTTCAACTCGGCAGTTTAGAGAGGCCAGTGGTGAGTGGTCAGCGGACAGTGAAGGCAAAAAGAGTGGTTTTGATTCTCACTGACCGCCTTCCTCTGACTCCTAATTCCTAAACTGCCGCAAGAACGAAAGCCGGTTCTGGTAGAAGTAGCGAATGTCGGGAATCCCGAAGCGCAGCATCGCCAGCCGCTCGATCCCCATCCCGAAGGCGAAGCCAGTCATGCCCTCGTAGAGGCGCTCGAGGCCCAATTTCTCCCGGTAATCGTCCGCCGCCTTGAAGACTGAGGGGTGAACCATCCCGCAGCCCGCCAGCTCGAGCCACTTTTTCCCCTCGGGCCACCAGATGCCCAGTTGCGCTCCAGGCTCCACGAAGGGGAAGTAGGTGGGCTGGAAGCGGATCTTGGCCTCCCTGCCGTAAAGCGCCCGGGCCAGCTCGAGGAAGGCCCCTTTCTGGTCGGAAAGCTTGATGTCCGGCCCCACCACCAGGCCCTCGAGCTGGTGGAACATGGCCTCGTGCGAGGCGTCGGTCTGCTCGTAGCGGTAGGTTTTGCCAGGCACCACAATCTTGAAGGGCGGGCTGTGCTGGATCATGTAGCGGCTCTGCATCGGCGAGGTGTGGGTGCGAAGCAGCAAACGGCCCAGGTGGTTAACCCGCTCGCCCTGCGGCCCCGGCAGTTCGAAGCTCTCTGTGGCGCTGAGCCAAAAGGTGTCCCACATGTCGCGGGCGGGGTGCCAGTCGGGAATGTTCAGGGTGTCGAAGTTGAAGAACTCGCTCTCCACCTCCGGCCCCTCCACTACGCTATACCCCATGCCCCGAAAGACATCGAGCAGTTCGCGCTGAATCTGGCTGATGATGTGCGCCCCGCCCGCTGGAAAGCCCAGGCCGGGCAGGGTCACGTCGATGGCCTCGGACTTGAGCTGCTCGGCCAGAGCCAGTTCCCTCAGCACGGCTTCGCGGGCCTCAACGGCGGCCTCGAGCCGCCCCTTGATCTGGTTAAGCTCCCGGCCACGCTCCTTGCGCTCCTCCGGGCCAAGCCCCCCCAGGCCCTTCATCTGCGCGGTGAGCAAGCCGTTCTTGCCCAGGTATTTGACCTTCAGCTCCTGCAGCCCGGTGAGGTCCGGAGCACTGTGTATCTCGCCAACTGCTACTTCGACATCCATGGTGTTCCTCCGTGGTTCGGGGCAAAAACTTCGGGCGACCCACAAGGCCGCCCGCGAAGGTGAGACACCCCCGCAGGCTAGGTAAAAAAGGACCTCCGAGCCATAACTTAGCGGTAAGTCTACCCCGAAGGGCCGGTTTGCTCAATACGGAGGTGGGGGCAGAGGGCTGGAATCAGCCGCCGAAAGCCCAAGGCGCAACCCTGCGACCGGCAACCTCCCGGCCTTCAACCTTCCCCCACTAAGCCAGGGTGAATCTGCGCCACCAGAGGGTGCAACACTGACGTTCCTGGCGTACTCCCTACGGGCGTTTCGGTGCGCCTTCTCGCAGTTCAACTATCGGGACACTTAGTGGTATCCTCATAGCCTCATGCCAGCGCTCCACAGCCGAACCAGCGTCTCCAAGCCGAGCATCTTCGGCTACATGACCCTGCTCGCCCAGAAGCACGGGGCGGTCAACCTGGGACAGGGCTTCCCCTCCAACCCGCCGCCCGCCTTCCTGCTCGAGGCCGCCCGCCGCGCCATCGGAACGGTAGATCAGTACAGCCCCCCCATCGGGCTGCCGGTGCTGCGCGAGGCGGTGGCCCAGGACCTGGGCGTGGCTATGGAAGATGTGGTGATCACGGCGGGGGCGACCGAGGCGCTACACGCGCTGGCGGAGTCGCTGTACGGGCCCGGCGACGAAGTGCTGATGTTCGAGCCGTACTTCGACGTCTATATCCCCCAGTCCATCATGGCAGGGGCCACGCCGGTGCTGGTGCCGATGAGGTTGGGCGATCGGTGGGAGGTGGACCTGGCCGCCCTCGAGGCTGCCATCACCCCCCGCGCCAGGGCCATCATCATCAACGCGCCGTACAACCCGACGGGTTCGATCTTCAGCCAAGCTGAACTCGAGCGCATCGTCGCCCTGGCACGAGCCCACGACCTCTGGATCATCAGCGACGAGGTGTACGACGAGCTGTACTTCGCCGACCCACCCCTCAAGACCCGCGCGTTCGCGCCGGAGCGCACCTTCACCGTGGGCTCGGCAGGAAAACGGCTCGAGGCCACTGGCTGGCGCGTCGGCTGGATCGCTTGCCCGCCGGGGCTGTCCGGCCAGATCGCCGGGATGCGGCAGTGGGCCTCGTTCTGCTCGGCCTCGCCGCTCCAGGCCGCAGTGGCTGAGGCGTTGCCTCTGGCCCGCAGCCAGGGCTACTACGCCGAGCTACGCGAGAAGTACGGCAGGCGCAAGGACTTGCTGCTGCAAGGGCTGAAGTCGCTGGGGGTTCAAACCTTCGACCCCGCCGGGACCTACTTCCTCACCGCTAGACTGCCCGACCTTGATGCCGAGGTGCTGGTCAGGGAGGCCAAGGTGACCATCATCCCCGGCAGCGCCTTCTACGTCGACAGCCCCGCCCCCGAAGGGCTGTTCCGCTTCGCCTTCTGCAAAAAGGCCGAGGAGATCGAGCTGGCGGTGGAGCGGCTGGGCCAGTACATCCGGGTCGCGGGCTGACGCGCCGCCTAGCCCCGCTCAGCCGGTGGCCCCCAGGCCGTTGGCGATGGCGTTGACGGTCAGGAGCAGTTGCGGCAGGAGCCGCCGGGCGCCCTCCTCGTCGCCATCGCGGCGGCTGGCCCGCCAGAGCGACAGCAGCTCGAGCTGTTGGGCGTGCAGCCGCCGGAGGGGCTCGCGCCGCAGCTCGACGAGGCCATGAATGTTGGGGCGGCGCTCGGAGAGGGGGCCGCCGTAGAGGTACTCCAGCAGGGCTCGGGTGCCCTCCAGCTCGGCCTCGAGGGGCCCCATGAAGCGTTGGCGCAGGGCCGCGTCCTCGACCAGGGCGGCGTAGCCACGCATCACCACGGGGTCAGTCAGGGCCACGCTGGTGGCAGCGTTGCTGAGGACGTAGTGCAGCGGTGCCCAGGCGTAGAGGTGTTCCCTCAGGACGTCAAGGCGGTCGGGAGAACTCTGCCGGAGTTGCTCGAGGGCGTGCCCCACCCCGTACCAGCCCGACAAAAAGAACCGCGACTGACCCCAGCTAAACACCCAGGGGATGGCCCGCAGGTCGGAGATGGAGCGGCGGCCCGTGCGGCGCGGCGGGCGCGAGCCGATGCGGTTCTCCTCGATGGCGTCGATTGGGGTGGCCCCCAGGAAGAATTCCAGGAAGCCCTCGCTGCCGAGCAGCGCGCTGTAGTGCTGGCGGCTCCAAAGGGCCAGAGAGTCCATGACCTCGTGCAGCCTCTGCGGCACTGCGGGCTGCCCGGCGTTCTCCCGGCCCGCAGCCTCCAGGAGCGTGGTACGGGCTGTCCCGGCCAGCAGCAGCTCGAGGTGGAAGGCAGCACTACCGGGATTGGCGTACTTCTGGCCGATCACCTCGCCCTGCTCCGTCAGGCGCAGGTCGCCGCGCAGCGCCCGCGCCGGGACGGCCTTGATGAAGCGGTGGGTGGGGCCGGCGCCCCGGCTGATGGTGCCCCCGCGACCATGAAAGAAGCGCAGCCGCACCCCCTGGGCCTCGCCCACCCCGGCGAGGGCCTGCTGGGCACGGTAAAGGCCCCACAGGCTCGCTACCAGGCCGCCGTCCTTGTTGGAGTCGCTGTAGCCGACCATCACCTGCTGCACCGGCTGGGGCCGTATACCCTGCTGGTGGGCCAGGCTGCGCCGGGTTAAGGGGTGGGCCAGGAAGGCCTCGAGGATGGCGGGGCTGCGCTCGAGGTCTTCGATGGTCTCGAAGAGCGGCACCACGGGCAGGGGACAGGCCACGCCCTGGGGGGTTTCCTCGAGCAGACCGGCTTCGCGGGCGAACAGGTAGACCAGCAGCAAGTCTGAGAGGCTGCGGGTCATGCTCACTATGGTCGCCCCCACCCCAGCCAGCCCGTACCGCTCGCGGTGACGGGCCAGGGTCTGGTAGCTGCCCAGCACCACGTCGGCTTCTGGCCCGACGCTGCCCCCAAGGCGCACCAGGGGCCGGGGCGAGGCCAGCTCACGCTCGAGCAGCTCGAGCCGACGCGCCTCACTCCAGTTTTCGTAGTCGGCCTCCGAAAGGCCGGCCGCCCGCAGCATCTGGCCCGCCGCCAACTCGTGGGTGCGGCTGTTCTGCCGAAGGTCCAGCGCGGCCAGGTGGAACCCGAAGGACTCCAGGCCCCGCAGCACCGGGCCGACAGCCTGGGCAGCCACACGTCCGGCCCCAGCCTGGACCAACCAGCCCTGGAGCGCCCGGAGGTCGGCCTCCAGTTCTCCGGCCTCGCGGTAGCGCTCGGGGCTGTCCGTGAGCCGTCCGCCTTCCAGCGGCAGGCGGGCCAGCATCAGGCCCACAGCCTGCCGCCAAGGCTCGGCGGGGTTGCGCTCGAGGGCCGCCCGGCCGCGTCCGCCCAGCCGGCTCGCAGCCCCCGCCAGAAAGTCCTTCAGCTCCTGCGGGGCGGGCTGCAGGTACTCCGACAGGCTTAGCTGAGCCGCCAGGCCCGCCAGGTCTTCTTGGACCCGCTCGAGGGCCTGCACCCGCAGCTCGAGCAGGCTCTCCTGGGTCACCTCCGGGGTCACGAAGGGGTGGCCGTCGCGGTCGCCGCCTACCCACGTCCCGAAGCGCACCACCGGCAGCGCCTCGAGGTGCCCGGACAATCCAGCCTCGGCCCAGGCCCGCCGCAGACGCGCATCGACCCGACCCACGGCGGGGGGAAAGACCCGCCGCAGGTAGTAAAGCGTCGAGCGCCGCTCTGCCGCTACCTGGGGCCGCTCGAAATGCACGTCGCCGGTGCGCCACAGCAGCGCCAGCACCAGCTTGAGGGCCTCGCGGGCCTCGGCGACTTCAGACGGCGAGCGGCGGGGATCGTCGAGGTCTTCCAGCAGCCACTCGAGCCGCCGGTGATGCTCGAGGACAGTGGCCCGCCGGGCCTCGGTGGGGTGAGCGGTCAGCACCACCTCCACCTGCACGCCTCCCAGCTGCGCAGCGATTTTCGAGTCGTCCAGCCCTGCCGACTTCAGCTCGCGCAGCGCGTCGCCCCACAGCGCGGGCGGCCCTGCCAAAACCCGTTCCCGTTCGACCCGCAGACGCTGACGGGCCGCCGCACGTCGCTCGGCCACGCCCAGCAGCTGGAACGCTATCGAGGCCGCGCGGACGTGGGTCTCGGGAACCAGCTGCCCGGCTTCCCAGGGGGCGACCGGGTCCAGGCTCTGGGCGGCCTCGGCCTCGCCCGCCTCGCGCAGCACCTCCCGCAGGCAGCCCGTCAGCAATTCGAGGTCGCGCTCGAGTTCTCTGGCGTCCACGGTGGGAAAGTTGGCAGGTAGCATGGTGGTTCATTGTAATGATTCCGGCCGGGGCATTCAGCCCGCAAGGGATGAGGTGGCTGCACATCTACGCCTGCCAGCACCGGAGTTTAGGCCCGCTCGAGCATCGCGTGGCAGATCAGGGCAGGCCCGGGCCTCGCCGCCAGCCTCAGCTAAAGATTCTTCGGCACGGGCGGCTCGAGTTTGGCCCGATCATTCTTGGGGTTTAGAGTACCTTCATGCAGCGTAAACCGCTCAGCGCGATCACCGCCGCGCACATATCGGTGGACATGCAGACCGGCTCACTGGCCATTCTGCTGCCTTTTCTGCTGGCCTCGTTCGACCTCAACTACGCGGCGGCGGCGGCCATCATCACCGCCAACAACGTCATCATCGCCATCACGCAGCCGCTGTTCGGGATTCTGGGCGACCGCAGGAGCTTCAAGTGGATGGTCTGGGTGGGCTGCCTGCTGACCGGACTGATGATGGTGACGGTGCTGTGGCTGCCGAGCTACTGGATGGTGGTGGGGGCGGTGCTGCTGTCGGGCCTGGGGTCGGCGATGTTCCACCCGGAGGCGCTGGCCCGCGTAAGGGCGGTAAGCGGGGCGCGGGCCGCCAGCGCCACCTCGCTCTTCTTCTCCGGCGGCAACATCGGCTTCGCGCTGGGGCCGATCGCGGCCACGCTGCTGATCGAGCGGCTGGGCCGGGCGGGCGGCCTGCTGATGCTGATCCCCACCGCCATCGGGCTGTTCTTGCTATGGAGCCAGTGGAAGGCCATAGCCCAGGACGGGGTGAAGAAGGCCAGGGCCACCGGCAAGGCCGCCCAGGTCGCCTACGGGCTGGTGGCCTTCCTGATCCTGCTCATCACCATCCGCGCCACGGTGATGGGCGGTCTTCAGACCTTCATCCCGCTGTACTTCCACGAGCTGAACTACTCCAAGGAGGCCGCCGCCTTCCTGGTCACCCTGGCAGCAATCTCGGGGGCAGTGGGCACGCTCACCGGCGGGGTGCTGGCCGACCGCTACGGGCGGAAGGTCACCATGGGGCTCTCGGCGCTGGTGGCGCTGGGCCTGCTCTACGGCTTTTTGCACAGCAGCGGTGTGCTCCAGATGGTCTTCATCGCCGCTGCCGGGATCTTCACCAGCATGGCCTGGCCGATCATCGTGGTGATGATCCAGGAAGCCATGCCCAACAATGTGGGGCTGGCCTCAGGACTCTCGCTGGGCACCTCTTACGGGGCCACCGGGCTGGGCGTGGCGGCGCTGGGCGGCTTCGCCGACGCCCAGGGGCTGGCCGCAGCCATGACCCTCATCACCCTGCTGCCCGCCGCAACCGTGGTGATGACCTTCTTCGTGCCGGAGCGGGTTCGTCCAGACTCGAGGCTCGAGCGCTAAGGGTTTCAGGCGCGGCTTACAGCCTCTAGGGAGCTGAGGGGGTCGGCCCTTCGTGTTATGCTATTACCATAACGGAGGTGGGCGTGATAAGGCTCGATATGGTGGGCATTGTGGTCAGCGATATGGCGGCCTCTCTGGCTTTCTATCGGCGGCTAGGGTTCGAGCTGCCGCCGGAAGCCGACCTCGAGGGCCACGTCGAGGTGACGCTGCCAGGAGGCTTACGGTTCGCCTGGGACAGCCTCGATGTGATCCGCAGCTTTGACCCCGACTACCAGCCTCACCCCGGCCACGCGGGAGCCTACCTGTGCGACAGCCCCGCCGCTGTGGACGCCAAATACGCCGAGCTGGTCGGCGTGGGCTACCGGGGCCACAAGGCCCCCTGGGACGCTTTCTGGGGCCAGCGCTACGCCCAGGTTCGCGACCCCGACGGCCACACCGTAGACCTGTTCGCGCCGCTGCACTGAGGTGCGCACAACCCGTCCAGGCAGCCCTGAGCCTAGCCTGCAACTTTGTTGAACTCGTCTATGAACAGCCCCAGCGCCTCGCCCTTGGTCTTCTGGCGGTGCAGGGCCTCCTCGAAGGCCACAGGGTCGTGAACCAGGCCGGGCAGCTCGAGCCAGCCCAGGTAGTAGGCGCCGGCTGCACCCGGCTGGGACAGCCTTCCGCGCTCGCCGGCGGTGAGCAGGGCCTCGAAGGTCTGGGGGGACTCGAGGACGGGGTAGTGTACCGGTGCGAGGCGGCGCAGGAAGCCCTTGAGCACGCCGGGGTTCGACCAGAAGCCGTAGTTGAGGTCCTCGGTGATCTGCTCGATGCGCGAGAGCAGGGCGGGGTCGCCCTGAACCGCTACCAGCTTGCGCACCAGCTCGCTGCGGCGCAGGCGAAGGGTGGCGTACTCGTTCAGCGGATAGCACTTACCGGGCGGATAACCCAGGGCTTCGCGCAGCCGGAAGGCCATCACGTAGTCCTGATATTCGCGGTAAGGATCCATAGACCCCTATTCTGCCGCATCGGCCACGAATTCGCAAAAGGGCCGACCCCAGATTAAGCGAAGCCCAATTATCGCGACTCAAGGGCGCAGAGCAAGCGCCCCGCCAAAGGTCCTTTACCCCGTCACGTTCAACTCGCTGGCCAGCTTCACCACCTCACTCCCGTCGGCCTGCTCCACCACCACCGCCGGATCCTCAGGCGTACCTTCGCAGATCACCGTCTCGCCCCGCACCGACTGGCGCACCACGCCGGGGTGAATCTCACGCACCTTGCCCTTGGCAAAGCCCAGGCCCCACGGCCAGGTCACGGTCGCGCCTTTGTGCAGCTCGGTCATCGCTCATCCCCTTCCCGGCGCTCCAAAGCGCCCAGGCTCCACTCGCGGCCCACATCGCCGCCCCACAGCATCCAGTCGATGTAACCGCTGGAGGGCGGGCCACCGTCGGAGCCGTCCCGATCCAGGTCGCCGGTGTGGCGGGAGAAGTTCTGGGCGATGCGGCGCACCTCCTCGAGCGGCAGCGCATGGCCCTCGCAGAGCTTGCGGGCGGTCTGCTCGCCCGCCGCGCTGCCGCCGCGCCCGAACTGTTGGCGCAGCTCGAGGCCCCGCCGCGCCGCCTCCCGCACGGCCCTGGGTATCTCGACTCTTTCCATGCGCCCATCTTGTAATCGCCGAAGCTGAGTCTGGCCCAAAGACCGGCTGACCGCGCCTCGAGCGGACCCACCCCCTGAACGGGTCAACCGCCTCAAGGTCGCACTCCCCGCTCAGGCCCTAGGGTGCTGTTTTTCCCGCGACGCACGACCTGGGCTTTAAGCTTTGCTTCAGCCTCCGCGGGTAAGTTACTTAAGGTACAGGCCGCACAGTAAGGCCATGAAAGACCAGCCCCAGCCCCCCCAGAGCCCCTGCCCCCACCGCCACCGGTGCCCCCTGTTGGCCCGAGGAAAACCGTGCAAACGCCCCTCGCCAAAAGCTACGCCCACCTCGCCCTCATCGCGCTGATGGGGCTGGGCGGTGCGCTGGCGCAGGTCAACTCGAGCCCGCCGCCCGACAACCAGCAGGTTTTGGATCGCTGCCAGGCCGTCTTCTCGAGCCTGCGCCCGCAGTTCATGTACGCCGAGCGGGTGGGGCAGGGCGGCTTCGCGGTTCGGCTGGTGCTGGGGACGAGCGGGACCCTGGTGGTTCGCCTGACCCTCGACGCGGACCTTCAGCCCGTGCAACTGGGCCTCGAGGACTCCGCCCTCCAGCCCCTACGCCCGGTCGCCGACCGCAACCGCATCCTGGCGGCGTTGCAGCGCCGCTTCGACAACCTGGGTCAGAACCTTAACCTGGGCAACTGGTTTGTCGGCGAGCCTCGGGGCTACCGCTGCTTCATCACCCACCAGGGCCGGGTGGTCGGCGTGTTCCGCCTCAACCTTCGCTTCGAGCCCCTCGGCGACCCAAGGTGGTTTCTGGTCTACTCCCGCTCGGCGTTGCGCTATCCCCTCGAGGTGCCCGCGATACAGACACGACCGTAGGAAGGAGGGGGCACTACGGGATGTGCGGGTTGGTGTCCCTCCTGCCCCTGGCCTCCTCCCCTCTGGTTCATCGCCTCCCACGCGCAACGGTAGAATCAGCCCGTGAACCTGCTGACCGGGCCGCTGGCCTCGGGCAAGACCACGCGGCTGCTCGAGGTAGCGCGGCGCTTTTTGGCTGTACGCAAGCGGGTGTGGTGGGTCTGCCTGCCCGCACAGAAGGCCTTTGTGTATCGGCGGGCCACCGAGACCGGGGCGGTGCTGGGCCTCGAGGTGCTGACCAGCCAGCAGGTGTACTACCGCATTCTGGCCGCCAATTTCCGCCTTCAGCCGATCCTGACCGGGCCGGGCCGCATCGCCCTGACCGGCGAGGCCCTGATCTCCCCCGGCGGCGACCTACCCAGCCCCGGCGAGGCCCGCCTCTTCGCCCGCGCCATCGCCGAGGCCAAGCGCTACGGCCTGAGGCCCGCCGAAATCCCCGCCGCAAGCCCCGAGTCCCGCCGCCTGCAACGCATCTTCGCCCGCTACGAAGAACTCAAAGCCGCCTGGGGCCGCTGGGACTATGACGACTTCCGCAGCGCCGCGCTTGAGCTCGTCGAGCGCGGCCCCGTCACCCTCGAGGCCGACCTGGTAATCGTGGACGGCTTCCGCGAGCTGAGCCCGCTCGAGCTGCGCTTCCTCAGCGCGCTGGGCCGGCAGGTCGAGGTGCGGGTCTCGCTACCGGATGAGCCTGAGGGTTCGGAGGGTAGAGGAAAGAGCAAAGGAGAAGGTGGCGGCACGAGGAGCGGGGTTTCTCCTGCGCCCCCAAAAGTCTTCAAGGCTCCCAACCCGGTCAGCGAGGCGCGGTGGATCATGCGCTCGCTCAAGCGGGACCTGGCCCTGGGGATGGGGGTGCTCGAGGTAGCGGTGCTGGCCCCGACCTCCCGGATTCCGGCGTTGCTGACTCTGGCCGACGAGTACGGCGTGCCGCTGGTGGATCAGAGTGCGACCACAGCGGCCGAAACCCCCGAGGGGCGGCTGCTGCTGGAGTTGCTGGAGCTGCCCGACTATCCCACCCCGACCCGCCTGCTGGCCATCCCCGACCTGGCCCCACTGGGCAAGGCGGCGCTCGAGCGAGGGCTGGTGGGGCGCGAGGCCATCCACCGTCTGGCGGCAGAGGTGGGCATGAGCGGGGTCTGGACGGCCTGGTTGGAGCGCCTCGAGCCCAAGGGCCGGATGATGGACTGGGCCGCCGAACTGATGGACGCGCTGCCCGAGGTGCGCCACAGCCCACGCCGGATGGTGCTGCTGGAGCGGGCCAAGGAGGCCGAGCGCATCGCCAGCGGCCCCGGCTTCCGAAGCTGGTGGAGTGCCCTGCTCTCCGAGACCCAGGACTTCCACCGGCCTGCGGGCGGCGTGGCCCTGCTTACCCCCACCCTGGCCTCGGGCCGGCGCTGGAAAAAGCTCTACCTCTGCTACGCCGTCGAGGGGGCCTACGGCAGCGGTGAACGCGAGGACTACTTCGTCCCCGAGGAGTTGCGGCAGAGCCTCGAGGAAATCCTGCAAGGCCTGCGCACGCGCCACGAACCGGTCGCAGCCTCGACCTCAACTGCCCATTCTGCCCTCCCCCCGCCCCCCTCCTCGCTCTTGCCAAAACGCTTCCAGGGCCGCGACCGCCTGCTGCTGGCCGAGCTCCAGACCCGCGCCAAGGAGGTGGTCATCACCTACCCCGAGGCCAGCCAGGAGGGGCCACTGGAGCCCGAGCCCGGACTTCTCCCCGCTCACGCCGGGGGGGTGCTTCCCCCCATCCCCCCGATGCCGCCCGCCAGCGTGCTCGAGCTGGCCCTGTCCCGGCGCTACACCGCCCCGCTGGGGCTGGTGAGCCTGGGCAAGCCCAGCGTCGAGGCCCTAAAACGCTACAGCGAGTGCGGCTTGCAGTACTGGGCCGAGCAGTTCGCCGAACCGCTTCAGGAGAAGCTGTGGTGGCGGCAACTGGTGCGCGAGCTGCGCAAGGCCGACAAGCTGGTTCCAGCGCGGCTCGAGGGGCTGGCCCGGCAGTTCCCCGAGGCCGAGGGCTGGCTGCGGCACCACCAGAGAAGGCTGGCCGAACTCAGCCTGGGGTTCCGGCTCGAGGGCCAGAACGTCGAGGCCCGGCTGGACGGCGTGCTGCGCAAAGGCAGCGAGACCCACATCTACCGCTTCGTCGAGCCGAACCTGCACCCCGAAGACGCCGAGGCCATCGTCCGCAGCCGCTGGGCCGAGCGCTGGGCGGCGGCCTATCTGCTGCAAGCCTTTAAGGGCCGCATCACCCAAGTCAGCCTGTGGGCCTGGCCAGTGCTGGGCGAGCCGGTGCTGGTCTACGACCGGCCGATTGAAAAGGTATGGAGCGTGCTCGAACGCCTGACCTCGAACGTGCGGGAGGCTGGCTCGAGGTTCGGTGCTGGACTGGTCGAGCCCCGTCCGGGGTTTCGCTGCCGGGAGTGCCGGGTGCGCGACGCGTGCCGCGAGGGGAAGCTGGGCTGAGACCCCACCCTTCGAAGGCCCATGAGGCGCAGAAGATTCTCGAGAAGGCAGCGGACAGGCGCAACCGAAACCGGCTGCTGGCCCGGGCATTGACGATTCTCACCATAGCGTCGCCGGGAAGCGCTCAACTGGGTAAGCAAAGAATCGTCTCTGGCCACTTGTGCAGCACACGGCAACAAGAAAGTCGGCTCGAGAGGCTGCTCTCGAGCCGACCTGCTCATCTGGGCCAATCAAACCAGCGTGGCATCCAGGGTGATCTCGGACACGGCGGCCAGGGCCTTGGAGACCGGACACTTGGCCGTGGCCTCGGCGGCCAGCTCGGCAAAACGCTCGGCGGTGAGGCCGGGCACCTTGCCCGTGAGGTGCAACTCAATCTTGCTGATGGTGGGGCCGTCCACGATGTGAACCTTGGCGGTGGTGTCCAGGGCCTCGGGCGGGGTGCCGTTGCCGGTCAGGAGCGCTGAGAGGAACATGGTAAAGCAGCCGGAGTGGGCGGCAGCGATCAGCTCCTCGGGGTTGGCCCCCTTCTCCTCGCCGAAGCGGGTGCGCCAGGTGTAGGCGCCTTCCCAGGCCCCGCTCTCGAGCTTGAGGTGCCCCTTGCCTTCCTTGAGTGTGCCCTGCCAGTTGGCTTCTGCGGAACGGACGGCCATGTGTATTACCTCCAGCCGATATCTTGACCCCTTCGGCGATGGCCGGTGTGTGAGCGGGGATAGGGTTGCTATGCTAGGCCCGATGCTCGCGTTCGTGTTCGTGGACGGAATGGGCCTCTCGAGTGACCCCCGCAGCCCGCTGCGAACCCTCGAGCTGCCCACGCTAAACCGGCTCACCCAGGGCTTCAGCCCTCGACCCTTCGACACCCCGGGCGTCGCCTACCGGGTACTGGACGCGAGTCTGGGGGTCGAGGGCCTGCCCCAGTCGGGAACCGGCCAGACCGCCCTGCTCACCGGGCTTAATGCCGCAGCACACCTGGGCTACCACCAGGGGCCGCACCCGCTGACCCGGCTGCAAGCGCTGTTGCGCCAGGACAGCATCCAGGTCTGGGCACGGCAAAAGGGCCTGCGGGTGATCCACGCCAACAGCTACCGACCCGAGTATTTGGAGCGGGTTTTGGACAGTCGCCGCAACATGCTGAGCAGTTTCGCTTTCGCAGCCCAGGCAGCAGGGCTGAGCCTCCTGCCCACCAGCCACCCCGAGGCCATCGCCCCGGCCTTCTGGCCCGACCCTGAGGCCGCAGGCCAGCGGTTCGCGATGGTTGCCGGGCGGCACGACCTGAGCATCCTCGAGAACTGGTCGCTGGACTACTCGGCCCACCGGCTGCCCCAGGAGCTGGGGGCGCGTTTCGTCGAGCTGGACGCCTTCGTGCGGGGTTTTCTGGGGGCCACCCCCGCCGCCACCCTGGTCCTCACCGCCGACCACGGAAACGCCGAGGAACCCTGGCACACCCAGCACACCACCAACCCGGTCCCGCTGATCGTGGCCGGCCGTCTGGCCGCCTCCCTTCCACCGATGGCCTCCCTGACCGATCTGGCCCCCTGGATGCGCTCGGTGCTGGCCGGCTGAACCGGCGGGGTGCCGGACCCGTGCAGGAGCCTCGAGGGCGGAATCGGCTAAAGTTTCGTATACTGTCGTTAACAAAGCACTTGCTTTGCTGGACTCAACTTGTATGGACAAAAAAGACCGTCCCGTATACATCATCTCGGTGGCCGCCGAGCTGGTGGACATGCACCCCCAAACCCTACGCCTCTACGAGCGCAAGGGCCCGATCGAGCCCAAGCGCTCCGGCGGCAAGACCCGCCTGTACTCCGAGCGCGACGTGGAGAAGCTGCGCGAGATCCGGCGGCTGACCCAGGAGCTGGGCGTGAATCTGGCGGGCGTCGAGGAGATTATCAAACTACGCGACGAGCTGTGGAGCCTCGAGACCCGCTTCCGCGACGAGGCCGAGCGGCTCAAGTCCGAGCTGGGCGAGAAGCTCGAGTCCTTCCGCAACCCGCCCGCCCTGCCCCCCGCCAGCGAGGGCAAGGGCAAGAAAAAGGCCGACGACAAGGATCGCCCCGTATACATCATCTCGGTGGCCGCCGAGCTGGTGGACATGCACCCCCAGACCCTCCGCCTCTACGAGCGCGAGGGCCTGGTGGCCCCCAGCCGCACCTCCGGCAAGACCCGCCTGTACTCCGAGCGCGACGTGGAGAAGCTGCGCGAGATTCGGCGGTTGACCCAGGAGCTGGGCGTGAACCTGGCGGGCGTCGAGGAGATCATCAAGCTGCGCGACGAGCTGGACACCCAGCAGAACCGCCTCGAGATCGAAATCTCCCGCCTGCGCCTGGCCCTGCTGCGCGAGCTGACCCCGGCCGTCAAAGCCTCCGGCGATAAGTCGGGCAAATGAAACACATCGAGCAGTTCTACGACTCGAGCCAAGCAACTTGGCCTCTAGTATCCTAGAACCTATATGGCTGAACCAATACTTGTTGCCTTACTCACTTCGGCAATTACGGGACTCTGGAATGGGGTCTTACAAGAAGGTGGCAAGCAAATTCTCGAGCGTGTTCAGGGCAAGAAGCCCGCTCAAGCGTTGCCCGAAGCCCAAATCCGCGAGGCAGTAGAAGCCTCGCTGGCACAGTTTTCGATAGATGGCGAAGCGCAAAAAGTATTGAAAGCCCTGGGGAGCGCAACCGACGACCACGGGCGCAATGTGCTGGGGCAGTTGGTGGCTCGAGCTGCAATCCACAAAGAATCAAGACATGAGCAGAAGCTGATTCGCAATGTACAAGAAAAGCTGAACTTTCAGACCCTGGGACAAGCCAACAACGTCGAACGGAGCCAAGTAGAGCGGGTTATCGGCGCGCTGGTGGGCAAACTGCGCCACGAGTTGTTTAGCATTCAGGGCTTTGGCGAGTTACTAAACCTCAACGAGATTCGCCAACTGCTCGAGACCTATTTTGGTAAAAAGGGAATTCACGACGACAGCGACTACCTGCGGCAAGTGCAACAGCGCTACGGGTACGTTGGGTTTGCGGGAATCCCCTTCCGCTCGGCCCAGCCAGAAATTCCTATCCACACACTGGCCATAGACCTACGCGCAAAACGCAACCTTGGGCGCAAGGCTCTCCTATACCATTCTGATGCCGAGTTTGCCCGTCGGGTGGACGAGGCAGGAAAATCGGGCGAATCGCCAGAGCAATTGGCGCGGTCTTTCGAAGTAGATTCCACCAGGGTTGAAACCGTCGAGCTGCGGGATTTTCTGCCAAAACACAAGCTGATTGTGGTCTTGGGCGACCCTGGTGCGGGCAAAAGCTTGCTGCTCCGGCGGCGGGTAATTGAAGAGGCAGACAGCCAGAACCTTTTCCCCGTCTTTGTTCAACTCAGCCATTACGCCCGGCAAGGGAGCGGCAAAATCCGTGAGTTTATCGAAGAGTTTGCCTCCAATAGCTTTCAACTCGAGCTGTCCGCCGACTTTTTCGAGCAGAAGCTCACCAGTGGCAGTTGTCTGATTTGCTTTGACGGCCTCGACGAAGTAAGCCAAACCCCCGACCGCATCAAGGTGCGCGACCAGGTGCAGAGATTTATCCAGCTCTATCCCCAACACACCTATCTGATTAGCTCCCGAATAGTCGGCTACGGTGCAGCCCCCATCACCCTTGGGCAAGCCGAGGAAGTGACCCTCGAGCCCTTCACGCCCGAACAAATTCAGAGCTTTGTAGGCAAGTGGTACACCCAAGCCTTGCCCAGCGACACACCCAAGCGGGAGCAACGAACCGCCGACCTGCTGGCGGAGCTGGACCCCAGCCGCAACCCCCGCATTGCCGACTTGGCCAAAAATCCCCTTCTGCTGACCATCATCGCCCTGGTACACCGCGACGGCCACAAGCTGCCCCAGCAGCGCGCCCAACTCTACCAGCGCAGCGTCGGGACCATGACCGACACCTGGGACAGCGTGCAAGAGCGCATCCCCAGCGATGCCGAACGACCCTACTACAAGCGGCGGCGGCGCATCCTCGAGCGGATCGCCTTCAACCTACAAAACAGCGTGACCCCCGGCAACGCCAACCCAGCCCTCGAGACCGACGAACTCAAGCGGCTGGTTCGAGAGGTTATCTACGACCTAGAAGACCAACGCCTCATTAAGGAGGACTGCAAAGAAGAGGCCGAACGCTTTGTGGACTACACCGAAAAGCGAACCGGGCTGCTCTACGAGCAAGGCCAGGGCAGCTACTCCTTTGTTCACCAGACCTTTCGGGAATACCTGGCTGCAACCGACATCCTAAACCGCCGCGACGACGACGGTGTACCCGGCATTTGGGAAGAAATACAGCCCAAACTGCACCACCCAAACTGGCGCGAAGTAATTCTGCTGCTGTGCGGTGAAAAAAGCCAGAGCGACAAGTTTGTATCAAAACTGGTCGAGAAAATCCTAACCCAAGCACCCGACATATACGAACCCATTCTCCAACGAAACCTATTCCTGGCCGCGCAAATTTTGGCCGATGTCACTGAAAGTGCCCACCAGATTCGCCAAGAGGTGGTTGACCGCTTGGGTCAACTGGCAACCAGCCGCCCAACCCTCACCCTCCTCCGCATTGATGCCATCCGTAGCCTTGGACTGTTTGAAGACAATCCCCAAGCAGCTCAAGTCCTCCTCACCCTCGTCCAGAACCCCAAGGAAAACAGCGATGTGCGTCGCTTTGCCGCACAAGCCCTCGGGCAGTTGGGGCGGGTCGAAGAGGCCGCCCAAACCCTCCTCGCCCTCGTCCAGAACCCCAAGGAAGACAGCGATCTGCGTCGCTTTGCCGCACAAACCCTCGGGCAGTTGGGGCGGGTCGAAGAGGCCGCCCAATCCCTCCTCGCCCTCGCCCAGACCCCCGAGGAAGACAGCCTTATGCGTGGCTATGCCGCACAAGCCCTCGGGAAGTTGGGGCGGGTCGAAGAGGCCGCCCAAACCCTCCTCGCCCTCTCCCAGAACCCCGAGGAAGACAGCGGTGTGCGTGACTTTGCCGCACAAGCCCTCGGGAAGTTGGGGCGGGTTGAAGAGGCCGCCCCAACCCTCCTCGCCCTCTCCCAGAACCCCGAGGAAGACAGCCATGTGCGTGGCTATGCCGCACAAGCCCTCGGGAAGTTGGGGCGGGTCGAAGGGGTCGCCCAAGCCCTCCTCGCCCTCGCCCAGAACCCTAAGGAAGACAGCCTTGTGCGTTACTTTGCCGCACTAGCCCTCGAGAATCTTTCCGAACCCCAATCGCTACTCAAACTTTGGGAGCTTGATGAGTTTAGGCGTGAAGCCTACAGTGGGCTGAAAAAAGCCTTGGTCAAACAAACCTGAGCGGAGGGCGCTCAACTACCCAGCCAGCTCCACCTCGAGCCTATTTCTTCCTGCTGCCTTGGCGCGGTATAGGGCGGTGTCGGCACGGTGGAGCAGGGTGTCGGGGGTGTCGCTGGGACGGCTGGTGGTGAGGCCCAGGCTGACCGTGACCCGCACTCCGCTTTGCAGGGGGGTGGCCTCGAGCGCCTCGCGCAGCCGCTGGCCCAGGGCCTGGGCGGCCTCGAGGGTGCTGCCGGGGGCCAGAACCAGAAACTCCTCGCCGCCCCATCTCGCCAGCACGTCGGTGGAGCGCAGACGGCTTTGCAGCACCAGGCTGGCCTCGCGCAGCACCTGGTCGCCCGCGCTGTGGCCGTAGCTGTCGTTGATCTGCTTGAAGTGGTCGAGGTCGAGGATCAATAGGGCAATGGGCTCGGCGGTTTTCAGGGTCAGGCCCTCTTCTATGAGCTGGGTCATGCGGCGGCGGTTGGGCAGGCCAGTGAGGTGGTCGGTGTGGGCGATTAGGTTCATCCGATCGTAGGCGTAGCGGTAGCGTGCGTAGAGGTAGAGCAGCACCAGCAGGAAGGCGTTCCCAAGAAAGAACTGGATGCCGCCGTTGACCCCCTTGGCGGTGAAGGACGGGCTCTGGGAGATGCCCCATAGGCCGATCAACAGGGCCGCCAACAGGTACAGCACCGAAATCCGGCTGGCCAGCCCCAGCGGGTAGAGCAAGAAGGCGAAGGGGTAGACCACCGTGAACCAGATCGCCGTTATCGAGAGCCCCTGGCTGTAGAGCAGCCCCAACTGGGTGAACGAGACCAGGCCAGCCAGCTGGTAGAAGATGAACAGCGCAAAAAGCGGGGTTTTGATGAACTGAAGGGCCCTCTGGTCAAGCCAAAGCCAGACCGAGAAGGCTCCCAGGGTCAGGCCCAGCAGGGGCAGAACGACCACATCAACCGGGGTCTGGCTGGGGTCCAGGAATATCGCCAGGAAGCAGGCCGCCATCCCGATGGGCATCAGCACCAAGAAGAACCGGCGGATCACCGAGTCGGCGATGTGGAGTTCGTTCCCTGCGCTCTTCATGGGTCTGCCCGGCCTGATTGTATTGTGCAGGGCGGCCGGCTGCCAACACGGACTCTTGCGCGGCCCGGCGGGTATACTTTCTCGCGTGAACAAGGCCCTCTCCGACCTCCTCGAGCTGATCGCCATCCCCTCGGTTTCCGCCGACCCCAAGTACTGGCCCGAGATGAAGCGGGCCGCGGCCTGGCTCGAGAACCACCTCAGGGGAATGGGCTGCACGGTAGAGGTTGTCCCCACCAGCCACCACCCCATCGTCTACGCCGAGAAAATCGTAGACCCCAACGCCCCCACCGTGCTTATCTACGGCCACTACGACGTGCAGCCCCCCGACCCGCTGGAGTTGTGGCACACCCCGCCCTTCGAGCCCACCATCCGCGACGGGAAGATTTACGCGCGCGGGGCCTCCGATGACAAGGGCCAGATCTTCGCCCACATCGCTGCGGTGGAGAGCCTGGGCGACCGGCTTCCGGTGAATGTCAAGTTTGTGATTGAGGGCGAGGAGGAGGTGGGCTTCGGCAACCTGGTGCCCTGGGTGAGGCGCAACCTCGAGCGCCTGCGGGCCGACGCATTGATCGTCTCCGACTCCTCGATGCTGGCACCGGGGCGGCCCGCCATCACCCATTCGCTGCGGGGGATATCCATGATCGAGGTACGCCTCGAGGGGGCCAGCCGCGACCTGCACTCCGGCAACTACGGTGGGGTGGCCCCCAATCCCATCAACGCCGCCGCCTGGATGATCGCCCAGCTCAAGACCCCCGACGGGGTAATCCGGATTCCCGGCTTTTACGACAAGGTGCGCCCCCTCTCCGAGCGCGAGCGCCAGATGCTGGCCGACCTGCCCTTCGACGCAGCCGCGTTCCAGGCCGAGATCGGGGCCGACGCGATGCCCGGCGAGCCGGGGTATAGCCTGCTCGAGCGGGTCTGGGCCCGGCCCACCCTGGACGTGCACGGCATTGGCGGGGGCTACCAGGGCGAGGGCGGCAAGACCGTGATCCCCTCCCGCGCCTTCTTTAAGTTCTCGATGCGCCTGGTAGCCGACCAAGAGCCCGCCGAGATCACCCGGCTGACCACAGCGTTCCTGGAGCAGATCAAGCCCGAGGGCTACCGCATGGAGGTGGTCAGCCTGGGCGAGGGGCGCGGGGTGGTGGCCGACCTCGAGACCCCCGCCGTCCAGGCCGCCGCGAGGGCTCTCGAGGCCGCCTGGGGCGTCCCGCCGGTCTTTAACCGCATGGGGGGCAGCGTCCCCATCGTGGCCGACTTTAAAGAGCTGATGGACATCCCCATCGTGCTGATGGGCTTTGGCCTAGACGACGACAGCCTGCACTCGCCCAACGAGAAGTTTGACTTGATCAACTTCGAGAAGGCCATCGAGAGCTCGAGGAACTTCATGCTCGAGTTCGGCAAGGCGACGGGTTGAGGCTGGGGATTTGAGGGTCAGGGGCGTTCCGGCGCCGACTATCCTGGCCCCCTCCTCACCCAACTTAACCCTCCTCCCCGTACCTTGAACCATGCGCCGGTGGATCGCCTCGCTGGTGGTGTTGTTGTCTGCCGGGCTGGCCCAGCTCTGCGACCAGCCCTTCTCGCCGTTGCGGGAGGGTTGGGTCTGGGAGTACCGGCTGCTCGACGCCAAGGGGCAGTCCGCCGGGAACGTCACGGCCCGCAAGGTGTTGTACGGCAACAGCTTCGTGACCCAACTGCGGGGGAGCGACGCCAACGGCGGAGAGATCCGCAACGACACCCGCTACGTATGCACCCCAGAGGGCATCCGAACCGCCGGGGAGGGGCTGGGCGGTGACGGCGTCACGGTTCGCAGCATCAAGGTGAGCGGGATCGAGATCCCCGAGGCCGACGCCTGGCAGGTGGGGGCCAGCTGGCAGCAGAAGGTGGAGATCGAGGGCGAAGGCCGGTTCGGTGTACTGCCGGTCTCGGGCCGGATGACCCTCGAGACCACCTTCCGCATTGCCGCTCAGGAGGCGGTGGCGGTGCCCGCCGGGCGCTTCAACGCCTTCCGGGTCGAGAGCCTCAACAGCCTGCGCTTCCAGACCTCGATCCCCCTGCCGCTGGGCAGCCCGACCTTCCGGGCCACCTACTGGTACGCCCTGGACGTGGGGGTGGTCAAGACCGTCTTCGGCAACGGCAACGACCTTAGGGTCAGCGAACTGCTGCGCCTGCCGAGGCGCTGAGCCAGGGCGGATTTGCCGGGCGTGGTGCGCCGGGCGACCACACTCCCGCCAGCTTCGGGCTCCCGAACGCCCTGACCCGGCTGCGGGGGTAAGCGCGGGAGCCGCCGTCAATACACCTGCTCGCGCTGGCCGAAGCTGACCACCACGGGCGTGCCGCCGGCGGTGAACTTCATGCCGGGGAAGTAGGGCGGGGCCTTGCCCTCGAGCATCCGGGCGTCGTAAGTGAAGTTGCGTCCGTAGCCACTGGTGGGGCCGGTAGAGTTGAACTGACCAAAGGCACCGTAAAAGTTGGATATCAGGCCCCCCAGAAGGTTCACCGCGCCCTTGGGTCTGATGGTGTCGTAGCCCTCGACCCGCACCGTACGCGAACCGCTCATGAGTACGCCGTGGATGGTGAGGTCCTGCAGGGAATTGTCGGTCCCGTCGCCCAGCACGATCTCCCCGTCCTGGCTGTAGACCCCCAGCACGTTGTCGGCATCCAGGTTGGAGCAGGGGCTATTGCCGTTGGAGAGCCTCTCGGGGCAGGGCACCTTCTCGTACTTAAGGTCACCCTTGATCCCGATGTTGCTGCTCGAGCCTGCGTTCACCACGGTGAGTTCGGCGAACTGCGCGAGGGCCGGGGGGGCTGTCGCGGGTTTGGAGCGGTCGCTGCGGGCCGGCCCGGTCAGGTTTTCGATGCGGTGGTTGGAGAAGATCACCCCATTAAACCCGGTACGCACGCTGCTCCAGGTTTTGGTAAGGTTGTTCTTCTGGTACAAGACCTTGTCCGGGCCGTAGCGGTACAGGGTACAGGGGGTTCCGGAAGCCGGGCAGGTCTCGATGTATTGGTAGGGGGCAGGCTCGGGGGTCCAGCCCGATCCGGAGGTGCTCCCGCTGGCGGTGAGTGGCTGCTCGCTGGCGGTCCCGGCATAGAGCTTCAGGCTGGCCATGGCCTCGCTGAGTACCAGCCCGCCGGTGCTAGCTGCCGACGACTGGTCTTCGGCGTTTTCTGGCAGCCCGATAAACTCCTCGTTCCAATTGACCCCGCTCGGCAACTCCGGCGCGTTGCCGTTCATGTCGGGCTGGGTGGCGGAGTTCATGTCTTGGGGTGCCACCACGTTATTGCCGTTGACCCCCATAAAGATGCCGCCCCGTTTGTAGGTGCCGCTGGTACAGCCTGTGCGCGAGGGGCTGGTGCAGCCCGCACTGGTCACCTGGCCGTTGAATTTGGGCTTGCCCGCGAAGCGAAAGTTCTGGTTGGTGTGCACGGGGCCGTCGAAGCGGGTGCGGTCGGTGAACCAGATAGGGATGCCGGTCTCGGTCTGGTGCTGGTTGGTGAACAGGGCGTAACGGGCGAAGCTGCTCACCCCGAGGTCGAAGCGGTACTCGCCCTGGAAGACCACGTTGCGCCGGTACTCGCGCTGGGTGGCCTCGGCCACCATCACGAAAGGCAGGGCGTAGGTCTGGGAACTGGTTTCTCCGCCGCCAGAGCGCGCCTGGCCGGCCACAAATCGGCCCCTCGAGAGGGCGATGCCAGAGGGCAGTGGGCGCGAAGAGCCGCAGGCGTTGGAGGTGTCGGTGAAGTAGACCCTCAGGGTCACGGTCACGCCCTCGGCCATCTGGGAGAGCTTGGGGTCGCAGATTACCGCGTCCACCCGGGTCTGTAGGGCCGCCGCCACCGCGCCAAGGTCGTTGGCGGTCTGGGCGGCGTCCGGCTGCACGCCCAGCGCGTTGCCCCCGAAGGCCCAGCGGTTGGTGCGGCTGTACTGCTGCTGAAGGACGGCGTTCAGCTCGGCGCCGACGGGTCCGGTCAGCAGGTTACCCCCCACGTTGGCGGCCCCCCTGGCCAGCATAAGGGTCTGGACGATGCCCGCATTGGCCGCGCTGTGGCGCATCTCACTGTAGGTACGGTTGAACATAAGGGTGCTGATACTTCCGATCACCACGATCAGCATCAGAACCACTACGAAGGCTGCGCCGCGCTTGGTCATCTGCAACTCACCACCTGGTTCAGCTCGAGCACGCCGTTGCTAGCGAGGGAGATTTCGTTGGAGTAGGTGCGGGTCTTAAAGCCCCCGAAGGAGCGCTCCCTGGCCGAGAGGGTGACGCGCAGACCGGAGAGCGTCCAGCCGGAGGCCAGCGACATCCGCACCGAACCCCCGGCGTTGTAGCCCCCGGGGTTGGTGGCAAAATTGCCCGCACCGTCGCTGTAGATGTACTCGACCTCGAACTGGGTGATGTTGTAGGCCAGATCTTGGGCGGCCTGGCCGTTCTCCTGGTAACGCAAGGTCTGGCTGGAACTGTCCAGCCAGTAGGCGGCGGCCCGCACCGGGAAGACCAGGGTGGAGTTGCTGGATCCGGCGGCGGCACTGCTGCCCGCGAAGGGCACCGTGGCCCCGCAGCTGGAAAAGCTAAGGGTGAAGGTGTTGCCCGAGACCGAAGGGGCGCTCGAGAGCGGCAGCACCACCCCCTGCCCCCCGGCATACAGAAAGGCCCGGTCGGTGCCACCGAACATCGGCGAACCGATGGCCTGGATGCTGGTCGCGCTGGTGGTTGCGTAGGGCAGCACCTGGTAGCCCACCCCGCCCGCGATCAGGGCCACCGAGAAGCCGCTCGAGTCCGACACTCTGGGGACGTTGACCACCCCCCCGAAGATCGAGCCCCGCACGTCCTGGGCAATGACCTCGCCCACCCGCCTCAGCTTGGTCTGCGCGCTGGTGAAGGCCTCCTGGTCGGTCTGAATCCGCAGGAACTGGGCCAGGGCCTGCACCGCCACCACCAGCACGATGCCCAGGATGGCCAGCCCGATCACCAGTTCGACGATAGTAAAACCCTTTCTCAGACCCATGCACGCCTCTTTAGTTAGTTGATGCCCGGCAGCGGGGGCGACACCCCGACTGCCAGGGCTTGCGGCCCCAGGGTCGTGGCCTTTGCGCACTGCTCGCCGCCCTTACCCCGCCAGCAGACCCGAATCTCGTACTTCTGCAGGGTCACGCTCCCGCTGGCATCGCTCCAGACCCCTGTGCGCTCCACCACCAGTTGGTAAATGTCGAGGTTGCCAAAGCCGGTGGTTCTCTTGAGGTCGGTAAGGCCACCGGCCAACTTTCCGTACTCCCACTTCTTGAGGGTGGTGCCGGAGCCGGGAAGCAGCCTCGAGTCGCCCACCACCACCTTCTGCCCCACGTAGTTGAGAATCTGCGCGGCCTGGGTGCGGCGTCCGGTGTCGGTGTTGTACTGCATGTTGGAGACTGCCGCCGAAGTGAAGGCGGTTAGCGCAATGGCGATAATCGCAATAGCAATCAGCAGCTCCATTAGGCTGAACCCTCGAGTCCTCACCGGCCCACCACCTTCACCTCGCCGATCAGCGAGACGGTCAGGGTGTAGGTCGTGCCCCTCGAGGCGACCGAGAAGGGGTTGTGGCTGGCGTTGGGTACGACGACCCGGCCCACCGAGCTAAAGGTGACCCAGGGGTCGGCACTGGGCAACTGGCTGGCGAGGTCGGCGGGGAGGGTTTCGCGCAACAGCACTTGTGGTGTCGCGTCCCGGGTTCTGACCTCGAGGACATTCCCTTTTTTGACCAGGCTCAGCGGCACGCCCCGGCTCGAGGCCATGGTGGCGGCCTTGGCCATGATCTGGCTAAGGGTGGTGATGCCCGCGCGTGCGGTCTGGCCCGCTCGGATCTGGCCATAGCCCATCGCACCGATCCCCCCGATAATGCCGAGTAAGGCCAGGACGATTAGGATCTCGACTAAGGAAAAACCTTGGGCACGGGGTCTTGGCATGGAGTTCTCCGCAGGTCTGGCGCTGGAGGGCCGACAAACACCCAGTACCCCAACTGTAGGGGAATCGGCATCTAAAGGCAGCGGCATAATGACCGTAAATGTAAGTTCACCGGCGTTCTCATGTAACGCCAACTCGGCGGCTCGAGCCGAATCTGGCCGCTTTTGTGCTTCAGAATGTTTAGTTGTGGTTTTTGGAATCACTTCCAATAAAGCAACAACCCCCAAACAGGGGTGGGGGTCCGGTGTCAGGGGGTTGACCGACGAGGCGAGGTGGGGTGGCTGGAGACCTCCCTACAGCAGCCAGAACCAAACCCCCAGCGTTGCTACGACCAGCACTGCTAGCACCAGCCGAAAAGCCTGCACTAAATAGGCCGCCCCGAAAAACAAAATCGCCCCCACCACGGCCATGCCCGCCGCCAGGGTCGAGACCCGCGCTGCGATGCCCTGCCCGATTGCGCTGAGGTTGACCCCAACCTTGAGCAAAGCCTTTCCCAGGCCGGGGTCGGGCGGGTTGGCCGCGACGTACCAGGCTGCCAGGGCCAGCAACGCCCCCAGCACAATCAGCAAACCGCCCAACAGCTCCAGCCAGAGGGTCGAAGACCAAGTGGGGCGCACCCCCAGATTGTAAGGGAAAAGCAAAAGCCCAACCTCGAGGGGTTCCAATGGGAACCTTATGAGCAGGGTGGCTCGAGATCGGGCACTTTAGACGGTAGCAGAGAGTTTTGAAAAAGTTATGGAAGCGTTTACGGTGGGTGGAACCATTCGAACACGTCCGAACCGCTTTTTAAAGAGAAATCCCAACTTCGAGGTGTTCCAATGGGAACCTTGAGCAGGGTAGCTCGAAGTGTGGGGCGATGTAAGCATATCAAAAAGTTGTGTAAAAGTCTTGCAGCGCTTACGGTCTTGCGGCCACTGATCTCATCGCGGTTCCCACCATTACCTCTCTCGTGGTGGCAGGTCATGTACTCCCTATCGCGTTTCCCACCCATACTCCGCCCACGGTGCTGCGCTAAAGCGGGCGCTAAAGCGGGCGCTAAAGCAGGCGCTAAAGCGTGTAAAAAGCGGAGTTTCTGTTGGCGAACTCCAAATCTGGGCGATAAAGCGAGGATTGAGATACCGATGAAAACACGACTTCTCGAGTTGCACCCCGACTTCGCCAACAGAATCAGCGGAATAGTGCACTCGGTACGGCAAAAACCGCCGTACCGAGTGTTCGTGGGAACCGCTCTCAAACCTCTACCACGCACTGCGCGATCCAACGGTCGTGCTCGTCTTGGGTGACCTCGAGTTCCTCGTAGGTGGGGCCCTTCAAATCCGCCGGGGGCGGGTGCGGGTCGGAGTCTTGGGCCTCGCCCCAGGCCAGCGCGTAGAGGCCTAGACCGCCCCCGAGGTCGGGCGGGCCAAGGTGCAGCTCGAAGCGGCTGAAGCGCATCCGGCGGGTGTTCATCTCGCGAATCAGCGCCTCGAGCCAGTCCAGCAGCAGCAGGGAGGCCCTCGAGGCCTCGCACTCGATCACCACCGGCTGGGCCGGGCGGACCTTGGCCGGGTCGGCGACGACCGCCGTAAGCGCCAAGCCCGCCTGCTCGAAGGCCTGATCCAGACTCTCCCCTACCCCCCGCACCCCTACCCCCGCCGGATGGCGGAAGTGCTCCCAATGAGCCACCTGGGTTGTCATAGCACCCACCAGACTACAGCCTAGGACGGGGTTGTTACGGTCAGATTACCGGACCCCCAGCAAGGCCGCAAGGGTCGCCGCGTGATCGCTGTGCACGACAGCCAAAACCTCGTCTTCGGGGCTGAGAACTAGGTCGGGCTTGGGCAGCAAAAGCCGGCTGCCGCGCAGCACGGCAACCAGGTTACATTCCGAGGGCAGGGCGAGTTCGCGCACCGCCTTGCCTACCGCCGGGGCTCTGGGGTCTAGCTTCTCCTCGACCAGCGAGAACTGCCCCCTGCGCAGCTTCAGGAGGGTCATCATCTCGCCCAGCGACATCTCCTCGGCGATGAGGTGGGCCATCAGGTCGGAGGGGTTGAGGGCCACGTCCACCCCCATCTGCGGCGTGAACATCCAGGCGTTTCTGGGGTTGTTGACGCGGGCGATGGTGCGCGGCACCGCGAACTCGAGCCGGGCCAGACTGGTCACTACCAGGTTGGCCTCGTCGCTGCCGGTAACGGCGGCTACCACCCCGGCCTGCCGGACACCTGCTGCCTCGAGCAGTGCGGGGTCGGTGCCACTGCCCCCGAGCACCGACTCCGGGGGTAGCTCGCGCCGCAAGACCGCCAGCCGCTCGGCCCGCAGCTCAAGCACCCGAACCTGGTGCCCCCCGGCGCAGAGGATGCCCGCCAGGTCGGCCCCCATCTTCCCTCCGCCCACCACGATCACATTCACAGCCCGCCCCCTTCCAAAAGCGCCTTGAGCCGATCCGCCGAGGGGGTGAAAACCGCCAGCCGAACGCGGTCACCCGCCTCGAGGGCAGAGCCCGCCAGCGGCAGAACGGTCTTGCCGCCCCTAGCCAAGGTGACCACCAGCACTTCGCCCGGAATGGTCAGGTCGCCCACCCGGCGGCCCGCCAGCGTGGGGGGGACCTCAGCCTCTATTAGGTCCACCTGCTCGCCCAAGCTCTCGACGACGTTGAGGTTGGTGTAGGTGAGCAGCTCGGCGATGCGGCCCACGCCCCAGACGGTGGTGGAGATGGTCTCGAGGCCCAGCCGGCGGTACACCTCGGCCTTGCGGGGGTCGTAAACCCGCGCCACCACCCGGGGGACACGAAAGATACCCCGGGCCACTCGAGCGGTGACGATGTTGGTCTCGTCGGAGTTGGTGACGGCAGCCAGTCCGTCGGCACGGGATATACCCGCCTGCTCGAGCACCTCCCGATCAAACCCAACCCCCACCACCCGCCGCCCCGAGAAGCCGGGGCCGAGGGTCTCGAGGGCCGCCGGGTCGCGGTCTATTACCGTGACCCCGTGTCCACGCTGCTCGAGGCCCTGGGCCAGCCCTGAGCCCATCCGACCGCAGCCGACGATGATGAAGTTCATAGGTCTCCTTTGGGCGGGCAGCGGCTGACATTGGGCGAGAGCCATGCGGCACGGGCTATGTCTTCCCTGACCCCCGCCCCAACCACCCGCCCGCTCTCCTTCGCACCACCCACTTCCGCAGCTCATCCGCCACCAGCAAGGCAGGCATCCAGGCCAGCAGGAAGAGCCAACCCTGAAGGCCGAAGGTGGCCGTGCCGAAGACGTTTTGGAAGAAGGGGACGTAAACGATCAGCACCAGCACCAGCATCTCGGTGGCGATGCCCGCCCAGATCAGGCGGTTGGTGCGCATCCCGATTCGAAAGACCGATCCGCGCTCGGTGCGCTGGGCGAAGAGGTTGCCGACCTGGGTGAAGACCACCGCCCCCAGCGCCATCGCGGTCGCGGCCTGGTAGAGCGGCCCGGAGCCGGGCAGGCCCACGAACTGGCCCCAGTACCCGCTGGTCCAGAACAAGTAGAAAAAGGCGGACATGGCGGCCAGGCTCTGGATCGGGCCCAGCCAGAGGTAGGCCCTGGCCAGCAGCCCCGGCGTAACGACATGCTCGGATAGCTTGCGCGGCGGGCGCTCCATCACGCCCGGCTCGGGCGGCTCGGCTCCCAGCGCCAGCGCGGGCACCAGGTCGGTGCCCAGGTCTACGGCCAGAATCTGCATCACGTTCAAGGCCAGCGGGATTTGCCCCCCGCTGAAGGCGTAGACGATGAAGGGTACGGCCTCAGGGGTGTTGGAGGTGAAGATGTAGGTGGTGAACTTTTTGATGTTGGCGTATACGGTGCGGCCCTCCTCGACGGCCCCCACCATAGAGGCGAAGTTGTCGTCGGTGAGGATCATGTCGGCGGCCTCCTTGGCCACGTCGGTGCCGGTGATCCCCATCGCCACCCCGATGTCGGCCTTCTTGAGTGCCGGCGCGTCGTTGACTCCGTCGCCGGTGACCGCGACGACATGGCCCGCGTCTTGCAGCGCCGCCACCACGCGCAGCTTGTCCTCGGGGGCCACTCGAGCAAAGATTACCTCCTCGCCCAGCGCGGCCCGCAACTCCACTTCGGACATCTGGGCCAGCTCGAGGCCGGTCACAATCCGGGGCCGCTCGCCCCGCACGATGCCGATGCGCCTTGCGATGCTCTCGGCGGTGAGGCCGTAGTCGCCGGTGATCATCACGATGCGGATACCGGCACGGTGGCACTGTTCTACGGCCGTTGAAACCTGGGGCCGGGGAGGGTCGAACATGGCCATGAGCCCCAGAAAGGTCAGGTCTTGCTCGAGTTCCTCGGGGGTGAAGCCGGAGTACTTCTGGGGCAAATCACGCCGCGCAATGGCCAGCACCCGCAGACCGGCCCTGGCGTACTGGTCGTTGGCCGCCACGACCTCCTCGCGCAGCTGGTCGCTTATGGGCCGGTCGTGTCCCTCGAGTCGAAGCCGCGAGCACAGCCCCAGCACCTCTTTGGGCGCACCCTTTATGTAGGCGGTACGCCCCCCGCCCACTTGGTGAACCGTGCTCATGCGCTTGCGGCGGGGGTCAAAGGGCAGCTCACGCAGGCGGGGCGACCGGGCGTAGGCGGCCTCGAGGTCAACCCCGCCTTTACGTGCCGCCACCAGCAGCGCGGCCTCGGTGGTGTCGCCCAACACGCTCCAGCGCGACGAGTCGCCGCCCGGCGGCAACAGCCGGGCGTTGTTACACAGCGCCGCAGCGGTCAGGCACTCACGCAAAACGGCATCCTGCAGAGAGGCAATGTGCCGCTTCCCTGCAAACGCCCCTACCGCTTCGGCGATTTCTCCCTCCGGGCCGTACCCTACCCCACCGACGCTGAACTGCACCCCACCAGCCCAGATCTCCCGCACGGTCATCTCGTTTTGGGTCAGGGTGCCGGTCTTGTCGGTGCAGATCACGCTGGTGCAGCCCAGGGTCTCGACCGCCGAGAGGCGCTTGATCAGCGCGTGCCGGCCGGCCATCCGCTGCACGCCCAGCGCCAGCGCCAGGGTCACGGTGGGGAGCAGCCCCTCGGGCACGAAGGCCACGATCATCCCCAGCCCGAAGATAAAGCCCTCGGCCGGCGGCATGTGGGCCATCCAGACCGCCAGCCCGAAGAAGAGCACCCCTACCGCGACCGCGATAAGCGTGACCGCCCGGGTCAACACCGCAATCTCTTTTTGTAGCGGGCTGAGTTCATCCCCCAAGGTCTGGGTCAGGCGGGCAATCCTGCCGAACTCGGTCTCCATTGCGGTAGCAACCACCACAGCCCGCCCGCTGCCCGCCACCACGCTGGTTCCGGCGAAGACCAGGTTGGGCAATTCGGACCTGGACAGACCGTTGGGCTTCACCGCCTCGGCGCTGCGGCGCACCGGTCGCGACTCGCCCGTGAGGGTGGACTGATCCACCTGCAGCTCGGCGCTCTCCAAGAGCCTCCCGTCGGCGGAGATGTGATCGCCCTCTGAAAGCAGCATCACGTCCCCGGGCACCAACTCATCGGCGGCGACGCGCTGCTCCTGCCCGCCGCGCAGCACGCGGGCGTAGCTGGGGAGCAGCTTCTTAAGTGCCTCGGTGGCCCGCTCGGCCTTGAACTCCTGCCAGAAGGAAAACGCCCCATTTATCAGGTTGACCAGCCAAACCGCCACGCCCAGCTGGGGCATACGCGCCGCGAAAGCCACCAGCCCGCCCGCCCACAGCAGCAGGGCCATCAGGTGCGTGAAGTTGCCGAGGAACCGGACCAAAAGCGGCCTCCCTCGAGCTTCACTCAGCACGTTGCGCCCGTACCGACCCAGCCGGGCGGCGGCCTCGAGCGGCTCCAGGCCGTCCGGGCCGGTGTTCAGCGCAGCGTAGACCTCGCGGGCGGAGAGGGCCTCGAGCGAATTCGGTGCGCCCGATGCGGAAGTGCTTGGCTTGGAGATGGTCAACGTCCACCCCCTCAAGGCTCGGGGTCTAGCCCGAACCCGTGGGTCTTGCCGCAAAAAGGGCGAAGTCGCTCAGGACCCTGGCCACGACTGCCCCGGCGGCCTTCTCGACCTCGGGGCTCAGCCCCGCGCCCATGCCAAAGCACCGGCCCTCGATGCCGTAGATCAGCACCGAGTTGGGCAGCGTTCCCAGGACTCGAGACAGCTCGACGGCCTCCGCCAAACCGACGGTGTGGCTCGAAAAGCGCGAGAAGACCGCAGGCAGAGGCCCGTCGCCGACCTCGAAGACGTGGAGGGTTCCGGGCCCCACGCCGGAAGAGACCGCCTCGATCAGGACCGCACGGTCTACGCCCGACCAGGCCTCCGAAAGGCAGGTCAGGTCGTCGCCGACCTCGTGCACCTCGAGGCCCACCTCCCGCAGCCGCCGGGCCACCCACGGCCCCACCCCGTCGTCCTGCCGGTACGGGTTGCCTACCGCAATAACGTAGGGCGGGCCATACCCGCCCGCCAAGACCTCAGACATGTTCGATCTCCAGCCGCAGAAAGTGGGTGGCGCAGGAGATACAGGGGTCGTAATTGCGGATGGTCTGTTCGCAGCGCAAGGTCAGCTCGGGCTCGGGCAGCTCGAGGTTGGCCGCCACCATCCGCCGCAGGTCGGCCTCGATCATCTTCTGGTTCTGCGAGGTTGGGGGGACGATCTGGGCCTCCCGGACCAACCCCTGCTCATCCACCCGGTAGCGGTGATACAGAATTCCACGGGGGGCCTCGCTCGCGCCCCACCCCACGCCGGCCTTCGGCTCCGCCTTCAGGCTGGGGGCGTCGGGCTCCTCGTACTCTCCGATGATGCGCAGCGCCTCCTCACAGGCGTACAAGGTCTCGACCGCCCGCACCACGATGCTTTGGAAGGGGTTGCGGCAGACCGGCTTCAGCCCGGCCTCCCTTGCCGCCGCCTGGACCGAAGCCGGCAGCCGCTGTGAGTTCAGGCTGTAGCGGGCCAGCGGCCCCACCAGATAGGGTTGTCCCTCGAGGGTGCAGTGCAGCGCGTTGGAATGGGCGACGTGCTCCTCGTGGAAGTGGCGCTCAAACTCCGGCACCGCGATGTCCAGACCCCGGCTCGAGACCACGCGGCCCTGCAGAATGGGGTACTCGCCCTCCTGCCGCAGTGAGACGAAGGTGTAGTCGGGCTCGAAGTCGGGGAAGTCCAGCTGGCCGGTGAAGCGAACCGTCTGGTAGGCGATTTCGCGGGCCTGCTCGAGCCTCTCCCGCATCGCCAGCAGCTCGGCCTTGCGCGGGACGCGGTAAAAGCCGCCCACCTTCACGTTGACCGGATGAATCTCCCGCCCGCCCAGCAGGGTCATGAGCTGGTTGCCGGTCTTCTTGAGCCGCAGGGCTTGCCGGACCAGTTCGGGCTGATCCTGGGCCAGCCGCACCGCGTCGGGGTAGCCCAGGAAGTCTGGGGCGTGCAGGAAATAGATGTGCAGTGCGTGGCTCTCGATCCACTCGCCGCAGTAGAGCAGCCGCCTCAACTCCCGCAACGGGCCGACCACCTCGAGGCCCAGGGCGGCTTCCAGGGCCTGGCACGAACTCATCTGGTAGGCCACCGGGCAGATGCCGCAGATTCGGGCGGTGAGGTCGGGGACTTCGGCGAAGCTGCGCCCTCGCAGAAAGGCCTCGAAAAAGCGCGGGGGCTCGAAGATGTTGAGCTCTACTTCCTCGAGCCTCCCGCCTCGGACGCGCACGTACAGGGCCCCCTCGCCCTCAACGCGGGACAGGTTGCGTACTCGGATGGTCTTATTGCCCATGACGCGCCGCCTCCTTGCTAAAGCTCTCGGCCCCGGCGTTGAAGCTGCGGAAGGCCCGTTGCTGCGCGGCCTCGTCTACCCCCAGCCGGGTCCACCAGCGGCTCAAGGACGGCGGGTTGGGGCTCTCTTGCGGCCCGAAACAGGCGTAGCAGCCCCGCTGGTAGGCCGGGCAGATGGCGCCGCACCCGGCCTGCGTCACTGGCCCTAGGCAGGGAATGCCGCCCGCCACCATCACGCAGGGGGTGCCCCGGGCCTTGCACTCGAGGCAAACGCTGTGGCCGGGGATGTTGGGCTTGCGCCCGTTCAGGTAGGCCGAGACCACCTCGAGCAACTGGGCCTTGCTGACCGGGCATCCGCGCAGCTCGAAGTCCACCCGGACATGCTCGGAAATGGGGCTGGACCGGGTCAGGGCGTGGATGTACTCGGGGTGGGCGTAGACGACCCGGGCAAACTCCCCCACATCGGCGAAATTCCTTAGCGCCTGGATGCCGCCCGAGGTCGCGCAGGCTCCGAGGGTCACCAGGAATTTCGAGTTCCGGCGGACCGCCTGGATGCGCTTGGCATCGTGCGGGGTGGTGATGGAGCCCTCGACCAGCGAGAGGTCGTAGGGGCCGGGCGAGACGGCCGAGGAGGCCTCGAGGAAGTTGGCGATCTCCACCACCCCGGCCAGTTCCAGCAGTTCGTCTTCGCAGTCAAGGATAGAGAGCTGGCAGCCGTCGCAGGAGGCGAATTTCCAGACCGCGAGCCTGGGTTTTTGGGTCTTCAGCCGCACCTCAGACCTCCTTACGCCCCAGCCAGCCGTTCAACTGGGGCAGCGCGAACACCGGCCCGTCCTTGCAGACGAAGTGCGGCCCCAGCTGGCAGTGGCCACAGAACCCCACCGCGCACTTCATATTGCGCTCCATCGAGAGGTAGAGGTCTGGGGCCTTCAGCCCCCGCTCGAGCAGCCCGGTCACGGTGAAGCGCATCATCACCTCGGGGCCGACCATCATCGCGGTGGTATGGGCGGGGTCCAGGCGCAGCCCCGGAATCAGGCCGGTCACCACCCCCACCGCCCCGTCCCAACTCTCGGGGGCACGGTCAACCGTCACCAGAACCGGACTCGAGCCCGGAGCCAACGAAAGGGTGTGCTGCCAGCGCTTGAGTTCCTCGGGGAAGAGCAGGTCGTCAGGGGTTCGTGCGCCGTAGAGCAGATAGACCCGCCCATACTCCTTGCGGTGGTGCAGGAGGTGGTAAATCACCGGGCGCAGCGGGGGTAGCCCGATCCCGCCCGCCACCATCACCACGTCGCCGCCCCTGGCCCGCTCAAGCGGCCAGCCGCTCCCGAACGGCCCGCGAACCCCCACGGTTTCGCCCTTTCGCAGCCCGCACAGGGCTTGCGTCACCCGGCCCACCGAGCGGATGGTGTGCACCAGGCGTTCGGGCTTTTCGGCATCACCGCTGATCGAGACCGGCGCCTCGCCGACTCCGAAGGCGTAGAGCATGGTGAACTGGCCGGGGGCGAAGTTCAGGGGGAGGCCGTCCAGGGCCTCGAGCTCCAGCGTCGCCACGTCGGCGGTCTCGCGCCGAACCCGCGCCACCCGAAAGGGCCGGGGCAGCATGGGGTCGGTCCGCGGAGGGGAGCTAATGGGGCTGACCATACAAGTCCAGTAGGCGGAACCGGGTGGCCTGCAGCCGGTCGCCGATCACCCTCGAGAAGCGCTTGCACAGCTCGTACCCCAGGTGGTGATCCTGCTCGCAGCGGCGCCGCACGGCCTCGGCCTCGAAGGCCAGCAGGTGGGCCGCCTTGAGCACCCGGGCGTCGAAGGTCTTGCGCACCTCGGGCATCATCCAAGACCAGCCCAGTACCTCGCCCGCCTCCAGGGTCTGGATGATCAGGAACCCGCGCCCCGGGGTATGGGCCTCGAGCCGGATCAGCCCTTCCCGCATCACATAGAACTCACTGGACGGGTCACCCTCGTGATAGAGATACTCCCCGGCAGCAAGCTCGAGGGGCCGGGCCAGATCGGCCAGCCAGGCGATGTCCTTGGTGTTCAGGCCCGCGAAAAAGGGGTGCTCGGCAAGGTAGCGTTCATGCTCCGGGTTCAGTCTGGACATAGCCTCCTCCGATCGCGCCGACCTCCTGGGTGAGGTCAATTCCCACCGGGCACCAGGTGATGCAGCGCCCACAGCCCACGCAGCCCAGCGAGCCGAACTGGTCCTGCCAGGTGGCCAGCTTGTGGGTCAGCCACTGTCGGTAGCGGGCCCGGGTGGAGACCCGCACGCTGCCCCCGTGCAGATAGGAAAAGTCGGCAGTGAAGCAGGAGTCCCAGCGGCGGGTTCGTTCGGCCTTCTGGCCCGCGAGGTCGGTGTGGTCCTCTACGGCGGTGCAGAAGCAGGTCGGGCAGACCTGGGTGCAGTTGCCGCAGCTCAGGCAGCGTTCGGCCACGGCCTCCCAACGGGGATGCTCGAGGTTTTGATAGAGCAGTTCCTTAACCCCCCCGGTCTCGAGGCTCCGGCCCATGTGCTGGGCGGTCGCGGTCACGACGGCGTCTGCCCGGCTCTGTTCGTAAGGCGTGGCGGGTCGGTGGGTGATTTCGCCCAGGACTTCGGCCCCCAGCCCGCTCCCCACCTCGCCCACGAAGTAGTGCCGACCCTCCTCGATCAGCTCCGTCAGCGCCAGGTCAAAGCCCGCCGTGGCCTTGGGGCCGCTGCCCACCGAGGCGCAGAAACAGGTGTTGCCCGCGTGACCACAGTTCACGGCCACGATGAAGGCCTGCTCGCGCCGGGCCTTGTAGTGAGGGTCTTGGTAGGGGCCGCCAAGAAACACCTTGTCCTGAATGGCGATGGCCCTTAACTCGCAGGCCCGCACCCCGATGAAGGCGTACCGGGGCACGGCCTCGAGTTCCGCCTGGACGTTAAAGCCCCCGTCCGCCCGCTCCGTGCTGAACAGCCGCAGCACGGGCGGGTGCAGGAACTTCTTCCAGCTATCCGGCCCCACCGTGTAGCCGAAAAAGGCCTGATCGGAGCGGCGGTACAGCTTATAGGTTCCGCCCTCCTGCCAGTCCACCCAGCCGACGGGCAAGTCCTGGGGCCGCTCGAGCCGGTCGTACACAATCGCCCCATCACGAACCTGCGGCCCGAGGGTGGTGTAGCCGCGCCGCTCCAGGGCATGGAGCAGTTGCTCGAGGGCCTGGGGCTCGAGTGCGAACCGGCCTTGTTCCACGGGGACCTCCTTGGGTAAAGGACTAGGACGGGTTGAGGGTCAACTGCGACCTTGGCCTTGGCTAAGGTGCGCCCACGTAGGATGCACAAACTGCCGCCGGCTCGCACGCCGGCTGGGCGCAATCCCGGCCTGGACTGCAGTCAGGCCGGGGGGCAATACACACTCCGGAGGTCAGCCCCGGCAGTCTGCCCGCTTCACCCCTTGCCCGCTTTGGCCTGTGGATCATCGCTTCTGCCTCCTGCCTCCCGCCGGCTGTCTGCGGCCCTCAGCTTCCAGGATTCGCTGCTTGGTCCGCACCACCGAGTCGGGGTTCAGGCTGATCGAGTCGATGCCCACGTCCACCAGGAAGGCCGCGAACTCGGGGTAGTCGGACGGGGCCTGGCCGCAGATTCCCACTTTCCTGCCGTGCTTGTGGGCCTTGGCGATCAGCTCGGCGCAGGCCCACTTGACGGCGCCGTTGCGCTCGTCGAAGAGGGCGGCGACCTGGGTGGAGTCGCGGTCGACGCCCAACACCAGCTGGGTCAGGTCGTTGGAGCCAATCGAGAATCCGTCGAAGACCTGGCTGAACTCCTCGGCCAGAATCACGTTGGAGGGAACCTCGGCCATCACGTAGACTTCCAGACCGTTCTTGCCCCGCTCGAGGCCGCCTTCCTTCATGGTGGCCAGCACCTGCTTGCCCTCCTCCACCGTGCGGCAGAAGGGGATCATCACCACCAGGTTGGTCAGGCCCATCTGGTCGCGCACGCGCCGCACCGCCTCGACCTCGAGCATGAAACCTTCTTTGTAGTCGGGGTGGTAGTAGCGGCTGGCCCCGCGCCAGCCGATCATGGGGTTCTCCTCGAAGGGCTCGAAGGGCTCGCCGCCCAGCAGCTTGACGTACTCGTTGGTCTTGAAGTCGCTCATCCGCAGGATAACGGGCTTGGGGTAGAAGGCCGCCGCCAGCACCGCGATGCCTTGGCTCAGCCGATCGATGAAGAACTCACGCCCGCTCTTGTAGCCTTGGGTTTTGGCCTCGATCCCGCGCCGTACCTCCGGGCGCAGCTTGTCGGGGTGCAGCAGGGCCAGTGGGTGAACCCCTACCCAATCGGCGAAGATGAACTCCATCCGGGCCAGCCCCACCCCGTCGTTGGGGAGGAGGGCCGTGTGAAAGGCCTGCTCGGGGTTGCCCACGTTCATCATGATCTGGGTGCGGGTGGGGCCAACCTGGTAGGGGTCGAATTCGTCCACGGCGAATTTCAGGGCGCCCTCGTAAACCCGCCCCACCTCGCCCTGGGCGCAGGAGACGGTGACCTGGCCGACCCCGGCCAGGGCCTTGGTCGCACCCGCCGCGCCCACCACCGCCGGGATGCCCAGCTCACGGGCCACGATCGCCGCGTGGGAGGTGCGTCCGCCGCGCTCGGTCACGATGGCGCTGGCGATCTTCATGATGGGTTCCCAGTCGGGGTTGGTGGTGACAGTGGCCAGAATGTCACCGGGCTTAATCTGGTTCATGGCCTTAGGGTCGCGGATGACCTTGGCCTGTCCGGTGGCGATCTTCTCGCCCACCGCCAGCCCCTCGACCAGCACCTTGCCCTGCTGTTGCAGGGTGTAGGTCTTGATGGTGGGGCTCTTGCGGCTGTGGACGGTTTCGGGGCGGGCCTGCACGATGAACATCTCGCCGGTGATCCCGTCCTTGGCCCACTCGATGTCCATCGGAGTGGGGACGCCACGCTTACGGCTGTAGTGCTGCTCGATTAGGACAGCCCACTTGGCCAACAGCAGCACGTCTTCCTCGGAGAGCACCCACCGCTTGCGCTCGCCGGGGGTGGTGGGGATGTTGCGGAGCTTGTGGTGCTCGGTATCGTAGACCAGGCGGAGCTCCTTGGCCCCCAGCTTCCTCCACAGCAGCGGCTTGAAGCCTTTGGCCAGTGTCTCCTTGTGGATGTAGAAGCGGTCCGGGGTCGACTTGCCCTGCACAATGTTTTCGCCCAGGCCCCAGACCCCCTCGAGCATCACCACCCCGTCAAAACCGCTCTCGGTATCCAAGGTGAAGATCACCCCCGAGGAGGAGAGGTCGCTCCTTACCAGCCGCTGGACCCCGACCGAGAGCAGCACCTTCTCATGGGGGAAGTCCATGTCCACCCGGTAGCGGGTGGCGCGGGCGGTATAGAGGCTTGCAAAGCACTTCCTGACCGCCTCCATCACCTCTAACTCGCCCTGCACCCCCAGGTAGCTCTCGTGCTGCCCGGCGAAGCTGGCGGTGGGGAGGTCTTCGGCGGTGGCGCTGGAGCGCACCGCCACCATTAGGTCTTCGGTCTTGGCCTCGCGGGAGAGCTGGCGGTAGGCGGCGAGAATCTCGGCCTCGAGGTCTTCGGGCAGCGAGGCCCGCAAAATCAGGCTGCGGATCAGCCGGGTGCGCTTGGCCAGGTCGTCGGGGTCGTGGGGGTTTAGCTCGCGCAGCTGCTCGCGGATGGGGGCGTTGAGGCCGTTGGCATGGAGAAAGTGGTGGTAGGCCTCGGCCGTAACCGCGAAGCCGTCGGGCACCCGCACCCCCAGCTTGCCCAACTCGCGCACCATCTCACCCAGCGAGGCGTTCTTACCCCCCACCAACGGCACTTCGTCAATTCCAACTTCCTTAAACCAGCGCACCCAGCGCATCTTGGGCAGGACGGCCGGGGCCTTGGTCTTTGTGCGTGCTGGGCTAGTTTTTGGCCCTACAGAATCGACATGCGCAGCCATAAAAGCCTCCGGATAGAAACCTACGCGGAGGTCGTTACCAGGCCATTACCACCCAGCGCCCTGTCCGGGGTCGCCCGCACGCCTCGCTAGGGTGGGCAGGGTCGGGCCGATGGGCACAGACGCCACAAAGGCGGCGGTTTGGGCGCTACGGGAGCTCAAGATGAGTCCCGCCACGACCCGAATCTCTAGAGCTGCAGAGGAAGGGGCGGGATTGGCACAGCAGGCCAGTCAGGCATGCCGCAGGTGCCGCCCAGGCCACCAGCTCCCCGGCATGGCATCAGAAACACTAAAGGCACTCCCGCGCGAGCTGTTTCCTGTCTGGTTGCGCAGCAGCGCCTCAGGGGCGCTCGAGAGCCCCTGCCCCGGGGGATCGGGCGGCCTGCGAGGGACGCCAATGGGTCAGACCCCTGGCGGGCCGCCCAGGCCAGGACTCGCCCCAAACCCAGCCCCCATTCCCCCAGGATGTGACGGGTGCATAATGTGGTCGAAGGATTCGGGTCTACCATCGTTGCCTGCCCCCTGCTCCCTGACCCCTCACCCATGACCGAGCAAATCTACGAACACCTCAAGAAGCACCCCAAGAAGCCCTTTAGCCTGCGCGAGATCGCGCGGCATTTCCGCCTCGAGAAGTCCGAGGCGAGGGAAGCCCTGGAACTCCTGGTCGCTGAGGGGCGGGTCAGCGAGCCGCGCCGCCAGCTCTACCAACTGCCCGAGGGCCTGAGCAAGAAGGGCGTGGAGGGGCGGGTGCAGGCCCACCCGGCGGGCTTCGCCTTCGTCCTCCCCGCCGACCCCGACACCCCCGACCTCTACATCCCCAAGGGCCACCTGCACGGGGCCTGGCACGGCGACCTGGTGCGTGCGGTCAAGAAGCCGCCGGGCCGCGACGGCAAGCCCTGGGGGGTGGTGGACGAGATCGTGGAGCGTGGCCATAAGGCCCTCACCGGGCGGCTCTACTTCTCCCAGGGCTTCGCCTGGCTGGCCCCCGACGACGGGCGCTTCCCCCGGCTCAAGCTCGAGCCCAAGGGGCTCGAAGACCTCGAGGCCGGAGCCCGCCTCTCGGTCAGGGTGATCTTCCCCGAGGGCAAAAACCGCAAGCCCGCCGAGCCCTACGGCGAGTTGCAGGCCTATCTGGGCGAGGGCGAAGGCCCCGAGGTCGAGACCGAGGCGGTAATTGCCAAGTACGAGCTGTTGCAGGAGTTCAGCCCGGAGGCCCTCGAGGAGGCCGAGCGGGTTGCGGTGATCGGACCCAAGGACCTTCTGAAGCGCACCGACTTCCGGGGGCTGCGGGTCTTCACCATAGACGGCTCCGACGCCAAAGACTTCGATGACGCCATTCATGTGCGCGAACTCGAGAGCGGCAACCTCGAGGTGGGCGTGCACATCGCCGATGTGTCGCATTACGTGCGCGAGTTCACCCCCCTCGACCGCGACGCCTATGACCGCGCCACCAGCGTCTATCTGCCAGGCCGGGTGCTGCCGATGCTGCCCGAGCGCCTCTCCAACGGCATGTGTTCGCTGGTGCCGCACGAGGACCGCCTGGTGCTTTCGGTGGTGGCCGAGGTGACGCCCAAAGGCCGGGTTAAGGACTATAAGTTCCACCAGGGCGTGATCCGGAGCGTGGCGAGGCTGACGTACGAGCAGGTCGAGGGGTTCGCGGACTCGCTGAGCGCGGCCAGCGCTAAGGAGGGGAAGGGGGCGGGGGGAAGCCGGGGCAACCCCAGCAACCTTCCCTCTGAGCTTCACCAAGACCTGACCGCGCTGCTCGAGCTAACCGCCCAGCTCAAGCACAAGCGCCTGGAGAAAGGCGCCCTCGACTTCCACTTCACCGAGGTCAAGGTACAGCCGGACGACGAAGGGAACCTGCACCTGATCTCGCAGAGGGAGCCGAAGGCCCGGAGCCTGATTGAAGAGCTGATGCTGCTGGCCAACCGCACCGTCGCCAAGCACCTCTCCGAGCGGGAGATCCCGGCGCTGTTTCGGGTCCACGAGGACCCCAGCGAAGAGGCCTACAACAAACTGGTGACCGCGCTGGGCCGGATGGGGTACAGCCTGCCGGGCGGCGAACTGTCGCCTAAGGCGCTGCAAAACATTCTCAGGCAGGCCGAGGGCCGGCCGGAGGCCCCGGCCATCTCCACGCTGCTGCTGCGCTCGCTGCGGCTGGCCCGGTACGCCGCGGAAAACCTGGGCCACTTCGGGCTGGCCGCCGAGCACTACCTGCACTTCACCAGCCCCATCCGGCGCTACCCCGACCTGGTGGTGCACCGGGTACTAAAGACGCTGCTGGGGCGCAAGGTCACGGCGGTCACGCGGGAGGGCTGGGCCGAGCGTTTCCCCAAGCTGGCCGAGCACACCAGCAGCCGCGAGCGGGCCGCCGAGGGTGCCGAGCGTGAGCTGACCAAGTATTACCAGTGTTTGTGGGCCGAGGCCCACAAGGGCGAAGTCTGGTCTGGGACCGTCTCGGGCGTGGCAGCTTTCGGGGTGTTTGTGGCCCTCGAGAACGGCGTGGAGGGGATGATCCGCCTGGGGGCCCTCGAGGACGACCATTACCACTATGTAGAGGAGCTGCTGAGCCTCGAAGGCGTCCGCACCAAGCGCCGCATCAGGATCGGGGACACGCTCGAGGTCGAGATCGCGGGGGCCAATCCCGCAGCCCGGCAGATCGACTTCGCGGTGACGGAAGGTTTTTACTCCGAGGGCCAGGAAGGAGCTGGGAAGGAGGAGGGCGAAGGCGAGCGAGAATCGGCCAAGGGCGGCGGGGCGCAGCCAAAGCGGAGTGGTCGGCCGGGGCGCAGAGGCCCGGCGGGCACCGGTAAGGCGGGCGGAGGGCAAGGCTCAGGCAAGAAAGAGAACGTCTCGAGCCGGCCCGAACCGACCCCCAAGGCCCAAGCCTCAGGCAGACCCAAAGGGCGCAGCCGGGTGGCCTCGACCGAAGTACCCAAGCGGAAGTTCGAGAAGCCGGTGAAGGTTTCGGCCCGCAAAATCTACTTTGGCGAGTGGACGCCGGAGGCGGCCCCAACCGGCCAAGACGCCTCGGTATCGAGCCCGAAGAAGGGCAAGGGCCGCCGGAGCCGCAAGACCAAGCGGTAGGGTGGTGGCGGTTGGCCCCTCCCCCTCCCGCTTCCCACCCCTCAAAACACCCGCCTCGCGAACGCCGCACTCAACAGGCAAATTCCCAGGATCAGCCCCGAGGCCAGGCCGAACAGGCCGCTGACCTCGGTGCGCTGGGGCACCCAGCCGACCTGGCTGCCCAGCTGGCGGTATACGGCCTCGAGCTGACCCGCCGAGCCGACCGCGAAATAGCGGCCCCGGGTTACCGCAGCGATGCCACGCAGCTCGGCTTCGTCAAAGCCGGCATAGACCGCTTCGGGGTTGCGCCGGTCCGCCGTCCCAACCCCGATGGTGTGTACCCGCACGCCCAGCTTGGCGGCCCGCTCGGCGACCCTTAGGGGGGAGATGCCGTCGCGGTTCTCGCCGTCGGAGAGCAGGATCACCGTAGCGGGGCCCTCTGGGCGTCCGTTCTGGTCGGTGGGAAAGGCCCGCAGGCTCTCGGCTAGGCCCTCCCCGATGGCGGTGCTAGGGCGCACCTCGAGCAGACTGATCCTCTCGATCACTTCGGCGTGGTCGTCGGTGAGGGGGGACTCGAGCTGGGCCGAGCCCGCAAAGCTCACCAGCCCCACCTTCACGCCCTCCGGCAGCCGCTCCACGAAGGCCGAGGCCGAGCGTTTGGCCGCTCCCAGTCGGTCGGGCGGGATGTCCACCGCGCTCATCGAGCCGCTCACGTCCAGCGCCAGCACGATCCCGGCCCGCTGGTCGGGGGTCAAGAGGGTGGCGTGGGGCCGGGCCACCGCCACCATCGCCAGCGCCAACGCAGCCAGGTAGGCCACCGCCAATAGGTGCCGCGCGCAGCACGATGCGGCCCGGGAGTGGAACTCGAGGCCCGGAAGCAGCGCGAAACCCTCACCCCGCCCGCGCCGCACTGCACGCCGGTACAGCCACACCACCCCCGGCAGTATCAGAAACCCCAGCAAACCCAGCGGCGACTCCAGGCCCATAGGCCATTCTCGTCCCGCGCGTCAGGGACGGGTGTAAACGCATGCACCAAATTGACCTTCTTCACCACCAAGGCACAGCTGGGGTTCAGCACAGAGAAGAGAAAAGCGGGGCAAGGATGTAAAGAAGGCTACGTGGAGCGGGCAAAACATGATGTCTGGTGTTGCCAGTACGCCGAACAATCACTCGAAGACAGGAGGCGAAGCTCGAGGTGGAGTCCGGCAGATTCACCGCTGCAAAAACAAGCATTACATGAACGCAGGCAACGAACAGTTGATGGAGTTCCAGGAGTTGTCATTGCGTTTCCCAAGCATACTCCGCCCACGGTGCTGCGCTAAAGCGTGCGCTAAAGCGGAGCATTGCGCTCGGTACGGAAAAATCCGCCGTACAGAGTGTTCGTGGGAACCGCTCTAAGCCAGGGTAGAAGTACGGAATCGGCAGAAGCAGCAAATACGTGCCTGGGCAGAGTGGCGTGCGCCATAGCCGTGGAGCAGCTACCCAGGGCAGAGTGGCATGCGCCATAGCCGCAGAGCGGCTACCCGAGACGCAATTCCCTGCGGGAACTGGCGGGCGATAGTTCGCATTGCAACTAAGGAGACCTGTAGTCTGGTCATCAACCTACCCAAACGTGATCAAAGCGATAAAGACCACCTCGAGTGTGCAGAGAGGCTTAATCCCCATTTTCCAGAGTTTCGCCCGGGAGGTAGGGAACCCGCGCGCAGATCACCGCCGCTAGTCCCCCGCGTGATGTGCCTGCCGATGGGGCACCAGCTCCGGCCAGCGCACACCGCGCCAGGCCAGCAGGTTCATGGCGATCCCGCAAACCACGGCGGCGGGGTAGAGGCCGAACAAGGCCAGGCCGACCGGGATGAAGAGGGCCTCGAGCCGGTAGGCCCAACCGAAGCTGGGGTCGCGGGGCAGGTCCGGGGCAAAGCGGGCGAACATCCAGGAGATCAGGAAGCCCACCGCGAACCAGGCCAGGTAGTTTTGGACGGGTGCGCCGTACCAGAAGGGGTTGGGGTCGAGCCACTGCCAGTAGCCCTTCAGGGGCATCAGGGCCTCGAGGCCCAGGTCCCAGGCCACCACCAGCAGGCCGGTCAGCCAGGGCCGCCCCCCTGCCAGCAGATGGGCCGAGAGCACCAGGCTGAACCACCCCAGGGGCACCAGCAGCGGAACGGTAAAGAGGGTAGGGTCGGGTGCGCCCGCGTAGGTGTAGAGGCCGAAAGGGAAGCCGGTGCGGCTGCCCAGCAGCTCGATCACCAGCCCGATGGAGAACGCCGCCAGCGCCAGCGGCAGGATCCGCACCCCGACCCGGCCATAGCCCCACAGCAGCGCGGCCAGGGTAATCAGGCTGATCTGGGTCACGGCGATGACCGGAAAACTCTCCGGCCACAGCGGCACCGGGATGCGGATCAGCACCGCAGCGATCAGCAGGGCCTGCCAGAGACGCAGGTTTTGGCGCAACCAGAGCAGGCGGCCCAGCCCCACCGGGCTGCGCAGAAGCGTCGCGGCCTGTGCAGCCACCAGGGCGCATAGGGCCACGATCAACCAGACCTCGAGGCGGGGGCTCCAAGCCAACAGGGCACCCAGCCCCAGGGCGAGCGTGCTCGAGCGCAGCACCGCCGCCCGCCGCAGGGCCAGCACGTCGGCGCCCCAGACCGCCAACAGCGCCAGGGCCGAGCCGCCGACCGCGAGCCCCAGGCCGGTAGGGCCGACCCCGCCCAGCACCATCAGCACCGCGCCCGCCAGGGCCAGGGCCAGGCCGCCCAGACCGCCCCACAAGCGCATTAGGGCGGCGCGGCGCAGCCCGTAGAAGTCGTGCGCACCGCTGCCGGGCCAGAAAAAAGCCAGCCCCCCGGCCAGGAGGGCCGCGACCCCTGCGGCGAGTGGCTCCATTCCCATCACGATAGGGGCAAACCCGCCGGGCGGCTGTCAGCTAAGACGCAAATCGGTCAGGTCGGGGCGTGCCCGCCCGCGTGAACAGGCGTGACCGCCCCACCTCGAGGGCAGCGGCCGTGAACCTGGGGATGTCCACGCTGAGCATGATCCGCAAGTCCTCGAGCGGGCCTGTCTCCTCGTCGAGGAAGCGCAGCACCCGCGCCGGGGGGTTCTTGCGGAACAGCCCCCCGAAGAACTCCCGCCCCCCGACCCGCTTGGAGGCCAGGGCCTCGAGGTAGATGCTGTCCATCCAGGCGTGGCGGTCGAAGGCGGGCTCGCGGTAGACCGGCTGCCCGGTGTGCAGCAGGCTCTCCACGATGCGGCGCGACTGGGCCTGGATGCGCTTGAAGGCGTAGCCGGTAGAGGCCTTGGCCCGCCCCCCGGCGATCCCGATGTTAAGCACATGGGGGCTCTGCACCAAGCCGTGGGGGGCGTCGGTCATGGGGATGACCCCGAACTCGGCCTCGAGGATCTCGAACTCCCGCACCCCGCAAAACTGCGACAGGTAGTCGCGCAGGCCGGCATCGTAGTCGGCCTGGCCCAGCAATTCCCCGGAGAACAGCGTGTACTCGACCAATGCGGTGCGCTCGTCGAAGGGCAGCACGTAGGCAAAGCGCACATCGCCGTGTTGCTCCACCCGGAAGTCCATAAAAGTAGCGGCGGAGGGGTCGAAGGCGGGCTGGGGGGTCCGGACCACCCAGCCCTTGAAGTGCTGCAGCAAGTAGTGGTACTGAGGCTGTCTGGGCTGGGGCTTGTAGAGGCTGCTGAAGGCCCAGCGGGCGCGGTGCGGTTGGCCGTTCTGCCAGGCCGTCACGCCCTCGGGGGTGTCCTCGAGCCGCTCGATTTCCCCGTACTTAATGTCAATGTTGGGCTGCCGGGCCAGCCACCGCTGCATGTGCTGGTAGAAGTCCAGTCCCCGGATCATCTTGTAGCGGTAGGGGGAGAGCTCGAGCCGCCTCGAGACGCCCTCGCCGTGGAACCAGACCCTCCCCCACTGGCGAAAGACCGCCTTCTCGTAGGGGCTCTGGCCCGCCTCCCAGAAGCACCAGGTGCGGTCGTTTACGGTCTTGGGGGCGCGGTCGAGCAGCAGAATCCGCTTGTCGTGCAGCCCGGCGCTGTTAAGGTGGTAGGCCAAGCTCAGACCCGCCGCCCCGGCCCCCGCGATGATAAAGTCGTACGCCGCCATAGTATCGCCCCAGCTTACGCCCAGACGGCACGGCGGGGGCGGCTGTGCAATACAAAGGCGGCCCCCGCCGCCGCCGTCTCCATGACGGGTTTGCGAAACCCGGCCCAGAGCGCCTGCCAGGGGTTCGCGTCTTCGGAAAACCCACGGTTGGCCGCGAAAGCCGCAATAACAGCAAAACAGGCCAGTCCTTGGAGGACCGGCCCACGTTTGTGCCGGACCTTACTGCCCGTTGTTGCCCCGCCGCCCGGCGAAGCTGCTCATGATGCCTACACCCAACGTAAGACCGCCGAGGAAGAAGATCAGGTAGGTCAGCCACAGGCGCGGGTTGACGTCCAGAAACTCCCGCGTGCGGTTGGCCGAGAGGGCCACCAGGTAGTCGCGGATGTTGATGAAATTGATGGTCGCTATGATGACGCCGATTACCAGAAGGATTAAGGATGCGAACAGCGCGATGCGCCCTAAGGTGCTCATTAGACCAGTTTACAGCCAAAACATTAATGAAAAAAAGCCCCGAGCCGGGCTCGAGGCTTTCGGCAAGGGGCTCTAGCCGCCCCAGCCGCCCCACCCGCTCTTCTGCACAGGCGAGTCACTGGGTTTCTCTATGTTCGGCTTTTCGGCAACAGTGGGTACTGCGCTCATCGGCGCAGCAAAGGCCACTGCGGCCAGCACGACGGCGAAAATCCAGGTCAACAGCTTTTTCATGGGTATGGCCTCCTTATTAGTGCAACCAGAGCAAGATTTGCTCTTCAAACAGCTTCCGCCCTTTTCACATCTGGGGCTGCCCAGCCCAACCGTAACCCGTTCGCGGGGCGTTACGCGGCGGCGGCGTTACGGCCGGAGTCGTCCGGGGACCTGAAATCACCCGGCTCGACTGCCGGACCTACCTATACTGGGAGCGGAATGTCGGCATTGAGAGCTCAACCGAACGCATTGCGGGTGGAGGGGGTCGCGGAGATTGACCGCCTCAACGAACTGGCCTGGGGCCTGTTCCGCAAAGACCTGGCACAGGCTCTGGAGAACAGCCAGCGCGCCCTCGAGCTGGCCCGCAGCGGCGGCTACGTCCAGGGCCAGGCTCGAGCCCTCCGCACGCGGGGGGTCTGCTTATACCTGCGGGGCGAGTACGAGACCGCCTTCGGCGACCTGGCGGCGGCGCAGGTGCTGGCGCGGGATTCGGGCGAGAAATGGGTCGAGCGCGACTGCCACAACTACACCGGGGCCCTGTACGTGGCCCTGGGGGAGCTGGACAAGGCCCTGGAATACGTCGAGAAGACCTACTGGCTCAGCGCAGAGCTGGGCGACCAGGGCGGCATCGCCTTCAGCCTCAACAACATGGGACACGTCTTCGACAAGCTGGGCCGCTTCGAAGACGGGCTGAAGGCCAAGCTCGAGGCCCTCCAGATCAGCCGCGACCGCCAAGACCCCCCCCGCGAGGCCACCGCCTGGGGCAACGTGGTCAACGGCCTGGTACAGCTCGGGCGCTTCGCCGAGGCGGCGGAGTCGGGCCTCGAGCTGATCGCTTTCAGCCGGGAGCACGGCTTCACCGACGTGCTGGCCCGCACCCTGGTCAACCTGGGGGAGGCCCGCACGGGGGAGGGGCGCTACCCCGAAGCCCTAACGGTGCTGGCCGAGGCCCACGAGGTGGTGAGGGCGGCAGGTCTGCGCGAGGGCGAGGTCTATTGCGACCTCAACATCGCCGGGGTCTACCTTTCGCAGGGGCTGGCGGCACAGGCGCTGGTGCCGCTGAGGAGTGCCCTCGAGACCGCCCAGGCGCTGGGAACCAGGACGGTGGAGGCCGAGATTCACCTGCGGCTGTGCGAGGCCTACGAGGGGCTGGGAGACCCCACCCAGGCCCTCAAGCATTACAAGACCCACCACAAGCTGGAGAAGGCCCTGGGGGCCGAGCTGGCCGAGCGCAAGCTCCGCATCTTCAGCGTCCAGCGCGAACTCGAACAGGCCCAGGCCGAGGCCCAGATCGCCCACCTGAAGAACGTCGAGCTAAAGCAGGCCCTCGACGAAGTCGAGCAGGCCCACCGCGAGAACGTGGGCCTGATGGAGCGCCTGGAGCAGAAGTCCCGCGAACTGGAAGTCCAGGTGGTGCAAGACCCCCTGACCAAGCTCTACAACCGCCGCTACCTGGAGAAAGCCCTCGAGCGCGAGTTCGCCATGGCCCGCCTCGCCCGGCAGCCGCTGCCGGTGGCAATGCTGGACGTGGACAGTTTCAAGCGCATCAACGACACCTACTCGCACCAGGTGGGCGACCAGGTGCTGATCCAGGTAGCCGAAATCCTCCTGCAGTGCCTGCGCAGCAGCGACACCGCCGCCCGCTACGGCGGCGAGGAGTTCGTGGTGATGCTCCCCCACACCAGCTCCGACAACGCCCACCTGGTCTGCGAGCGCATCCGCAAAGCCGTGGAGAGCCACCCCTGGGCCTCCATCCACCCCGGCCTCGAGGTGACGGTCAGCATCGGGCTGGCCTGGGAAACCCAGCTCCCCAACCAGGAAAAACTCCTCTATTTGGCCGACCAGCTGCTTTACCAGGCCAAGCGCAGCGGGAAAAACAAGGTCTGCTCCTGAGCCTCAGTGCCCCATGCCTTCCATCTGCCCCGGCTCGAAGGGCAGCGGCCGACCGCCCCGGTCGGTAAGCCAGTTTTCCATGGTGCGGATTTCGCCGCCCTGGCTGTTCTTCATGGCCGTCAGGAGGCGCTTGGGCAGGTCCTGGGTCACCTCGGGCAGGGCCTCCTCGATCATGGGCAGCGCGCCTTGATGGTGGCGGATCATCAGCTGCAAGAACCAGGTCTCGGCCTCGCGCCCCTGCAGCGAAAGCAGCTTGGCAATGTCCTCCTGGGAAGCCATGCCCATGCCCTGCATCTGCTCGGGGGTGGGGCGCTCGAGGTTCACCAAGGGTTGCCGCCACAGGGGCAGCCAGCGGCGCATCTGTCCGATCTGGGCGGCCTGGGTTTGGGCTACGTCCTGGGCGAAGTAGCGCAGGTTCTCGTCGGCGGCGCGGCGCTCAAGGATGTTGGCGAGCTCGACGGCCTGGGCGTGGTGGGGGATCATCATCCGGGCGAAGCGGCCCTCGGGGGTCAGGGGCTGGGAGAGCAGCAGGCCCAGTCCGGCGATCAGCAGGCCGACGACGCCCAGGACGATCGAGCGGCGCAGCTGGGGGTTGGGGGCTGAAGCGGGGGCGGCGGACATGACCCCCAGCCTACCGAATCGGAGGGCCAAAAACGTGAGGTGAACCCCACCCCATGAAGGCTAAACCCGGGCTCAAGGTCGCCCATCACCACGGCCGGAGCGGCCACTTTTACAATATCTATATGTTGGAGCAAAACCCGTTACCCCACCCCGCCCCCCCGCGGCTGGTTTTGCTCGACGACCCCGCGCTGCGCGCGGAGGGGCTGAGCCCGCACCGCCTCGAGCGCAAAACCGCCGGACTGCTGGCCTACCTGGCCCTCGAGGGAGCGACCCCGCGCTCGAGGCTGGCGGGTCTGCTGTGGCCAGAGGTGGACGAGGAACGGGCGCGCAGCAACCTCCGGCAGTGCCTGTTCCGGCTCAGGAAAGCGGCGGGGTGCGAGGTGGTGCTTCCCGAGGAGCCGCTGCGGCTGAGCCCGGAGGTGGAGGCCGATGCGGCTCGGCTCGAGGTGCTGCTGTTCGAGCGGCAGTACGAGGGCGCGGCCCGGCTCGGCGGCGAACTGCTGGGCGGCCTCGACTACGACGACTGCCCCGAGTTCGCCGACTGGCTACTGGCCGAGCAAGAGCGACTCGAGGGCCTGCGGCGCGAGGCGATGCGGCTGGAGTCAGAGCGGCTAGAAGGCGAGGGCGATTTGCGCGGGGCCCTGGGCTACGCCGAGCGCTGGCTCGAGGCCGAGCCGGTCTCGGAATTGGCCCACCGCCGGGTGATGCGCCTGCACTACCTGCTGGGGGATCGCTCGGCAGCAGTGGCGGCCTTCGAGCGCTGCGAGGCGGTGTTGCAGAAGGAACTGGGCATCAAACCTTTCGCCGAGACCCTCGAGCTGTTGCGCCTGATCGAGCGGGGCAGGGAGGTGGCCGCCCCCGCCAACACCCCCACGGCAATTCCACTCACGGTACTCCGCCCGCCCGTGCTGGTGGGCCGAGAGCGGGAGTGGGCGGAGATGGAGGCGGCCTGGGCGCGGGGGCAGATGGTGGTGCTGGAAGGCCCGCCGGGGGTCGGCAAGACCCGCTTGCTGACCGACTTCGTACAGGCCCACGGGCCCTTCGTGCTGCATCAGGGTCGGCCCGGCGATGCCCAGGTGCCGTACTCCTTTTTTTCGCGCAGGCTGCGCGAAGACCTGTCCCGTTTTCCCGGCCTCGAGCTACCCCAGTGGGTGCGTCAGGAGCTGTCGCGGGTGCTGCCGGAGCTGGGCGGCCCCCCGCCCAGCCCCATAGCCTCTGAGGAACAAAAGCTGCGCTTCTTTGAGGCACTGGCCGCAGCCCAGCAGGCCGTGATCGACCAGGGCGTGAGGGTCGTCGCGGTGGACGACCTCCAGTTTTTCGACCCGGCCACCCTCGAGGCCAACCAGTACCTCTTCGGGCGGCTGATGGCAGGTGGCAAAGTGCGCACCCTCAGCGCCTACCGCCAAGGCGAACTCGACACCGCCCACCAGGCCCGCCTCGAGCACGCAGTGGAGGCCGGTTGGGCGGTAAGAATCCAGCTCCAAGCCCTGGAAGCCGGGGGCCTACACCAGCTGCTGCAAAGCCTGGAGCTGCCGCACCTGGACGGTCTCGTGGCCAGCCTGGGCCGCTACACGGGCGGCAACCCATTCTTCGTGCTCGAGACCCTAAAAAGCCTGTGGGAGTCAGGCGACCTACAGCACGGCAGGCCCGAGCGGCTGCCGGTGGCCGGCAAGGTCAAGGCGGTGATCGGGCGGCGCCTGGAACGGCTTTCGGCCTTCGCGCTGAACCTGGCTCGAGTGGCTGCGGTTGCGGCCTCGGACTTCGGCCCCGAGTTGGCGGCACTGGTGATGGACACCAGCCCGCTGACCCTGACCGAGCCGTGGGCCGAACTCGAGGCCGCCCAAATCTTGCAGGGCAACCGCTTTGTTCACGACCTGCTCTTTGAGACCGTGCGCGACACCCTGCCCGCACCGATAAAAACCTATCTGCACCGCCGGGTGGCAGAGTTTTTGGCCTCCAAAAACTCCGACCCGGCCCGCGTGGCGGGTCACTGGCTCGAGGCGGATAACCTGTCCAGGGCGGTGCCTTTTCTGCTCGAGGCAGCCCAGGTTGCCCGGCACACCTACAACCTTGAGGAAACCCTGCGGCTTTACGGGTCAGCCGCCGATGCGCTGGAGACCCTGGGTGAACAGCCCCGGGCCTTCGAACTGGTCTGGGAGACCGCACAGCTGCTGGATAACGTGGCCCCTTCGGCACACCATCAGGCGGTCAGTGCGCGCATCCGGCGCATGGCCCAGACGCCCCAGCAACAGGCCACCGCGGGGATTGTGGAGGGCCGCTGGCTCACCATGATGGGCCAGGTGGCCGCAGGCGAGAAGGCTACGCGCCGGGGCTATCAGGCCGCCCTCGAGAGCGGCGATGCCAGGCTAGAGGTTGAGCTGCAGAACCTGCTGGCCATCAACCTCTGGTATCAGGATCGCTACCCCGAATCCATCCCCCTGTTACAGCGCTCGGTGCACCTCAGCCACAACCTGGGCTCGCCCGAACTGATTGCCCCCAGCACCGCCTACCTGGGCGCGGCGCAGGTCTTTCTGGACAGGCACCTCGAGGCCCGCGCAAATCTGGGACAAGCCCTTCACCTGCTCGAGTTGGGCGGCGAGAAGCTTGGTGCCGCCCAAACCCTGACCACCATCGCCGAAAGTTTGATCCTTAGCGGACAGCCCAGACAAGCCCTGGAGGCCGCCCTCAAGGCAGGGCAGTTGCTAGAGGGGGTTTCTGGGGCCAGCGAGCGGGCCTTCACGGTGGCCTATGCCCTGAGCGACTGCCACTACCAGCTGGCCCAGTACGGCCATAGCCTCGAGGCCGCCCAAGGCGGGTTAATCGCGCTGGGCAAGGGTGACCACCGCCTGCTGGGGGGGATGCACTACCTGCTGGCCCGAACCTTGGCCGTGTTGGGGGCCGATGGGGCAGCCCTCGCACACCTCGAGCAGGCCCTGGCCCACCCAGCCAACCTGCTGCGCCGCAGCATAGCCATACAGATGCTCCAGACCACCCTGAAGGCTCGAGCAGGACAGGATGTGGCAGGAATGCTCGAGCAGATCAAAGCCACCATCCGCCCACACTGGCCTGCCTCGACCCGGATCAATCTGGCCCTGCAGCTCGCCCCCTTGTCGCCCCCAGACAAGGCCATTCCGCTGGCCGAGGAGGCCCTCGAGCTGGCCCGCAGTATCGGGCTCAAAGGTTTTGAGGTCTTCGCCCTGACCCGGCTGGCTCAAGGCCGGCTCGAGGCGGGGCAGCTCGAAGAAGCACGAGCCTGTATCGAGGAGGCCGCCCTAAAAAGCCGCGAGGTTCACCCACCCTTCCTCTATGGGCTCGAGTTGCCCTTCACCCGCTATCGGGTGGCACTGGCGCTGGGCAGTTCAGCGGCCCAAGAACACCTCGAGGCCGCCCTGGGCTGGCTCGAGGGGACGCTCGAGACCCGGGTCCCGCCGGAATACAAGGAGGGTTTCCTGGGGCGAAACCCGATCAACCAGGCCGTGCTCGAGGCCGCAAGCGCAGCGAAGCTGGCGCTAAAAATCAAAGCGCCGAAGCGTTGAGTGGGCAGGCCCACAGCCAGCCCAGTGACGCTCCGGTGACGCACCCCCTGCTACCCTCGCGGCATGAGGAGAGATGTGCTGGGTTTCTCGAGGCTGCTGGTCGTCTTGCTGGCCCTCGGGCTGGGCAGCCAGGGCTTTGCCCAGAACCGCTGGCTCAGCGGCAGCTTCGGCTTTATCCCCGGAATCGCCTGCGTGACCTTCACCCCCGAGACCGCCGTCACCGCCTATGCCGCCTACTGGGGCGGCACCTCGCCGCTCTTCCCCCAGACCGGCGACGTGACCTACGTGCAGGCAGTGGCGGCGGTGGTGGGCAACCCCTGCTCGGGCGGCGATGTGCTGGGCTTCGAGTTCTTCTTGCCCCCAGGAGCGGAGTTGGCGGCGAGCGCCCAGAACCCGGTGCGCTGCATCGCCCGCCGCCTCAGAGACGGCTATTCGGAGAATGTGCCGCTTCCTGGCAACACCGGGGCCTGCTCCCAGACCCCCGCCAACGGCCCCAACGGTGGCCTGCAGTTTGGCTTCGGCGCGGTGGCCTCGGGCTGGACCTTTGAGATTAATGTGCCGGTTCGCTTCAACCGGGCGCTGAACGGGTTGGGCGAGCCCCAGCAGAACTGGCTGCGGGCTCGAGTCAGCAGTGCCAGCGGCAACGTGACGGTGCAGCAGGCGGTGGTGGTGGGGTATAGACCGGTGGTCAACTACCCCGCCCCCAGCACGACCTTCCAGGGCGGAACCACCTACCGCCTGACCACCTTCATCTACAACTTTTTCCAGGCCGGGACGGCCTCTATTGATGTGGGCACGGTGTCCGGTAACTACAACCAAGGCAACTTCGCCCCCGCAAGCGTCTCCAACACCGTCAACGGCGTGACCGTCACCACCGATCTGACCCTGAGCGCCGGGTTCAGCGGCACCCTCTATTGGCGCGCCCGATTCGCTACCACCTCGGGCACGTTCTTCGGCCCGGAACAGCGCTTCACCGCCAATGGGGCCAGCGCCCAGGCCTTCAACCTCAGCCTGAGCAAAGGCGGCGCGGGCTCAGGCAGCGTCAGCAGCGACCCGCAGGGTTTGAGCTGCGGAGCGACCTGTAGCCAAAGCTTCACCGGCGGAACCGTGGTTACGCTCACCGCCACCCCCGACCCCGGCTCGAGCTTCACCGGGTGGTCGGGCTGTGCGGGCGTGGTGGGCAACCCTACTTGCTCGGTCACAATGGATCAAGCCCGCACCGTCACCGCCAACTTCGCGGTCCTGCCGCCACTCACCGTCGGCTCGTTTAGCATCACCACCAACGGGCTACCCAGCGGAGCCATCGCCAGCATCCCCGTCACCGGGCCCAACAACTATAGCCGCACCTTCAGCATCCTCGCGGGCACCGGGCAGAGCGTCTCGAGCGCCGACGCAGGGCAGTATTTTAGCTCTCCGCCCTCGGTCAGCTTTGGGGGAGACACCTATGTGGCCAGCCCCGCCACCCAGTCCTTCGTGGTGCCGGGCGGCGGTAACCCCACCTTCACGGTGGAATACCGCCTGGGGCGCAGCCTGACGCTCAGCCGCGCAGGCACCGGCTCGGGAACCATCAGCAGCAATCCGGCGGGCATCAACTGCGGCAGTACCTGCACCTTTACCTTCGCTGACGGGGCCAGCGTGACCCTCACCCCCACGCCCGCCGCTGGCTCGGTGTTCGCGGGCTGGGGCGGAGCCTGCACGGGCACCGGGGCTTGCACCGTGACCATGAGCGCGGCCCAGTCTGTGAGCGCAACCTTCAACACCGGGCCAACCCAGAGCCTCGCCGTGAGCAAAGCGGGCAACGGCACGGGCACGGTCATCAGCAATCCTGCCGGTGTCGACTGCGGGGCCACCTGCGCCTCGAGCTTTGCCCAGGGCTCAACCGTCACCCTGACCGCCACACCAGCCGGGGGCTCGAGCTTCACGGGCTGGAGTGGGGCTTGCAGCGGCACCGGCACCTGCTCGGTCACCATGGACGCGGCCAAGAGCGTCACCGCCACCTTCACTGGCCCCAATGCCCCCACCGGCACCCTCACCGTGGCCCAACCCGCCAATGCCCCCGGCAACTCTACCCGCAACAAAGGCGACACCAACGTGCCGATGCTGGCCTTCACCCTGACCCCCAGCAGCGCCACCCAATTCCAGAGCCTCACCCTGCAAGCCTCCGGCAGCGGCAACGACAGCCTCGACCTCACCTCGGTCAAGCTGATCCCAGACGCCAACGCCAATGGCCAGGTTGACGCGGGCGAGACCCCCGTGGCAAGCGGGACCTTCAGTGCCAACGACGGCACCCTGACCCTCAGCCCGGCCTCGGCAGTGAATCTGAGCGTCTCTAGCACCCAGTTCATCGTGGCGGCGGACTTCAACACCGTGCTGGCCTCGAGGCCCGCCGTGCTCAAAGCCTCGATCCTCCCCGCACTGCCGTCTCCGCTGCTCCTGACCCTGCTGACAATGTTGCTGGTCGGCGCGTGGCGCCTGCGCTCGCTGCGGGCCGCCTTCTTAGCGGTTGCCTTGGCGCTCACCCTGGCAGCCTGCAGCGGGGGCGGAAATACCAACACCAATACGGTCAATAGAACATACCAACTCAGCCTGACGGCCCTCAGCGCCCAGGGCAACCCACCCGTGAGCGGCCTACCGATTCAAGGCGCAACGATAACGGTTCAGAAGTAGGCGAAGGAGACTGCTTTGAAGCGTAAATGGATTCTGGCTCTGGCCTTTCTCGCTCTGTTGGTCGCGGCCTGCGGGGGTGGCAATCAGACGGACGGCAAAGACACCTGGGACAACGGCAAGTGGGACGAAGCCCGCTGGCAATAGGAGCGAGACATGTCGAAACATCCATTGAAACTCTTCGTACTCGGCGGTGCACTGGTGGCAGGCGGATTGGTTGCGGTGGCGGTGGGCGACCTGATCGCCTTCCAGCCCAACACGCCCATCAAGTCGGCCGACGTGAACCAAAACTTCACGACCCTGCGGACGGCGGTGGTGGCCCTCGAGGCCCAGGCTTCCGCCCCCATCGGCACCGACCGGCTGAGCGATGGGGCGGTCACGCTGCCCAAGCTGGCGGTGGGCGGGAGTGCCGCCGACGGCAAGGTGCTCAAGCTCCAGGGCGGCGCGCTGGTCTGGGCCGACGACATCCTAGGCTCACCAAGCACCACCTACACCGCCGGGCCGGGCCTGAGCCTGAGCGGCAGCACCTTCTCGATAGGGAGCAGGGCCGTCACCACCGCGATGCTGGCAAACGCCTCAGTGACCGGGGCCAAGGTCGCGCTGCCACTGACCCTGACCGGGGCCGCCGGAACCGGGAATGTTTTGCAGGTGAACAGCAGCACCGCTCAACTCAACGAGGGTGCGGTTGTGGGCAGCAACACCGGGGCCGGAAACGGAGTACGCGGCACCTCCACTGTCGGGAGCGGAGTGTACGGGCAGACCAACGGTACGGGCCTGGCCACGGCGGGCGTGTTCGGGCAGGCCATCGGGACAGGCACCGGAGTGGTGGCCTCGAGCACCGACGGCACCGGCCTCTATACGGGAAGCGCTTCCGGCAATGCGCTCGAGGTCGAAGGCCCCATTCGCGTGCGCGGAAATGCCGCCCGCCGAGCCGCCTTCGTCCACCTCAAGACCGTCGCCAACACGGCTGGCCCCAACCAGACCTGCACCAACCTCACCGACCCCAGCGCCATCCTCACCGTCACCCACAACTACACCGCCTCGGGCGACCAGACCCTCAACTCAGCCATTGGGGTGTTCCGCAACACCAGCGGCGCGTGGTGCATTTTCCGCCAGGACGGCGCGGCCCTCGCCAACGGCATGGCCTTCAACGTGACCGTGATCTACTCCGCCCCTTAGTTGAGCAAGCACCGCCAGGAGACTGACATGAAAAAGATTCTACAGACCGCCCTCACAACCGCCCTGCTCACGCTCGGCGCAGGCTTTGGCCCGGCGCTGGCCCAATTCGGTGCGCCCAGCAGCCTCAGCTTCGCCAACATGAATGCCTACCTGAGCGTCCAGATCAACTCGGCGGCGGTGCGTCAGGCCCAAAAAAACCTAGACCGCGTGAACCAGCGCAACATCAGCAACCAGAACGCCCAGGCTGCTGCCCGCAACCAGGCCAAGGCCGCGCAGCAGACCGGCTTCCGCCCCAGCCCGCAGCGCCTGATGGTGGGTGGATTCGTCCGCAGCCTCAGCAGCGACCCCGCCATCGTCCGGGAGATGAACGCGGCCTTTGCCGAGGCTTTTAAGGCCTTCGAGGACGAGGCCAAGCGCCTCAACCGCCCCAACAACGTGGCGATGGCCTTCGCCTACCTGGTGGGCGTGACCTATCTGGTGCACTACGGCGAGGAGCCCTCCGAGGCCGCGCTGATGAACCTCCAGGCCAACTCCGACGCGGCCTTTGGCAGCTCGGCGGCCTTCAAGGCGCTCTCGGCCCAGGATCGCCAGAAGCTCTACGAGACCTTCGTGCTGATGGCCACCCTTCCGCTGATGGGCTATGTCGTGGCCACCGAGCAAAACGACAAAGAACTCCTCGAGACCTACCGCGAGATCGCCGGGGTGGCCCTCGAGTCCGCCCTAGGGGTGCGCCCGGATCGGCTGAAGTTTACTGCCACAGGGCTCGAGATCAGGTGAACACAGAGGTAAGGAAAAGGTGAAAAGAGGGAGAGTCTACACCGGTCAGAGCGGTTCCCACGAACACTCGGAAAGGTGGTTTTTGCCTTACTGAGCACAATACTCCGCTTTTGCGCGGCAGCGTGGGCGGAGTATGGATGGCAAACGCCATCACGCGGTCTCCCTTCTCTTTTCCTCCCTCGTCCTGCCTCGGCGCGAAGCGCTCGCTGGCCTTTTGTCCTTATGAACACCGCCTCCAAAGTCTACGTGCTGCGGGTCTGGTTCGAGCCAAGCCCTCAAGGTGAGCGCTGGCGGGCCTCGGTGAGTCAGGGGGAGGAACGGCGGTATTTTGCCGAACCCAAAGACCTGACTGCGTTTTTGACCGCGCAGTTTGACCAACAAGAAACCACAACCTCGGGGGAAGGTTTGAAATGAGATGGAATTGGGTAAATGTCTGGCCGATACTCGGCCTGCTGATCTTGATGGCTTGCGGTGGGCAAGACAGAACAGACCCCACCAACCCCGGTGGAAACACCTCCGACGACATCGCCCTCGAGTTGCCCCGCCCCACCACTGGGGTGGCGAAACCAGCCAGCAACTTTACCGTCGGGGCTAGCCCGCTGATCGGTGCGGCGGGCGGCAGCCTGACCAGCCAAGACGGGCGACTCACCCTGACCGTGCCGCCGGGGGCAGTTACCGACTTCACCATCTTTGGCATCCAGCTGGTGGAAAACAGGCTGCTGGGCGGCCTGGGGCTGGCCTATCGGGTGAGCGCCAAGGTCAACGGTGGGGGCGAGCAGGAGGCAACCCTGCTGAGGCCCCTCGAGCTGGCTTTCACCCTGCCCTCTGGCCTGCTCGCCAACACGGCCCCCGAAGACCTGCTGCTGGCCTACCAGGGCGCAGACGGGGGCTGGCAGATCAGCAGCGAGCGCCAGACCGAGGTGATACCCCAGGTCGCTGGGCAGGCAGCGGGCGGCGTGCGGCTGCGGGGCACCTTCCAGAAGTCTGGCGACTACGCGGTGGCCCCCCGCTACAAGCTGTACCCCTCGAGGGGAACTGTAAAAATCAATGCCAGGCTGACCCTCACGGCACTCAAACTGACCCCCACTACGGCGGTCGGCGGATATGGTTCGTTTTCGCTGCTCGAGTTCAGCCAGGTTCGGGCCACTGGTTGGTCGGTGAACGGAGTGGCGGGCGGCAGCGACACGCTAGGGCGACTGATCGCCACCAATGGGGAATCACAAAAACAGTACAAGGCCCCTGGCCGCAAACCCAGCCCCAACCCGGTGCGGATCACCGCCCAGGTCAGCGAGGGCGGCCGCACGGTAACGCTGGCCTCGGCAGTGCAGGTAGAAGACTCGAAGGGCTGGCTCGAGGTGTCGCAAGAGATCTACCGCACCCAGCGCAGGAACACCACAGAAGAGCAGCTAAGCCTTGAGGTTGAAGGCCAGGCCCAGTATGCCTTCGACCTCAGCGAGGCCTTCCTATTTGCGCCGGGAAACAACTTCGATGGGGGCGGTGCATTCCAGACCCGGCTGCGCCCCGGTGCTTCGGCAGCCCTCAGAATCAGCTATAGCCTGAATATAGACCGGCCCTGTCTGTGCGAGGAGGTCAACGAGAGACGCAGCATCGAGTACAGCTTCACCTCCAGCGGGGAGCCGGCCCCGCTTCCCCGGATTGTGAACAACCCCGTTCAGGCAACGGTTTGGCCGAGCGGAGCCTACACCCTGTCGGCGTTGGTCGGGATTCAGGTGGAGGGCGATTACACCTTCAGCTTTACCGAGACTTCGCGCTGCAACAACCAGCCCCTCCGGCCCGCCGTGAACCGCAGCGGCAAAGATACCGCCACCTTTATCAGCCTGGACGACTCGCAGTTCTCGATGGAGGGAACCGTGCGGCCCAAAGGCCCCGACCGCATGGTGGGCAGCACCAGCCAATACGGCACCCTGTTCATGCCCAAAAAAGAACTGAACTTTGCCAATGAGAAGGGGAGCCTGATCCCCAGCTGGTTCCTGCCCTACGAGCCCGACGACCTGGTCGCACCTCAGCAGGGGGTACTCAAGCCTCGAGACCAACTGGCCCTGCTGCTTGGCCAAGTGCTGGCCCAAAAGCTACCGCGCCCTGGCCAGACCACAGGCCCCCAAATGCCCTATCTGTCCGACCTCGAGCCGCAGCCCAGTCCACGTTTTGCCGCCTGTAGGCCTCTGGATCCCCTGACGGCGCGTGCCACCCACCGCCCGCCTACCCAGTAAGCCCTCCGAACACCTCGCCCAATACCGGCTCGAGCCCACACGGAACGCCCCATGAAAAGATTGATCCCCCTTTTACTGCTGATCGCTCCATTGGCCCTGGCCCAGCCTGCCCGCATGGCGGCTCTGAGCGACCTGCAAATGCAGTGGTCGGACCTCTCCACCCAATGCCCCAAACCCGAGCAACTGGGGGTTAGTTTCTCGGCCCTCACCGACCCCCAGCGCGATGCCGCCAGCCCGGCCGGAATGGACGCGATGCGGCAGAACCTCAGCGAGACCATGAACGAGGCCGTTCTGGCGCTCGAGCAGCAGCTCAAAGAACTGCCGCAGAACGATCCTTTACGCCCGCAACTCGAGCAAGCCCTGAGACAGTTGCGGGCCGAACAAGGACAGGTGCAGTTGAGCGTACCCCAGGCCGCCCGCAATGCCGCCAACCTCGCCCCAGCCGACGCAATAGCCAACCTGCGTAAAGCGCTCAATGTGGTCTCGGGGCCGGGCAGTGTGCGGCTAATGGAGACCCAGCCCGAGTACAAGGACGCCGCATCCGCCAGCCGCAACGCGGCTCTCGCCGCCGTGATGGGCAAGCCGCAACTCTCACTGGGTCTGATGCTGCGGGCCAATGCCCTCCAGCCGCGCAACCCAGGTCACCTCGTCAACCTGGCGGGCCTCGCCAACTACTATGGCCTGTTTGCCGAAGCCCTGGCCCTGGTCACTGCCGCCGAGCGACTCAACCCATCCCCAGCCTTGCGCCCGCTTTTGCTGAACAATAAGGGCCACGCCCTGCTGCGCCTGCGCCGTCTGCACGAGGCCGAGACCGCCCTCCGCGCAGCCGCCCAGGCCGACCCCAACTTGCAAGAGGCCAGGGTCAATCTGGCTTATGCGTTGGGGGCACAAAACAAATGCCCAGAGGCCATCACCTGGGCACGCCGGGCCTGGTGGCGGCACAACCTGGGCGGGGCCGAGAACGTGGAGCGAAGCCGCGCCCGCCCGCTGGCTGAGCTGTTCAGTGTGGTGGGTGGCGCGCCCGCCCTGCCCAGCCTCAGCTTCGTGGAGCCGGGCCAGACGGCAGGAGCCAGGGAGGCAATCATCGCGCTGGGCCGGGAGATCGGGGACAAGACCCCCAAGCTCGAGGAGTTCGCGGCTGCCCGAGCCGCAGAGCGCCGCCGTAGCGTGGAGATTCGACAGGAACGGCGGGTGGGGGCGGTGAGGGCCAAGTTTGTTGACTTCCTGGCCGACGCGCAGGACTCTGCCGTGCGACTCAACAACCTCAACGACTACGCCCCCCGCGAGGGGAAGGCCCTCGAGGATGCCCAGAAGGCCCTGAACCGCACCGTTGACGGGCTGTACAGCCGCTTCACCGTCAACCGTGGCTGCGCCAACGCCGCCGCCTGGCGCGAGGCCGCGCTGCCCGCCTTCCTGGCCGCCGACAAAGCCCTCCGTGCCACCTATGCCACCGCCTGGCAGAGCAGCGCCGCCCTTACCACCCGCTTCTCCGAGCCAACCTACCGCGCCACCGCTGTGCTGAACCTCCGCAACCTGTACTACCAGGCCGCCAAGCAGGTGCAGGAAAACGCGCTGGCCTACCTGACGGGCCTCGAGAGCGCCCGCGGCAGCGAAGATTGCGGCGAAGGCGCGGCGGTGGTCGGCCCGCTCGCCATCCCGCAGCTTCCGGCGGCCTGTACCCCTGCTGCCGCGCCCGCCACACCTGCTCGAGGCTGGCGCTTGGCCCTGTCCTGCGACCGCACCGACTTCAACTTCGCCAACCCCCAATGGATGGACCGATACCAAATTTTGCGCGACAGCCTCTCGCCGCTGGTAGCGTCCCAACTCGACTTCCGCCTTGGGGTCTTTGTCCCCGGCGGTTTCGTGCGCCTGACCGACGAAGCCGCCATCATGGACGCGGGGCTGAGTGCGCCGGGAGGCAACCGCAACTGGAGCTTGGTCTGGAACGCCTCGAGCGGGGGCGCAGGGTTTGCCAGCAGCGAGCGCCAGTTTGGGGTGAAATAAGAAGCGCCGTCCGCTATCCGTTTTCGATCCGTGACCTTCGACCTGCGACCTTCGGCAAATCCTAGTATCTCCATAGTGGAATTGCAGCAACCGCACTCACCGATAGATCGGGCAATTACGCCCACAAGCCGCTCGCTGATGAGGCTGTGCTGAAGTCCTGTAATCTCACTATGGCGCAACTTAAAACTTGGGTGCCCGCTTCTCAAAGAATGCCGTAATTCCCTCGACCAAATCCCCGGTCTCGCGCACCCAGGCATTGGCGACCGAGGCATACCGCAATCCGTCCTCGAGGCTCATCGCGGGGAAGGCCGTCAACAGTTCTTTGGTCAAACGCAACGAGGTAGGGGCGTTGGCGGTGACCTCGGCGGCCAAGGCCAAGCTGCGCTCCATGACTTGTTCGGCGGGCACCAGTTCGTTGACCAGACCCATGCGGTGGGCATCGGCGGCGCCGATCAGCTTCCCCGTCAGGAGCAGCTCCTTGGCGTGCTTCTCCCCTACCGTGCGAACCAGAATCACCCCCACCAGCCCAGCCACAAAGCCGATCTTGCTCTCGGTGTAGCCCAGCTTGGCGCTCTCGCTCATCACCGCCAGGTCACAGCAACTCACCAACCCTGCCCCTCCCGCCACCGCATGCCCGTTGATGGCCGCGATAGTGGGCTTGGGAAAGGTGTAAACCCGGTGGAAAAAGCGCAACAGCTCGCGGCTATGGGCCATGTTTTGCTCGGCTCCGGCCTGGGTTACATTGCGCAGAAACTCGAGGTCGACCCCCGCGCTGAACACCGGCCCGGCCCCCGTAAAGACCACCAGCCGCACGGTGGGGTCGTGCTCGGCCGCCTCGAGGGCTTCCATGATGGCTGCCACCATGCCCTGCGAGAGGGGGTTGCGGCGCTCGGGGTCGGTGAGGGTTAGGACGCGGACGGAACCTTGGGTCTGGCTCTGAACAAGCATAGCCCCATCGTACTATCGCCGGTAAACCGCACGCGGGCACGACACCTGCTAGTCTCGGAGTAATGACCTCTACCCACCCCATTCGTCGCCGACTTACCCTATTGCTCAACTTCGCCTACCAGGAGGCCGCCAGTTGCGTCTTCCCTGGCCTGATCCTGCTGTTGCTGGCCCTCACCCATTTCTTCCCACTGCCCGGAATCGCCCGCTACGACTTTTTGTTCCTGGCCTGCCTCTTGATCCAGGTCTGGATGGTCTGGGGCGTGAAGGTCGAGACGGTGGACGAGCTAAAGACCATCACCCTGTTTCATGCGATTGCGATGGCGATGGAGATTTATAAGGTTAATCTGGGGTCGTGGGCTTATCCCGGCGAGGCCTACCTGAAGGTGCTGGGGGTTCCGCTTTTTGCTGGGTTTATGTACTCGGCGGTGGGGAGCTATATCACCCAGGCTTGGCGGCGGCTGAGGTTGCGCCTTGAGCACTTCCCCCCGAGCTGGGTCAACTGGACGTTCGTGGTCTTGATCTACGGCAACTTTTACACCAACGCGATCACCTACGACATCCGCTGGTTCATCATAGCCGGGCTGCTGGCCGCCTACTGGCGCACCCGCATCTACTTCACCCTCTCCGAGGTGCCTTTCGCCCACCCCGAGGAGCGGCCCAACCGCGAGTTCTGGCTGCCGCTGCTGGCGGGCTTCGTGATGGTGGCGACCTTCATCTGGTTCGCCGAGAACATCGGCACCTTCCTCAACGCCTGGCAGTACCCCAACCAGGCGGACGGATGGCAACCGGTCTCGATCTCCAAGCTCACCTCATGGTCGCTGTTGTTCATCGTCAGCTTTGTGCTGGTGGCCCAGCTCAAGCGGGTCAAGGCGGCCAGGGCGGGCGAAGAAGAGTTTTGAGGATGCATGAAGGATAGAGCGGTACTCGGGTTCGTGGTCCTTCTGGGACTGTCTGGAGTCTGCCTCGGACTCCAAGGTCTCTGGATTCGGGCCGAGGCAATCTGGCTGACCCTAGCCGGGGTCAGGGCGACCGGCACCCTCATCGACAGCCAGCCAAGCATCGTCTTCACCTGCCCTAGCGGGTCGAAAAACAACACCTTGTTCCAGAAGCTCACCTGCCGGATGGGTAGTCACCCTTACCAGATGGTGAGGTTTACACAGAAGGGCGCCCCTCAAAGCCCCGCCTTTCGGCAAGACTCCTGGATCGCCTCTTACGCCCAAACGTCGCGGTTCGTCCGCGGCCTTGAAGTCCCGATCCGCGTCTCCAGAGACGGCTCGAGGGCGGTCATAGACGAGCCGGCACTGGGCATCTTCCCCCGGCCTTCGGCCACTCCCGTCTATGACGCCTTTTGGTTGTTCAACGGTCTGCTTTTCTTGGGGCTGTCCGCAATCTGGCTGCGGAGAAAGCCAAAAGCACACTAGCCCGCAGTACGGGGGATTACTTCTCCTCTTTCTCCATTTTGTCGCGGCGACCCTTAAAAATCATCTTGAAGGGAATCTCGGCCAGCTCGAGGTCCTGCCCGATCTTGTTCTTCAAAAAGCCCTCAAAGGCCCGGGTCACGAACTCGGGGTAGTTACAGAAGAAGACGAAGGTGGGCGGGGCGATGTCGGGCTGGGTAACGAAGAAGATCTTGAGCGGCTTACCCTTGAAGTTGGGCATCATGGTCTGGACCGTCCAGCTCGAGAGGAAGCGGTTCAGCTCGGCGGTCTCGAAGCGGACACGGGCCAGCCCGTACAGCCGCACCGCCTCCACAAAGAGCTTGGGCAGATTAAGCCTGGAGACGCTCGAGACATAGAGGCGGGGCAGGTGCTGGATGTGCGAGAGCTTGAGGGCCAGGTCGGCCCGCACGCGCTTGGCCTCGTCCTTGTCTTCGATCAAGTCCCACTTGGTGATGGTCACGATCACCGGCTTACCGGCGTCCAGGGCCTCGTTGGCCAGCTTCATCTCGTGGTCGCCCACCTCGAAAGGGTCGATGACCAGCAGCACGATGTCGGAGTCGGTGATGGCCTGCCGCGCCCGGGTGATGGCCTGCTCCTCAATGCCGGTCTCGGGGTGCTTGCGGATGCCCGCCGTGTCCACCAGCACGAAGCGGTTCCCGCCGTAGTCGAACTCCACGTCTATCGAGTCGCGGGTGGTGCCAGCGATCTCTGAGACGATCACCCGCTCCTCGCCCAGGATGGCGTTGAGCAGGCTGCTCTTGCCCGCGTTGGGGCGGCCCACAATGGCTAGCCGGATCGGCACCACCTCCGGCTCGTCGCCGCGCTCCCCGTCTGGGAGCAGCTCCCAGACTCGGTCGGTCAGGTCGCCGATACCGCGCCCGTGGGCCGAGCTGGTGGGGAAAGCCTCCCCGAAGCCCAGGACGTAGAACTCGCCCAGGTAGTTCTCGTGCTTGGGGTCGTCGATCTTGGTCGCGACCACTAGTACCGGCTTGCCCTGGCGGCGCAGGAAGTCAGAGACCTCGAGGTCTGCCGTAGCGATGTCCGAGCGCCCATCCACCGCGAACAGCACCAGGTCGGCATCCTTGATGGCCCGCTCGACCTTCTCCTTGATCTTGCGCTCCCACACATCGCCCGACCACAGCCCGCCGGTGTCGATCAGCTTGAAGCGGCCCCGCTCGGTCTCGACCACACCCTCCTTGAGATCCCTGGTCACCCCCGGCACGTCCGCCACCACCGCAAACTTGCTCCCGGCCTTGGCGTACTTCTCCGGGGCCGCCCGCAGCCCCATCAGCTTGTTAAACAGGCTGGACTTGCCCACGTTGGGCCGTCCTACGATTACGACTCGGTACATAGTGCTCCTGTGGGGGGACGGGGAACGGGGAGAAAGCCACGTCAGCTTAGGGAGAATAGACGATGCTCGAGGCCTTTGCCCATACCTTCCGCCCCTACTGCTCCCCGTTCCCTGTTGCCTGCCTCAACAAAACAGCCCCCCCGAAACCGGAGAGGCCGCAAAACTCCGAAAACCTACTTCTTCTTTGGGCGGGACTTGCCGTGGCTGCCACGGAAAATTTTGCCCCGGCGGGTACGCTTGTCGCCCCGGCCCATTAGGCGCTCGCCCCTTTCAACAGGGCGCTGACCTTGCTCATCAGGCGGCTCTTGCGGCGGGCGGCGGCGCTCCTGTGGAGGGTCGAGCCCTTGGCGGCCTTGTCAATCAGGCTCTCGGCGTAGCGGAGGGTCTTGGTGGCTTCCTCGGCATTGCCGGACTGGGCCAGGGTGACGGCCTTCTTGCTGATGGTCTTTAGGGTGGACATCTTGGCCTTGTTGCGGGCGCGGCGCTTGAGCGACTGGCGGTGGCGCTTCAGGCCGGATGCACTGCGGGCGGTCTTCTTCTGAGCCATAGTTCGAGTTCTCCAGTCAGTTTTCGCCCCTGGGGCGATTCCTTGCCTCTCGGCAAACCGTTCACGAGTTTAGCACACCTGGGCGGGAAATGGCTAGATGGTGTACACTTCTATTTTGGGAAGAGGGCATAGTCGCGGGCCAAAAGCCTGAGGAAAGTCCGGGCAGCACAGGGCGTGATGCCAGCTAACGGCTGGGCGGGGCAACCCGACGAAAAGTGCAACAGAAAGCAGACCGCCAGTTGCCGCGAGGCGACAGGTAAGGGTGAAACGGTGGGGTAAGAGCCCACCAGTGCCCGTGGAAACACGGGGAGCTAGGTAAACTCCATCTGCTGCAAGTCTGTAAGTCCGACCAGGGAGGCTTGACCCGAGCCGATTGAACCTACGGCAGTGACGCTCGAGGTGTCGGGCGACCGGCATCCCAGAGAGATGACTATGGAAACAGAACCCGGCTTACGCCTCTTCCCAACCTGTAAAAACTGTCCGCCAGGCCTTTCCCCCTAGGTGAGAAAGGGGCCGGGGAGTTGGAAAACCCGGCGCTAGGCTGATTTTGCTGGAAACCGGAGCGGTAAGGACGCGCCTCGAGCCCCACGCAGAACAAGCAACTCGAGTTTGAGTGGTTCGACCCTCGAAAAACAAAACCGCAAGTCCCTGTCACCCTGCTCCCCACTGCGTCAATGCAGTCTATTTCAAGCTGCAGGTGACAGTCCTTGTCGCAACATTGCGTTGGCGGTACTCGCCCTTCGCAGAGGTTTCGACCGGCCAAGACTACGCTGCGTTGCCGCTGCCCTCTGCTCAACATGACAACAGTTTTGGCTGGTGGGTCTTCGGGTTTTGACGAACTAGAAGAGAACGGCTCTGTCTCCACGACCCGCCGCAACCCTCCCGCTACTGCAGGGCCTGCAAAGTCCTAGCTCCAAGCCGTGCGCGCAAAACCAAAAACAGCTCCGCTGTTGCCAGGGCATCCCACAGTGCGTGGTGCTCGAGATGCCCCGGCAGCGACAGTGCCGCTCGCGCCTCCCCCAGGCCGGCCGGGAGCGCCCTGGCGTAGGGCTCAAGCTGCCGCGTCCGTCGGGTCAGATTCGCCAGCAGCACGGCGGTATCCACGACCCTATGCCTGGGCCAAGGCTTCCCCAACTCCCCAAACGCCCGCTTCAGAAACCCCACATCCACCTGGGCGAAGTGCAGCAGCAGCACGTCTTGCGGCCCCACTCGAGCCTCGAACTCCGCGATGGCATGCGCCAGCGGGGGGGCCTGCTCGAGTTCCGCTGGAACGATCTGGTGCGCCCGGATGCCCTCGGTGGAGAGGGTCTCGAAGTTTTTTGGGCGAACCAGGGTGTAGAAGTGCTCCCCGAAGCAGATCACCCCGCCCCGAAGCGGCACCATGCCCAGCGACAGAATTGGGTCGGCAGGCTGGAGGCCGCCGGTCTCGAGGTCGAGCGCCCAGTAGTTGACCTCGTCCCATGGGGGGCTTTTACTCAGGAAGCCGAACATCGAACCTCACTTAAGAACCGGTGACCCGGATTTGGCCGGCCGAGCACCGCGCAAGTCATGCCACCCCTCTTAGCCCAAGGAGTCGGTGTGAAAGCGGCGACTCAGCGAGTCCTGCATGGCGTGGATGCTGAGGAAGGCCTCCTTGAGGTGGCGGCGCTCGAGGGCCGAAAGCTTGTCCAGCGGAACCGTATTGCTGGGCGTCTGCCCGGATTTGAGCTGGGCCAACTGGTGGCGCAGCCGCAGGCGCATCAGGAAGGCCAGGGCCTCGGTCAGCGTCTCGCAGGACTCGAGGCTCAGGCTACCTCCGGCCTCGGCAGCCTTCAGGCGCTCGAAGCTGGACTTGGCCGCACTACCGGCCTCGAGGGCCAGCACGCGGGCCAGACCCACCACCGGGGCGATGCCCCCCTTCTTCAAGTCCACCCCGCCCGCCTCCTCCCGAATCTGCCGGAAAAAGCCCAACGGCGGCCTAAACTGCAAGGCGGCCCGTGCGAGCTGGGCCAGAAAGATGGTGTTCTTGGCGCTGCGGCCCGCGACTGCCTGCAGGGGCTCGAGCGAGAGCTCCCCGTGCGCCACCCGGAAGTCGAAGAATATCTGGGCCTCGAGCAACTCCTGCCCCTTGGGTTGCCCCACCCAGTGGTCAAACAGCGCCTCCCACTCGGCCAGCGGCTTACACCAGCGGGTCGCCATGTAGCCGCCCGGACAGGGCGGGAAGCCCGCCGCGATCAGCCCGTTCACCACAAACTCGGCCAACCGGGCGAAGTAGGAACGCGCTTCCGGGGTATCGCTCAGAAAGGCTAGGGCGTTGTCCTGGTCGGTGAGCAGGGTCTGCTCCATCCGCCCCTCGGAGCCCAGCACCATCCAGGCGTAAGCGGTGGGCGGGCGGCCCAACTGCTCCTCGGCCAGTCCGCACAGCATCCGCACCAGCTGGTCGTTGAGGCTGCTCACGCTGCGCCCCACCTCGGCGGCCCCCAGCCCGCCCGCCAGCAGCAGCTCGACGGTGCCGCTCAGCTCGGCGGCATAGCCCGCGAGGTCGGTCAGGCTGTGGGTGCGCTCGAGCCGCCGCACCACCTGGAGCGGGCTGCGGCTCTGCTGGTGCAGAAAGGCGGTGTCGGTGACCACGCCGACAATCCGCCCGCCCTGCTCGAGGGGCAGGTGGTGAATCCGCTGCGCCACCATGTAGGCCAGCGCCTCGAACAGCGGCGCAGAAGCACTCAGGGTCTTGAGCGGGACGCTCATCACCTCGCCCACCGGCACCTCCGCGCCCCGACCCGCCGCCAGCACACGGTTGCGCAGGTCGCGGTCGGTCAGGATGCCTGCGGGCTCGCCCTCGACCAGCACCGAGCTGATCTGGTGCTGCTGCATCAGCCGGGCGGCCTCGCCCACGGTGGCGCTGCGCGGCAGCCAGACCGGGGGGCGGCCCACCAGTTCCCCGACCGGAAGGCTCAGCTCGAGCCCAAACCCCGCCCCCGCCTCTCCCCTGCCGCCCAGCCGCAGCCGCTCGGCCAGCCCGTGGGTGAAGAAGTTGGCAAAAGCAGGGTACTCGAGCAGTCGCCTGAAGCTGGCCTCGGGCCAGCGGTAGACAAGCAAATCCTCGTCCACCGTCACGTCAAAGCGTGGGGCCTGCTGCGAGAGCAGCGAGGGATACCCAAACAGCTCGCCCGCCTCGAGGTGCTCCACGGTCTGCCCGGCCTGCACCAGCCGGGCCTCACCCTTGCGGATCAGGTAGAGGTAGGCGCCGGGTACCCCGCCCGGCTGCAAGACCTTCTCGCCCTTGGGAAAGAAGATGATCTCGAGGCCCCGCTCCACGACCGGCCAAGCCTCCGGCGGAAGGCTGTCGAAGGGGGCCTGACCCCGAACGAACTCGAGGGGGTTCATTGTAGGACTAGGATAGCGGCTCGAGGGGTTTGCAGGACGGGTCAATTGCCCTTGAGGTCGACAGCTTCATCTCGTACAGCGCCACCTCGAGGCCGCCCACCACCTTCTCCTCCACAAAGACGAAGCCCATCTCCTCGTAGAAGCGGATCAGCTTGGGGCGGCGGGCGTGGGTGTCCATCCGCAGGTAAGGAGCGCCCTCGGCTTTGGCCTTGGCGATGGCCCACTCGACCATCGCTCGGGCGACGCCTTGGCCCGCCACCTTGCGCCGGATGGCAACCTTGTGGAAGAAGGCCGACTCGCCGCGCTCCAGATGCGGCCAGAACGGCCTGTCTTCCCACTGGAAGAAGATGTTCCCTACCGCCTCGCCGCCCAGCCAGGCCAGGAAAATCTCGCCCCGCTCGAGATTGGGCCCCAGCTTCTCCGCCGTCAGCACTTCTGGTTTCCACAGCGGCTGGCCTATCGAGACGGCCCACTCGGCAGCCTCGGTGAGGATGCTCGAGGAGAGCCCGATCTGCTCCGGGGTGGCTTGACGAATCTCGAGGCTCATCCGCCCAAGGCTACTTTCGGGGAAAGCGCGAAGTCAATTACAACGCGCGGCCGTTACAAACGGGGCGAGACCTGGTTGCGCCCGCTGCGCTTGGCCTGGTAGAGCTCGAGGTCGGCCTTGGCCACCAGACGCTCCACGCTATCCACCGTACCGATCTCGGCAAAGCCCAGGCTCAGGGTGATGCGCAGGCCGGGCGCGACCTGGTTCCATTCGAAGGCCTCGACTGCCAGGCGCATCCGCTCGCAGACCTGCCAGGCCGCCTTGCCCTCGGTGCCCGGGAGCACCAGCACGAACTCCTCGCCGCCGTAGCGGGCTACCAGGTCGTGGGGGCGGCAGTGCTGCTCGAGGATCTGCGCCACCTGCCTTAGGGCCGCGTCGCCGACCTGGTGCGAGAAGCCGTCGTTGACCTTTTTAAAATGGTCGATGTCGGCGAAGACCAGGCTGAGCGGCTCACCCTGGGCCTTGGCCCGGACAAACTTGCCTGCCAGGAACTTGTCCAGGTAGCGGCGGTTGGCGATGCCGGTCAGGCTGTCCTGGCGGACCTGGCGGTCGAGGTGCTCGGCGCGGGCCTGGAGCTCGGCGTTCTGTTGCGAGACCTCGGCGTAGCGCAGTTTGTGCAGCTCGGCCTCGCGGCGGGTGCGCTCGAGCTCGAGGCGGTCCGACAGGGCCCTGGCGGCGCGCTCGGCGGCCTCGCTCTGGCTGGCCAGGCGACCCTGGTGGTAGCGCTTGTGGTGCTCGAGGGCGGCGGCGTACTCCCCGCCACGCTCGTACACCTGGCAAAGGTCGAGGTGGACGTAGGCGGCCTCGTCCTTGCTGCCCAGCTGCTCGAAAAGCCCCGCCGCGTCGTGCAGGTAGCCCAGCCCCACCCGCAAATCGCCCAGGTGGCAGTGGCTGCGTCCCATGTCGGCCAGCAGGCTGGCCTCGAGCAGGGGGTCGCCCAGGTCGCGGGAAAGCCCGTATGCGGCCTCGAAGTCGTGCAGGGCCTGGGCATGAAGACCCAGTTCGGAGTGCACGCTGGCCAGGTTGTTGAGGGCCGAGACCTCCATCCTCAGGTTACCGGTCTGGCGGGCCAGCTCGAGGGCTTCGTCCAGCACCGCCAGGGCCTCGCCCAGCAGCTCTTGCTCGCGCTCGAGGTCGCCCTCCCCCTTGGCCCGGAGGGCCTGGTTGAGGTAGAGGTAGCCCAGGCCGTTGAGGGCCAGCCCCTGGCCCTGGGGGTCACCCGACTGCTGGCGCAGCTCGAGTGCCCTGAGGTGAAACGTTCTAGATCGCTCAAAGTCGTCCAGCGAGCTGTAGGCGATGGCGATGTTGTTGAGGGTGTCGGCCAGGGCGGCGGGCCTGCCCAGCTTCTCCCGCAGCCCCAGCGAGAGCGAGAGGAACTGGAGCGCCTGGGCGTACTCGCCCAGTTGGAGGTAGACCGCCCCCACGCTGTGGTAGGCGGCGGCCTGGCCCTGGGGGTGCTCCAACTGCTGATACCAGCCCAGCGACTCCAGGAAGCGCTCGAGGGCCATCCAGTACTCGCCCAGCGAAAACAGGTTGCTGCCCAGGCATTGCAGGCTGACCGCGATCAGCTCCCCCTGGCCCGACGCCTCCGCCAGCCGGACGGCCTGCTCGCCCAGCTCCCGTCCCCGCAACGGATTGGTGTTGACTAGTTCGCTGGCCTCGGCCACCAATTCGCGAACGTCCAGGTGATGCTGAGAGGGTGGTTGGGGGTGATGAGGCAGCAAGACAAGCTCCGAGAGATCTACAGTCCCTCAGGTATAGCAAAATTTGAAGGGCCGGCCCTGCTTAAACAACCCGAGCTCGAGGCGGAAACGTTAACACCAGTGCTTGCACCAGTGCACGTCATCCCCTATGCGCCTCTTGCGCCAACGCCGCAATCCTGCCCCGGCACAACCCAGTGCGCTTCCTAGGAATAGCGGGCATGCAGATACTCGGATGTGCAGGGTGTTGGTGGGAGCCGCGGTCAGTCCCGGCCCCTGGGGTCGAGCACGTCACGCAGGGCATCGCCGAGGAGGTTGAAGGCCAGAACGGTCAGGAGTATTCCGACTGCCGGGAAGGTGGGCGCCCACCAGGCCTCGGCGATGTAGTTGCGGGTTTCCGAGACCATCGCGCCCCACTCGGGTATGGGGGGCTGTGCCCCGAAGCCGATGAAGGAGAGCCCGGCTGCGGTGAGGATGGCCGCCCCCACGTCAAAACTGGCCTGTACGAAGATGGGGGTCAGGGTATTGGGGAAGAGGTGGCGGAACATGATGCGCAGCCTCGAGCCGCCCAGCGCCCTGGCTGCCTCCACAAACTCCCGCTCGCGCAGGGCCATCACGTTGGCCCGCACCAGCCGGGCGTAGATCGGCCAGCTCACCAGCGCTACTGCGATAACGGTATTGGTCAAGTTCGGCCCCAGGGCCGCGGCAATTGCCATCGCCAGGATCAAGGAGGGGAAGGCGAAGAAAATGTCGGTGACGCGCATCAGCAGGTTGTCCCAGGCCCCGCCCAGGGTGCCCGCCAGGAGCCCCATCGCCACCCCGATCACCACCGAGAGCACCACCACCGCGAACCCCACCCGCAGGCTGATGGCGGCCCCGTTGGCCACCCTGGCCCACACGTCGCGGCCCAACTGGTCGGTGCCCAGCAGGTGCTCGGCGCCGGGGGGCTTGAGCCGGTTGGCGATCTCCTGCTCAACGGGGCTACCGGAGATCAGCGGTGCCAAAGCGGCCACCAAAACCAGCAATGCCAGAAGCACCAACCCGATCATGCCCCCGGCGTTGCGGAAGAACCGGCGCAGCGGGCGGGAAGGGCGGCCGGCGGGGGTGATGGCGCTCACTGCGGCCTCCGGATGGGGCTGCGGGAAAGGACAAAGGCTATCCCGCAACGGAATGGTGGGGTTTGGGTGCGCTCAGCGGCTAATCCGTGGCCGGGTACTCCCCCCTTAGACTTGTGGCAGACTGAGTTGAGGCCGTTCTCACGCCAAGCTGCACCTCCACGGGGGAGCGCGCTGAGACGTCGCCCTTCGGTTCTCGCCCACCCTCGGACGACCCAGACCCGCACAAGCGCACGCCGAACCAGCGGGTGGCCAACCTCGGGGGGGCAGACCCGCCGCAGGGATCGCCTTTGACCCTCGAGCCACCCGCCCTCACGCATACCGAATCCTCGGGTCGAGAAACGCATACAGCAAGTCCGTGACCAGATTGACCAGGGCATAAACCAGACCGATTAACAGGGTCACCCCCATCACCGCTGGGAAGTCCAGGCTGCTGGCCGCCTGGGTGATGTAGCGACCCACGCCGGGCCAGCTAAAGATGGTCTCGGTCAGCACCGCGCCGGAGAGCAGGCCGCCCAACAGGCTGCCCGCCAGGGTCAGGATGGGGAGGGCAGCGTTCTTTAGGGCGTGGCGAAAGACCAGGACGCGCTGCGAGACGCCTTTGGCCCTGGCGGTGCGGACGAAATCCTGGGACAAGACCTCGAGCATCGTCGCTCGAGTCATCCGCGTAAGGATCGCCGCCGAGAATGAGGCCAGCACGATGGAGGGCAAGATCAGGTGCCTGAGCGAGTCGAGATACACCGCCCAGCGCTCCCGCCCGCCGCCCCGCAGCGCGTCGATCAGCGCATCCAGCCCGCCCAGCCCAGTGACACGCGGCGGTGGAAACAAAAAACCGTCCAGGCGGCCCTGCACGGGCAGCAAGTCCAAGCGGTTGGCCAAAAAGTACTGCAAAATTACCGCCAGAAAAAAGACCGGCGTGGCCCCCGCGATCAGGGCCAGGATCCGCACGGTCAGGTCTGTTGTTTTGTTCTGGTTCAGCGCTGCCACAATCCCTGCCGGTATCCCGATCAGAAGGGTCAGCACGAAGGCCGAGATGGAAAGCTCCATGGTGGCCGGAAAAAACTCCCTCAGGTCGTCGACCACCGGCCGCTGGGTGCGCAGCGACTGGCCCAAGTCGCCGGAGAGCAGCCGACCCATGTAGATGAAGTACTGCTGCCAGACCGGCTTGTTCAGCCCGTTGCGCTCGCGGAACTCCCGAATCTGCTCCTCCCGCGCGTTATCGCCCAGTGCCGCGATGGCGGGGTCTATCGGCACCACGTTGGCGATGAAGAAGGTGGCAAAGGTGACCCCCCAGGCCACAAAGACCACGAAGAGTAAGCGGCGGACGAGGAAGGCAAGCATAAATGAATGGGGGCTAACAGCTGATAGCTGATAGCTATAGGCTCTTCGCCATCAGCTATCAGCTATCGGCGCTCGGCCTTACTGGGTCTTGCTAATGTTCTCGAAACGCACCTGGCTCTGGGCGTTGCGGACGTAGCCCTGCACATTGGCCGAGATGCCCAGCGGGATGGAGGGCTGGTAGAGCATCACGAAGGGGCCGCTCTTGACCATGTAGTCGGTCAGCAGCTTGTAGAGGGCAGTGCGCTTGGCGTCGTTGGACTCGAGGGCAGCCTGGTTGGCCATCCGGGCGGCGGTGGCGTCGTTCCAGACGTTACGCCAGGCCAGACTTCTGGCCGCAAAGTCGGCCATGGGGGTGGCGTTGCCGTCGGGATCGGGGAAGTCGGGCGACCAGCCGCCCAGGTAGGCCTGGTGGGACTGGGCGCGGTAGATCCGCAGGGCCTCGGCGCTGGCGATGGCCTTGATGTTGGCCTTGATGCCGGCCTTGGCCAGGTCGGCCTGGAGCTTGGCGGCGATGTCGGCGCAGGGGATACCCCCGCCGCACTGGCCGGTGCTGGTCACCAACTCGAACTCGAAGCCGTTGGGCAGGCCGGCCTCGGCCAGCAGGCGCTTGGCCCGGACAGGGTCGTACTTATAGGTCATGGTCCCGTTGTAGCCCAGCAAGCCCTTAGGGATGATGGTCTGGATGGCGGTGCCGTTGCCCTGGATGATGCCGCCGACCAGTTCGGCCTGGTTAATGCCCCAGCGCACGGCCTCGCGCACCTTGGCGTTGGCGAAGGGTGAGCCTTCTTTGACGTTGAGGCCCAGGTAGTTCAGCCGCAGGCTATCGGAGGTGAGGACGCGGAACTTGCTGTTGGAGCGCAGGGCGCGCAGGGCTTCGGGGGTGAGCCCCTCGGCGATGTCAATCTCGCCGGACTCCAGCGCGGTGCGCAGCACCGCCGGCTCCTTGATCTCGCGCAGGATGATTCGCTGGAGCTTGGGCTTGAGTCGGGCGTTGGGATTGGCCTCGAGGAGCACCTGATTGCCGCGGTCCCAGCGCACCAGGCGGAAGGGCCCGGAGCCGGCGGAGTTGTTGTCCAGCCAGCCCTTGCCGAAGTCGTTGTTGCGGGCCTGGGCCTGCACAGTTGCGCTGTCCACCACCCCGCCGATGTTGAACGTCAGGATCGACAGGAAAGAGCCGGTGGAAACCCCGGCGGGCAGCGAGACCTGCACCACGTAGTCGCTCACCGCCTTGGCCGAGCCGACCTTCATCTGGCGATGTCGGTGTACAGGAAAGAGCTCGGACCCTTAAGCCCGATGGCCCGGTCGAAGCTGAACACCACGTCCTTGGCGGTCACCTCGTTGCCGCTGCTAAACTTGCTGCCCCGGCGCAGGCTAAAAGTGACCAGCGAGCCGCCGCCCCCCGCCCGCTCGACCTTCCAGCTCTCGGCTAGGCCGGGCTTGAGGGTGGAGAGGTCGGACCCCTCGTACTTGACCAGGGTCTCGTAGAGGTTGTCGGTGACCAAGCCGCCGCTGAACTCGTAGGAGACCTGTGGGTCCATGGTGATCAGGTCCGACCAGTCGCCCCCGTAGATCAGGGTCTGTGAGCGGTCTTGTGCTAGGGCCGAGCCCGCAGCCAGCAGCGCTGCGACGCCCAGTGCATAGAATAACTTCATAAGCCCCTCCTATTTCGTACTTTTTTGCTATAGGCACATAACGGAACCGTTATGGCTAGGGCCAACAATACCCACTTGCCCAGCTGTAGGTCAAGATACAATCATGGACCACCCATCCGTCGTTTGGTGGAGGATGTGGGAACTCCAGGCAACCCGAAGCGATCTGCAGCAACGCGGGACGGCAGCCAAACACCTGTGGGCTCGCCCCGTCCCGGCATTCGCCGCGCTCGCCGCCTTTCACCCCAATTTCACTCCAGCCTGTAGACTAAACGGGATGAGAAATGCCATCATTATCGTCGCCCTGGTGGCGGTGCTGGGCGGGGCAGCCCTCTGGCTGACCCGCAACCCGCAGAACGACGCCAACCGGCAAGCCGCCGCAGCGCTGGCCCAGGCCGCGCAGTCCGCCGCCCCTGCCGAAGCCCCCGCCGCCCTGGCACAAACCCAAGGAGCCAACACGATGTCTGGATACACCCAACTCGAGGCCAAGCCCACCCGCGCCACACAGTTCGCCAAAGCCGAGCAGGTCATCGACGCCAAGAAGTACGACTACCGGGCCGAACTCGAGACCTCCAAGGGCAAGGTGGTAATTGACCTCTTCGCCGACGCGGCCCCGCTGTCGGTCAACTCCTTTGTCTTCCTCTCGCTCAACCGCTACTACGAGGGCATCTATTTCCACCGCGTCATTCCCGGCTTCATGGCCCAGACCGGCGACCCCACCGGCACCGGCACCGGCGGCCCCGGGTATAAGTTCGCCCTCGAGGTGACACCCAAACTCAACTACGACAAGCCTGGCGTGCTGGGCATGGCCCGCACCCAGGACCCCAACTCCAACGGCTCGCAGTTCTTCATCACCTTCCAGCCCACCCCCTTCCTCAACCAGCAGTACAGCATCTTCGGTCAGGTCATCGAGGGCATGGACACCATCAACGCCATCAACAAGACCGAGGGGGTACCCAGCCCCGCCTCCGGCGACAAGCGGGACAAGATTTTGTCGGTGAAGATCTGGCAGAAAGCCAAGTAAACGGCTATACGGGGCAGGCGGGAGGCAAGACCGGAATCGAGGGCTCAGGGGTCAGGGGATTGGGGTTTGGGAAATCCCAGGCCCCAATTCCAGGCCCCTAAGCCCTACGGTTCTTGCACCTGCCGGCTCCCGCCTCGCGCCCTTATGATTCCCGAAGGCACCCGCTACTTTCTGCCGCCCGAGAGCCGCCTGCGGCGGGAGCTGTTGGGGCGGCTGGTGGACTTGTTGTACAGCTGGGGGTACGAGCCGGTAGAGTTGCCGGCCCTCGAGGCCTACGACCCCGCCCACACCCTGGCCGAGCGCTCCTTCAAGCTGGTGGACAAGACCGGCGAGGTTCTGGCGCTGCGCTCGGAGTTCACCACGGCGGTCGCGGGGCTGCTCAAAAACTACCCCCAGGACGAGCCGGTGCGGCTGCAGACCACGGGCCAGGTCTGGCTGCGCGAGGCCAACGCCGAGCTGGGACGGCTGCGCGAGTTCACCCAGCTGGACCTCGAGCTGATCGGGGTCTCGAGCCCCCAGGCCGACGCCGAAATCCTCGAGCTGGCCTGGGCGGCCCTGCAGGAGATGGGCTTTGCTGAGGCCAAGATCGAGGTCGGGCTGCCCGCGCTGGTGCGGGATTTGCTCGAGGCTGCCCGACTCCCGGGCGACCAGACCGAGCGGCTGCGGCAGGCCATCCAGCGCAAGAACAGCCCCGAGCTCGAAGAGTTGCTGGGCGAGTACGGCGTCCACCCCAGCCTCAAGTCCGCCCTTCTGACCCTGCCCGACCTCTACGGCGGGCGCGAGGTGCTCGAGGAGGCTCGCGGCCTGCCGCTCTCGCAGAAGGCGCAGTCGGACCTGGACTGGCTCGAGTCCACCCTGGCCCTGCTGCCCGAGATTCCTCTCCTGCTTGACCTCGGGCGGGCGCGTCATCTGGCCTTTTATACGGGGATGAACTTCCAGGCCTACACGCCCGACTTCGGCCTACCGCTGCTGGGTGGCGGGCGCTACGACGGGGCGCTGCTGCCCAAGGCGGCGGGCTTCGCGCTGGGCCTCGAGCGGGTCATGGAGGCCCTGCGGCTCCCCACCCGGGCCGCGCCGCCCGAGGTGCTGGCGCTGGACCGGGCAATGGCGGCGCAGCTGCGGGCGGAGGGCAAGCGGGTCGAGTTGGCCTGGACCAACAACCGCGTGGAGCTGCTCGAGTACGCCCGGCTCAAGGGTATCCGCTGGCTGGCGGCGGCGGGGCGGCTGGAGGAGATAGGAATATAGGCCTGACCGGCTTTGCCCAACCCTCTACCCCGCCCGGCTGCCCTGAGCTCGAGCCCGAGTTTGCCCGCCAGGACAAGGCTGTTTAGGCGTCTGGATAGCTGAAACAAGCCCTGGCACAACTTTACCCAAGCCCCGCTTCGCGAACTCGTAGCCGCGGGCGCGATGGCCGCCGTTGCCCAATTGTGCCCCGAACTGCTCGAGGGCGGGGCCAGCCTCGAGCCGATGAACGGCTTCTCCAAACGCTGCTTCCCCACCACGGCGGTGCGGGTGTGTCGCCAGGCCCGCACCGCCGAGCACCATGAACCAGTGGCGGTCTGGATCAAGGACCGCTGGGCTTGAGTGATCGCGTTTACCACCATTGATACCAAGTTGCCGTGAAGACTTCCTTTCGCTTCCGAGGGATTTGCGTCTACAACGACACTCAGGACCGATTGATACATCAGTGTTTACAAGAATTCGGTATGAGTTGCGCCAGGGTAAAGGTACTGAATCGGCGGAAGCGGCAAATACGTGCCTGGGCGAAGTAGCGTGCGCCATAGCCGCAAAGCGGCTACCCGAGGCGCAATCCCCTGCGGGAGCTGGCGGACGACATTTCGCATTGCAGCTGTGCAGACACTTACCTCCCTTGCAGCGGCAGGTAATGGACTCCCTACAGCAAAAACCGCTGTAGGGAGTATGCAAGATCAGGGGAGACAACTGGGATCAGCCGACCAGCCTTTCCAACTCGTCGACCATCTCCTTCAGCACCCCGAATCCGCGCTCCACCGGCTCGGGGCTGCTCATGTCAATGCCCGCGATCTTGAGCGCGTCCAGCGGGTACACCGAGTCGCCGGCCTTAAGAAAGTCCATGTATTTCGCAGCCGCGACATCGCCTTGCTCGAGCACATCTTTCGCCAGGGCGTTCGCCGCTGCGATCCCGGTCGCATACTGATAGACGTAAAAGGGCGAGTATAGGTGGCCGAACATCATCCAACTGGCCCCCATGCGCTCGCGGTCTATGGTCAGTTCGCCACCGTAGCCCTCCTCGAATAGCTCGGCGCAGCGCTCGATCAGGTAAGGCGCGGAGATGGCTCCGCCCCGCTCGATGCGCTGGTACAGCTCGAGTTCGAACCGGGCCAAGGTGGGCATCACAAACAAGTAGCGGTGGAAATTGGAGAACGCCTCCTCGAGGACGGCCAGCTTGTACTCGGGGGTCGTGGCCTCGCGCAGCAGCATGGCACGGGTCAGGGCCTGGTTGAAGTTGGAGGCCACCTCAGCGATGAACAAGGAGTACCTGGCGTGGATGGCGGGCTGGGTGCGGCGGGTGAAGTAGGAGTGCATGGAGTGGCCCAACTCGTGGGCCAAGGTGGACATCGAGAAGAGGTCGTCGGACCAGCTCATGAAGATGTAGGGAAAGGTGCCCTTAGAGCCGCTGCTGTAGGCCCCGGCCCGCTTGCCCTGGTTCTGCCCCCAGTCCACCCAGCGCTCCTCGAGCAACCCCCGCCGCATCGGCTCAACGTACTCCGGACCGAGAGGGGCCATGCCCCGGCAGATCATCTCGGCGGCCTCGAGAAAGCTGGTCTTGGGGCTTTGGATTAGGGGTGCGGGCGCGTCGTAGATGGGGGCGTCGTAGGTGTGCAGCGCGCCGCCGTTGGCCTTCTTGCGGACCCGCCAGAACTTGTGCCAGGTAGGCAGGTTGGCCCTGAAGGTGGCGATCAAGTTCTCGAAAACCGCCAGCGGGATGTTGTCCACCGAGCGGCCCCCTTGCAGCGAGGCCTCGAGGCTGCTGGTGTAGTGGCGCTGCTTAATGTTGAAGACGTAGCCCTTGATGCTGCCCTGGAGGCTGCCGGCTAGGGTGTTTTTGAAGGCCAGGTGCCCGTTGGCGTACGACTCCCAGGCGGCCTTGCGGACCGCCGCCTCGGGGTGGACCAGCCACTCGCCCACGCTGCTGTGCGAGACCACGTACGTCTCGCCGTCAAACTCGACGGGCCTGAAGGTCATATCGGCGTTGGTGGCGGCGGAGGCCACCGAGCTGAACGCGCCCAGCGGGTCCGAGGCGGCCGCCAGGGCGGCCTCGAGCTCCCCGCTCAGCACGTGGGGCCGGCGGGAGTTCAGGGCCTCGAAATAGTGCGTGTAGGTCTTGAGTTCGGGCTCAGCGGCAATGAGCTGCTCCAGACGGGCGGGCTCCAGGGCCAGCAATTCCGGCTCGATGTACGCGGCCGCCGCCGCCAGCGCGGCATACACCCCCCTGGCCTCGGCCAACATGGTCGAAAAGGTGGCGTTGCCCCCGTCGGTGGAGAGCTGCATAGAGGCGTACATCACGGTGTGGTAGGCCTTGAGGGCGAGCTCCTCGCGGGTCAGCAGGGCCTGCAGCAAGGTCTGAGCGGACTCGCCCAGCCTGCCCTTGAAGGGCTCGAGGCGGGGAATCGCGGCCCTGGCGGCCTCGAGGGCCTCGCGCCAGGCGGCTTCGGAGGCGAATAGGGCTTCGATGTTCCACTTTTGTTCCGAGGGCAGCTCGGCGCGGGTTGGGAGGGTGGTAGGCATACCCGAAGATTCTAAACGAGGCTCGAAGCGGCCCACCTCATACGATTGGCGTATCCCGCCGGTTACGCCTTTGGCTAAACATCACGCCGCGTTTCACTGGCGCCGGAAAAGTCACGCGACATAACATTAATGTAATGAGAGACGCGCAAGTAATGCCCAAATTTTGTTGCGCTCGAGCCTAACGTAGTGGATGAGCAGGATGTCTACCGTCGGCTCGAGGTGGGTATGAAGCTGAAC
>JANRLD010000006.1:0-68452 GCA_033762915.1 Meiothermus sp. | reverse complement strand
TACCACCACCTCTACAAGGAAATTCTCGACAACGCGGTGGACGAGGCCCTGGCCGGCCACGCCACCGAGATCGTCACCACCCTCAACCTCGACGGCTCATTAACTATCGAGGACAACGGGCGCGGCATCCCGGTGGACATCATGGCCGAGGAGAAGAAGCCCGCCGTGGAGATTATCTACACGGTGCTGCATGCGGGCGGCAAGTTTGAGGAGGGCGCGTACAAGGTCTCAGGCGGTCTGCACGGCGTGGGGGCCAGCGTGGTCAACGCGCTGGCCGACCTGACCCGTGTGGAGGTCTTCCGCGATGGCAAGCACTACCTGATCGAGTTCAGCCGGGGCGAGGTATCCAAACCGCTGGCCCAGGTCGGCAAGGCCCCGGCGGACAAGCGGGGCACCAAGGTCACCTTCCTGCCCGACGCCACCATCTTCGAGCCGGGCCTCAAGTTCGACCCCGACAAGCTGCGCAGCCGGATGCGCGAGGTGTCGTTCCTGGTGGCGGGTCTCAGGCTGGTCTTCAAGGACCTGATTCACGCCAAGGAAGAAACCTTCTACGACAAGGGCGGCGTCTCGAGCTTCGCCAAGCACCTGGCGACGGGCGAGGAGATGCTCTACGAGAAGCCCATCTTCCTGCAGGGCGACCTCGAGAACGTCTCGGTGGACGTGGGCCTGGTGCATACCAAGAGCTACAGCAGCACCCTGGTGGGCTACGCCAACATGATCCCCACCAAGGACGGCGGCACCCACCTCTCCGGATTCCGCACTGCCTACACCCGGGCCATCAACGCCTACGCCAAGAAGGCTGGGCTGGTCAAGGAGAAGGAGGTCGAGCCCAGCGGCGACGACCTGATCGAGGGCGTGTTCTGCGTGGTCTCGATCAAAATCCCCCAGCCGCAGTTCGAGGGCCAGACCAAGGGCAAGCTGCTCAACCCCGAGGCCGGCACGGTCTCTTCCAAGGTGGTCTACGAGAAGTTCTCGGAGTACCTGGAGGAGAACCCCCGCATCGCCAAGACCATCTACGAGAAGGCCCAGCGCGCCGCCCAAGCCCGTGAGGCGGCCCGCAAGGCCCGTGAGCTGGTGCGCCGCAGCAACCCCCTCGAGAACGACGACCTGCCCGGCAAGCTGGCCGATTGCCAGTCCGAAGACCCCGCCGAGACCGAGCTGTTCATCGTGGAGGGCGACAGCGCGGGCGGATCGGCCAAGATGGGCCGCGACCGCAAGTTCCAGGCCATCCTGCCCTTGCGCGGCAAGATCTTGAACGTGGAGAAGGCCGGGCTGAACAAGGCCCTGAAAAACGCCGAGGTGCGGGCCATGGTGGCGGCCATCGGGGCGGGCATCGGGGCCAAGGAGAACGAGGAGTCGCACTTCGACTTGGAGGAGCTGCGCTACCACAAGATCATCATCATGACCGACGCCGATGTGGACGGCTCGCACATCCGTACCCTGCTGCTCACCTTCTTCTACCGCTACATGCGCCCCATCATCGACCAGGGCTACCTCTACGTGGCCCAGCCCCCGCTCTACGGCATCCGGGTGGGCAAGTCCAAGACCATCGATTATCTCTTCGACGAGGCCGCCAAGGACAAGGCCATCAAGGCCGCGGGTGACCGCTCATACGAGCTACAGCGCTTCAAGGGGCTGGGCGAGATGAACGCCGAGCAGCTCTGGGAGACCACCATGGACCCCACCCAGCGGGTGCTCAAGAAGGTGACGATGGACGACGCCATCTACGCCGCCGACATCTTCGACAAGCTGATGGGCTCCGACGTGGCTCCGCGCCGCGAGTTCATCGAGGAGAACGCCAGGTACGCGCAACTGGATGTCTAGAGTCTAGGGTCGAGCGCCAAAACACAGCAGGGAAGACCTCGAGGTCTTTCATTGCCAACAGTCGCAGCTCACCCAAAGCCCGGTCACTCTGATCGCCTTTCCCACCCTTACTTCCCTCGCGGCGGCAGGCCATGTACTCCCTACAGCGGTTTTTGCTGTAGGGAGTATGCGTGGGAACCGCTCTGACAGCGCTTCAAACAAATACCCCGCGTGCACAGACTCGGATGTGCGGGGAGTTTGTGGCACCGCGATGACTTGACCCTTCTGCCCAGGACTCGAGCCTTGTGTCGTGAGGTACAGTCTTCCGGGGCTCAGCCGCAGCTCAGAGATGGCACGGCTCATGCGCTCAAGCTCGAGGGCATGAGGCCGGATTCTAGGGGGGAGGCGAAGGTTGCGGCGCTGCCGTGGGGGTGGCGGGCGGAGCTGGGGCAAACGCCCGCCTCGGCCCCGCTGCGGCTTTCGGCGCGGGCGCTGGACTGGCTGAAGTGGGCGGCACTCTTTACCATGGTCATCGACCACGCCAACAAGATCGTCTTCGACGGCGGCCTGCCCTGGATGACCTGGATTGGGCGCATGGCCTACCCGCTCTTCGCCTTCCTGATCGCCTACAACCTCGAGGTGCGCGGGGCCGACTGGCGCAAGTACGCCTGGCGGCTGGGGCTGGCGGCGGCGGTGTCGCAGCCAGTCTACTTCTACGCGCTCGCGGGCAACCTCAACATCTTCTTCACCCTGCTGGCGGGGGTGCTGGTCTGGGCGGCGGTGGGGCTCGCCATGCTGTTTATGAACGGCTTGCTCAAGTCCTCGCTCTTCGCCCTGCTGGCCCTCGGCTTGGTCTGGGCGCTGAGCCGCGTGCGCTTTGGGGAGGCGCGCACTGTCCGAAGCCGCTGGGCCACCTTCGGGTTCTATGCCTTCTATCCGCTGCACCTGCTGGCCCTGGCGCTGGTGGGGGGGTGGCGGGTTTAGGGGCGGCCAGGATTCTGCGAGATCAAAGGCCCCTGAACAAACCGCATCTTCGGAGGTTTTGTGAGGCTCAGACCGCCCGGCCTGCTGGCCCTTTTCCTGATCGCTCTCTCGACGGCGACCTTAGCCCCAGCACAAACCCCGCAGGGGCGGCCCGGCTCGGTGCTGGGGGTGGAGTTTCTGGGCAGCCTCTCCACCGCCCAGACGGCAGCGGCCATTGGGGGTTTCTACCGCCGGGCGCCGGACGCGCCCGCGCCGCGGTACGGGGTGGATCGCTACCGGCTGCGCTTTCGCACCTCCGACCCAGGCGGTAGCCCCCTCGAGAGCCGTGCCCTGCTCTACATCCCCCGATTCGCCCAGGCCACCCCGGCCCCGGTATTCGTGATGGCCCCGGGAACCACAGGGCTGATCGACCGCTGTGCCACGCTGCTCGAGCGGCCCGCCGTGCGCAACTGGGGCAACTACGAGGCCCAGATGCTCTCCTACGCCGGCCAGGGCTACATCTCCATCCTGCCCGACTACGCCTTCTACGACGACCCCAGCCGATACCAGAGCTACTTCATCGCGGCCTACAACTCCCGAGTCATGCTCGACGGGGCCAGGGCCGTTTATAGCTTTTTCGGGCGGCCCGCCGCCCGCCTGATCGACGCCCGGCCCGCCCAGCGGGTCTTCCTGGCGGGCTACTCGCAGGGGGCGCACACGGTGTTTGCCGCGACGGACATCGCCGAGGGCTACGCCCCCGAGCTGCCGCTGGCCGGGGCCATCGGCTTTGGCACCACCACCAGCGTCGAGGCGCTGATGAAAGACAGCCCCTACTTCGGCGTCTACATCCTGCTGGCCTGGCAGCAGTATTACGGGATCGATCCTGCCCGCGTGCTGCTCCCCCGCTACGCCTCCGGCCTGGCCCTGGTGGCGGGCCAGCGCTGCGTCGACGAGATCCCCCGCCTCTACCCCAACGCGGTGGTGCAGCTCTACCAGCCCAGGTTCCGCGAGGCCTTGCTGGCGGGCGAACTCGAGGCTTACTACCCCGAGCTGGCCCGGCGGCTGCGCGAGAACTTCCCGGGCCTCAACCCCCAGGCCCAGACCGTTCCGGCGCTGATCGTGCAGGGCGGGGCCGACCCCATCTCGCCCGACCGCACCGTGGAGCCGTATGCGCGGCGGCTGTGTGGCCTGGGGCGGCGGCTCGAGTACGTCTACCTGCCCGGCGTCCACCACTTCTACGTGCGGCAAATCGGCTTTCGGGCCGCGCTGGACTGGATGAGTCGGGTGCGCTCGGGCCAGCGCCCCGGCAACTGCGGGCGCTGGAACTGATGCGGCCGCGCCGGCGGGTGAAGTGGTGCCAACTGGTACAGTTGGGAGCATGAAACTGGCTCCCTTCCGCATCGAACACTACTACGCCAAGTACGAGTTCACCGCCCGCTACATGCTCAGTAGCTCTGATGCACAGTCGCGCACGGTCGAGGAGATCCTGGCCTTTGAACCCGACTCCAGGGCCCGGCTGGACAAGCTCTGGCTGGGCTACACCGAGTCGCCCGGCGCGCCCTATTTGCGCGAGACCATCAGCCAGATCTACGCCCAGGCCCGGCCCGACGACGTGCTGGTGCTGGCGGCGGCGGAAGAGGCGATCTTCGTGGCCTACCATGCGCTGCTCTCGCCGGGCGACCACGTGATCGTGGAGACGCCCTGCTACGAGTCGGCCCTCGAGCTGGCCCGCTCAACGGGGGCCGAGGTCTCGTGTTGGGAGCGCCGCTTCGAGGACGGCTGGGCCAACGACTTTTCGGCCCTCGAGCGGCTGATCCGGCCCAACACAAAGCTGATCTACATCAACACCCCCTCCAACCCCACCGGCACCTTGATGGACCGGGGCGTGCTGGACAAACTGATGGCCCTGGCGGCGGAGTGCGGCGCCTACGTCTTGTGCGACGAGGTATACCGCGAACTCGAGCACGACCCCGCCGCCCGGCTGCCCGCCGCCACGGACTTGTACGAGGGCGCCCTCTCGCTGGGCTCGATGTCCAAGAGCTACGGCCTGCCGGGGCTGCGCCTGGGCTGGCTGGCCTGCCGCAACCCCGAGGTGATTCAAAAACTGCTGGCCTTTAAGTTCTATACTTCCATCTGCAACAGCGCCCCTAGCGAGTTCCTGAGCGACCTGGCCCTGCGCCACCGCGAGGTGCTGCTGCGGCGCAACCTCGAGATCATCCACAAAAACCTTCCCCTGCTCGAGGCGTTCATTGCGCGCCATCCGGACTTGCTCGAGTGGGTGAGGCCCCAGGCCAGCCCCATCGGCTTCCCCCGCCTCAAGGTCGGGGTGGAGGTGATGGGCTGGTGCGAGACCGTGGTGCGCGAGACCGGGGTGCTGATCCTCCCCGGCTCCGTCTACGACCAGCCCCGACACGTCCGGATGGGCTATGGGCGCAGCAACATGCCCGAGGCGCTGGAGCGGCTCGAGACCTATCTGGCGAGAAAGAGGGACTGAAGTTGGAACAGGGAAAAGGCCTCGAGCGCTTCCTCGCTTCCTGCCTCTCTTGGGCGATAAGTTGCGCCATAGTGAGATTGCAGGACTTCAGCACAGCTTCATCAGCGAGCGGCTTGTGGGCGCAATTGCCCGATCTATCGGTGAGTGCGGATGCTGCAATTCCACTATGGAGATTTAGATGTCCAGGGTGAGGCCCAAAAATCGGTTTACTGGTACCAGGGGGACGCAAGCCATCAGTTTGTGCCTTAAGAACCTCGTTAACCGTGGGGCTAAATCTTTGGCCTTCAAGGAGCACTCATGACCCAACGCCGATTCAAACAAGTAGACGTGTTCGGTAATCAGCCCTACAGGGGCAATCCTTTGGCCGTAGTGCTGGATGGCAGCGGTCTGAACGACCAAGAGATGCAGCGTTTCGCCGGGTGGACCAATCTGAGCGAAACCACCTTCTTGTTGCCACCGACCAACCCTGAAGCCGATTACCGGGTGCGTATATTTACCACAGCTCGAGAACTCCCCTTCGCCGGACACCCCACCCTGGGCAGTTGCCACGCCTGGCTCGAGGCCGGTGGGCAACCCAAGACTTCTGGACAGGTGGTTCAAGAGTGCGGGGTGGGGCTGGTGAAGGTGCGGCGCGGCGACCAACTGGCGTTTGCGGCCCCCAAGCTCATCAAAAGCGGCCCAGTGGACGAACTTACTCTGGTCCGAATTGCGAAGGCCCTGAAGATCTCGAGGGAAGAAATTCTGCATCACAACTGGGTAGACAACGGCCCCGGTTGGGTTGGGGTGATGCTTTCATCGGCAGAACAAGTGCTGGCAATTGAACCCGATTACGCTGCGATGAATGGCCTAGAGCTGGGTATAGTGGGTCCGTACCCCAGCTTTGCTGAGTGCCAGTTCGAGGTGCGGGCCTTTGTTGCCAGTGAAACCAACCCCAACGAAGACCCAGTGACAGGGAGCCTCAACGCTAGCCTGGCCCAGTGGTTAATCGGGCTGGGTCTAGCCCCACCGCGATATGTGGCTTCACAGGGAACAGTACTGGGTCGGGCCGGAAGGGTTTACCTCGAGCGCGATGCGCACGGTCAGGTTTGGGTAGGCGGGAAAACCAGTACTTGCGTCGAGGGTCTGGTTGAGTTGTAGCTCGAGGATACCCATGAAGCACTACACAGCCGAACAAATCAAGGCCGCCGTACGTCTTGAGCACCTGCTCGAGCCCGTCGCCCGGAGCTTGGTGGAGTACAGCGCGGGCCGGGCAGTCAGCTCGATCGCACACCTCGAGTGGGGTCAGAACGAGGTCCACGTCAAGAATGGACATCTGCTGGGCGGACACCTCTTCGTGGTGAAGGTGGCGACCAGCTTCCCCGGACACGCCCCGATGCCGCTAAACGGGGTGCAGATGGTCTTCGACGCCCTCACTGGGGAGCCTGCCGCGCTGCTGCAAGACGGCGGCTACCTCACCGACCTGCGCACCGCGGCGGCGGGCGCGGCGGCAGCCCGGGCCCTCGCCCCCGAAGGAATCAGAACCGTTGGCATCCTGGGTACGGGCACCCAGGGCCGGCTGCAACCGCTGGCCCTGAGCCTGGTACGGAAGTTCGAACGGCTGCTGGTGTGGGGCCGGAACCCCGGGAAGGCCCAAGCCCTGGCCGACCACCTGCGGGGCGAACTCGAGGGCGTCGAGGTCGATGCGGTCTCGAGTGTGCAATCGGTAGTCGAGCAGTCCGACCTGCTCATAACCGCCACAAGCAGCCGCGAGCCGCTGGTCAGGGCCGAGTGGCTCCGCCCGGGGATGCATATCACCGCATTGGGCGGCGACGGGCTGGGGAAGGTCGAGCTCGAGACCGCCGTCCTGGCCAAAGCCAAAGTATTCGTGGACTCGGCCGAGGCCAACTTGGTGCGCGGCGAGGTAGAACTGGCCTCTCGTCAGGGGTTGCTAGACGGCCTCAAGCTGCCCGAGATCGGCAAGGTTATAAGCGGGGAGATTGCCGGACGAACCGGCCCCCACGACCTCACCGTGGCCAAGCTGGTGGGGCTGGGGGTGCAGGACTTGGCTGCCGTCGAGACCGCACTGGGAAGACTGTAGGCGCTGACAGTCAGCCATTCAATCGAGTAGTTCCACTACAGGGGTCGTAAGTTGCGCCATAGTGAGATTGCAGGACTTCAGCACAACCTCATCAGCGAGCGGCTTGTGGGCGCAATTGCCCGATCTATCGGTGAGTGCGGATGCTGCAATTCCACTATGGAGATACTTAACACCGAGATTTACCACCTCATCAATACACCGACCGTACGTAGCCACCGCCGCTTTGGCTTCCACCAAGCCGTAGCAGCACAGGCGCGCGAGCGCTCAGGCAGTCGGGATTGACCAGCTGTCCGGAGAGGGTCGCGTTAGCAGCCTGCTCGAGCCCTCACGCCCCGACCAGCCTCAGATCCTTCCTCGGCGCTACTGCGGTCTGTCTGGCCCGGGTGTTCTCCTTCACGGTCTGTAGCACCGCCTTGATCACGTCGCGCACGTCGCGGTCGGTCATCCTCGAGTAGATCGGCAGCGAGACTTCGCGCAGGTACTCCCGGTGGGCCACCGGGCAGTCGTCGGGCTCGTAGCCAAAGGTCTGCTGGTAGTAGGGCTGGAGGTGCAGCGGGATGAAGTGGACGCCGGTGCCGATGCCGTGCTCGCGCAGTTCCTCCACGAAGCCCGAGCGCCCGATCTCGAGCCGGGTCAGGTCGAGGCGCAGGGTGTAGAGGTGCCAGGAGTGCGGGACGGTGGCCTGCGGAACCTGCAACTCCGGCACCTCGGCGAAGACCTTGTTGTAGGCCCGCGCGATCTCCAGGCGGCGCTGCCACATCTCCTGGGAGCGCTCGAGCTGCACCAGGCCCAGGGCCGCCGAAACATCGCTGAGGTTGTACTTGTAGCCGGCGGCCTGAACCTGGTAGTACCACGAGCCCCCCTGGCCGTTGCGGCTCCAGGCGTCGCGGCTGAGGCCGTGCCGGGCCATTTGGCGGAGGTGGGCAGCCCACTCCGGGCGGCGGGTGCAGACCATCCCGCCTTCGGCGCTGGTCAGGGCCTTGGTGGCGTAGAAATTGAAGCACACGAAGTCGGCGGGGCTGCGCTTGGCCTGGACCGGGAGGGCGTGGGCGGCGTCTTCGATCACCACCAGCCCGTAGCGCCGGGCGAAGTCGCAGACTGCCTGGGTGTTGGCCAGATTGCCCGCCACGTGTACGACGATGATGGCCCTGGTCTTGGGGCTGAGGTGCTGGAGTAGCAGGGAGGGGTCGAGGTTGAGGCTCTCGGCCTCGATGTCGCAGAAGACTGGGCGGGCCCCGAAGTAGCGCACCACGGCGGCGGTGGAGGCGAAGGTGTAGGGGCTGGTGATCACCTCGTCGCCCTCCTCGAGCCCGATGGCACTCAGGGCCAGGTGCAGCGCGGCGGTGCCGGAGTTGACCGCGACCGCGTGGGCGAAGCCGGTCTGCTCCTCGAAGGCGGTCTCGAAGGCAGCCACCTTGGGACCGGCGGTGAGCCAGCCCGAGCGCAGCACTTCGGCAACGGCCGCCACTTCGGCTTCGGTGATGTCGGGGAGGGCAAAGGGAAGGGGTGTTTTTCGCATACAAACCTGCTCGCAACAGGCATGATAAAACCCCGTACCGCAGATACCCGCGTTAGGGACGGCGTAAATCCGGCGCTAAGGGCCGGAACTGACTCGAGACGAAACCCGCCCAAAACCCCGGCTGGGTGGAGGTTCAGGTGATTACGCAATGGGGAATTGGGGGGGCGTGAACGGCAGCGCGATCACCGCCCACATCCGCCCCGTCACGCCCCGATCGCGGCGGTGGGAGAAGAAGCGGGGGTCGGAGACGGTGCACAGGCCCAGCGACCAGAAGTGGTCGGGCCGAATGCCGTTTTGGGCGGCTTGCTGCCGGAGGACGGCCTCGAGGTCGAGCAGGAACTTCCCCTGGGCATCGGGGTCGGGCCGGTCACTCTCGAAGCCCAGCGCCCTGAACTGCTCTGCCACTTCCGCGCCCACCTGGAAGCGCGGGCCACTGATGCCGGGGCCTAGGGCCAGGCGAACGTCGGCGGGGTCGGAGCGGTAGCGGGTTTGCATGGCCTTCAGGGCCTTCGGCAAAATCTCCTTGGCCACACCGCGCCAGCCCGCGTGCAGAGCGCCGACGACGTTTCGCCTGGGGTCGTGCAGCAGAATCGGGAAGCAGTCGGCCACCGCGACCCGCAGGAGCAGCCCTCTCGTGTCGGTCAGCAGCCCGTCACCCTCCCAGGAGCCGGGGCCTTCCACACAGTGGATCTCGCTGCCGTGGACTTGGTCCAGCCCGGCCACGGGCGGGTTGCCGAACCTCGAGAGCAAAAGCCTGCGGTTCTCTTCCACCAGCGCGGGGTCGTCGCTGGTCGAAAGCCCCAGGTTGAGCGAATCGTAGGGGGCGGGGGAGACCCCGCCCTCGCGTGTGGTGAAGCCGTGCGGAACCGCGATCAGCGGGCTGGTGAACACGGGGGATAGCTTAGCGCAAAACGCCGAGGGCTGAGTGCAAAGTTGCGCCTGGGTAGAAGTGCGGAATCGGCGGAAGCGGCAAATACGTGCCAGTGCGGAGTGGCTACCCGAGGCGCAATTCCCTGCGGGAGCTGGCGGGCGATAGTTCGCATTGCAACTATAGAGACACTTAAACCCCCAGCACCTGGTGGGGCGTGGCGATCAGGCTGATTTTGCGCTCGGCCTCGCAGGGCAGCACATCGAACAGCATGACCGTGTGGGCCAGCGTTGCCCACGGCGCCCCGACCTCGAGCCGCCCATATGGAAACCCGTACCCCTTGCCCAGCCAGCCCAGCCGCTCATCGGCAGCGACGCAGCCCACCAGCACCAGGTCAACGGGGGTGCTCACCAGCTCGACCGGCTGGCCCAACTGCGCCACGTCACGCACCCGCTTGAGCTGGGAGGGCTGCAAACCCGCCAGGCTCAGGTACTTCCCCGCCTTGTCGGGGTGCGGCAGGACGACGGTCTTGCCCGAGCGCATGGCCGTCTCGCGCAGCGGTTTGAGCACCATGTCCGGCCCAGCCAAAATGGTCTTGGCGTTTCGGAAAACCGGCAGCGCCTCGAGCCGCTCCGCCGCCCGCCCGGCCCCCACGAAGTTGGGATAGTGCCCGTGCGGCGGTGTTGGGTAGGTGGCGATGCGGTGCTGCGAAAGTGCGTTCCAAACCATCTCGCGCACGGCACCTTGGGTGAGGGATTCGATGGCTTACCTCGAGTAGGGTGGATGAGGAACAGGGGTTGATAGAAACCACAGGTGAAGGGGTTAGGGGCGGGTCGCGCATGCGGTCTTTTGCCTTCTCAGCCCGGCCCTTTCTTGGCCTCGGGGTTGGCGTTCCCCTTCCCCCGTCGCCCTCAAAACACCAGCGGTTTCACCTTGTGTAGCTCCATCAGATACAGCCGGTAGTCCTCGAGCACGTCCCGCCGCTCGGCGTCGGACATGCCGCCAGGGGCGTAGACGACGTAGGGGGGCAGCACCTCGAGGCCGCAGTAGGCGAAGTAGCCGTAGTGGATGGGCTCGAGGACGCGCATCAGGTCGCGCTGGGGGGCCTGGGCGTAGTAGCTTTTGGGGTAGCCGACGGTCATGGAGATCATGGCTTTTTTGCCGCGCAGCAGACCCTTCTCGAACTCCTGCCCCTCGTCGTAGGCGAATCCCTGAGCGAAGACCCGGTCCACCCAGCCCTTCATGATGGCGGGCATCCCGTACCACCAGTCGGGGAACTGGAACAGCAGCATGTCGGCCCGGTGCACCTTGCTCATCTCGGCCTTGAGCGCGTGGTGGTCGCCCGCCAGCTCCCTGGCGCTCAGGACGGGGTTGAAGTGCATGGCGTAGAGATCAGAGGTCAGAATGCTGTGCCCAGCCCGGCTCAGCGCCCCCACCGCGACCTCGCGCATAGCGGCGTTGAAAGAGTTGGGATTGGGGTGTGCATAGACGATGAGAATGTTCATCCCAGGCTATAGCTTATCAATTCTCTGGGAGTTGGGGTGCTCGAGCTCGAGGGGGCGGAGCCTACTGCCCTGGCCCGGTGCCCTTGAGGGCGGCTGTGCCGGGACGGGTTCGGCTGCTCGAGCTCTGCCTTCGTTTGCGCCAGAGGCCCCCAGAGCCCACCGGCCCGGACCCGTCGGGGTCTGTCCGACGGTCGTGGCAATGGGCTTCGACCGACCGGTCTGCTGGGCGGGCCTAACGCGCTAAGATGCAAAACCACCCTGTACGGCGGGCGGCGACGGGCTTGCTTAAGGGCCTGGCCGGGCACGATCGGGCCTGTCCTGATTATCCCCGGGCCTATTCCCGATAGAATAGGCCCATCTCTAGGAGGAAACCCTGTGAAGCGTATCCTTGCGGGTTTGACCATCGCGGCAAGTCTGGCCTTCGCACAGACCGAGATTCCCTTCTGGCACAGCATGGACGGCCCGGCAGGGAGGGTGCTGGACGGCTTTGCCCAGGCCTTCAATGCCCGGCAGCAGCAGTTCCGGGTCAACTCGAGGTACGTCGGCGACTACCGCGAGGGCGAGAACCGCCTGATCGCGGCCCTGCGGGCGGGCGGTGCGCCGGTGATGTTCCAGGCTGAGATTCTGTTGTTCCCGCGCCTGGTGGCCGAGAACGCGGTGCTTCCCCTCGACGACCTCGCAGGCGCGCTGCCCAGGGCTTTTGTCGACGACCTGTTCGACCCGGCCTGGGACTACGGCCTGATCAACAGCCGCCGCTACGGGCTACCGCTCAACACCTCGACCCCGGTCCTGTTCTTTAACGAGACCCAACTGCGGGCCAGGGGCTTGCAGCCGCCCCGCACCTGGGCCGAGTTCGCCAACGTCACCCGGGCCTTGACCAGCCGAAGCTCCAAGGGCTTCATCGCCATCTCGGAGTCCTGGACCTTCGAGGCCCAGGTGACCACGCGGGGCGGCAATCTGGTCACCCGCGACGGGCGGCCCAACTTCACCAGCCCCGAGGTGGTGGAGGCCCTCGAGTTCATGCAGGGCCTGGGGCGCAGCGGCTCCACCAGCGTCCGCAACCTGGCCGAGTCTACCTTCGCGCAGGTGGACTTCATCCGCACCAAGGGGATGATGGTCTTCGCCTCTATCGCCAACTGGCCCGCCGCCGAGCAGGCCTCTTTCGCCTTCAAGCTGGGGGTGGCGCCGATCCCCCGCGAACAGGGTGGCAGGGTGCCGCTGGGCGGGGCGCAACTGGTGGTGGTGCGGGGGGCCAGCGAGGCCCAGCAGCGCGGGGCCTTTGAGTTCTGGCGCTTCATGATGGAGCCCGAGAACATCAAGACCTGGGTCGAAGCCAGCTACTACGTGCCGCTGCGCCGGAGCGCCGAGCCGCTCCTCGAGAACTTCTACAGGGAAAACCCCTACCGCCGGGTGGCTTTCCAGCAGATCGCGGTTTCACAGCCGCGCCCCAGGGTGCCCCAGTTTGCCATCTGGCGCAACTTCTTGGAGGAGGCCCTCGAGAAAGCCCTGAAAGGCAATGTGCCCGCGAGACAGGCCCTCGAGGAGGCCCAGCGGAGGGCCGAAGCGGTTCGGTAGGGTTAGAGGGAAAAGGGGACTCGAGGCTGGCTCGAGTCCCCTTTCTTTGGCGGGGGTGGATATCTCAACAGGTAAAAAATCCTGGTAGCTCGGTCCGCCAAAACCCTCGAGCCTCCGCTCACCGGTTGGAGATGTGGATGGCCTGCTTGTGCAGGTGCTCGGCGGCTTCCATCACGCCCTCGGAGAGGGTGGGGTGGGCGTGGACGGTTAGGCCCACGTCGGTCACGGTGGCGCCCATCTCGAGGGCCAGGGCCATCTCGGCGATCATGTCCGAGGCGTTGGGGGAGACCAGGTGTGCCCCCAGCAGCAGGTCGGTCTCGGCGTCGCCGATCAGCTTGATCAGGCCGTCGGTGGCGTCGAGGGTCATGGCCCGGCCCGAGGCCGCGAGCGGGAACTTGCCCACCTTGACCTTGTACCCGGCCTTGGCGGCCTCCTCCTCGGTCATCCCCACCGCCGCCCACTCGGGGCTGGTGTAGACCACGTTGGGCACCTGGTAGTCCATCACCGCATTGCCGCCCGCACAGTTCTCGGCGGCGATCAGGCCCTCCTTCATGGCCTTGTGGGCCAGGAGCGGCTGACGGGTCACGTCGCCGATGGCGTAGATGCCGGGGATGTTGGTCTCCATCTTCTCGTTGGTCGGGACGTAGCCGCGCTCGTCCACCTTAACCCCGATGGCCTCGAGGCCCAGCCCCTTGCCGCGCGGCCGGCGGCCGGTGGCGACCAGGATCTTGTCCACCACCAGGGTCTCTTGCGCGCCCGACTTCACGTCCTCGAGCGTCACGTGCATCCCGTCCTTCTTGCGCTCTACCTTGACGCCCTTGGTGGCGGTTTTGAGCTTGATGCCCTGCTTGGTCAGGATTTTGGCCAGCAGGCCTGCGGTCTCGGGGTCGGCGGAGGGCAGAATCTGCGGCATGAACTCGATGACCGTGACCTCCGCGCCCATCCGCTGGTAGACCTGGGCGAACTCGAGGCCGATGGCCCCCCCGCCGATGCACAGCATTCGCTTGGGAAACTTCTCTTCGACCCGCAGGGCCCCGGTGGAGTCCACGATGTCCTTCTGATCAACCTCGAAGCCCGGCAGGGTGTTGGGCTCGGAGCCAGTGGCCACGATGAAGGTTTTGCCCTGGAGGCGCTCGCCCCCCACCTCGATGGTGTTCTTGTCCACGAACTTGGCAAAGCCGGTCTTCAGGTCGATCTTGTTTCCCTTGAGGAGCTGCCCTACGCCGCCGGTCAGCTTCTTCACGATGCCGTCGCGCCAGCCGCCCAGCTTCTTGAAATCCATCTTGGGGGTACCGAGCTCGAGGCCGAAGGCGCTGGAGTGCCGCGCCGCATCCATCTCCTCGGCGGCGTGGAGCAGGGCCTTGGTGGGGATGCAGCCCACATTCAAGCAGACCCCGCCCACGTACTCGGCCTCCACCGCCAGCACCTTCTTGCCCAGTTGCGCCGCCCGGATGGCCGCGTGGTAGCCGCCCGGCCCCGTCCCAATCACAATCACGTCGTATTCAGCCATATCGCCTCATTCTCAGAGTTCACCTGTGGAAAGTCAAAGACGCAGGTTATATTTCATCCGGCGCGGGAATTTTTCGGGTTTTCACCCTTCAGACTTTAACAAATCGTAGTAGCCGCGTCGGAACATGTACACGTTTTCTATCTCCGCGTCGAGATTATCTGCGCCTTCAGGACAGAAGATGCCCACCCAATAGGTGGGAGACGACGCCAACGGAGTTCTTGGGATCGTTTGCCGCATTCGGGTCGAAATCCTTGAGGAGTTGTTCAGCAGCCCCATACTTTAGCTGAAGCAGGTTTTTCCTCGCAAAAATCGCCCAGTTGTTTGGGTAAGTTTGTATGAACTCTACCTGCCGCTTGATGTCGAATTCCACGATTACAGTGACGTGTCCTCCATAGCGTGCATGCCTACCCCCACGCTGCTCCCAAGTCGGCCGTCCCAAAATCTTGTCCATTTCATCCCTTGACGAGCCGAACAGGATGGGCTTTGCGCCCGTATAGCTGACAAGGACGAATTCCATGACGCTGTGACTTCTTTTTTACAGACTACAACGCCTCGAGCATCAATCGTTCGGGCTTCTCGAGCAGGCGGATCACTTCCTTGCAGAACCTGGCCGCCTCGGCCCCGTCCACCAGGCGGTGGTCGAAGCTCAGGGAGAGGTACATCATCTGGCGGACCACGATCTCGTCATTGTCATTGACCACCGGGCGTTTTTGGATGCTGTGGATGCCCAGGATGGCCGCGTCCGGCACGTTGATGATGGGGAAGCTGAAGAGCGCGCCGATGGAGCCGATGTTGGTGACCGAGAAACTCGAGCCCGCGATCTCCTCGGGCGAGAGTTTGCCGGTTCTGGCCTTCTCGGCCAGGTCGGTGACCTCCCTCGCCAAGTCCAGCAGGCTCTTCTTGTCCACATCTTTGATGACCGGCACAATTAGGCCCGCCTCCGCCGCCACCGCCATGCCCATGTGGTAGTAGCTCTTCAGCACGACCTCCTGCCGGGCCTCGTCCATCGAGGAGTTCAGGCTGGGGTACTTCTTGAGGGCTCTGGCGATGGCCTTGAAGATGAACGGCAGGTAGCTGAGCTTCGCTCCCTGGGCCTCGGCGTCGGACTTGAGGCGGCCCCGCAGCCCCACCAGCTCGGTCATGTCCACTTCGTCGACGGTGAGCGTTCTGACCGTGTAGAGGTGGCTGGCCTGCATCTGGCTCGAGATGGCCCGGCGCAGGCCGCGCAGGGGGACTCGAGTCTCCTGGTCCTCGTAGCCCTTGGGCGATCTGTACTGCACCGGGGCGGGGAAGCCGGCGGGGCCTGGCGATGCGGGTGGCGGGGTTTGAAGGGACGCGGCGCGCTGCGTGCCACTGGGCGCGGCGGGCTGCGCTGCGGTTTGGGCGAAGGCTTTCACGTCCTCGACCCGCACCCGCCCGTTGGCCCCCGAGCCGGGGATGCCGGAGATCTCCAGGCCCAGATCCCGCGCCAGCTTCCGCGCTGCCGGGACTGCGATGACCCGGCCGTGGACGTTGGTGGAAAGGCCCTCACCCCCGGCCCCTCTCCCCGAGGGGGAGGGAGTTTTTGCGAAGGGGTTCTTCACGGTCTCGCCCCCGCCCGACGGCCTGAACAGCGAGAGGTTCGCCCCGTCGTCCTCGACCACGTTGCCCGGCTCCACGATGGAGCGCTCCTCGGCGGCCTGCACCGACGGGGCTGGCTTGGGTTCGGGTTTTTTGTCCGTGATTGCCCCCGCCACCTCCCCAGGCTCGGCGATCAGGGCGATGGGGGCGTGGACCGAGACCAGGTCGCCCTCCTTGACCAGCTTTTGCAGCAGCACGCCCTCGTAAGGGCTGGGCAACTCGACGGTGACCTTGTCGGTCATGACTTCGATGAACGGCTGGTCCTTCTTGATCGGCTGGCCCTCCTCGAGCAGCCACTTCAGAATCTCGCCTTCCACCACCGACTCGGCCAGCTCGGGCAACACGACTTCTTTGGGCATTCGGTCTCCTAGTAGTCCAGCGCCCGCTTGGCGGCGTTGAGAATCCGCGTGACGGTGGGCATATAGAGCTTGTCCTGGGCCAGCGGGTAGGGGGTGTCGAAGCCCGTCACCCTCAAGGGGGGGGCGTACATCTGGTCGAAAAGTTCCTCGGCCACGGTGGCGGTGATTTCCGAGGCTATGGAGGCCATGCGCGGGGCCTCGGAAACCATCACCAGGCGGCCCGTCTTGGCCACAGAACTCAGCACCGCCTCCTTGTCCCAGGGCATCACCGTGCGGAGGTCGATCACCTCGGCGCTAACGCCCGCTCCCGCCATCTCCTCGGCGGCCTTGAGGGTCTCGGTCATGGGGCCGCCGTAGGAAACCAGGGTGATGTCGCTGCCCTGCTGCCGCACCGCCGCCTTGCCGATGGGGATGGTGAAGTCCTCGCCGCTGACCTCTTCTTTCACCGCCCGGTAGAGCCGCTTGGGCTCCATGAACACCACCGGGTCGTCGTCGCGGATGGCGGCCTTAAGCAGCCCCTTGGTGTCGGTGGGGGTGGACACCACCACCACCTTGAGGCCGCCCGTATGGGCAAAATGGGCCTCGGGGCTCTGGGAGTGGTGGTGCCCTCCTTTCACGCCGCCGCCCGTCGGCATCCGCACCACCATCGGGGCGTGATACTGTCCGCCCGAGCGGTAGCGCAGCTTGGCGGCCTGCGAGAAAAGCTGGTCAATGCCGGGAAACACGTAGTCGGCGAACTGAATCTCGGCCACCGGGCGCATCCCATGCGCCGCCAGCCCCACCGCCGCCCCGATCACGGCGGCCTCCGAGAGCGGGGAGTCCATCACGCGGTCCTTGCCGTACTTCTTCTGCAAGCCCTCGGTGGCCAGAAAGACCCCGCCCCGGCTGCCCACATCCTCGCCCAGCAGCATCACCCGCTCGTCGCGGCTCATTTCTTCGTCCAGGGCCGTGGTGATGGCCTGGATCATGGTCATGGTCGGCATACAACCTCCGTCGCGGGTCGCGGCGTCATCAGCGCAGTTCCTCAGCCACCAGGTTCCGCTGCTCTTCCAGATTCCAGGCCCGCGCCGCGAACACGTCGTCGAACATCTCGAGCGCCTCCGGCTCGCCCGAGGCGGTTGCCTCTTGCAGGGCGGTCTCCAGTTGCGAGGAAATCTCGGCCCGTAGGTCTTGTGCCCACCCCTCATCCCACAGGCCCTGGCGCTCGAGGAAGCTCTGGTAGCGGGGCAGGGGGTCTTGGGTGCGCTCGTTGGCCAGATCTTCGGGGCTGCGGTAGCGCAGGTGGTCGTCGGCGGAGGAGTGGGCACCAAAGCGGTTGACCACCAGCTCGACCAGGCTGGCCCCTTCGCCGCGCCGGGCGCGCTCTATGGCTTCCTGCATCACGAAGTAGCTGGTCAGGACGCACAGGCCGTCGGCGTGGTAGCCGGGGATGCCGTAGGCGTGCGCCTTGACCGCGATGTTCTCCGAGGCGGTTTGCTGAGAAATATTCACACTGATGGCGTAGCGGTTGTTCTGGCAGACAAAGACGGCGGGGGCGCGCTGGACGGCGGCAAAGTTGATGCCCGCGTGCCAGTCGCCCTCGCTGGTCGCGCCGTCGCCGAAGCTGGCCACCGCGACCTGCCCGGTCTCGCGAATCTTCATGCTGATGGCCGCGCCCGCCGCGGGCGGGACGTGGGAGGCGATGGCGGAGCAGGGCGCGAAGACGTTGAGCGCCCTCGAGACGAAGTGCTCGGGCATCTGCCGGGCCTTGCCGCCGTCGGCGCGGGTGCCCAGCATCTGCCCGAAGATCTCGCGCGGGGTGATGCCGACGGTAAGGCTCGAGGTATTGTCGCGGTAGTAGGGGAAGAACCAGTCGTGCCCGATCTGCATGGCCCTGGCCATCCCCACCTGCGCGGCCTCGTGCCCCGCGCTGGGGGCCACGAAGCTGGTGCGGCCCGTGCGGATCAGGATGGTGAACTTCTCGTCCAAGAGCCGCCCGGCCAGCATGTCGCGGTAGAACTGCCGCAACTGATCGGGGCTCAGCCCGTGCTCAAAGGGGGCCACCCAGTTGCCCTGAGGGTCGGTGAGCCGGATCATCTCCGGGGTGAACGGCTCAATCTTTACGCGCTCTTTTATCATCGTGCCTCCCAGTTAGTCTGCGAGTCGTGCTCGAGACCTGCTCGGGCCTTGGGTAAAGGCCCTTCTTAACCGCCCTTCCTTGGGTAAAGGTCGGGCGGGGAAACAAAAAAACCCGGCCTACCGTTTGGTATACCGAGCGATGAGGTCTTGGGCCGTCCGATAAGCGTAGGAGCGACCACGGCTACAGGCATAGCGTCCCGACCTGTTGAACGTCTCATTATAGGGGGTATGGCTGAGGATGTGTGGGTTTTGGGCACAGCCCTCACCCCAGGCCGATAGCGCCCGCCGGGGGAACCGGGAGCCTTACCGCAGCGCGTCCAGTAGCGCCTCCATGTCGTGGTGGTCGTTGTAGACATGGGCCCCGATCCGCACCGCGCTGCCGCGCACCGAGACGTACACCTTGCGCTCGGCCAGCCGCTGGCGCAGGGCCTCGAGGTCGGTTCCTTTGGGCGGGCGAATCCCGAAGAGGTGGGCGCTGCGGTAGCGCTCGTCCTCGAGGGTGTAGCCCAGCTCGCGCACGGCCTGGTTGAACTCCCTGGTCAGCTCGGCGCAGTAGGCCTGGATGTTCTCGACGCCCCAGTCCGCCAGCATCCGGAGCGAGGTGTTCACCATCGCCAGCGCGACCTGGTTGCTGCGTTCGCCGAAGTCGTAGCGCAGCGCCCCCGGCTGGTACTCGTCCTGGTAGTCCACCAGGCGGGCGAAGTCCTGGCTGCCCTTGCGGGCGATCCAGCTCTCCTCCAAGGGCTCCCCAACGTCGAAGCGCTCGCCGAAGTAGGCAAAACCGAAGCTGTAGCCCGCCAGCAACCACTTGTAGCCCAGGCAGATCACCGCGTCGGCCCTAACCCGCTGCTGGTCGAAGGGCAGCGCCCCGATGGACTGTATGCCGTCCACCACGAACATCGCCCCCACCTCCCTGGCCCGCTGCCCGACGGCCTCGAGGTCGAACTTCGTCCCGTCCGACCAGTGGACGTTCTCCACCGTGACCAGCGCGGTATTGGGGTCTATGGCCTCGAGGAGTCGGGTGTTCCACTCCTTGCCCCGCTCGCCCGAGGCGGGCGGCTCCACGGTGCGGATTTCAACGCCCTGCTTACGGAAGTTGCGCCAGGCGTAGACGTTGGAGGGGAATTGCTCAAAAAGCACCACGATGTTCTGTCCCGCCTTGGGTTTCAGATTTTTCGCGACGGTCGCCACCGCGAAGCCGGTCGAGGGTACCAGGGCGATGCGGTGGGGTTCGGGCACGTTGATGAGCCCGGCGAAGCGGCGGCGGGCCTCGTCGGAGGTGGTGAAGAAGTCGGCGGGGCTGATACGGGCCGGGAAGCCCTTGAGCCGTAGCGCCTCGACGCCCGCCTCCTCTACCGCTCGGGCGATCGGCCCCATATAGGCGCAATTGATGAAGTGAACGTCGTCGGGGATGGAGAACAGCCCCTTCTGGCAGGGTAGGGTCTGAGCTTTCATGGCCTCAACAGCCTAGCACGGGTCATCAAGACCACCGGCCCTCGAGGTATATTGCGCGGACTGGGCTGGCGCTCTGGCCGCCCCCCGCTTATGAAACTCCGCGTATGCGTCGTAGGAAAACCTAAACTGCTCTATGCGCGTGAGGGCGTGGAGGACTACGCCGAGCGGATCCTGCGCTACACCAAGTTCGACCTGGTCACGGTGCGCGAGGGCCGCCGCGAGAAGGAGGGCGAGCGGTTGTTGGAGGCCAGCCAGGGCTACTTGCGCGTGGTGCTCGACGAGCGCGGGCAGCAGGTGGACACGGTGGTGTTGAAGAACAAGCTCGAGCTGTGGGAGAGCCACGGCGAGAAGGGCGTGGCCTTCCTGATCGGCGGGGCCGACGGCCACGCCGAGGCGGTGCGCGAGGCGGCGGTCTGGACCTTTGCCCTCTCGAAACTGACCTTGCAACACGAGCTGGCGCTGGTGGTGCTCTTGGAGCAGCTCTACCGGGTCGAAACCATCAAGCGGCGGGAACCGTACCACCGATAGTCGAGCGTCTATCGCGTTTCCCACCCATACTCCACCACGCTGCCGCGCTAAAGCCGAGTATTGCACTCGGTCTGGCAAAAACCGCCGTACCGAGTATTCGTGGGAACCGCTCTAGGGTCAACAATCGCCCAAAAAACCTCCCCCTCTCTCGAGGTGAATAGTACCTCGAGAGAGGGGGCTGGGGGGTGAACACCTAACGCCTACCGCGCAAAAACCCTCTGCGGCGTCAGGCCGCTACCGCCAACCTCCTGCCGCTGGACTATGGGGCCGAGGGTCAGGTTGATGTTGGTGGCTCCGGGGGCCACCGGGGTCACGACATTGTTGACGCTGTAGATGGCGTTGAAGTCGCCGGGGTTGGCCTTACCGTCCCCGTTCACGTCTTTGAGGGCGTAGACCACGTAGCTGCCCTGGTACACCGGCCGGAAGGAGTAATTGGCGCTGGTGACGGGGCTGGTCACGGTGAAGGTGCTCTGGCTGGGGTTGGTGTCCACGAAGATGCAGCGGTCTTCGATCACCACGCAGGGGTAGACCACGGTGCCCTGGAGGTTGACCTGGGCGGGCGGGGGCAGCGCGGTGGGCTGCTCGGTGTCGAGTTGGACGGTGGCGGTGTCGGGGGTGCCGTCGGCGGGGCCGCCCGAGGCGGTGATGGTGAGGGTGCTGGTGGCGGTGGGAACCGTGCCGCCCGCGGTGAGGGTCAGGGTGCTGCTGTTGCCGGTGGTCGAAGCGGGGCTGAAGCTGCCAGTCACGCCCGAGGGCAGGCCTGAGACGCTGATGCTGACACTGCCGGTGAAGTTGCCCCTGGTCAGGTTGACGGTCACGCTGGTGCTTTGGTCGGGTCGAAGCGAGACTCGAGCCGGGGCCGCCCCGATGCTCAGGGTGGGGGGCGGCGGGGGCGGCGCCGGGGCTAGCTCAGGCCGGGTGATCGCGGCCTCGGCGTTCACCAGAACGCCCACGCCGCTCGCCGCAGCCCCGGTGGACCGAAGCAGCGAGAGCGCCTCCACCGCGCTCAGGCTGTCTTTGCGGGCCTTCATCAGGGCTATCAGGCCGCTGACGTGCGGGGCGGCCATCGAGGTTCCGGCCCTGCGCTCGTAGAGGCTGCCGCCCCCCACCGTGCTGAGGATGCCGTCGGCGGGCTCGCCGCCCGGGGCCGCGAGGTCAACCCTCGAGCCGAAGTTGGAGTAGCTGGCCTTGTTGCCGCCGCGGTTGACCGCCCCCACCGTGATCACGCCGGCGCAGCTGGCCGGGGTGAAGAGGCTGGCGTCCACGTTGGAATTGCCCGCCGCCACCACGATGATGCTGCCCCGGCCCAGCGCGTCGTTGAGGGCCTCCTGATAGGCGTTGGAACAGCGGAACTGCCCGCCCAGCGATAGGTTGATGACCTGCGCGGGGTTGGCGTTGGCCGGAACCCCCGCCACCGTCGCGCCCGACGCCCAGCGGATGGCGTCGAGCACGTCGGCGGTGGTGCCGCCGCTGCCGCTCAGGGCGCGAATCGGCACGATCCGGCTGTTGAAGCCCGCCCCCGCCACGCCCACGCCGTTGTTGGTAGCGGCGGCGGCGATTCCGGCCACGTGGGTGCCGTGCCAGTTGGCGCTGGAGTTGGGGTCTTCGGGGTTGGTGTCGCGCCCGTCGCCGTCGTCGGAGGACTGGGGGTCGGAGATGAAGTCGTAGCCGCTCAGCAGCTTGCCCTGGAGGTCGGGGTGGCCGGAGACCACACCGCTGTCAATCACTGCGATCCGCACCCCCGCGCTGCCTTGGGTGGTGTCCCAGGCCTGGGGCAGACGAATCTGGGTCAGGCCCCACTGGTCGCTAAAGCTGGGGTCGTTGGGGGTGAGCTGGGCGTAGACCCGGTAGTTGGGCTCGGCCCACAGCACGTCGGGGCGGCTGTTGAGGCCCTGAATGAGGCTCGAGGTGTCGCCGACCTGGGCGCGGAAGAGGAAGGTCTCGGTGTCACCGAGTGCGCGCACCTGCTGCAGGCTCACCCCGTTGACAGAGAGCCCCTGCACCGACTGGAGCGAGACCGAAGGGCGGAACCGGACGATCACCTCGCCGGGCACGTAGTCGCCCTCGAGCCGCTGCGCGCTCTGAAGGCTCAAACCCTGGGTGTTAATCGGCGGCACACTGATGGTGCCGGAGATGGTCTGGGCGTTGACAGCGGGACTGAGGGTGACGTTTACGGTGGCGGTCTTGCTGGGGTCGGCCACGCTAACGGCAGTGACGGTCACGGTGCCCGCCTGCCCGACGGCGGTGACCAGGCCGCTCTGGCTCACCCAGGCCACGTCGGCGGTGTCCAGGGTGGCGGTCTGGCCGCTCGAGGTGGTGATGCGCCAGAGGATGCCCTGGTTGGTTGTTCCGGCTACCGTAGCGGTCACTTGTCTGGTCTCGCCGAGCTGGGTGAGGGTGAACGGGGTGTTGGGACTCAGGCTGACCGAGATGCCCGCGTTGGGGCCGGGGGTGGTCACATTCACGGTCAAGGCGGCGCTCTTGGTGGTGTCGGCCTCGCTGCGGGCGGTGATGGTGCTCGAGCCTGCCGTAAGGGCCTGTATCCTGCCGCTCGAGTTGACGCTCAGCACGGCGGGGTTGGAACTGCTCCAGGTCACGGCGGTGTTGAGGGTGTTGCTCACGGTGGCGCTGAGGTTCTGGGTTTGCCCGACGGTCAGGGCCAGCGGGCTGGGGGTGGTGATCTGCACGGCGACCGGCGGGGCGGTCACGTTGACGGTTATAGAAGCGCTCTTGGTGGTGTCGGCCACGCTGCGGGCGGTGACGGTGGTCTGCCCGGCGGTGACGGCCAGCACCGCTCCGGTACCCGGTTCCACGCTGGCCACGCTCGGGCTGCTGCTGCTCCAAGTGACCGCGGTGTTGGAGGTGTTGCTCACGGTAGCGCTGAGGGTCCGGCTCTGCCCGACGGTCAGGTTAAGCGGGCCGGGCTGGACGATCTGGACGCTGACGCTGGGCGGGGCGGGCTGGGTGCAGGCCGCGGCCAGCCCCAACAAGAACAACAGCGAGAGCCGCTTCATGCCCCACAGCATAGACGCGGGGTTTGCAGCGGATGTGAGCAGTCCCTTAAATTTCTTCAACCTGCCCCTGCGGGTTTGGGGCGCATTAAGGGCAGATAAAACCCGATGGCTAGGGCCAGCAGCGCCGCCCAGACCAGCAGCACCGCCCCGTAGCCCAGCTGCTCCACCCCCACCCCCATCCCCCACTGCAGCAGGAAGAACCCCCCGAAGCCAAGAAAGTTAATGCCGGTGGTTACGCGCCCGGTCAGGGCGATGGGGAAGATCAGCCGGGCCTGGGCCAGGCTGAGGATGTTGAAAGCCCCCCCGAAGCCGATCAGCGCGAAGCAAAGGGTGGTCAGGGCGTCGGGCATGGCGGGCCACAGGAAGAGGGCCAGTACCGCCGAGGTGACCAGACCGCTGGCGCTCAGAAAGACCCGCCCCAGCCCGAAGCGGTCGGCCAACAGCCCGCAGACGAAGAAGCCCGCCACCGCTGCCAGCGAGAGCAGGAAAAGGGCGTTGCCCACCTCGAGCGCCCCCCACCCCTTGCCGTACAGGTACGCTCCACCCCACAGGGTCTGCCAGGCCAAAAAGCCCCCGTTCATCATGAAGTTGAGCAGGCCGATGCGCCAGAAGCTGAGGTTCCCCCAGATCTGCGCGAAGCTCCCGCCCTGCGCGGCCTGGGGCAGCGCCACCCCCGGCGGCGCGTTGCGCACCAGTGTCGCCACCAGCACGGCTGCCAGCACCACCGCCGCCGCCCCGTACTCGAACACACCCCGCCAGCCGATCTCTTCCTTGACCCAGACCAGGGGGGTCGCCGCCGCGATTGGCCCTAACCCGCCCAAAGCCACGTAGAGGCTGCTGACGCTTGCGAAGCGTTCCGGCGGGAACCACAGCGAGAACGCCTTGAGCGCCCCCATCAAAGCCGCCGCCATCCCCGCCCCGATCAGAAAGCGCCCCAGCGAGAGGGCCTCGAAGCTCTGGGCCTGGGCAAACACGAAAGCCCCCAGCGCTCCAACGCACAGCAGCACGGGGTGTACGAAGCGCGGCCCGTAGCGATCCAGGAAGCCACCCAGCGGCAACTGGGTCAGCGCGAAGGCCAGCGGGTAGAGGCTGGTCATCAGGCCCAGTTGGGCGGGCGAGAGCGAGAGGTCGGAGGCGATGTCCGGCGAGATCACCGCGTTGACGGCGCGGTAGAAGTAGGAAAGGAAGTAGGCGAACAGCAGGACCACGAAGACGCGGACGGCGGCGGGCATCGGCACAATCTTACCCACAGCCGGGTGCAATCCCCAACCGCCGCGAAGAACCGGGGGCCATTAATGCTATTCAGGGCCCTAAAACGCCTCCATCTTCGCCCGCAGTGCCTCGACCCGCTCGCGCAGGGGGGTGGGGTTGCCCTGGTCGGCCTGCATGATGCTCATGGGGTGGATGTGCTGGGCGTCGGGGTTGCCAAAGAGGGAGTCGATCAGGGCGAACTCCTCCTGCGAGCGCAGGTCGGCGTCGGCGCGGAACATGTTGAGGTAGGTGAACATGAACTGCGGCTCGCTCACCGCGCCGCCCAGGTAGGCGTCCATCAGGCGCTTGTAGCCCTCGAGGTTGGAGGTCTTGCCGCTGGCCGGTTCCTGTACCCTCACATCGGCCAGGTGCTCGGAGAAGAGGGGCCCCAGGTTTTCCGGGGTGATGTCCCAGTTGTTCAGCTCGAACAGCGGCTGGCCCTGGCGGAACAGGATGACCTGGGGCGAGTGGTGGACGATGCCGGTGCGCTCGGCTACCCGGTTGGAGGCGGGGCGGTTCTCCACCACCTTGATGATCCCCACCGGAATCTCGGGCCGCACCTCGAGCATCCGCTCGACGTTGCCCCAGCCCTGCATGGTCTTGTGGCAGGTGCCCGCCTTAAAGACGGCGGCGGTGGGGTTGGCCTCGATGAAACGGTCGGCCTCCTCGGGGGTGGTCAGGGGGATCATGCGCTCTCTCATGCCACCGAGTTTAGCCTGAGTGTGGTCTGATGAACGTTAGTTGGGACACTGCGCTGGGATCGAGCGGGGCAGGAGGGCAGGCAACAACCACCGGCCCCAAAAGGCCGTGAGCCTCGAGCGCCCGCAATCGCCTACAATGGCTTTGACGTTATGGACGGGTCTTTATCCTCGGTGTCGGGCTGGGAGTGGGTTTTGGCGGGTGTGATGGGGCTGGTGATGCTGGTCATCACGCTGCTGTTCACCGCGCCGTTCTGGGACGAGTGGAAGCGGGGCAGGAACAAGCAAGAACCGCCGGAGGAGTGAGCGGGAAACGGGGATAAACGGCCGCGGCGACCCCCAGTTGTGGGGTGTCGTATGGCTCACTGCTGCTGTTCGGGGCAGCCTGATCGCGCTTCTCACCCATGCGGTGAAGAGCAGAATGCCGTAATCTGGGCACGGCCAACACCGCCGTACCGAGTATTCCTGGGAGCGGCTCTGACGTGCCCAGCCTTGTAAGTGTCCCCGTTGAGATGCTCCCTGGGGGCGTTGTGGGCCTTCGCCCTCAGCTCTCGGCCCTCGAGTCCTCTGTCTTAGGGCTCGAGCACCCGCTCCGGGGTGTTGCCGAAGAGGTCGCTGCTCATCTCCCAGCGGGCCAGGGCCTTGAGCACGGTGTCGCGCTCGTTCTGGTGGGAGAGGCGGCGCAAGGCCTCGGAGACCGGAACCCAGTCCACGCCGTCCACTTCTTCCTTCTGCGGGCGGCACTCGCCCTCCACGTAACCCATCAGGAAGTGGTGGACTTCCTTGGTGATGGTGGTCTGCACGCCATCGTCTTTGACCGTGAAGTGGTAGCGGATGCAGCCGATGGGGGCCAGGATTTCGGCCACGATACCGGTCTCCTCGCGCACCTCGCGCAAGGCCGTCTGGGGGTAGCGCTCCCCGGCCTCGACCTGGCCCTTGGGTAGGCTCCAGACCCGGCCCTCCTTAATGGCGATCAGGAGCACCTCGAGTCTATCCCCCGCCTCCCGCAGCACCACACCCCCTGCCGAGGTGACCCGGCGGCGCCCGGCGGGCAGCGCGGCGGCCTGCTCGACCTCGCGGTGCCGCAGCTCGTGGGTCTGAATGGGCTTTGACGGCCCGCTGGGGCGCGGGGCGGGCCGTTTGGATTTGCGACGACGCGAACCGACCGAATAACGCATAGTAACAACTACCTCTAGCGACCCAAAACCTAGAGGTTTTGATCGCAACATTTGCACCACCGTGGCGCACTAGACCTAGTCTACCCGCAAACCCGCCGTTTGAGGTGCTTGATTGCACAAATGGCCGCCCTGCAAAAAACCGCGCGCGTCGTATGACGCGGGCGGGACGGTGAAAAACCCGTTATCGGCCGGCGGTTTACTGCCCGTAGCGCTGCGAGAGCACCTGCCCCTCGCGCCCCATCAGCCCCCGATCTTGCCCGGCCACGATGACCCGCACTGCGCCCGCATTGCCCGCCCGCACCAGCACTGGGCTGGGGTAGTTGAGCTGGGCCCCCTGGGCGGGGATGCCCTCGTAAAGCTCCTGGCCGGTGACGGGGTTGACCACCCGGATCCAACTTCGCCCGTCCATGCGGATGGTGATGGCCCCGCCCTGGGTGGGCTGCTGGGCGGGCTGGGCCGGGTTGGCCGGGTTGGCCGGGTTGGCGGGGCTTGGGGTCGTGCTGGGGTTGGCGGCGGGGGTTCCCGGTGTGGCGGGGGCGGTGGGGGTGCGCTTGAGGGCCACACTGAGGTTGCGGTCAGTATCCAGGGTGAGAACCCGCTCGTAGCTCTGAAAGCCCTGGGCCTCGACGCGCAGGGTGCGCTCGCCCTCCTCGATGCGGGCCTCGAGCGGAGCCTGGCCAAGCAGGAAGCCGTCCAGGAAGACCCTGGCCCCGGCGGGCTGGGTGGAGATTCGCAGCGCCACTTGGCGCGGGGCGGGCGGCGTCACTGCTGCGGGGGCGGGCTGCTGCACCGCCGCCGGGGCGGGCGCGGGGGCGCCGGTGCGCGCGAGATACCACCAACCGCCCATCCCCAGCAGCAGACCCAGCGGTATAGCCCACAGCCAGACCAAGCTCCCGCGCTGCGCCGGTCTGGCCGCCGCGCTATGGACCGGGCTGGGGGCGAGGGTCGGGTTGGGCCGGGAGGTGGGAGCCGGGGTGAACTTGGGGGTACCGCCCGCTTGGGTGGGACTGCCGGTCAGGGTGGGGTTACGCGGCAGCAGTGGGCGGTTGCGGATCTCGGTGGCGGTGCCGGGATAGAGGGCCAGCAGGGAATCGGCCTCGAGGCCCAGCACCTTGGCGTAGCGGCGGATGTAGCCCCGCGCCAGGGGCTGCTCGGGCAGCAGCTCGAAGCGGCATTCCTCGAGGGCCTCGACCAGCACCCTACGCATCTTGAGCAGATCGGCAGCCTCGGCCAAGCTGATCCCCTTGGCCTCCCGTGCTTCTCTTAGTCGCTGCCCTAGTTCACACATAGCACTGCCCCGAACTCGAACTCGGGCCTTATTCTAATGCACAGGGTAAGAGAATGATTTGTGGGGCTAAAGCGCGGCGGCGATCTGCGCGGCGAGGCGGGTGTTTTCCTCGAGCAGCCGCAGGTTCACCGCGTCGGTCTGACCCCCCGAGAGCTCCGACAGGCGGCGCAGCAGGAAGGGCGTCAGGGACTTGCCCTGCACCCCGGCCCGGGCCGCCTCCTGGGTGGCCTGCTCGACCCACTGGCCGACGACCTTAAAGTCCAGCCCCTGCGAGACCGGATTGAGCACCAGCGTGGCCCCCGGCAGGCCCAGCTCCCGGGCCGCCTGGAAGGCTGCGGCGGCCTCCTGGGCCGATTCCACCCGGGCGGGCAGCGCGTAGGGGCTGCCGGGCGAGTGAAAGGCCGGCAGCCGGTCGGTGCGAAAGCCCAGCAGCGCCACCCCGAACGACTCGAGGCGCTCCACCGTGGCGGCCAAATCCAGGATGCTCTTCGGCCCCGCCGAGACCACCAGGATGGGGGTGCGCGACAGCTCGATCAGGTCCGCCGACTCGTCAAAAGGCTGCGGGTGAACCCCTCCTATGCCCCCGGTGGCGAACACCTGAATCCCCGCCTTAACCGCCAGAAAGCTGGTGGCTGCCACGGTGGTGCCCGCGCTGCGCCGCTGGGCCACGATGGCCCCCAGGTTCCACAGGCTGGCCTTGTCGGCGCTGGCGTCGGCGGCGACGGCCTCGAGCTCCTCGGCACTCAGCCCGACCACCACCTCGCCCTTCAGGAGCGCGATGGTGGCGGGTACCGCCCTCTGGGTCCTAACGGTCTGCTCGAGGGTCTGGGCCAACTGCAGGTTCATCGGGCGCGGGAGCCCGTGGGTGATGACGGTGGACTCGAGGGCCACCACCGGCTTGTTCTCGGCCAGGGCCTGGGCGACTTCGGGGTGAAAACGCATAGAGACAAGGATAGCAGGGGAACGGGGCAAAATGGGGCAGTGAAAAGCAGCGAGAAGCGATAGAAGGTAGAGAAAAGGCCCACTCTGGGAGTTTTGCGTTCTCGGTATCGGCGAGGGTGACGGGTCTGACGCGATACCCCAAAGGACGAACGGCGTACCTGTTGACGATTAAATCGGGACGGTTCTTTGCGGCGTTGGTCTCCTCTGGGGTCACCTCTTGGGGATTCCCAATGTCCAACCCAGCGGCGTGTAACAGACGCAATACAATGGCCTGTTGAACCCCGGCCTCAGAGCGGTTCCCATGTATACTCCCTACGGCGCTAAAGCGGGCGGTTTTTGCTTTTGAGGAGTACATTACCTGCTGCCGCGAGGGAGGTAATGATGGGAAACGCAATCAGACTTCTTGTTCGCCCCCCACGAAGACCATTAACGCCCGCGCCACAACCTCGGGGTGGGAGTCGTGCAGGGCGTGCGGCGCGCCTTTAACGTTCACAAACACCGCCCTGGGCAAGCGCAGTTGGATGGCCCGCACCATGCCGGGCCGCACTACCGGGTCGCGGCTCCCGGCCAGCAGCAGCACCGGGGCACGGACCTGCCCCAGCAGCGGCAGGGTGTCGTGGAAGAGCTGGTCGCCCAGCAGGGCCATCACCCTCGAGAAGCCGCACATGAAATACGAGCGCACGGCCCGCCAGACCAGCGCGGGCCGCTCGCGCAGGGCGTCGCGGGCTAGATTGTAGATCTGCTCGGCCAGGTTTGGGTACTCGGGGATGCCGGTGGGGGCACAGAGGACGAGGTGCGAGAGGGCGTGGGGGTGCCGTGCGGCCAGGTCTATGCCGATCTCGCCGCCCAGCGAGTGGCCCAACAGCACCGCCGGGACCAGGCCGCTGGCCTCGAGCCACGCCGCCAGGAAGTCGGACTGCTCGCGCAGGGTGACATAGCGTCCGGCGGGGGCGCGGCTCTTGCCCTGCCCGGGCAGGTCTACCGCCCAGACCTCGAGGCGGCGCGCCAGCACCGCCTGGAAGGTCTGGAAGTAGAGGTGGGAACAGCCCATCCCGCCCACCAGCACCACCGGCGGGCCTCCCTGGCCGGCGCCCTCCACGCGGGCGTAGACCCGGACGCCCTGCACCTCGCGCCAGTCGTCGCGGGCCCGGCCCTCTGTGCGGGCGGCGGTCACGGGGCCTCCGGGGCCGGGCCGGGGCCGGGCGCCTGGGGGTGGCGCAGGAAGGGCAGCACTGCCGCGTTGAAGGCGGCGGCCCGGTCGTACATCACGTTGTGGCCTGCGCCCGGGATGACGACGAGCCTCGAGCCCGCAATGGCCTGCTGCATCTGCCGCCCCATCGCGCCGGGAATCAGCACGTCGCGCTCGCCCCAGATCAGCAGGGTGGGCAGCCGGAGGGCGGTCAGCAGTTCTTTGGGGTCGTCCCGCAGGATTTCGCGGGTGGCGCGGTAGAGGTTGAGCGGCCCGGCCCGCGCCGCGTCGAAGGCCAGCGTGGGGAGGAAATCCGCCGCCCCCGCCAGTCCGGCCTGCGGCAGCAGCGCCGCCATCCGCCACCAGCGCCCCGAGGCCAGCGCACTCGCCGCCACCAGCACCAGCCCCTCCAGCCGTTCCGCCCCCCGCGCGGCCAGGTGCAGCGCGGTTTGCCCGCCCAGCGAGTGCCCGATCAGCCGCGCCTTGCTCAAGCCCAGCGTCTCGAGCCAGTTCGCCAGCAGGGCCGCGCTTCCCTTGAGCGGCAGTACCGGCTGACGGCCGCTCTGCCCGAAGCCCACCAGATCCACCGTGTAGACGGTGAACTCCCTGGCCAACACCGGCACGTTGCGCCGCCACCACAGGCTCGAGCCCGACAGCCCGTGGACCAGCACCACCGGCGGCCCCTGGCCCTGCCGGGAGTAGTACATCCTGGCTCCCCCGTGCTCGAAGTACTCCACAGCTGTGATTGTGGCTCGAGGGTTCAATTGCAACTGTTCGGCGGTGCAGCTTTGAAGGTGTTGCGGAGGAGCGAGGATTGTACATCCTTGGGGGTTCACAGCCCTCAGAGTGTTTCCTGCGAATGTTCGGTGCTCCGCTCTTCGCCGCAATGGTGGGAACCGCCGTCAGTCATGAAGACACTTATGACTGCTGGAACATCTTCTGGGCCGAACCGGTGCGGATCAGCTTTTGCCAACGGGTGGGGACGCCGCTGAGGGCGGTGTAGCCGGCCTTCAGCAGGATGTAGGCCGTCAGTAAGCTGGTGTAGATCTGCTGGACAGGGGTCAGCCAGATCAGGGGGCGCAGCTTGCGGTGCGGCCAAAGGGCCAGTGCGGCATAGATAACGTTGACCAGCAGAAAGACCGCCCAGTACCAGAGGTGCCCGATGGCGGTGGGGTTAATCAGGGTGGCCGCGAGGCTGAAGGCGTAGACCAGCGCCGCTACTAACGCGATGAAGAGGCAGAAGACTTGATAGGGCAAGACCAGCCAGCCCAGCACTCCGACAAAGGGGTTGAAGAAGTCGCGGCGGTACTTCCACAGGCACTGCAGGATGCCGTAGTTCCAACGGAAGCGCTGCATCAGGAGCTGGCTGTGGAGCTGGGGGGCCTCGCTGAAGGCCATCGCCTCCGGCTCGTAGACGATCTTGTGGCGGTTTCTGATGACCGCCAGGGTGAGGTCCATGTCCTCCACCAGGGTGTCGTGGGAGTAGAGGCCCGCCTTGATCAGGGCCTTGCGGCTCCAGGCCCCGATGGCCCCGGGTATCACCGTGACTGCGTTGAAGACCGACATGCCGCGCTTCTCGAAGTCTTGGCCGCAGAGGTACTCGATGGTCTGGAATCGCTCGAGCCAGCTGTGGTTATTAGCAGGCAACACCCTACCCGCCACTCCCCCGACCTGCTCGTTGGCGAAATAGGGGATCAGCTTCTCGACGGCCCTGGTGTCTAGCACGGTGTCGCCATCTATGCAGATGATCACATCGCCCGAGGACTCCACGATGCCGTGATTGAGGGCCTTGGCCTTGCCGCCGTTGGGCACGCTCAAGAGCCGCAGACGCCCCTCGCAGAACAGGCTCAGCCGGTTGGCGACGGCGGCGGTGCCGTCCTTGGAGCCGTCGTTGATGACAATGATCTCTTCGGGCTTGCGGGTTCCGGCCATCAGGCTGCGGATGGTGCCCTCGATGTTCTCCTTCTCGTTATAGGCGGGAATCAACACGCTCACCGTGCCCTGCCAGGGCGGGCGGTTTTCCAGCAACTTGCGGTTACGGCGGCGGGCGAAGAGCCAGCACAGCAGGCACAGGGTCACGAAGCGACCGGTCATCACCAGAATGGTCAAAATCATCAGGCGACCCCATGCAGTGTCGGTAAAGCGCAGCACCGCGCCTGCCACTCCGACCCAGAAATAGGCGTAGCTTGAGAGGTGAACCGGGGCGGCGACTGCCGCCCGCTCCAAGCCCATGAGCTGTGATAGGGTGAGCAGTTGGTAGCCTTCGGCCCTGAGTCTGCGCACTATGTGGCGCACCAGCAGGGGGGTGTTCTCGCGGTGGTGCAGCACCAAGACCTGCGGTACGGCACCCGCATCGAGCTGCTGGTCGAAACGGCCCTGGGCGGCCCTGGTGTCCCCGAACCCCCCGTCCTGGGCGTCCCAGCCGTCCACGGCCGGCAGGTACCCCGATGGGGCTGGGCGGGCAGCGCCCCCCGAGTCGGGGCGATATAGCCTGGGCAACTCCCCGGTAGCGCTGGCAAGCACTAGGGCGGTGGCATTCAGCTCGAGGCGCTCCCGCCAGACTGGCGCGTCCGCCGGAGTGCGGCGCGAGAAGGCGCGGCTAGCGATCTCGAGGTCCTGGGCGCTGAGGTCGCGCACCAGGCCGGGGTGACGCAGGGCGTCCTCGCCGCGCAGGAAGAAGGTCGCCGTAGCCCCTTCCTCCCGCAAAACCTGGGCGATTTCGGGGGTATGAACCGGATCGGGGCCGTCGTCGAAGGTGAGCGCGACGGCCCGCAGGCCCGGGTAGCCGAGGGTCCTCGAGGGGTCAGCCTCCTGTAGCGCTGGCGGCGCGATGGTGTTGAGCGCGGATAGCATATACAGGACTGAGCCCGCCAGCCAGCCGACAACGGCCGCCAGCAATAGAAAAACCACCCACCTACGAACTCCCGACGAATCAAAAAAAACCATAGTTCTCCTGTGATGGAAAGACACTTTTATGCTAGAATAAATAGTAGCACGGTTACAAAACCGTGCAAGACTGTACTCCAACCCTCCGCCACCTCATTAGCGCTACGTGTTATGGCTTTTTCCAGCCGCTTTGACCAGATAAGTTTTGCCCACCTGATCGCTCGCCTGCACCGACGCAGCGGGGTGCTGAGGGTCAGGGGGCCGCTTGAGGCCGACCTCGAGATCCAAGACGGAAGCATCGTCAAGGCCTTCGGGGCCAGCGGACGGGTCAGCGAGGCCGAGATGGGGCAATTGCTTCAGGGTTTGTTGCGCCTCAAGTTGGGCAGTTTCACCTTTTACGGCGACCACATCCTCTACGACGAAGACCTCCTGACGCGGAGGCTGGAGGCCAAAACCATGGTTCCCAGCGCCGTCACCCAGGAACTCCCCCCCCAGTTTTCGCCCGATACCCTGTTCGCTAGGCCGAAAAGACGCCCTCAGCACCTCCCTGCCGGGGAGTCTCGAGTCTTCTGGGAGGAGGTTTATCGGCTGTTTGATCACCAGGACGGCTGGTCGGCCCGCGAACTGGCCAAACTGACCCGGCAGCCCGAGCAACGGGTGTTGCAACACCTGACCGACCTTCACGCCTTCCAGGTCATCCAGACGGCCCGCCCCAAAGAAAGCTCCAGACGGTCGGGCAGATCTTGGTGGAACATTTTTCAACTCCGCCTGCGGTTGCGTTGATCCCCAAGCGTAATGCGGCATCACGCCCTGTAACCCAAAAGCATTGCGCACAAAAGCCCTCGGCGTTGCTAAATTCGCCTTAGCGGTGCGTGTAAGCGTGCCCTCCGCCCGGCCCGAAGCGCTGGGCGGTTGAGGGGTCACTATGCCTAACTTCATGAAGATCGTCGTGCTTGTGCTGCTCGTCCCGCTGGCGGCCTGCTCCTCGGGGGCGGGGGGCGGGGTGGGGGCGTTCAACCTGGACGCCGACCCCCAGCAGCCCGGCAACCTCGCCCGCGGCTTCCTGTGGTCCTTGTACAGCGCCCAGTTCGCCCAGGCCAAGACCTATGTGGCCCCCTCCGAGCTCGAGTCCATCGCCAGGCTGACCCGCATCACCGCCCTCGAAGAGGATCTCTACTGGCCCAAGGTGACGCGGGAGTACACCCAGGGCTGCTCGCTCAGCGACATCGTGATCGAGGGCAGCGTGGTCAGTTCCACCAGCGCCCGCGTGGACTACGTGCTCAGGTCCGGCAGTTGCCTGCCGCTGCGGGGCAGCCTCAACCTGACCCTCAGCCAGGGGCGCTGGTACGTGAGCTTCGTGCGGATTCCGCTCGAGGTGCAAGACCACATCCGAACCCTGACCCAGAACTACGCCAGGGCCATCCACAAGGCCGCCCAGGACGCCCTGCGCGACAACTCCGCCCTAACCCCCTCCGTCCTTGCCACCGCCGACTGTACCAGGGGCTATGTGGCCGGGAACTATCTGGTCACCACCCACGCCAGCCTGCTGGCCAGCTGCCGGGTCAACGCGGTGGGGTCGGGGCTGTTCGTGGTTGCCACCAACCTGCTGGGCCGCACCGTGACGGTGCCCACGCCGTCGAATTAGTCGCGGCAGCTCAGCTCGAGCCGACCCCCACCTCCCGGCAGCTCAGCCAGCCCTCCTCGATCATCAGCGCGATTCCGCCGGAGGTCAGGGGGCGTTCGGGGTCTTGTGCCTCGAGCCAAACCCCGCCCACCTCGGCGGTGATCCTCGAGCCTCGAGCCGAGACCGTGAACGCATACTCCTGACCTTCGGCCCAGTCCATCGCGGTCTCGGCCAACACCGTGGCCTCGCCCTGAAGCTTCACGATCTGCAGTTTCCCGGGCTTCACCAATAGAACAGCGTAGCAGCGGTTGAGCCCTTGGTGCCGTATGGCCACGCCGGATTGCTTGGCGAGGTAAGGGGTGAGGGCCGCCCTCACGGTGTAGTCCCGCCAATCCCGACTGCCGATGCTGACCTGACCCAGGCCGCGCATGTGCAGCACTCGAAAGGCCTCGGGGAAGCGCTTGTCCAGCCGGTCCGCTGCGTTGACCCAGGCCCGCCGCCACATCGAGCCGGAACCCGCCAGTTTGGTGAAGCGCGCCGAGGGCTCGCCGGAGACCCCGAGCCAGTCCAGCCACAGCCTCCCGCTGCCGCCTTCGACCTCGAGCCCCAGGTCGGCAACCGGCCCGCCGAGGTCGGGGAGTTGCCAGGACAGCTCCTGATATCCCCCGGTGAGCTCGGCCTGGGGGCCTCGAGCCACCACCAGCTGGTCGTTTGCGTCGTAGTGGCGGCAGAAGAGGCTGACCCGTGTGGCTTTGCTGGCCGTGCTCGAGAGTGCTACCGTAACCGTCTGGCCTGGGTAGTAACGCGGCGAGGCCAGCAGCATGTAGTTCCAACCACTGCCCAGATTGCGGGCGTACGGCGCGTCGGGCGGCTCGGGAACCTCGGGTGGGAGGAAGCTACGGGCGAAGACACGGACGGGCTCGGGGTGTTCCGCCTCAAAGCGAACCTCCAGGCTTCGCGCCCCTTTGCGGCTGCCGCCCTCGACATTCGACAACCGACCGGCGCCCTCCAGCACGAACCCCTGCACTGCGCCGGGCTGCTCGAAGTGGTACTGCGCGCCGCCTTTGTGGGGGGCGTGCTCGAGGCCCGCCAGCCGGTGCCCGGCCCGGACAATCTCGTCGGTCAAGGTAACCGCGTCCGTCACGCTGCGCGAGCCCTCGGCGCTGGAGACGAAGAGTCGGTCCGCCAGCGGCTCGCGCAGGTGGGGGGCCGCGTCGATTCCTTCCAGCCCGAGCTTGATCCCCATCAGACAGCCCACGTTCCCGGAGTTGCAGTCGGTGTCCCAGCCGCAGGTGTTGGCGATCATCAGGGTCTGGAGGAAGTCGTCTTGCCCGTACAGCAGGCTCAGCACGATGACCCCGTGGTTGGGCACCACGTGGACGTTGCCGCGGAATTTGTCGTAGCCGTAGTGGTGCTCGAGCCAGACCCTGGCCTCGCGCCAGTCCTCCACGCGCTGCCGGACTTCCCGCAGGTCGGTGATGAGCTTGTGGATGACGCTGTCTCGAGGGATGTAGCTCAGCCCCGCGTCCAACAACTTCCCCAGGTCCGGCTCGACGAAGGCCAGTGACTCCATCACGGCCAAGACCTGGGCGGCATACACTGCCTCGCCGTCGTGGCTGACCCGGGCGGCCTCGGTGGCCAGGTGGAAGGCCAGGTCGGGGTCGCCGGGGGCCACCATGGCCCAGCCGTCTATGAAGATCTGAGCCCCGATCTGCTCGGCGATCAGCCGGGTGTTAAGCTCCATGCTGCCACTCTGGGGCGCCGGGACGCCCTGTCTGAGGCGGAAGTAGGCGGTCTGCTCGGTAGAGTTGCCCATGCCGCCCCACCACAAGATGCTGCGGCCCTCGACGATGTAGTTGAGCCAGGCCTCGCCGATCTGCCTGGAGCTTAGGTCGCGGGGATACCCGTTGTCCTCCAGGGCCCGCAAGAAAGCGAAGGTGCCGCTCAGGTCGTCGTCGGGGAGGATCAACGGGCGGCCCACGGCTTCGTGCAGGTAAGCCCGCACCTCGCCGAACCTGGCGCTGATCTGATCGTAGCTCCAGCCCTCAATGGGGCGTCCCAGAAAGACCCCAATCATCTTGCCGAGGACGCCGGCGTAGGCGCGTTTTGCGTAGTCTGGCGGTAGCTTCACTGTTCCTCCTGAAACTGGCGAATGATGGTCTCGACGTACTCGGCATCGTGATTCGGGGCGGCGGGGCCGGTGTGGCGGATGCTGCCGGGGGTCAGGCTCAGGCGGGGCACCACGTTTTGCATGGTCACCGCGCCCAGGTCCTCGTCGGGCACCTCGAGAAACGACTGCCGCGCCAGATACTGCGGGTCAGACAAGATTTGCGCGATGGAGTTAATGGGGGCGATCGGCGCTTCAATCGCCTCGAAGCGGCGGAGGACTTCCTCCAGGTCGCGCGTCCCGATCCAGTCGGCGATCCAGCCGTCTATCTCGTCGGCGTGCTCGAGCCGCCCCTTGGCGTTGTTGTAGCGCGGGTCTTGCGAAAGCTCGGGCCGCCCGATCACCTGATACATGCGGTCGACGACCTGCTGGGTCCCACCCGAGAGCGCCACCCAGTGCCCGTCTCGGGTCAGGTAGGTGTTGCGCGGCGAGGTGCGCCTGGAGCGGTTGCCCTGCCGCTCCTGCACGCTGCCGGTCTGGGTGTACTCGATGGCTTGCGGCCCCAGGATGTTAAACAGCGGCTCGTAGAGGCTGAGGTCGATGAACTGGCCCACCCCCCCGCCCCCGGCGTCGCGCCAGTACAGCGCCATCATGGTCGCGTAGGTTCCGGCCAGCGCGGCCACCCCGTCGGCCAGGCCGAAGGGGGGCAGGGTGGGCGGGCCGTCTGGCTGTCCGGTGACGTAGGCGAAGCCCGAAAAGGCCTCGGCCAGCGTTCCGAAGCCAGGCTGGCTCGAGCGCGGCCCGGTCTGCCCGAATCCGGTCACCCGCACCATGACGGCCCGAGGGTTGAGCTGCTGCAAGTCCGTCCAGCCCAGGCCCCACCCCTCGAGCCGTCCAGGCCGAAAGTTCTCGATCACCACGTCGGCCCAGCGGTACAGTGCGCGCACTTTGGCCTGGGCCTGGGGCTCATGCAAGTCCTGGGTGAAAAGTTTTTTGTTGCGCGAGATGACCTTCCACCACAAGGGCACTCCGTCCTTGCTGAGGCCCCAGCGCCGCGCATCGTCTCCCCGGGGGTGTTCAACCTTAATCACCTCGGCCCCGAAGTCGCCCAGGTTGGTAGCGATCAGGGGGCCGGCGTAAAGGCTCGAGAGGTCGAGGACCTTGAGGCCGTGCAGGGGGAGTGGGGGTGTGGGCATAGGGTTTCCTCGAGAAGTTTTTCCACCATTGGGGATTGCCTGGGGCGGCTTGTGGAGTACGTTCTTCTATCGCCCCTCGGCCCCCAGCTGAATAACTGCCTATAGAATCAGAGTCTATGAGCTACCGCAAGCTGGGCAAGAGTGGCCTCTATGTCTATCCGCTGGCCCTGGGGACGATGCAGTTCGGCTGGACCACCGACGAGGCCAACTCCTTTGCGGTGATGGACGCCTTCGTGGAGGCCGGGGGCAACCTGATCGACACCGCCGACATCTACACCAACTGGCGGCCCGACGTGTTCAACCCCGGGGGGGTCTCGGAGGAGATCATCGGGCGCTGGATCAAGAGCCGGGGCAACCGCGACCGGGTGGTGGTGGCCACCAAGGTGCGGGGCGCGATGGGGCACCTGGGGTCGGAGGGGCGCGGCTCGGCGCACCAGCGGGAGGGGCTCTCGAGGAAGTGGATCCTGCGGGCAGTCGAAGACTCGCTGCGCCGCTTGCAGGTCGACCACATTGACCTCTACCAGGTTCACACCATCGACAACCAGGTTCCCATCGAGGAGACCCTCTCGGCCCTGACCGACCTGGTGCGCCGGGGCTACGTGCGCTACCTGGGCTGCTCCAACTTCTCGGCCTGGCGCTTGATGCAGGCCCTGTGGGCCTCGGACAAGCACGGGTTTGAGTCGTTCGCCTCGATCCAGCCCGAGTACAGCCTGACCCAGCCCACCCGCGCCAACTTCGAGCGCGAGCTGGCCCCGGTGGTGCAGGCCTACGGCCTGGGGGTGATCCCCTACAGCCCGCTGTCGGCCGGCTTCCTGACCGGAAAATATCGCCGCGACGGGGCCCTGCCCGAAAGCGCGCGGGCCCAGACCGTGGTGGAGCGCAAGTACAACGACCAGAACTGGGACATCCTCGACCGGATGCTGGGGGTCGCGGAGGCCCGCGGGGTCCACCCGGCCCAGGTCGCGCTGGCCTGGCTGCTGGCCAAGCCCTTTATGACCGCCCCTATCGTGGGGGCCAACACGGTGGCCCAGTTGGCCGACCTGATGCCTGCCGCACACCTCAAACTGAGCCTCGAGGAGATCAAGGTTCTCGACGAGGCTTCGGACTGGCCCCGGTCGCGCACCGAGCGGGAGATTTGACGGCCTCATAGGTCCACCGCGCAGCGGAACCCGACGGTGGAGCGGCGGTTGAGCCCTGGCGTGCCCAGCAGAAACTTGGCCGAGAACTCGGGCCCTCGAGGGCCGCCGTCGAAGTACCACTCCGAGCCGGAGGCCTGGTGGTCGCTCCCGCCCTTGAGGATGCAGAAGCGGGTGCGCCCGTCACGGTGCTCGCTCTCGGTCCAGTTCCAGACTCGAGGGCCGGCGGGCTCCGGCATTTGCCGCATGGCGTGCTGCCACTCGTCCTCGGTAGGCAGGCGCTTGCCGGCCCAATGCGCGTAAGCGCGCGCGTCGTCCAAGTCTATGAACACCACAGCTTGATTCAGCTGCTCCTCGAGCGGGGCTCCGTTTACCCAGTGGGCCAGGAAGCGCTCGGCGTTGAGGGGCCGGTAGCCGCTGGCCTCGAGGAAGGCCCTGAACTCAGCGTTGCTAACCTCCCGCCGGTCCAGCCCAAAGGCCGGAAGCCAGGCCCGGCGTTTCTCAACCACGGGCTGATGCAAGTCCGGGTACTTCGGCTTCCAGACATCCACGAACGGGGCCGCGCCGTAGGTGCCGCACTCGCGGTTGCGGAAGGCGGCCTCGAGTCCGACCTCCGCTGCGGCGAAGGCGGTCATGTCGCCCCCCACGCGGCGCGAACGGCTGGGCTCCACCGGGGTGAGCCGGGCCGGCCGCTCGGGAAAGCTGGTGTCGTCGGTGCGGCCGGCGAAGGCGGCGTACTGGCGCTCGAGAAACTTCACAAAGTCCGCGTCCACTCGATCCTTATTCACCGCCAAGACCGCACCCAAACCGTGCCCGACAACTGCACCGCGCAGCAGGGCGCGGTCGCCCTGTATTTCGGGCTCGAGTTCGGCCCCCCGGGTCAGGTCGAAGTAGCGCTCTTTGGGGCAGTGGGCCACCTCGAGCAACTCGCCCGACAGATCCTCGGCCGCACGGTTCACCAGCGTCCACAGCCGCACGTCGTCCCGGTTCCACCGGGTCGCGTAGACTTCCGGCATCCCTGTTTCGACCAACGGAACCCACTCCCCACGGGCGAAGTGGTCGGCGTAGCGGCGCTGCACCGGAAGCATCAGCCGCAGCAGCCAGCGGTCTCTGGGGCTCCAGCCGTTCCAGGCGCCGAACACGTTCTCCCAGACCAGGACGCCCGCGCCGTTCATCCAGGCGCTCTGTAACTCCTCGCGGTGGCTGCGCTCCCAGCGGCGGGTGTGATGCATCATGTGCCGGGGCTCGAGCCACCGGTTGCGCAGCACGCCGGGGGCCCGGGAGTCGGCGAACCACTGGGCCCAGGACATGTGGTGGTCGTGAAGGTGCTCCGGCGGCAGCGACGACTCCGACTCGAAGGCCACGCCGGGCCGGGCCGCGTCCATGGCCTGCCGGAACCCCTGCCCGCCGTGGCGCAGGGTGTCCAGGAACACGCCGTCGGCCCCGACAGCGGCGACGACCTGGGCCAGCACCAGGGGGTCGGGAAAGTCCTCGCGCCGGGTCCCGGTGTCCCAGGGGTTGTAGTCGAGAAAGACCCGGACCCCCCGGTCCTGCAAGGCCCCGATCATCTCCCGCAGGCCCTCGAGGCCACCGGGCCCGTCGCGGTAGAAGTCGAACTGGTTGCGCTCGTCTATCCCTAGGTTGGGGTAGGCGTGCCAGAGCACCAGCGCGTCGGCCCCACCGAACTCCCGCTGGGCGTACTCGAGGTAGCGCTCCGGCGTGTAGCGTCCGTTCCCGTGGTCGCAGATCAGCTCGTCCCACAGCAGCACGAAGTGGCAGGCAAAGCAGCTCCGGGCCCAGGCGAACTCGGGCCTCTGGTAGAGCGAACCGTCGTAGGCGAACTGCGCCCTGGCCTCCTCGCGCCAGCGCCGCAGGCTCTCGCGCCACGCGGGGAACTCGGCGGGGTCGTCGGGCGCGGGGATGATCTTGGCCTGCCAGAAGCCCTCGGTCATTCGCCCGCTTCCTCCAGGATCTGCCGCGCCCTCGAGATCACTGGGGCGTCCACCATCCGCCCGTCGAGCTGGAAAGCCCCTTGCTCGGGGTGCTGCCGGTGGTACTCCATCACCCGCCCGGCCCAGGCAATCTGGGTTTGGGTCGGCCGAAAAACCCCCTCGAGCACCGGCACCTGCGCCGGGTGAATGGCGTGCTTTCCGCCAAAGCCGATGTGTTTGGCAGCCTGGGCCTCGAGGCCCAGGGCCTCGTGGTTTCTGAACTCCGCCGAGGCCCCATCGTGGGGCGGCTCGAGGCCGGCCGCAGCCGAGGCCTGCACCAGCCGAACCTTGGCGGCCGTCACCGCCGGATAAGCGAGCCCATCCGGTGCGGGCCAGTCCAGCCCCAGGTCGCGGCTGTAGTCGGCGTTGCCGAAGCAGAGGCACTCCAGGCGGGCTGTGGCGCGCGCGATCTCGAGTGCGGCCTCCAGCCCCTTGGCCGTCTCGACCGTCGCCATCAGCCGCACCGAACCCGCCGGCATGTCCCGGGCGCGCTCGAGCTGGCCCAGGTACCAGTCGGCGACCTGAAGCTGAAAAGCGCTCTCGACTTTGGGCAGGTTGACGCCCAGCAGACCGGGCCGTACCGCGCCGGCGAGGTCGTGGAAGAAGTGTGGGGTCTCGAGGGCGTTCACCCGCACCCAGCAGGGCTTCTGCGGGTAGAGCTGGGGTGCAAGTTGTTCCAGCAGTTCTCGCGCTAGGGCTTTTTGACTCTCGGCCACCCCGTCCTCGAGGTCGATCAAGAACGCGGGCGCATTCAGCGAAAGTATCTTCTCGAGCTTGCGCCCGTCGCTTGCGGGGACGAAGAGCATGACCTTGCTCATGTGCGTATGTAGTGCGGTGGGACGATGTTCAGCGTTCTGAGCGCCAGATCGTCAAACCCGCTGTGGTCAAAGCCTTTGAGGCTGGTGCGAACCTGGTTGCGCAGCGGTGCGCTCCATTTCTCCGGCACGCCGTTCATCAGGCCCACGATGCTCCCCACCGTGGCGCCGTTGCAGTCGGTGTCCCAGCCGCCCGTCACGGCGGCGCAGATCGAGCGCTCGTAGTCGCCTTGCCCGTAGACCAGCGCGGCCACCACCAGGGCGGCGTTGTTGATGGTGTGGACCCAGTGGTAGTGCCCGAGGTTGGTATACAGCGCGTCGAGGGTGGTGTCCCAGGGCTGAGCTTGGAGGTCGAGCTGCAAGGTCTGCTGTACGGCCTGGGCCAGCCGGCTGTCGGCGGGTATGGCCTCGAGGCCCGCCCTGATCACCGCCCGAACGTCCGTGCTCACAAACGCCTGCGCAACCATCGCGGCCACCATCATCTCGCCGAAGATGCCGTTTTCAACATGGCTCAGGCGCGCGTCGCGGAAGGCTGCCTTCGCCGCCTCGGCGGGGTTTCCGGGGTGCATGTAGCCCCACAGGTCGGCGCGGATTTGTGCCCCGATCCACTCGCGGTAGGGGTTGTGGTGGGTGGCGGTCTGGGGGGGTTTGAGATAGCTCAGCAGGTTGAAGTAAGTCACCCGCTCGGCGGTGAAGACGGTGAGGGCCGGCATCATCTCGAGCCAGGTCTGGGCGACGTGTTCCGTGGTGAACTCCGGCCCGAAGCGCTCCGCCACCGCTAGGTTGAGCATGGCGTAGTTGAGGTCGTCGTCCTCGGGCATACAGACCACGTTCTCGCGCATGCTGGTGGGGCGGCTGGCGCGGTTCCAGGGATAGCGCTCGGTGACTTCCGGTGGCACGCCCTCGGCGGTGAAGTATTGCGAGAGCGGGTATTCGCCGATGCTTTGGAGGATGGCGCGGATACCCTCCCTGGGCACCTTCTCCACCGGTTTTCCCAGCAAACAGCCTGCCGCCCGGCCCAGCCACGCGGCGTGAAGACGGGTAAGGAGTTCATCCCTCGTGAATCCCCCCGTCGGCTGCCCCCGCAGCCCCTCGACGAACTGCTCGCGCCGCTCGACCTGCCGAACCGTGTGCGAGATCTGCTCGGCACGGCTCAAGAACTCCTGCGCCCGCCCGCGCCGCTCCTCGTCCGAGAGGGCGAGCCAGCTTTGCTCGAGTTCCCCGGAGTCTGCGCCCTCCTCCCGCAGTTGCCGCAGCTCGTGTCCGAAGCGCTCCACGGGGTCGAGCCAGGTGATGCGGATGCTCAAGTCTCGACTCCTTGGGGGAAGGCATCCAAGCGCTCTTGATACCGCTTGCGGTCTTTCTCCAGCACCTCGAGGGCCACCCTTGCCAGAGCGTCGGCAACCCCCTTGAAGTCCTTGCGGCTGGCTGCGGTCACCTTGTCTATCCAGGCCTTGGGCACCGCCTTCTCGCCGCCCAGCGCCCCCGCAATCGCACCACCCATGCTGGCGATGGAGTCGGAGTCGCGCCCGTAGTTAACCCCGCCCCACACCGTGTCGGTGTAGCTGCCCTTGGCGGCAACCAACATCCCCAGCGCTACCGGAAGCTCCTCGATGGCCTTGGTGCGCGCGGGTTTGCGGGCGTCCAGGGCTGGCTCGCGGTAATTCTCGCCCACCGTGTCGAAGGGTCGGATGGCCTCGCGCAAGGCCGGGATGGCTTCCTTCCAGTCGGCACACTTCCTGCCCGCCTCGACGGTGGCCTTGATCGCCTCCCGGGTGCCGTCCTTGGCGAGAGATAGAACGGTTTGCACCACCGCGTCTACCGTGGCCCTGGGCCTCAGGGCCGCCGCCACCGCCGCCGCCATCACCCCCGCCGCCTCGCGCCCGTAGCTGCTCTGGTGCGCCCCGGCCATGTCAATCGCCTCGCGGTACGCGCCCTCCGGGTCGCCCGCGTTGACGATGCCCACCGGGGCCATGTACATGGCGGTGCCGCAGTTCACTACATTGCCCACTCCCGCTTCACGAGGGTCAATATGGCCGTGGCGCAGCCGCAGGATAAGGTAGCGCTCCGCCAAAAAGAGACGGTTTTGCAGGACGGTCTCGCGCTCGAGTTCGGGGATGAAGATGATCGAGTCGGCAATCTCGTTCACCAGCTCATTGGCAACGTGATAGGCGTCCAGATGGTCGCGCACCTGGGTGTAGACCTTGCTCAGCGCCAGGGTCATGTGGGTGTCGTCGGTGATGTGCCCGTGGCCCTTGTGGAAGGGGGCGTGGGGCTTGGCATTCCGCCAGTCCTCGTTGAACGGCCCGACGAAGTCGGTGACATAACCGCCAAAGCGCTGGTGGATCATCTCCACGCTGGCCCCCTCGGTGGAGCCGCCCATGGCGTCGCCCACCGCCCCGCCGTAGATACAGCCCCTTGCCCCGTCCCAAATGCTCACTGCCATCGCTCAGGCTCCTTTCTGGTGTTCGCTTACGGGAGGCGTCGGGTGCGTGAACACACCGCACTTCTGACCCCGGCGCCGATTCGTCGCACCCTCAGATCCCCCCTGCGACCGCTTCGCGGCCGGGAGGGCAGGGCAGGGGCGGGGAGGGTCCACGCGTGGACTTTGGCTGCCGCGATCCTCGCCGCGCACCCACCCCGGCCCTCCGCAAGGGGGTCAGCTCATGGGTAATACTTCTTCATGATTTCGTTGCCCTCGGCCTCGACCTGTTTGGCGAAGTCGTCGATCGAGAGGCGGTTGGCGAACAAGAGCTGGAGCTTGGGGTTCAGCACCCGTGTGCGGAATTCGGCTACCCCGTTCACCTGCTGCCAGAGCGGGAAGGTCAGGAACCTAGCGGAGTCTACCGAGGTCTTCCAGCCGTTGGCATTGGTGGCGAAAGGCGGCAGCAGCACGCTGGTGCGGCGGGTGGGTATCAGCCAGTCGCCGGCAGCCAGCTTGGCCATGTTGACCCGGTTGAGGGCGAAGGTGATGAACTGCATGGCTTCACGGGGGTACTTAGAGTCCTTGGGGATGCTGAAAGTTTGCGAGACGCTGCCCTGGTCCTGGGTCTTGGCTTTCAAGGGAGGCAGCACGCCCCAGGCGAAATCTTTCGGGGCTTTCTCGATAATCTGCTGCCGCAAGAAGGCTCCCACACCAGGCAGCATGGCGTACTTGCCAGCCAAGAATGCCGGAACCAGCTCGGAGCTGGTTATGCCCAGTCCATCCGTGGAGCAGCTCTTGTCCTCGTAGAGCATCGCCAGAATGGTGGAGAGCAGTTGCTTCTCCTCTGCCCCCACCTTAACCGCAAACTTGTCACCGGTCTTGCTAAAGTAGTCGCCCCCGAAGCCCACACTCAGGTTGAGGATGCGGTTGCCTGCGTTGCGTAGCGGCCAGGCGCAGCCAAACTGGGTGGGGGTGGTGAGTGCCTTGGCGGTGCGGCGCAGGTCGTCCCAGGTCCAGACCTCGCCCTCCTTGGGCAGCGCAACCTTAGCCTGGGTGAACAGCTTGCGGTTGTACAGCACAATCAGGGGTTCGACCAGATAGGGGATGCCGTAAATCGCGCCCTTGGCGTCGGTCACGGTGCGCCAGGCCCCGGGCAGGATGTCCTGCCTCATCTCGGCGGGGATTAGCGGCGCGAGGTCGAGCAAGAACCCCCGGTTGCCGAAGTCCAGCACCGGGTTGGACTCGTAGTGGAAGATATCCGGCACGTTCTTGGCTTGGAACGAGGTGGTCATGTAGTCCTGGATCGAGCCCCAGTCCACCTGCTGGTACTCCACCTGTACGTTGGGGTTGCGGGCGTTCCACTCCGCCACCACGTCTTTCACCGATTTAACCGCTTCGGTTTGCCAGGCTAGGCTGACAAAGCGAATCTTGACTGGCTGAGCCATCCCGATGCCCAGCACCAGCGCCACCAACAGCACCCACCAACCCTTACCCATACGCTTCCTCCTGTTGAACCTGTTCACTACCAAAAGAGGCAGATAGCTATTCCTTCACACTGCCCGCCAAGAACCCGCTGACCAGCCGCCGCTGCATGAACGCAAACACGATGAGGGTCGGGATGATTGCGATCAGGCTCCCCGCTGCCAGTGGCCCCCACCGGGCCAGCCCCTCGACGCCACGCAGCCGGGACAGGTTGACCTGCAAGGTCACCAGGTCGGGCGACTTGAGCATCACCAGGGCGAAGAAGAACTCGTTCCAGGCGTTGACAAAGGCGTATAGACCGGTTGCGATCAACCCCGGCACCAGCAGCGGCAGGATGATCCGGCCCAGGATGTCGATCTGGCTGGCCCCGTCCACGGCGGCAGCCTCTTCGAGTTGCACCGGAATCCCCCGCACGTAGCCCTGCAGCATCCACAGCACGAAGGGCAGGCTCCAGACCACATAAACCAGAATCAGGCCCGTATGGGTGTTGACCAGTCCCAGCTGGCTTAAGATCAAAAACAGCGGCACGATGATGAGGATCAGGGGAAAGGTCTGGGTCACCAGAATCCAAACCGTGACCGCTTGGTTCATCCTCGAGCGCCGCCGGGCCAGCAGGTATGCCGCGGGCAGGGCCACCAGCAGGGTCAGCAGCGCCGAGAGCACTGCAATTTTGAAGGTGTTGGCGGCGCTCTGCATCACCCCCTGTTCAACCACTGCCACCCGGAAGTTGTCCAAGGTGGGCTGGGCGGGCAGCAGGGCTGGATTTTGCAGCCCTACCTCGTTGGCGGGCTTGAAGGCAGTAGAAGTCAGCCAGACGACCGGGAAAGCCAGAAAGGCGATAAAGGCCAGCAGCAGCAAGCTCATCCCGAAACGGGCCAGGCGGTTTTGCCAGCGGTAGCCGATCACGTTTTACCTCCGGCGTTGGCGTACTGATTGCGCACGATGAAGTAGACCAGCACCCCCACGATCAAGACCAGCATCAGCCCCAGCGCTGAGGCGTAGGCAATGTTGCCGAAGCTGAAAGCCTCCTCGTAGGCCAGCAGCATCGGCAGTTTGGTGGTTCCGGCGGGGCCGCCCTCTGTCAGCACATAGACCAGCCCGAAGGAGTTGAAGTTCCACATCAGCTCGAGGGCGGCGGTGGCCACGATCACCGGCATCATCAGGGGCAGCGTGACGTGGCGGAACACATTCCAACTGCCCGCTCCGTCCAGCATCGCGGCCTCCTTGAGTTCATCAGGGATGGACTGGAGGCCTGCCAAGAAAACTACCGTGGCCTGCGGCAGCCCCGCCCAAATTCCCACCACGATCACTGCCGGCAGCGCCCAGGTGAAGTCGCCCAGCACGTTGATGGGGGCTGAGATCAGCCCGGCAGCCAGCAACCACTGATTGAGAAAGCCTGCGGTTGGGTGGTAGACCATCCGCCACATCAGCCCCTTGATGACTGGGGGTATGGCCCAGGGAATCAGCACCAGCACCCTGGCCAGCCCCTGGAACGGCAACTTGGCGTTCAGAAGCATCGCCAAAATCATCCCCAGTACCAGCGTCCCCAGCGTTGTCCAGAAGGTCCAGATGAACCCAATGCGAAACGACGCCCAGAAGTGGTCGTCGCTCAGCATCTTTTCGAAATTGGCCAAACCCACGAAGCGGGCGCTCTCGTCGCCCAGCTGGTAATCGGTGAAGCCCAGGTAGATGCCCTGCAACAAGGGCAGTACCGAGAACATCAGGATCGGGATGATGCTCGGCAGGAAGAGCCACCACGGCACCACGGCGCGGCCCTCACCGCTCAACAGTCGGTTGCTGGGCCAGCGGCGGGTGCTCTGGCTCATGGCTGCCCCCCGGTGGACTCGCGGACGCGCAAGGTGGGCTCGAGTACCACCCGGATGGGACTACCGGTGGATGCGCCGCTCAGCCGGTCGAAGAGCATCTGTGCCGCCATCCGGCCGCGCTCGGCGGCGTGCAGCGCGACCGAGGTGAGGGCGGGGCTGCAAATCTCGCACTCTCGGATGTCGTCCATCCCGCTCACCGCGATGTCCTCGGGCACCCGAATCTTCCTCTGCCGCAGCCACTTGAGCGCTCCGATGCCCAAGAGGTCGTTGGCGCACACCAGCGCGTCGGCGTTGGGGTAGGAGTTCAGCGCTTCCTCGGCGGCGGCGTAGCCCCCCTCGAGGGTGAACTCGGCCGTCACCAGCCGCTCCTCCAGGCCCGCTGCCCGGATGGACTGGCGGTAGCCCTCGAGGCGCTGCACCGCGGGGTTGGTGTCCAGCGGCCCGTTGATGAAGACCAGCCGCCTGCGCCCCAGACCCAGCAGGTGCTCTACCGCCAGCCGCACGCCCTGGTCGGAGTTGGCTTGCACGTTGTCAACCCCCAGGTTGCCCGGCACCCGCCCGATCACGCAGATGGGTTTTTGCAGGTGCTTGAGCCCCTGCTCGAGGGCCCTGGAGGACTTGAGCGAGATCAGCACCATCCCGTCCACCTGCCCGCCATGCAGGAGTTGCAGGGCATCTATGTCGGCCCCCTCTATGCCATCGGTGCTGACCAGCGAGACGTAATAGCCCTTGGCTTTGGCCACCTGCTGGATGGACTTGGCGATGGAAACGTACACCGAGTTTCCGATATCGGGCACCACCAGCGCGATGCGGTGGGTGATGCGGCGGCGCAGGCCGCTGGCCTGGGCGTTGGGGACGTAGTTAAGCTGGGCGGCGGCGGCCCGTACTTGTTCAATCGTTTTTGCGGAAATTCGCCCGTTTCCGTTCAGTACCAGCGAAACGGTACTGACCGAAACTCCCGCTAGACGTGCGACATCAGCGGCTTTTGCACTCAAGTCACTACTCCGACTATATGCCGGATTTTCTTTGTTCATTAAGGGAGATGGTAAATCGTTTTATCAGGTTTGTCAACTCGAGCGATCCCGTCGACGCGAACCAATCTGAGCTGGGGTCCTAAGTTGCGCCAGGGTAGAAGTGCGAAATCGGCGGATAGGGCATATTCGTGCCTGAGCGGAGCGGCTACCCGAGGTGCAATTCCCTGCGGGAGCCGGGGGGCGACCGTTCGCATTCCAACTATGCAGACACCTAGACCCTTGAGGGCAGCCTGATTTCAAACACGGCTCCCCCCGATTGGGCATTTTTCACTGAGACCTGCCCGCCATGCAGTTGGACCAAGGCCCGCACAATCGCTAGGCCCAACCCGCTGCCCCCAGTGTCTCGAGACCTCGAGGAGTCTCCTCGATAAAAGCGGTCGAAAACATACGGTAATGCCTCCTCTGGGATACCAGGGCCGCTGTCTTGCACGCTGAGTTTAATCCCTGAGCTTAGGTTCTCTACCGAAACCTTTACGCTGCCCCCCCTGGGGGTATACCGCAAAGCGTTGTCCACCAAATTGGAAATGACCTGGGTGAGTCGCTCGGGGTCGGCCTCGAGATGTATGGGCGCAGCTTCCTCCTCGAGCTGCACGCCCTTCTCCCTGGCCCTGGCCTCGAAGCCCTCCAAGGTGGACTCGAGCAAATCCGCCAGATCCACCGGGCGCTTTTTGAGCGAAAGCTGCCCCGCATCGGCCAGCGATAGGGTGCGCAAATCTTCGATTAGTCTCGAGAGCAACAAGGTGTGATACTGCAACTTCTGCACCTCGCCGGGCGTGAACTCGAGCAACCCATCTTCCAAGCCCTCAAGCCGTGTGCGAATAGCCGTAAGCGGTGTTCGCAACTCGTGGGCAATGTCGGCGATCATGCTCTTGCGCTCGTTCTCGAGGCGCTCGAGCGACTCCGCCACCTGGTTCAGCGTGGTGGCGACCAGCCGAAACTCGCCGATCTGGCCTTCGAGGTTGATACGGGTGTCCAGCTTTCCCGCTGATAAATCGGCGGCCGCCCGGTTTATGCGCTCTATGGGTCGGGCCAGCCTCAACGAGAACCCCCAAGCCAGCAGCAGGCCCAGCCCGACCGGGACAACCAGGGTGAAAGGCCCGGTCATTAGAAAGGGCGAAGGCACCCTAAGGGCAGCCTCCGGGCTGCGGCCCTCGGCAATAGCTTGGGCAATCTGCTGTCGTTGCTCGGTATTCAAACTATTGAAGCGTAAGGTGAAGAAAAATGCGGCAGTCAGGTTAGAGAGGATTACGATGGCCGCAATGCCCAACGCGATCCGCACAAAAAAATCGCGCCGCTTAAGATTGAACGAATCAGGCATAGTTTATCCTCAGGGATGCTCGACCCACAGGCGGTAGCCCATCCCGCGCACGGTCTCGAGGGCTTCCTTGGCCCCGTTCTCTTCCAGCTTTTTCCGCAGGTTTTTTAGGTGAACATCAACGACCCGCTCCAGCGCGTCGGAGTCGGGCAGGGCCTCGTCCATCAGTTCTTGGCGGTTGTAGACCCGCCCCGGCTCCCGCGCCAAGGCTTGTAGCAGGCGAAACTCGGTGGGGGTCAGCTCGAGGCGTTTCCCGCCCACATGGGCCACCATCCGGCGCAGGTCTATCTCGATGCTGCCCACCCGCAAAAACTCGCTGATGTCGGTGTTGTTGCTGCGGCGCAGCACCGCCTTTACCCGTGCAACCACTTCACGGGCGCTAAAGGGTTTACTCACATAGTCGTCGGCTCCCAATTCCAAACCGAGCAACTTGTCCAAATCCTCAGTGCGGGCCGTGACCATAATCACCGGGGTATTGCCATCGGCGCGGATTTTACGCAAGACCTCGAGACCGTCTACCTGGGGTAGCTGCACATCCAGCAGCACCAGATCGGGCTTGACCGCCCGGTAGAGGTTGAGCGCGGTCTTACCATCGGCTGCTCGCTCGGTACGATAGCCATCGCGCTTGAGGTAGACCTCGAGCATCTCGGCAATATCGGGTTCGTCTTCAACCACCAGCACTACGGCCACAAGGTTGATTGTATCGCTCTGGGGCATGAGCCAAGGGTAGAAAGCTTCTGTAAAGATTGTCGGAGCTGGATTTTGAAGAAACCTACACATTGGCTTGCCACTGGATTTATTCACTCCCTCCAAACTTCGATTCATGAAGGAGGTGTCGTGAATAACATCAACATGCCAAAGGCCAAAAGCCGAAGGCCAACGCCAAAGGCCGCTCGAGTCCTCGGGTTGCTCCTCGGACTCGGCTCGTTGGGTTTCGCCCAAGCCGACCTGCCCCTGACCACAGCCCTACAATCTCTACCGCAGTCCGCCGATTGGCAAAGCGCCGACCTGCGCTTCCAGAACAGCCAGCGCACTCTCGAGGCCGCCTACGCTGCCGCTGGGCTGCAAATCCGGGGCACGGGGAGCTACAACTACAGCGCCCCCGAAAGCGGCAACAGCAGCAGTACCAATAGCTTGGGTCTGACGGCCAGCTTGAACGTGTTGCCCTGGTCCGGAGCCAACGACCAAATCAGGAGTGCGGCCAGAAACTTCGAATCCGCCGCCCTAGACCTGCGGGACACCCGCGCTACCCTTGCACTTAACTTGGCCAATCAATACTTCACGGTGCGAAACGCCGTGGCCGACCTCGAGCTGGCCCAGGCCAACCAGGCCCTGGCCGCCGAGCGGGTGCGGATCTCTATGGCCCAGCAGAGCGCGGGGCAACTGACCAAGGAGGGGCTGCTGCAAGCCCGGCAAGGCCTGGAGAACGCCCAAGTAACCCGCCTGCAAGCCGAGGGGGGCCTCGAGAACGCCCGGCTGACCTTGTTCAATCAGTTGGGCCAAGGCCCGAGTGCGGTTAATCTGAACACTCCACCCCAAGAGCTGCCGCTGCCGCAGGGGAGCCTCGAGAGCCTGATCGCTCAAGCCTTGCAACGCCGCAGCGACGTTCGCAAGGCTCAAATCCAACTCGACGGCGCACAGGACAGCCTGATCATCGCGCAGCGCAACCGCTGGTTGCCACCCACTTCGGTCAACTTGGGCTATGGCCCCAGAGGTCAGGGGGGTACGGGCGCGGGCCTCAGCTATTCCGCCAGCCTCGACCTACAAAGTGGCAACGCTAGCGTAGGGGCGACCTATAACGGCATCAACTCCAGCCAGCCCAGCGCTACCAGTACCAACACCTTCACCTTCGGTCTGTCGGTCTCCTTACCCCTCGTCGCCCCCAGCAGCGATGCCAGCATCCGCACCGCCCAAACCCAGATCGAGGCCGCACAGAAATCGCTCCATTCTGCCGGCAAATCCGCCGAACTCGATGTGCGCCAGCGCTACCTTGAGGCCAGCACCGCCACCGCCCGCATCAAGGCTTTTCGTATCGCTGTGGACAACGCTACCCAAGCACTCAGCACCGCCCAAGCCCGCCGTCAGGCCGGAACCAACACCGCCCTCGACCTGCAACAGGCCCAGGTCAACCTGCGCCAGGCCCAGCGCGACCTCGAGGCTGCCACCGCCACCCAAATGGTCGCCGTCTACCGTCTGCTCGGGGCCATCGGCGCGTTCGAGCAACTGCCCGTCAATCTAGGAGGACAGCAATGAATCAACCTTTCAACAGCCAAGCCATCCACCAACCTCGAGCCGCAATCGGTCAAAAGGTCAAAGGTATAGCCCTCGCCCTAGCTTTTTCCCTGTTCACCGTTTCGCCCTTGTTCCTCTCAACCGCATCTGCACAAAACGCACTCAATCTAAACTCTGCCCTCCAACAAGCCTTCACCGGAGGCGCGGACTTGCGCAATCAGAACAACACCCTGACCAACGCCAAGGCCGACCTCGCGGCTAAAGAGGGCGACCCCAGCGTGTTGATCGTGCAGCTTACGCAGGCCCGCAATACGGCGGCACTCGAGGCCGTGCGGCTCGAGAATACCCGGCTGTCCACGGGTTCCAACGCCGTCAACGCCTATATTTCGCTGTACGAGAATCAGGAGAACATCAAGCTGCAAACTGCCCAAGTGGCCCTCGACCAGCGCAACCTCGAGGTAGCCCGCGCCCGCCTGCAAGCCCGCAACGGGACGCAACTGGATGTAGACAAGGCGCAAAACTCGCTGGCCGGCAGCCGCCAGACCCTGACCGACCTTCAGGCCAACCAGTCCGTATTGTCCAATCGCCTCGAGACCCAACTGGGCCGCAGCCTGAGCGGGAATCTGACCGTGGCTGAGCTACCTGCGCTGAAGACCACCAGTTGCAAGTTGGAAGACCTCGAGAAAGGTCTCGAAGCGAGATCGGTCAATGTGCTGCAAAACGCGCAGCAGGCTGCCCTCAACGAACTTAATGTCCAGCTCTCCGACAACGACTACACCGCCCCCACCACCCTGCGCGACAACAAGACCAACCTCGAGAACGCCCGGCGCAACCTCGAGACCACCCGCCAAAACGCCCTGACCAGCCTGCGCGATGCCTGGCGGCAGGTACAAAACGCCGCAGAGCAAGTGCGCCTTCGCAACGCCGACCTCGAGAACAACAAGAAAACCCTGACCCAAGACCAAGCCCGCTTCCGCAGTGGGACGATCTCGAGACTGGCGCTGCAGCAGACCGAAGTCGCCACCCTGCGCTCGGCCTTCCAAGCCTTGCAAGCCGAGAACAGCTACCTGCGGGCGCTGGGCACACTCTCCACGAGCGCCGGGGTGGACTGCACCGGGATGATGGGGGGTCAGGGATGAGGAGGTCGAGCGCCAAAGGAGTAAGGCTATCAGCCCTCGGCCATAAGCGGTCTGCTTGGGCGCTTGCTGGGTTGCTGATTATCGCGCTAGCCGCCTGTCAGCCAACGAATCGTCCGAATGCTAATGCTGCCAAAGAGGCAGAGAGCACTACCGCCGTTAGCACCGTACCCGTGCGGGCTTTTACGGTGAGGCAGGGGACGTTGAGCACCACCCGCAGTGCCAATGGGACGCTCGAGGCCGCCACCGATTCCAACGTGGCCGCGCAAGCTTCGGGGCAGGTGGTGCAGATTTTGAAGCGCGAGGGTGACAAGGTGCGGAAGGGCGAGATAATTGTGCGCTTGGACGATACCTCACTAACGCAGCAGCTCGCCAACGCCCAGCTTTCGCTGCAAAATGCTCAGGTCAGCCTGCGTCAGAGCGCGAACCAAACACCCGAGACTTTAAGCACACAACAAGCCCGTTTGAACGCCTCGAGGATTGCCCTACAGCGGGCCGAGCAAACCTTAGCCTCCAACCAGCGCCTCTACGACCTGGGTGGCATTTCGCAGACCGATCTGCAAAACAGCCGTTCGCAAGTCGAGAGTGCTCGAGCCGACCTCGAGCAGGCCGAGGCCAACCTGGCGCAAACCAAGCGGGCAGGGAGTGAGACGCTCGAGAGCCGCCGCATCGCGGTAGCCCAGGCCCAGAACCAACTAGACCAGCTTCAGACCAGCCTTTCACGCACCGCTGTTCGCGCCCCCTTCGCGGGCGAGATTGGGAATATCTACCCCAACCTGGGCGAGTACATCAACACCGGAAGCCGTGTGTTTCGCTTGGTGGATAGCAGCAGCCTGCGGGTCAACATGACCGTCTCGCCCGGCGATGCCAGCAGCCTGACGGTCGGCTCGGGTCTGACCTACACCATCGCGGGCAAGCGCTACGAGGGCCGCGTGTACCGCAGTGCCCAGGTGGCGGGCGACAACCGTCTGGTGCAGCTCTACGGGCGCTTCGTGGGCGGGCAGAACACCTCGGGGCTGACCTCGGGAAGCAGTGTACAAGTGATGTACCGCATCCGTCAGGCCAACGGCGTGCTGGCTCCTACGGGTGCACTCCAGACCAGCGAGGGCCAGAGTTATGTCTTCGTCATCGAGGGTGACACCCTCAAGCGTCAGCCCGTCCGCATCCTCGCCGAGTCCTCGGGCCAAGTTGCCCTGCAAGGCCTAGGCGCGAACGCCAAGATTGTCTTCCCCCTGCCCGGTGGTTTGCAGAGCGGTCAAAAAGTGACCGTGGTGGGAGGTCAGTGATGAAAGAGAATGGCGCGATTAAGTTTGCGGTCTCGAGGTACGTCCTGACCATCGGAGTCTTTGTGGCGATGGTGGCGTTTGGGTTTATTGCTGCGTTGGGGATCGGGGTAGACCGTTTGCCCAGCTTCGACCTACCCACCGTCAGCGTTTCGACCACCTACCAAGGTGCAACTCCCGACAACATCGAGCAGCAGGTGACCCGCGTGATCGAGGACGCGATCTCGACCATCGCCGGGGTGCAAGAGATCAGCTCCACCAGCAGCAGCGGCAACTCACAGATCACCATCAGTTTTGCCAGCGGAACCAACACCAACAGTGCCGCCAACGAGGTGAGCCAGAAAGTTTCCTCGATCCGCAACCGACTGCCCGCCGACGCCGACGCACCGGTGGTGCAGAAGCTCGACCCCAACGCCCAGCCCATCATGAGCGTGACCCTCTCGGGCGGCGGGGCCGACCTGCGGCAGATGTACGACTTTGCCGACCAGACCGTGAAGAACCGCCTCGAGCGGGTCACGGGCGTGGCCCAAGTCAACATCTCCGGTGCGCCGCAGCGGCAGATTGAGGTGCTGCTCGACCCAGCCAAACTGGCCTCGTATAACCTCTCGCCCAGCCGGGTCACCCAGGCCATCAGCAGCTCGAGCCAAGACCTGCCTGCGGGCAATGTGACCACCCAAGGCACCCAGATCAGCTTCGCCACCCGCAACACCCCGACCTCACTCACCCAGATCGAGCAGATTCTGGTGGACGGGAGCAAAGGCATCCGGGTGGCCGACCTGGGCGTAGTGCGCGACGGCTCTAAGGACACGGTTAGCTATAACCGCCTGAACGGCGAGCCGGTGGTGCTGCTCTCGATCCGCAAAACCAGCGGAACCAACACCACCTCGGTGGCAGCCGGTGTACGCGGCGCGATGGCCGCAATGTCGTTGCCCGAGGGCTATACATACACCATCACCGGGGACACCTCGAGTTCCATCACGGCCAGCGTCAACGACACCCTCAAGGAAGCGGTGATTGTGGCAGTGGCAGTGGCGGTGGTCTGTCTGATTGCGTTGGGCCGCCTCAACACGGCCTTCGCGGTGGTGCTGGCGATCCCCATTGCGCTGTCGTTCATGCCCATCGTGTTCACCTACTTTGGCTACACCTTCAACATCATCACCCTGCTGGCCATGATTGTGGCGATGGGGATCGTGGTGGACGACTCCATCGTGGTAGCCGAGAACATCGAGCGCTACCGGGCGATGGGCTACGGGATGATCGAGTCGGTACTCAAGGGCGCGACTGAAGTTATCAGTGCGGCTTCCGCCGCCACCTTCTCGCTGGTGGGGGTGCTGATCCCGCTGGGCTTTATTCCGGGGATCATTGGCGACTTTTTCGGGGCCTTCGCGCTGGGCTTGGCGGGAGCAATTTTCTTTAGCTGGCTCGAGGCCCTTTTCTTCCTCACCGTCCGCATGGCCTACACCCCCGACCCCGCACCCGTAAGCTGGGCCGCCGTGGGTACCGCCGCCCGCAACGTGGTGGGCAACCTGCGCTGGGCCTGGGCCACGGTGCGCAAGCCGTTGGGCATCGGGCTGTGGGTGGCCTGGGCGATTATCCAAGTCTTCCCCGTCCTCACCTCGTCACCGGGTGCGGCTGCCGCAGTTGCAGCCCCCCTGGGGATTCGCATCGCCATTGCGGCAGTGCTGATTCTGCTATTCCCGGTCATCCTGGCAATCTTGCGCTACGTCTTTGTGCTGCTGTGGGACGCCCTCAACGCGCTCACGGTCAGCCTGCACGCGGGGTCGGAGCACCTGCTGGGCCGCTTCCGCGAGTGGTACGGCAACTTGCTGTATAAGGGTCTGGGCCGCACGGGCTGGATTCTGGCGGCGGCGGTAGCCTTCTTCATCACGGGCATCTTTGCCGTCACCCGCCTCAATTTCACCTTTACCCCCAGTTCCGACGAGGGCCAAGCCACGGTTACGGTCAAGCTGGCCCCCGGCAGCAGCTTGGCTCAGACCAACGCGGTGGCCAGGGAGATCGAAACCTTCCTGCGTGCCCAGCCCGAGGTGAAGGAGATGTCCACCACCGTGGGAGCCTCGGCGGGCTTCGTGGCCAACGCTACCGAGTCCAACCGAGCCACCATCGCAATGGATTTGGTGCCCCTCACAGAACGCGAGAACGTGTTCGTCTGGGTACCCAAGATTCAAGCAGAACTGCGGGCCAGGTTCGCCAGCCGCCCCGATATCGAGATTCGGGCTACTGCCAATGCCAACGGCCCCGGCGGAACCGATGGCCTGACCTTCCAACTCACCGCGCCCACCCAGACGCAACTCGAGCAGGTCGGTGAAAAGATCGTGGCTGAACTGCGCCTTGACCCCGATGTGTTGAGCATCAATTCCTCGCTGACCGAAACTACCCCCGAACGGGTTTATGTGCCCGACCAGACCCGTCTGGCAGGTACCGGCCTGACCCCCCAAGACCTGGCCAACATCATCCGTACCGCCAACTCCGGCTCCAAAGGCGGTGACTTCCTCGACGGCGAAGAACGCTACGACATCACCGTGCGCCTCGACCGCCACCTCATCACCGACGAAAACTCCTTCCTCTCGCTGCCCGCCTATACCAGTGCGCTGCAAACCAACCTGACCCTGCGCGACCTGGGCAGCTTCGAGATGCGTCAAGCCCCCTCGACTCTATTCCGCTTCAACAAGCGGGCCTCGGCCAGTCTGGATATCAAGCTCAAGCCCGGTGTGAGCAGCTTCTCCAAACAGCGCAGTATTCCTACCGACCTCGAGGAAAAAGGCATCCTGAACGAAGACGTGACTCTGGGGGTCTCGGGTTTCGGTGCAGCAGGTCTGACCAACAGCCTACTGGTCTATGGACCGCTGGCCTTGCTCATAGCCATTATGCTCAACTACCTGGTGCTGGGGGCGCAGTTCAACAGTTGGCGCTACCCCATCTACCTGTTGCTTCCGGTTCCGCTGGCGGTAGTGGGCGGTGTCTGGGCGCTGTTCTTCTTTGGCGCACCGCTGGACGTGATTACGATTCTGGGCATGGTGGTGCTGGTGGGGCTTTCTACCAAAAACTCTATCCTACTCCTCGACTTCGTGGTGCACGAGGCTCAGAAGCTACCGCTGCGCGAGGCGCTGGTCAGCGCCGCCAAGCTGCGCCTACGCCCGATCATCATGACCACCCTCACGGTGCTGGTGATTTCCTTCCCGCTAATCTTCGGTGGTGGCGAGGGAGCTGAGTTTAGGCGCGGGTTGGGCATCGTGATTTTGGGTGGGATCCTGACCAGCGCGGTGCTGACCTTGTTTGTGGTGCCCTCGGCGTTCTACAGGTTTGAGAAAAAGAATTTCGAGAAGCGTACAATGGCCCCCGCCCCTACCCCCATTCCTACAGCCGCGTCTGTGGCAACCGATTGAGACCCACGTGTAGTGCCGCGTCTACCAGGTGCATTTTCCTAGCAGATTTTGGTGAACTCGGCGGTGTGCCACGCGGTTCCCGCAATGGCTTTTCAAGCTGCATACACCATTTTGGGGTAGCCGAGCCAGTAGTGTGCGAGCGTTTGACGCCAAGTTCTCGAGCGACGTTCATGGTGCGTAAAAATGCACCCTTGATTGAAAGCGACAAGCTCCGTTCGACAATGACAGCCAAGGCTTTGCCAAGTTTTAGAGCTGGTTGAGTGGTTATGCTGGTCAGGACTTGCACGTGTGTATGGAGGCAACTCACCGTTATGGTCTGGCCTTGGCTCCGTTTTGTGTCAGCAGGATCATCTTTATCTTCATGCTCGGGATAAAGTAATCCCGGGCAAATGTTTTTTCTAACCAACCCATGATATTTTTGCTGTCATGAAAAGATTTTTTGTTTTGGTCGGGCTAGCTCTGACCATGCTAGCGCTGGCCCAACCTAAGGAGTTGCGGGTGTTCATCTGGTCGGAGTACATGGACCCCGAAATTCCCAAACAGTTCACCAGAGCCACGGGCATTCCGGTCCGCATCACCCTCTACGAGTCCAACGAGGACATGCTGGCCCGCCTACAAGCCGGGGGCGCGGCGCAGTTCGACCTGATCGTGCCCTCGCACTACATCATCCCCACGCTGGTCAACCTGAAGCTGGTGCAGCCGCTGCAGCAGAGCAAGATTCCGAACATCAAGAATCTCGAGCCCCGGATGCGCAACCCCTCCTTCGACCCCGGGAACAAATACTCGATCGCCTACCAATACAGCTTCACCGGGCTGTTTTACCGAAAGGACCGCTTCCCCACCCCGCCCAGCAGCTGGTCGGTGCTGTTCAGCAACCCCAGCGTGCCCTTCGCCCTGATCGACGACCAACGCGAGATGATGGGCATCGCCCTGCGCTTCCAGGGGCAGAGCATCAACAGCCGCGACCCCAACGCCATCCGCAAGGCCGGTCAACTCATCCGCGACGCCAGCCGCAACCGCAGCTTTCTGAGCTTCGAGGCGGGCGTTCCTGGGGTGAACAAGGTGCTGGCCGGCCAGGCCGCGATGGCGATTGTCTACAACGGCGATGCGGTGCGGGCCATTGCAGAAAACCCCAATTTCGCCTTCGTGCTGCCCAGGGAAGGGGGCAACCTCTCGGTGGACAACATGATGATTCCCGCCCGCGCCCCCAACGCCGAGGCCGCCCACCGCTTTATCAACTACATTCTCGATCCGAAGGTGGGCGCACAGCTTTCCAACTGGACCCGCTTTGGCTCCCCCAACGCCGCCTCCAAGCCCTTCATCCGCCCCGAAGACCTCAAAAACCCCGCCATCTACCCCGACCTCTCCAAGCTCGACTACATCCTCGACCTGGGCCGTGACCAGCGCATCTACGACGAAGTCTGGACCGCGATTAGGGCGAGGTAAACAGCCGCCGAACGTCATACGCCGAACGCCAACAGACCATTGCTGTAGGTCTGTTGGCGTTCGGCTTTTTGCTTTCGGCTTTCGACTTTTGACACTTTGCCCATGACGTTCGACCGCATAGAGACATTTATCCGACGCCATCGGGGTAGGCTTTGGGTCGAGGTGATACAACTATGCTGGTCAAAGACTGGATGACCCCCAACCCCGCCGTGGTCAAGCCCGATATGACCGTGCCCGAGGCCGCTACGCTGATGAAGAAGGGCAATTTCCGCCGTCTGCCCGTGGTCGACGATGGCCGGCTGGTGGGCATCGTGACCGACCGCGACCTCAAGCAGGCCATGCCCTCCGATGCCACCTCGCTATCGATCTGGGAACTCAACTACCTGATCTCCAAGCTGCGGGTAGGCGAGATCATGACCAAAGACCCCATAACCGTCGGCGAGGGCGAGCCCCTGCAAACCGCCGCCCACCGCATGATCCAGAATCGGATCGGCGGCCTGCCCGTGCTGTCCGGCAGCAAGCTGGTGGGCATCCTCACCGTCACCGACGTGCTCAAGGCCTTCCTCCACCGCGAGGCCAGCCTTATGGTGGGCAGCGGCGGGGAGGTGAAGGCATAGGGGAGAGGGGGTGAGGCATAGCAGGGCCGTCAAGGCCAAGGGTGACCCCCACAGGTTGCCGGGAACCTGACTTCGACCTGGCCCCTCTTGTACCTCGCCTCCCCCTCCGATGCCTGCGGCAGGCGCACCGGCCCGGCTTCTTGGCGTCGACCTGCCGCCCAAGCGGGGCGAGGTTCGGGAGGCGATACAACCCCAACCTTGGCCCTGGGCGTTTGAGCTACCGCAAAAACCCAGCAAATCTCCCCATTCAACTCGGCCGGGGCGGCCCCTGGCCCTGGCTCTGATTTCCCTTTGCTCCTTTCTCCGCTCGCCTTAATCCTTTTCCCCCACAGCACACGTACAGCCCCTCGAGGACATGTGCTGGATCTTTCGTCTACACAAAACTATGCGCTGCGAAGGGATGCAGGTGAGGTAGGATGGTCGGGCATGAGCCTCGAGCCGAAGCTCCGCTCGTCTGCGCTCGAGCCAGAGTCAGGCTCGTCTACGCTCGAGCCAGGGTCGGGCTCGTCTGCGCTCGAGGGCTTCCCCGACGAGACGCTGCTGGCGCTGGTGGCGCGGGCCGACGAGGCCGCGCTGGGGGTGCTCTACGACCGCTACGCCTCGGCCATGCTGGGGCTGGCGCGGCGTATGGGCTTCGACCCCGGTGCGCAGGAAGACGCCGTGCAGGAGATTTTCGTCCGCCTTTGGAACAGGGCCGCCTCTTTTGACTTCCGTAAGGCCAGCGGGCGCAGTTGGATTCTGGCGGTGGGGCACCACTACTGCGTGGACAGGGTGCGCTCCGAGGCCGTCCGCCCCAAGGCCCAGGAGCCCCTGAAAGACGAGGACGGCGAAGACGAGGCCTTCGACGTGCCGGGGGAGGGGCTTAACGAGGAGAACGCGCTCAACCGGGTTCGCATCCAGCGCGCCCTGGCCGCCCTCGAGCCCGCCGAGCGCGCGATCATCGAGGCCCTGCACTACCGGGGTCACACCTACCCCGAGGCTGCGGAGTTGCTAAAGATCCCCCTGGGAACCCTCAAGGCCAAGCTGTCCAAGGCCATGTCCAAGCTGCGGGAGGTGCTGCGTGAAGCCTGACGAACTGCGCGAACTGCTCCCGCTCTACGCCCTCCACGCCCTGAGCGAGGCCGAACGGCGACAGGTCGAGCGGGACCTCGAGCAGCACCCCGAGCTATTGGGTGAGCTGAAGGCCCTGCAAGAGACCGCCGCGGAGCTAAGCGGCGCGACGCAGGTGCGGCCCCGGCCCGGGCTCAAGGCCGAGGTGCTGGGTCGCGTCCAGGCGCGGGCTGCGGTGAGCGCGGTGCCCAGGCCGGGCGGCCCGCCACAGCCCTCAAAGACCGCCCCGAACTGGCCGCGCTGGCTGGGTCAGGCGGCGGCGGTCGCGGCCGTGCTGTCGGTGGGCTACTGCGGAAGCTGGCTCTACCCCTGGCTGAGCGCTTTTACCGACCCCAAAAGCCACTTCGTGACCCTGGTGAACGAGCAGCAGCAGGCCGTGGGGCGCTGCATCGTGCGCCAGGACGGGCGGGCCCTGATCTGGGTTAACCTGCCCCCGCCGCCCCCAGGCAAGACCTATCAGCTGTGGGGCGTCCGGGGCGAGAACCACGTCGGCCTCGAGACCTTCCGGGGCGGCCTGAAGGTCTTCCAGATGCCCGCGGGCTACGACGTAGTTCACATCACCGAGGAGCAGTCGGGCGGCAGCCTCGAGCCCACCCAGATCCGGGCGCTGCCCGTCCAAAACTAGGTGTCGCAATAGTTGAACTGCGAGATAGTGCCCCGAAACGCCTGTAGGGAATTGGGCCAGGGAGGCCATGTTGCCCCCTGGTCGCGCACACCCTGGCGCAACTTAGGGCGAAGGCGCTGCTGGCTTTTGCCTCCCTCTCCCGCCTCGTCGCCTCTACCTCACCTGTAGTACTTCGCCGTGTCGCGCAGATGTCCCTGGAAGTCCACGTTCAGGAATAGCCTCCCCTGGGCGTGGAGGAAGTAGAGGTAGCGCCTGCCCTGAGCGTTGGTGCGGACGGGGTTTAAGACGGCCCGTAGGGCTTCCCGGCCGGGGTTGCCGATGGCGGTGGGGGGGAGGCCCCGGCGGGTGTAGGAGTTGTAGGGGGTGTCCTGCTCGAAGTCGCCCGCACCCCGGTCTAGCTCGGGGAGGCGCTTGTTCAGGCCGTAGGCCACGGTGGGGTCGGCCTGGAGGGGCATCCCGATGTCCAGGCGGTTGAGGAAGATACCGGCAATGGTGGGCTTCTCGGCAGCGTTGGCGGCCTCGGCCTGCACCACTGAGGCCAGCGTCACCCAGTCGTGAACACTGGCGATCTTGAGCTGGGCCAGGCGCTCCCTGGCGGCAGGGGTGAACTCCTGCTCGGCGCGGCGGGTCATGGCCCGCAGGATGTCCTCGGCGCTGTAGTCGCGGGGGAAGTCGTAGGTGGCGGGGAACAAGTAGCCCTCGAGGGTCGGCCCCTTGGCCTCGGCGGGGCGCAGCTCGGGGGGCGGGCTGCGCACCAGCTCGAGGAAGCGCGGGCCGTCGAGGTCGTTGTCGGTCAGGCGCGCGGCGATGTCCACTGCCCGCCAGCCTTCGGGGAAGGTGACGCGCACGGTGAGCGGGCGTGAGTCGTCGGTGACGGCCAGCGCCACCGCCCGCAGCCCGCTGCCCTCGAGGCGGTAGAAGCCTGGCTTGAGGTCCTTGTCGCGCCGCGAGAAGCGCAGGTAGTAGGCAAATAGGGCCGAAGAGCGCACCACTCCGGCCTCGGCCAGGATGCGCCCGACGCTGGCGGCCCCCGCCCCGCGCGGAATCCGCACCTCAGCGGTGACGCCGGTGGGGCCGGCCAGGTACAGCCCGTAGCCCACCAGACCGCCCAGCAGCACAAACATCGCCAGCACCCCGCGCAAGATCCAAGGCGAGCTGCCCCTGCTGGGGGCCTCGGCGGGGGGTCGTTCGGAGGTGGCCCTGCTCTCCTCAGTGGTGGGTCGCTTACGCTCGTCCATGCTCAGCTCGAGGGCTCGGACTCGGCCTGGGACGCTGCTGGATGACTTAAGTACGACTCCAGCAGGGCCACGGCGGCAGCCTCGTCGAGCTTGCCCTTTTCCTGACGCACCCGCTTGGGGGCGCTCATCAGGCGGTTTTGCCCGATCTTGGTGGTGTATCGCTCGTCCACCAGCTCGACCATCATACCCTCCCGGCGCATGGCCTCAACCAGGCCCAACACCCTTTCGGCCTGAGCGCTGGGCCTGCCGTCGGTGCGTAGGGGCAGCCCCACCACGAATTTCTCGGTCCGCTCCGCCTCGGCGAAGGCCCGCAACGCGGCCAAATCGGCCCCCAAGGTTTTGCGCACCAGGTACCCCCGCCCGAAGGCCCAGGCCCGCCCCAGGTCCCCCACCGCCAGCCCGATCCGGGCTTCCCCCACGTCCAGTGCCGCCAGTTTCACGGGGTTAATCTTACAGGCCCGATCACAGACTGGATTGCGGACTGGGGTTAAGCTTCCCTCATTTCGCGAAACCGTAAATGACCCCGTTATGCCCATCTGAGCGTGTATATTGAACCTAAGGACACGCCCCAGGAGCGGGGGTTGCGCCCAGTGTAACGTCGGTTCCTCGAGGCACAAGCTCTTTTCGAGGCCGGTTTTGATACATTGGGGAGTAGCGAGGCTTGTTATGGCATTGTTTGGCGATCTCAAGTACATCCCCTTCACCGAACTGATCACCCCACTGGTCAAGCGCACCGGCTGGCTGACGGTTCGCACCCCCGACGCCTTGATCACCCTCGAGATTGACAAAGGTAACCTGATCCGGGCCTTCCGCGACCAGCAGAGCCTCAGCCTCTACAAGACCAAGGAAGCCTTGCAGGAGTTGGTCAACACGCTCGAGGCCCCCTTCGAGTTCACCGGCTTTCCGGTCAGCGGCGACGAGCGCTCGCTCAACTACTACCTGCCCAACATGATGCTCGACCTGAGCAGCGCTACCGATCACTCTGAGGAGTTCATCGACCCTGGCACCCGCTTCCGCACCACCGACAAGGCCAAGTCGCTGCCCGGCGATCTGGGCCGCTTCTTCTTCCGCGCTGCCTTCTATCTGCGCGAGGCCCGGGGCGTCTCCTGCGACGACCTGGCCGAGCAGCTCAACCTCCCGGTGGCCGACGTGCTGAAAGACGTCTACGCCCTGCGCCAGATGGGCTACATCGCCGCGGTGGACGCCTTCCAGGCCGCCCAGGCCCAGCAGGCCGCGCCTGCGCCGGTGGCCGAGGTCGAAGCTATCGCCCCGCAGCCTTCTCCGGTCTTTGCCCAGCCCGCCGCCAGCCGCAGCCTGGTGCAGCGCCTGCTGGACGCCCTTCTGGGGCGTACCCGCCGCAGCGTCCTATAGCCTACAGCAGCGTAACTTGGGGGCCGCAAGGCCTCCTTTTTTTGCGTTGATTTGACCCGTGTCCCGGCCCGTTTGTCGCTAAGCTGCTATTAAGAAGCATTCGAGGAGGTAGTGGATGGTCGTTTCAGGCAATCTCGAAAAGACTCCCTTTCACGAACTGGTTGGAATCATAAGCAAGCAGACTGGCATCCTCGAGCTGTGGAACCTGCCGGGTCGTAGCCGCTACACCCTCTACATCAAGGAGGGAAACCTGCGCTGCCTCCAGCACAACGGTCAGTTTGTCGAGCCCCTGCAGACCAAGGCCAAGCTGCTGGAGATTATGGGCGCAGGCACCGGCCTCTTTGAGCTGAGCGTTCGCTGGTTCAAAACCCCGGTGGATCCGGCCCTCAACTGGCCCCTCGAGCGAGTCCTGCTCTCCCTGACCATCATGGACGAGGAGATCAAGTTCCGCACCATCGAGCTGGTTCCCCCCGGCATCCGCTTCAAACTGGTCAGCGGCAAGGAGCCCAACGCCCCCCGCAACATCTTCTGGCAGAAGGCCAAGCCCCACCTACAGCACGGCATCAACGCCCAAGAGCTGGCCCGGCTGCTGGGCCTCTCTGAGGAGATGATCTGCTACTACTTCTCTAAGCTCGAGCGCCAGCAGATCATCGAGGTGCAGCGGGCGCAGCCGGTTGGGTAGCGGAAGAGACGCGGGCAAAGAGAAGCCGAAGAGGGGGGAAGCCTGACGCGTCAGGCTTCCCCCACCCCCATCATCCTTCCCTGCCACAGGGGCTTGGACCGTGCCTCTTCGCGTTTCCCACCCTTACCTCCCTCGAGGCAGCAAGTAATGTACTCCCTACAGCAAAAACCGCCCGCTTTAGCGCCGTAGGGAGTATGTGTGGGAACCGCTCTCAGAGCTTTTCCCACAAACACTCGGTACGGCGGTTTTTGCCGTACCGAGCGCAATACTGCGCTAAAGCGGGCGCTTTAGCGCAGCACCGTGGGCGGAGTATGGGTGGGAAACGCGATCAGTTCCGCTTGGCAGCCTCCTCGTGATACCGCTGGGTGGCGTCCTCGACCGCCTTGGAGTGGATGGCGGCGAGTTCGGGGCGGCTGGCGCGGCCACGGGCGGCGGCCTGCATGGTGGAGTGGTGCTGGCCCTGGAAGTGGGGCATCACATGGCGGGCGATTAGCTCGTAGCTGCGGCGGGTGGCGTCGAAGTTAGCCCAGTTGTGGGCCAGGGTGAGGTAGGCCCCGAAGCCGCCTCCCGACTGTTTCCACAGCCGCTCGATCTGGGCCTTGACCATATCGGGGGTCCCGATGGCCCCGAAGCCGGAGTCGTTGACGAAGGAGATCATCTCCTTGACGTTGTTGCCGGGTACGGCCATCTGCGGGAAGGCCGCGACGGCCTGGAAGTAGTCGAACCACTGCTCGATGCCGTACTCGACATCTTTGTAGGCTTGCTCCATCGTCTCGGCGCAGTGTACCAGGCCGACCAGCCGCCATTTGTTGCGGTCTACCTTGGTGCCGTAGTGTTTGGCCTGGGCCTCCATCACGTCCCAGTGCAGCGCCAGCGCGTCGAAACCGGCGGCGGTGGTGGCCCCGATGGAGAGCAGGCCAAGGCCGTGCATCCCGGCCAGCTTGGGGCCGGTGGGCGAGGCCACGGCGGGGATGGCGATGTCGAAAAGGGGGTCGGAGTAGGGGCGCAAGTGCAGCCGGGCGTCGCGCAAGTCCCAGCGCTCGTTCTTGAAGTTGACCGGCTCCTCGGTGGTGAGGAGCTTCATCACCACGCCGAGGCCCTCCTCCAACAGTCTGCGGGTGTCGTTTTGGGAAATCCCGATCATTATGCCGTCACTGGGTAGCGAGCCCGGCCCCAGGCCCAGCATCACCCGGCCACGGGTCAGGTGGTCGAGCTGGACGATCCGCTCGGCTACCCACAGGGGGTTGTGGTAGGACATGCTGATCACGCCCGAGCCCAGCTTGATGTGCTTGGTGCGCTGTGAGGCCACGGCCATGAATATCTCCGGCGAGGCGCTGATCTCCGAACCGGCGGAGTGGTGCTCGCCACACCACACCTCGTCGTAGTCGCAGCGGTCGAGCCACTGGATCAGCTCGAGGTCTTGCTCGAGGGCCAGCGTGGGGTTGATGCCGGGCTTGTGGAACGGGGCCAAAAAGATACCAAACCGCATACGACCCATGTGTACGCCTCCTGTTGAGCTATTGACCGCGCCCACCCAGCCGAGCACCAGACAGGCGATGATCCAAACACGAGTTTTGCGTCCGGGTATCTTACCACTGCACAAATTAGGATTTGTTCAAAAACAGACCCCCGCGTGGGCGTTGCGGGGGTCTGTGCAGGGACGCACGGTTTAGAGCGGTTCCCACACATACTCCCTACAGCAACAACCGCTGTAGGGAGTGCATTACCTGCCGCCTCGAGGGAGGTAAGGATGGGAACCGCGATAAGTTGCGCCAGGGTTTTTGCGAGTCCGGCGAGTGCCGCAGCCACGTACCCCGGCGTAAGCACGGCTGCAAGCGCGGGCGCAACTTCCTAGAGTGGGCATTTCGGGACGGCACTGTGCACTTCAACTATGCAGATGCTTAAGCCAGCCTCCGTACCTCGCGCTCAGACACCTTGTGGTAGACGTGTCCCTGGGAGTCGGTGGCGGTGTCGGAAGCAGAGAAGTCGAGCTTGTCGCCGTAGGCGCTCATCCAGCCGATGATGCGGGCGGGGACCCCGGCGACCATCGCGTAGGCGGGGACGTCCCGGGTGACGACGGCACCGGCAGCGACGAAGGCGCACTCGCCCAGGGTGACGCCGGTGACGACGGTGGCGTTGGCCCCGATGCTGGCCCCCCGCTTGACCACGATCTTGCCGTAGTCGGCGGCGGTGTTGCGGGGGAACTCGGAGCGGGGGGTGAGGACGTTGGTGAAGACCATGCTGGGACCGCAGAAGACGAAGTCCTCGAGCTCGACACCCTCGTAGACCGAGACGTTGTTCTGGATCTTGACGCCGCTGCCGATCCTGACGTTGTTGGCCACGAAGACATTCTGGCCCAGCGAGCAGTTCTCCCCGATCTCAGCCTTGGCGCAGACGTGGCTGAAGTGCCAGACCTTGGTGCCTTTGCCGATCTTGGCCCCCTCATCCACAACGGCGGTCTCGTGCTTGAAGTAGTCCATGAGCCGGTGTCCGTCGGCCATCATATCCCTACTTTCTCGAGCAAAAACGGGTGCATGGTGGAGGTGTTGGTTGAGAGGGGCAGGTTGCGGATCTTGGCCACGGCGGCGATGGCCTGGTAGGTGTCGTCGAGACCGAAGCCGCTGCCAGCCAGGGTGCGCTCGTAGACGCGGGTGTGCAACTCGGTGAAGCCGTCGGAGAACTCGACCTCCTGGCCGTCCACCTGCATGGACCTGAAGGTGCGCTTGCCCTGGGCACGTAGCTCGGCAGGGACATAGTTCACGTCCACTGAGAGGAACCACTTGATCTTGGCTTGCTCGAGCTGGAGGTAGCCGGCGGCCACGGTGTCGTCGCGGCGGTGGACCTCGACGTGCTGGACCTTACCGAACAGCCAGGTCAGCATGTCGAAGAAGTGGACGCCGATGTTGGTGGCCAGACCGCCGGACTGCTCGAGGCGGCCCTTCCAACTGCGCAAATACCAAGTACCCCGGCTGGTGATGTAGGTCAGGTCTAACTCGCGCATCTTGGGGGGCTGGTCGTCGAGGCGCTGCTTGAGGGCCAGCAGGGCCTGGTGGGTGCGGAGCTGGAGGATGGTCCAGACCCGCCGACCGGTCTCGGCCTCGAGGTCTTTGAGGCGGAGGATGTCCTCGGGGTTGAGGACCAGGGGCTTCTCGCAGATGGCGTCGGCACCGGCGCGGAGGGCCATGCGGATGTGGGGGTCGTGGAGGTGGTTGGGGCTGGCAATCGCCACAAAGTCGACCTGCTGGTCGGTGCCACGGAGGTCGTAGAGGTGCTGCTCGAAGAGCTCGGGCTGGGTGAAGAACTCGGCCTGTGGGAAGTACGAGTCCATGATGCCCACGGAGTCGAAGGGGTCGAGGGCGGCGACCAGGGCGTTGCCGGTGTCCTTGATGGCCTTCAGGTGGCGCGGGGCGATGTAGCCTGCCACCCCCGTCATCGCAAAGTTCTTCATGGGTTTCTCCAATCAGAACCCCTCTCCCCCTGGGAGAGGGGCCGGGGTGAGGGAGTGAGCGAGCGCTTT
>JANRLD010000005.1:0-72567 GCA_033762915.1 Meiothermus sp. | reverse complement strand
GAACTTGTTTAGAGGAGTATTCCTTTTGGGCATCCTTTGGCTCGCGGCCTGCGGCGGGCAACCGCCCTCCAGCACGCCCGCCGACCCCTCAGGCACGCTGGTGCTCGAGCTGACCCCCGGCCACACCGCCGTCCAGGTCAGCGGCCCGCTGGAAAAGAGCCTGACCGGAAGCCAGAGCCTCCAACTACCCCCCGGTAGCTACCGGCTCACCCTCTCGGCAGAAGGCTACGACCAGGAACAACTCAAGCTCGAGGTCGGGGCGGGCGAGAGCCTCCGGCTGGAGCGGTCACTCGAGCCTACCCGCGTCAGCCCGGTGGTGGTTGAACCCGACACCAGCAGCAGCATCTCGGGGGATAACTCGGACCTGTTCAACCTCCAAAACACCCCCACCTACGGCCCCGAGATGGTGATCAACGGGAACTTCGAGACGGAGCTGGCGGGGTGGACCACGGTAAGGGGCTTTCCCGCCCTGGTCTCACGCCCGCCGGGCACGGCGATTAGCTTGTGGAGCGGCCGGCTCGAGCAGAGCCTCAACCCCAGCGGGATCGTGAGCGGGGGGCAGTACCGCCTGCAGGCCATGGGCCGCTTTACCTCGGGCTTGTGCCAGGTAGGGGTCATTGCGAGGGTGGGCACGGCCGTGGGCCTAAACCAGACCATCCCCTTTACCTCCAGCACCTACACCCAAAAATCCATCACCTTCACCCTGCCCAGCGGCACCACCGCCCTGGTGGTCTATGCCGAGGGGGGGATCTGCCGTTACGACGACATCAGCGTGATGCGCAACACCAGCTTCAACCCGGCCCCGCCCGCCACTGCCCAGACCGTCACCTACAGCGAGTCAGACGAAAATATCATCAACCCGGAGCGCGGCTTTCGCAGCGGCTGGCAGATCGGCCACAACATCGGCAGCACGGCCCTGGCCTTTGTAGACCTGCCGGGCCAGCGGGCCAAGGGCTACAGCATGATTCAGGCTTATGTCAGCCTGCAAAACTACAAGAACCGCTCCATAGATTCCACCTACTTCGACAACCTGCGGGCACGCTTTATCGCCGTGCGCAGCGCCGGGCTTAAGGTCTCGCTACGCTTCTGGTATAGCTGGAGCGAGACCGAGGCGGACGCGCCGCTCAACGTCGTGCTGGGCCACATCCAGCAGCTCACCCCGCTGCTGCGCGAGTTTAGTGACGTGATCGCGGTACTCCAGGGCGGGTTTATCGGGGCCTGGGGCGAGTGGCACGCCAGCAGCAACGGCCTCACCTCCCCCGCAAACCAGCAGAGCATCTTCAACGCCCTGGTTGCGGCCCTGCCCACCGACCGCAAGATCCAGTTGCGCACCGTGGCGATCCTGCGCCAGTTCGCTCCGGCCGGCATCACCGAGACCCAGGCCGCCTCCGACCCGGTGCTCTCTCGCATCGGCCACAACAACGACTGCCTCTTCCTCAACCAGTCCGATGCGGGCACCTACGCCTGGGAGAACCCCCAGCGCGACCTGGACAGGGCCTACCTGGGCGGCTTCACCCGGTTCATCCCGGTGGGGGGCGAGATGTGCAGCGACGTACCCACCTCCGGCTACGACCCCTACGACCGCCGCACCGCCTCGGGCCAACTGGCCGAACTCGAGCGATTTAACTGGAGCTGGCTGGCCGACGACTTCGGCAGCCTGGCCCAGTGGCAGACCTGGGGCATCTACAACACCATCCGCAACCGCCTGGGCTACCGCCTGGTGCTGCTGCAGTCCACCGCCCTCGGCCAAATCCGCCTGACCGATCGGCTCCAGCTCAGCTTCCAGGTGGCCAACCGAGGCTTCGCTGCGCCCTTCAACCCCCGCCCGGTACGGCTGGTATTGCGCAACACCGCTACCCAGCAGGTCTTCACCCTGAGCCTAAACACCGACCCCCGCCGCTGGTACGCCGGAACCACCCAGACCGTCACCCTCGATCAGCCCCTGCCCGCAGGCATCCCCACCGGCACCTACGCCCTGTTCCTTCACCTGCCGGACGCCTACGCCACCCTGGCCGGCCGCCCCGAGTACGCCATCCGCCTCGCCAACCTGAACCTTTGGGAGGCCAACACCGGCTACAACAGCTTGGGCCGGACCCTGCAGATTACCAACTAAGAGCGGTTCCCACGCATACTCCCTACAGCAAAAACCGCTGTAGGGGGGCGCTGGGCTCGCGGAAACGCGGCGTGTGGTGCTGCTAGGGCGTGGGCGTGGTGGTGAGCACCCACTGGTTGTAGATCAGCAGGCCGGTGAGGGCGATCAGCAGGCTGAGCAGGATCTGGGTGCCGTAGCGCTCCCAGAAGCTCTTCTTCTTGGGGGGCTCGCCGATCTGAGTGGTGAGCACCTCGGGGTCGAGGCCGTTGGAAAGGTGCACAGGGCCGTCGGCGGTCTCCAACGGGAGCGCGTAGGGCCTCGAGCCCTGCGGGACGTGGGTTCCGATGGCCAGCACCACCGCGCTGATGTTGTCGGGGCCGCCCCAGTCGTTGGCCAGCTTGATCAGCTTGGCCACGGCGGGCTCAGGCGGGTTGGTGAGCATCATCTCGGTGAGCACCTTGTCTTCCAGCACACCGCTTAGGCCGTCTGAGCAGATCAGGAACATGTCGCCCGAGCGCACCTTGACCCCCACCAGGTCCACCTTGGCACTGGGGAAGGAGCCCAAGGCGTTGGTGATGACGTTGCGCCAGCGGTGGTTGCGGGCCTCTTCCTCGGTGAGCAGGCCCTGGCGCATCCGGTCGGCGACCCAGGAGTGGTCCTGGGTTAACTGGATCAGGTTGCCGTCGCGCAGCAGGTAGGCCCTCGAGTCGCCCACGTGGCCCACGATGGCGTAGGGCAGGTCGAGCAACAGCACCGTGCAGGTAGTACCCATTCCCCGCGACTCCGGCTTCTGGCCGGCGCCGTAGATGGCCTCGTTGGCCACCTCGAAGGCCTCGATGAGGGCCTTGGGTGAGGGCTCGGCCTTGCGGAGGGTATCGGTGATGGCGTTCACCGACATCTGCGAGGCCACCTCGCCGGTGCGATGGCCGCCCATCCCGTCGGCAACCACGAAGACGCCCCCGTAGTTGGTGACCTGCTGCGACACCGAGTCCTCGTTGAGGGCGCGTTTGCGCCCAGGGTCGGTGAGGGCTGCAGCAAAAACCAATGGAAGGCTGTCTGAAGCTGCCATATCTCCCAAACATTATAGGCCAGCATCGAGACTTAACAGGCCAAAAATCACCATAACCTACAGATGCAGGTCACACGCGCCCAAACGCCGTCCCCGCATCATTCACCTCACCCTCTTTTTGCTAGGCTTGAGCGGTGAGAACTTTCCGTCTGCCTTCCGGCCCGTTGGGGGTCCTGGCCCTGATCCTGGCGGGAACTGTGGGCCTGTTCCTGGTCTTCTGGCTGATCGCCACCCTGTGGGTGGTGGCGGTGGGGGCCGGGGTGGTGGGGGCGTTGGTGTACGGCTGGCGACGCATCGCCCTGGCGATGGAGTCCCGCTTCCGCCCCAACAAGTGGCGCAGGCTGCCCGCCCCGAAAGAGCAGTACCACTACCAAGAGCCGCAGCGCGACCGCTGGCAAAGCTAACGGTATCGGTACAAAGGCGCAGCCCACCTGGCTGCGTTTTTTGGTAGCGAACCCTCGAGCCGCGGGGTCTTCAGCGCGCAACAGACCGATCCTGGCCTCCGCCGATGTTTGCGGCGGGCGGATTGGCTATCGGCCGCGCCCGCTGCTCGACCAACCGGGAACCGCTCTATGTTGTGCCGCAGTGAGCCGGCGAAACCCTCGAGGAAGCTCCCACAGCGGGCGGCCTGGAGGCGCACTACCTGCGTGGCGGTTCGGGTTTCGAAGCGTCGGGGCGCTTTGGCCACCGCCTGAAATCGCATAAGCGCCCACCCAGGGTTTCGTAATGCGTTATTTGCGGGGGGTAACGAAGTAGATTCAGGCCGCAGGCAAACCGCCGGCGGCGCGGCAGCCCCGTGGGGCTGGGCCGCCCTGCATTTAACGCCCTGTTTACAGCGGCGAGCGCCGTCCCAGAGGGGGTTACGCCTGAGCTGCGGGATAGTGTGTACCATGCGGCTAGTAGGTCGTCAACTGATTCGGGCCGGTCGGCCTACAATGGTCTTTTGAGCGAACCGGGTTTGGTCTCCTCGCGACTCGCCCCGAAGCAGGGAGCGTCCGAAACCACCCGTTGGCGCTGCGCCGGCCTGCCCAGGAGGAACCTCGATGAAGCTTCGTCAGCGCGTATTGCAAACCTTTATGACCATGGCGGCGCTGCTGCTCCTCATGGCCTGCTCGGCGGGTCCCGACCCCGTCCCCCCCAAAAAGGTGCTGATCCTTCACGGCAGCGCCCCTTCCGGCGCGGCCCGGACCTTTCCCGACAGCTTCATTCGGCCGGACGGAGTCAGCGGCCAGGCGCTCAGCCCCGGCGACACCAGCAGGTTCTACGCGGCCTTGCTGCAGAACTTGCTGGGCCGCTATGCCAACCTGCGCATCGAGACCCGACCGGCCGCCGAGTACACCGGCGTCGGCGACTACGTACGGGTCTTCTATATCGGCAGCGTCTTCAACGAAGCGCTGCCCCCTGCGCTGCTGAGCGACGCCGCTGCCAAGGCCCCCATCACCTGGATTGGGTACAACCTCTGGCAGATCAAAGACCTCGAGGGCAGCCTGAGCATCAAGAACAACCCCACCGTGCTGGCCTCCAGCAGCGCCGCACAGGTCGATGCGAGCTTTAGCGCCGTGCGTTACCGCGACTACCTCTTCAAGAAGCTCACCCGCAGCGGCGGCAGCGTGGTGCCCAACGAGATTGTCAGGACCGAGAGCCTCAACCTCAACGCCGCCGTGGTGGAGGCCTGGGCCGAGAACGCCGCCGGCGAAAAGATCCCGTACGCCGTCCGCAACGGCCACTTCTGGTTTATCGCCGACCTGCCTTTCACCTACGCCCACGAGCTCGACCGCTACCTGGTTTTCGCCGACCTGCTGGGCCCGATGCTGGATCGGGGCGAGGTCTGCGAGGCCGGGGCCAGGGCGGTGATCCGCCTCGAGGGCGTCAGCCCGGTCATCCAGGCCGCCCAACTCAAGACCGCCGTAGACACGCTGGTCAGTCAGCAGGTTCCCTTCGCGGTCTCTACCATTCCCGTCTACAAGGACGGCGACAGGGCGACGGTCAACTGGGCCGAGCGGCCCGAGGCCCTTGAGCAACTCAACCGGGCCCGGCAGGCCGAAGCGCGCATCGTGCAAAACGGCTACAGTCACCAGTACCAGGGGGGCGTGACCCTGGCCGACAGCGAGTTCTGGGACCTGGGCACCGGCCAGCCCAGGATGGCAGCGCCAGAGGCCGTGCAGCGCCTCGAGGCGGGCAAGAAAATCCTGGGCGACCTCGGCCTCGAGCCGGTAGCCTGGCAGACCCCCAGCAACGCCATGCCGCCCGATCTCTACGGCCGCGTCAACGGCGCTTTCCCCCGCTTCTTCGAGCGCCGCTTGTACCAAGTCGGACAGGGCGAAGGGCGGATCATCCAGGGCCAGTTCTTCCCCTACCCGGTGCGCGACGCATCCGGCGCGCTGATGGTCCCCGAGAACTCCAACTACATCGGGGCGGGCCGCACCCCCGCCGACATCCTGGAAGTGGCCAGGGCCAACAAGGCCCTGCGCTGCCCCTGGCTGGGCCTGGCCTTCAACCCCTTCTTGCTGGGCCTGCCGGCCAACCAAGGCGGGGTGAGCGCCCAGGAGTTCCTTAAGCTGGTGACTGACATCCGCAGCCTCGGCTACACCTTCGTAGACATCAACGGCGTCGAAGTGGAGAAGTAGGCCCAGTCTGGCACCCCTCACGGTTGGCGGCAGGTGTGGCGGGTCGCCTCGACCACAGCAGTTCCGCAGGGCGTCAAAAAGTCACTGAAGACGTTCGGGTTTAGGCGGGCCGATGCTACAGTTATGCCGCTGCTGGCCTCGGCTCCTACAGCGGGCAACCTATCCGGGCCTACAGGGCGAACGCAGCCTCGAGCCACGTTCGCGGCCACAGCGCGGGGCAGGTGCGGGCCAGCCTCCAGCTAAGGCCGGATTCGGGAAAGGAGTGACCGGGTAACACATGCGAACGAGCGACTGGGTATGGCGTGGCCTCTTGGGGCTGGCTCTGCTATTGGCGGCCTGCACCCCGGCCTCCAGCAGCCCTCCGGACCCAGGTCCCCCGCCCGTCCGCAACACCGTGCAGATCCTCTACGACCTCACAGCGGGAACCAATAGCGACCTTACCGGCGTCGGGCTGGGGGTTCCAGGCTTCAACCCCGACGAGGCCGCCCAGCTCTATGCCACCCTGCTGGCCAACCTCTTGGGCCGCTACCCCGACCTGAAGGTGCGCGTCGCACCGGTCTCGAGCTACAGCGGCCTCGAGGCCGACGTGCTGCGGGTTTTTTACATCGGCAGCGTCTTCGACGCCACACCTCCTGAGGCCCTGTTGCGCGACGCTGAGGGCGGCGGCCCGATCACCTGGCTGGGCTACAACCTGTGGAAGCTGGGTGACCGCCAATCCGGCCTGGGCCTGCGCTACCGCCGCGTCCTCAGCGCCGTCACCGCCGAGGAGGTGGATGACAGCTTCAGCACCGTGCGCTACCGCGACTACGCCTACCAGAAACTCACCCGCAGCGGTGACGCGGTGGTGCCCAATCAGATCGTCCAGGTGGACAGCGGCCCCGACAACCGGGTACACGCCTGGGCCGAAAAGCCCGGCGGCGAGCGCACCCCTTACGCGGTGCAGAGCGGGGGCTTCTGGTACATCGCCGACATCCCCTTCACCTACGCCCACGAGCTCGACCGCTACTTGGTCTTCGCCGACCTGCTGGGGGTAATGCTGGGCCGCGACGAAACCTGCCTGCCGAGGGCGCTGATCCGCCTCGAGGACGCCGAACCCACCGACACTCCCGCTGACCTCCAGGCCGCCCTAGATGTGCTCGAGCGGCTGCAAATCCCCTTCGCGGTGGCCACTATCCCGCGCTTCACGGACGGGGTCAACAACTTCAGCGTGGAGTGGACGGATCGGCCCCAAGCCCTCGAGCAGTTGCGCCGGGTCGAGCGCATCGGCGGGCGCATCGTGGGCCACGGCTACACCCACCAGTACAAGAGTCTGCGCAACCCCAGCGGGGTCTCGGGCACCGATTGGGAGTTCTGGGACATCACCCGCAACCAGCCCATCCCCGGCATGACCCCCGCAGAGGCCCTGCTGCGCGTCCAGACCGGCGATGCGATCCTGCGCGGCCTGGGCTTGAACCCGGCGGCCTGGGTTACCCCGCACTACATGATGCCCCCCGGCTTCTATCCCCAGCTTAATCCCCTCTACCCCCGCTTCTTCGAGCGCCGCCTCTATCAGGCCGGCCAGACCTATCTGGGCCAATTCTTCCCCTACCCGGTGCGCGACGTTTCCGGCGCGCTGATGCTCCCCGAGAACACTAACCTGGTGAACGCCACCCGCCGCCCGGCGGACATCGTGGAGATTGCCCGCGCCAACCGGGCCTTGCGCTGCCCCTGGCTGGGCACTTTCTTCCACCCCTACCTGCTCGGCGCTCCGGCGGCCTCGGGCGGCGTAACCCCGCAGGAGTTCGAGCAGATGCTGAGCGACATCCGCAACCTGGGGTATACCTTCGTGGACATCAACAGCGTGGACCTGGGACAGTAGGGACAGCTAGAAGCGGCGAGACACCGCAAGCAACAGCAAGCAGCAACGCCAGAGCCTCGAGGCCAGGTGTGGCGAGGTCTTTTGGCCCAAGTACAGGCATGTCGGCGCCAAACACGTCACACTGCTTCGGGGTCAGCAGGTCGGTGCGCGAGGGACTTTACTGCTGGGAGAGGGTTTTGTTTGTCAGGAAGGCGCAATTGTGCGATAAGGACATTTGCAACCGGATAGCCTTGTACCTTGTTGGCAGGAGCAAACATGAAAACCTTCACTCGAGCACGCCTAGGTTTGTCCACCCTTTGCCTGGCCCTCAGCCTGGCGCTGGCCCAAAGCCCCGTCCCCCAGCCCAGCCTCGAGGCCCTCAAGGGCATTGACGCGGTGCGGGCGATGGAGCTGGCCAACGCCTGGGGCGTGGCCAAAGCCCCGGTGCAGAGCTTCGTCACCCCGCAGGCGGTGAACTTCGAGATTGGGGGGCGCAAGGCCCAGGTCGCGCTGCCCGCCGACCGGATGGTGGTGGCGGTCGCGCCCTACGTCAGCCGCACCCACCCCTGCAAAACCCATTACATGTCGGCTTGCCAGGGTGAGCTGGCGGGGACGCTGGTCGAGGTACGGGTTACCCAGGGCGGCAAGGAAATCCTCAAGGGCACCGTGAAGACCCTCGAGAACGGCTTCCTCGAGCTGTGGCTGCCCCGCGACCAGACTTACCAGCTCACCGTACGGGCCAAGGGCCTCTCAGCCACTGGCCTCATCTCTACCTTCGCCACCAGCGACACCTGCGTGACGACGTTCCAGCTGAAGTAGCTCTAGCAGCGTCCCACGATTGAAGTGCGAGGCCGCCCCGCATCGCCCGCAAGAGTTGCGCCGGCGCCTGCGGGGCGGCTTTGCACGACTTCCGGCGGTTCCGCAAAGACCCCAGCACAACCGCTGTCAGTCGCCGCTCTGGGCGACTCGAGGGAGGGGCGCGGCGTCGCGGTTGGACTGCTTCACCGCCCTGGGGCGGAAGAACAGCGGGTAGTAAAGGATCGCGGCCACATAAAGCACCAGCATCACCCCGAACAGTAGGTTGAAGCCCGCTAGCCCCTGGGTCTCCTGCACGTAACCCGATAGCGACGACGAGACCGCCCAGCCAACCTGCCAGGTGGCCCCCTGAATCAGCAGAAAGCCGGAGCGCTCGTCCTCCTCGAGGTAATCCATCATCAGCGCGGTGTGAACCGGCCCGGTGGAGTTCATCAGCGCCCCGCGCACAAACAGCGCGACCGTCACCAGCCACAGCCAGGGCGCCCAGGCCAGGATCATCAGAAAGGGCAGTGAGGCGGCCTGCACCACCATGATGGCCCCGACCTTGCCCAGCCTGCGGGCCAGCAGCGGCTGGACAGCCAGGATGACGATCCCGGTGATCGAGGTGGCGGCGAAGATCCAGCCGATCTGGTTGTACTCGAGGCTGAACTTGGCCTGCATGTAGAGGTTGAGGAAGGGCACCACCAGGCCCGCCCCCAGCCCCACCAGCGCCTGCGGCAGCAGGAGCAGTAGCCAGTTACGCCGGTTGCGAAACGAGAAGCGCTCAGCGCTGCCCCTGGCCTCGGGCATACCCCAGATGGTCAGGCTCGACAGGCATGCCGCCAGCGCCACCAGGTACATCACGTTCCCCGTCCCCACCAGTTCCGGCAGGTAGCCGCCCAGCAAAGCCCCCAGAAAGCCCGCCCCCGCCACCACCGACTGCTGCCAGGTAAAAACGTCCACCCGCTGCCGCTCGGACACCATCAAAGCCAGCAGCGGGGCCACCGAACCCATCACCAGCCCCGTACCCGCTCCGTTCAAAACCAGTCCCGGATAGACCGCCAGCCCCGAGGCCACACCCATCATCCCCAGCACCGAGAGTCCGGCCCCCAGCAGTATCGAGCGCACGTAGCCCAGCCGCGGGATCAAAAGGGCCAGCGGAAGCGCCAGCAAGACCCCCGCCACCGCCGGAACCGCGTTGGCGTAGCCGATTTGGGTCTTGCTGAAGCCGATGGCCTCGAGGTGGAAGTTGAGGAAGAACCAGCTCAGGTTGCCACCGATTCCCCAGAAGAACGAAGCGATTAGGACACGGGCCACCAGCGGATTCATCGAGCTACAGTTTTTCACACAACCCCGCCAGACTCCGGTCAGAGCACCCAATTCAGCCCGGCTCGAGGCGGCTTTGGGCCAGCCATCCCCGGTAATCGCAGCCTTAGCTCGAGGCTACAAGAAAATGAGAACCCCTCCAGCATCCAACCAAATCTCCGACATCGATAGCGTAGAAACCTCGATCAGGACATCTGCCTCTCACACTTAACGATTCCCTACGGATATTCTCATGTCACCGAAAGTGGGGGTGAGACTATGCATGTCCCTCGAGGGAAGCTGTTCGTGGTGGTGTTGGCTCTGGCGCTGGGGGGCGTAGTGGTCTGGTCGCAGGATCAGAACGCTGAGAAGCGCGCCCAGTGGGAGCAGAGTAAGCACAACAACGTAAACACCAGCCTGATCAACGCCACCGTGGAGTCGCGGGGGGCCACCGCCGCCCACTGCGGGCGCTGCCACAGCGACCAGGGCTTTAGGGCCTGGCTGCCTCAGCTGCTGCGCGGCGACCCCGGCAACATCAAGGGCCCCGACGGCAAGGACGCCAGCGTGGCCTACCTGACCAGCCTGGGCCTGACCAAGGACAAGGCCCAGCCGGTCACCTGCACCACCTGCCACAACGAGAAGGGCGCGCTGCGGGTGGTCAACGACACCTTCCAACTCCCCTCCGGCTTCTCGGTCTCGGGCGTTGGGGCCGGTGCGTTGTGCATGACCTGCCACAACACCCGCAACGGGCGCAGGGTCTGGAACGCCTCGGCGGCCCCCAGCTACGGCGGCCCGCACGAGGCCGCCCAGACCGACGTGATGGTTGGCAAGAACTTCTTCTTCGTCAACGACACCTCCGACTTCCCCCGCTCACCCCACGCCTTCTTCACCGGCGACGCCTGCGCCACCTGCCACGTGGGTCTGAATGAGCAATCCCACACCTTCCAGCCGCCCGAGAACCTCTGCACCAACTGCCACGGCCCCAAGATGGAGAAGGAGTTTGTCCAGCAGCCCACCCGCCTGCTCCTAAATCGGCTGCGCGCGGTGATCTTCTCCAAGGTGCTCGAGGTGCGCGACCAAATCCGGGTGGTTCAGAGCTACGACGCCGAGACCGGAAAATACACCGACAACGTAGCGGTGGACTCGAAGAACATAGAAGGACTGGCCGACATCAGCACCGCCGGCGGGCAGATCGTGTTCACTTTCCGGATGGTGGGCAGCAAAAACCTGAGTGTCCGCCTGGGCGAGATCCGCCAGGGTACAGCCCCCGCCGGACGTCAGGTCTTCACCCTGAACGACCCCATTGTGCGGGCCAGTTGGAACTACCTGATGATCAAGTTCGACAAGAGCATGGGTGTCCACAGCCCCAGCGTGACCCGCGAGGTGCTCCAGACCACCATCAATACCCTCCGGGGCCAATAGCTCACAATTCCGCCCCCGCAGTGCCCTGCTGAGACGTGCGCTCGGCAGGGCCTTTGTTTCGCCGCCAGGAGTTCCGTTTTTCCCGAACAGGACAGCTTTCCCAAGGACACAAGTCCCGCTCAATTGTGACTAATCTAACCTACAAAGCACTTTAGGTGTTCACCCCTGGAGGTTGCTGCATGATCAAAGCCTTCACCAACGCCCCCGACCCCACCACCCGCGCCCTCGAGTTCATCCGCCTGTTCATGCTGCTGCTGGTACTGGTGGGCTGGGTGATGTACCCCCTCGAGCTGCTGATTCTTGGGCACTGGGCCAAGAGCTGGCAGTCCTGGCTGCCCTTCCTGCTGGCAGTGCCGGGGGTGATCTCCACCGCCCTGATCATCCTCGACCGCAAGACCCCCTGGATTCGCATCTTCTTCATCACCACCATGTGGGTATCGGTTTTCGTTGGTGCGTTCGGGGCCTACTTCCACATCGTCTGGAACTTCGACGACGAGGTGAGCTGGGAGTTCGACAAGGCCATGGAAGCCGTGGCGGGTGCCCGGCCTGTGCTGGCGGCGCTGGCCTTCACCCACATGGGCATCACCGGATTGCTCTCGGTCTACCGGGCCAACTAGGAGAAACGCCGTGATTGAAGCCTTGATCAGAGCTAAAGACGAACAAGATCGGCTGTTGGAGTTGGTGCGCTCGAGCTTCCTGCTGCTGTGTGCGGTGGGTTTCGTGTTCTACGGATTAGAGCACTGGGTGCTCAAGCACTACCTCGAGTCGTGGCAGTCCAAGATTCCCCTCTTCCTCTCGCTCGTCGGCTTCCCCCTCACCGCCGCGATGTTCCTGCACCGTGGCCCGCTGGTGCGATACCCCTTCCTGCTGTGGATGGGGGTCTCGCTTCTGGCGGGGATGATGGGGGCGTTCTTTCACTTGCAATGGAACGCCCAGGACGCCGAGGTAACCATCTGGAGCCTGAGCGGGTTTAGGGAGGCTTTCGACGGGGCCAGGCCAGTTTTGGCGGCGCTGGCCCACACCCACATCGGCGCGGTCGGCCTGATCGTCGGGCTGACCATCAACGACAAATAGGGAGGTCCCATATGAAAAAGCAAGTCTGGCTGATGGCAGGGATGGCTCTAGTGCTAGGGATGGGGTTGGCCCAAAGGGCCGCCACCATCGACGGCAAGGTGACGGCGGGCGAGTACGCCAAGACCCTCAAGCACGACAAGTCGGGCATGACCATTTCCTGGAGCATCGTTGGCGATACCATCTACATCGCGCTGCAGGTCGAGAGCCCCGGCTGGATCGGCGTGGCAATGCTGGCCGAGAAGGACGATAAGAAAATGGGAGCCGACTCCTACATCTTCACGATGGACGGCGGCAAGTTCACCGCCATGGACATGATCCAGGTCAAGCGCACCGGGAGGCCCGCTGAGGACGCCGATGAGGGCGGAAAAAACTCCATCCTCCAGTCCGCCGGAACCTACGCGGGCAAGGTCTGGACGGTCGAGTTCTCGCGCAAGCTCAAGACCGGTGACAGCACCGATATGGACATCTCTGCAGGCAAGAAGTTCTTCTTGATGCTGGCCGAGGGCCCCGAGATGTCTCTCAAAGAGGAGCACAAGAAGAGCGAGCGCTGGTACATCGAAGACTTCGCGTTCTAAGAGCGGTTCCCACGCATACTCCCTACGACGCTAAAGCGGGCGGTTCTTGCTGTAGGGAGTACATTACTTGCCGCCGCGAGGCAGGTAATGGAGGGAAACGCGATAAGCCCACTCTCCCCGGCCCCCTCTCAATTGGAGGGGGCCGTTTCGCTTTGTCACAGCGGTTCCCGCCACCCTACACATCCCGCACAAAATCGCTTCCGCCCGTCTTCCCACGCTCTGCCCTGCTACCACGCCCCGCGGCTCGCGCACACCTGCCACAGCTCGCAGCCCTCGCACAGCGGCTTGCGGGCCACGCAACGATACCGCCCGAACAGAATCAGGGCGTGGTGCACAAAAACCCACCGCTCTCTAGGAAACAACTTCTGATAGTCGGCCCCGATCTTCTCGGGGTCGCGCTCCTCGGAGAAGGCCAGCCTCGAGGCCAGCCGCATCAGGTGGGTGTCTACCGCGATCCCCGGCACCCCAAAGGCCGCACCCAGCACCACCGTGGCGGTCTTCCAGCCCACGCCGGGCAGTTCGCGCAGCCTGGCGATGTCCACCGGTACCTGCCCGTCGTACTTCTCGACCAGCAGCCTCGAGAGCGCTACGATGTTGCGGGCCTTGCCGCGGTACAGCCCGATAGTCTTTACAAAGGGCTCGACCTCCTCGGGCGTGGCCTGTGCCATCGCAAGGGCGGTGGGATACCTGGCGAACAGCGCGGGCGTGGCCTTGTTCACCGAGGCGTCGGTGGCCTGCGCCGAGAGCACCGTCGCCACCAGCAGCTCGAATGGGTTGGTGAAGTTCAGCTCTGTCACCGCCTCCGGGTAAAGCCGCTGCATGACCTCCAGGACCACAGCGGCTCGAGCCCTCTTGGTCTTCAGCGACTCTCGCTTCGTGCTCCTCACCTGGGGCTTGGTTAAGGCTTTTGGCCTCGGGGCGGAGGACTTGGCGGCACCGGTTCGGGGTTTCCCCCCCTCTGCTCCCCCTTCCAACGAACCAAGGCTCCCGCTGTGCGCGGCCCTACGTTTGCTACCGCCCAGGGCGGCGTTTCCCCCCTGCCCCTCTCCCCTCTTCCCCTTGCCCCCGCGCATCACCCACCCCTGAACCCGATCCCCGCCCAGCGCTCTTCGAAGGGCACGAAGATGGGGCTGATGAAGAACTTGGCCTGGGGGTTGCCCTCGAGGTAGTAGGCCTCCAAGGCCCAGAGGTCGTGGGCGTGGTACGCGGCGAACAGCCGCACGGTGCGCTCGAACTCGCCGGGGGCCAGGCCGGCGTCCTCGACGAAGGCCCGCAGGAAGACCCTTATCAGGCCCGGAGGGCGATCTATGGTCAGGAAGCTGGCGTAGCGGATGGCGTCCCAAGCCCTGGCCCCCGCCCGCACCTGATCCCAGTCAATCAGGGCCACGATCTGTTCGCCCTCGAAAAAGAGGTTGCCCTCGTGGAAGTCGCCGTGGGTGGCCTGGAAGGTGATCCCCCCCAGGTCGAAGGCACGGGAATTGCGCCGCAGGTAGTCGCGCTGCTGGTCGAGGCACATCATGGCAGAGTCCTCGAGGAACCCCGGCTTGGGCCACTTCCCAATTTTCGCCTCGAGGCGGGCGATGCGCGTCAGGGTATCCGAGACGGTCGTGTCGAAGCTGCGGCGGTACAGACCCTCGGTGGGGAAGTCGGCCAGGGCCAGGTTAAGCCGGGCCAGGAATTGCCCCATCAGGGTCATATGCTCGGCGGTCAGGGCGTCGCGGGCTACCTGGAACCCCGGGGCCTTGGCAAACAGGGCGTAGAAGCGGCCCTGGTGCTCGAGGTAGGTCCCGCCTTCCGGCAGCGCCAGCGGGGGCACCGCGCAGATGCCCTTCATCCAGGCGTGGAAGATCATGCGGTGCTCGAGCTCGACCTCCTCGCGGCGCTTGTCCGGGCGGTAGGCGCGCAGCGCGTAGGCCCCGTGCTCGGCCTCCAGCAGTACCGTGTGGTTGACCGCCCCCTGCCCGGAGACGCGGGCCGAGAGCACTTCGCCCACCTCCCAGCGGGAGATCACCTCAAATTCGGCGGCGGTGAGATCGGAAGGCACACCCTAGTCTATCCTTGACTGCCGTTCGCCGTCAGCCTTCGGCCCGACCGGCGCACCCTTCGGGCGGCCAGACGGCCGAGCGCCGCGGTCAGATTTCTCGCTCGGTGCGCGACAGGGACCAACTCGAGGCCTCGTCCAACGCCCTCACCTCGTCCGCCGTGAGGGCGACCTCCGCCGCCGGCATTAGGTCGCGCAACTGGCCCACGCTGTTGGCCCCCACGATGGGGGCGGCCATCATGGGCCTCGAGAGCAGCCAGGCCAAGGCGATCTGGGCGGGGTGGCGGTGCCCGGCGATCTCCAGCACCTTGTTCAAAATCTGCCAGTTCTGTTCGCCGAAGCGGCCCGCCACGCCTTGCGCCCGCACGCTCTCGGGCAGGGCCTGGCCCTGCTTGTACTTGCCGGTCAAGAAGCCCGCCGCCAGCGGGCTGTAGGGGATGATGCCCAAGCCGTACGTCTCGCAAACCCGGGCGATCTCGCGCTCGAAGTTGGGGCGGGTGGGGACGGTCAGGCTGTACTCAGGCTGGACCGAGACAAAACTCTCGAGGCCGTGCTTGTCCGAAGCCCACAGGGCTTGCATCAGCCGCCAGGCCGAAAAGTTGGAGCAGCCGATGTAGCGCACATAGCCCTTGCGCACCAGCTCGGTCAGGGCCGAGAGGGTCTCCTCGATGGGCGTTTGGTTGTCGGGCCAGTGGACCTGGTAGAGGTCTATGTAGTCCACCTGGAGGCGGCGCAACGAGTCCTCGGCGGCCTTCAGGATCCACTTGCGCGACAGGCCCTCGCGCTGATGCACCGAGCCGCGCCCCTCGGAACCATTCTCCCCCATCGCCCCGCGCACCTTAGTGGCCACCACCACCCGGTCACGGTTGCCCCGGCTCTTGATCCAGCGCCCGATGATCTCCTCCGAGACCCCTCCGGGGTTGCCGGGCGTCCAGGTGGTGTAGATGTCGGCGGTGTCGATCAGGTTCCCACCCGCAGCAACGAAGGCGTCCATCACCTCGAAGGAGGTCTGCTCGTCGGCGCTCCAGCCGAACTGCATGGTGCCCAACGCGATCGGATAGACCATCAGGCCGCTCTTGCCCAGTTTGCGGTATGCCATAGCGCCTGATTGTACGGCATCGGGAGAAGGCGGGGGACAGGCCCGCAGCCCGCAGTCACCCGGTTCGGGGAGCTGGCCAAGACCCACCAGGCCCTGGGTCAGGGGATGGGGCAGAAACACTTGTGGGGGTTGCCAATGACCAACGGCTAACCGCCACTCGCCTGCAGTCTTACCTCACCCTGCCCTCCCCTGAGCACGCAGCCGCGCGATCAGGGGCCGCAACAGCTCGCGTTTCAGCTTGAGCGACTGGCGGTTGACGATGAATCGGGCGGTGGAGTGGGCCAGCACCTCGGTCTCCTCGAGCCCGTTGGCCCGGATGGTCGCGCCCGTTGAAACCAGGTCCACGATTGCGTCGGCCAGGCCGGTGATGGGGGCCAACTCGACGTTGCCCGACAGCTCGATCACGTCGGCGCTGAGGCCGCGCTCGCGGAAGACCCGGCTGGTGAAGTTGACGTACTTGGTGGCCACCCTCCGAACGGGGCCGGTGTCGCCGGGCATACGGATCAGCGAGAGGCGGCAGGGGCCGGTGCCCAGGTCCACCGGCTCGTACACGTCACGGCCCGACTCCAGCAGGACGTCCTTGCCCACCACCCCCACGTCGGCGATGCCCAGATCCACATAGGTGGGCACGTCGTGGTTGCGAAGCTCGAGGATGGCGACCTTGCCCTCCTCGCCGTGCAGCAAGACCCGCTCGCCGCCGAAGGGGGGCAGCTCGAGGCCCGCCCGCGTGAGCGCCTCGTATCCGTCGCCGAAATTGCGCCCCTTGGGCAGGGCCACCACCAGGCTGTAGCGACCGCGGATCATAGGACCGGAAGTGGGCGGCGCGGGGAGTAAAGGCTCAGGCGCGAAAGGTGGGGTGGGGAACCAGGGGCTTGCACTCGAGGATTTTACAGCCTGTGCTTCGCCCCCACATCAGGGTTCCGCGCGATCAGACCAGCGCCGCCGCCCCACGGCTCAGCTCGAGCAGCCCCGTCACCTCGCGCTTGGCCGAGATCTCCTTCAACAGGCGCAGCATGTACACCACCGCCGCAGCATCCCAGGCCTGGGGGCGGCAAGAGGCGGGGTAGGGCACCGGGGGCTCGCCGCCCTGCTTGATGTAGCCACCCACCAGCTCGGGCAGTCGCCAGTCGTGCTGGCTCATGGCCAGGCGGAACAGGGCCTCGGCGGCCTTCAGCGCGTGGTCGTAGAAGCCGTAGCGCACCAGCCCCCCGATGAACAGGGCGTTGTCGTGCGGCCAGACCGAGCCGTTGTGGTAGCTGAGCGGGTTGTAGCGCACCTCGCCACTACCCAGGGTCCGCACGCCCCAGCCGCTCCAGAGCTCCGAGCCGAACATGGTCTCGACCAGCTTGGGCGCGAACTCCTCGGGCACGATGCCGCTCCATAGCAGGTGGCCGGGGTTGGAGGTGAGCGTGGCCATGGGCCGCTTCTCGCCGTCCAGACCTGCTGCATAGATGTTCTGCTCGCTCAGCCAAAACTTGTCGTGGAAGGTTTGCTTGATCTGCTCGGCGCTGGCGTCCCAACGTTCGGCCCTGGCTTGGTCCCCCAGGGCGCGGTAGAAATCCGCCCCGGCCCGGTAGGCCATATAGCCGTAGCCCTGCACCTCGCAGACCGCGATCGCTCCCTGGGCCAGCGAGCCGTCCTTATGGCTCTGCGAGTCGTGGGAATCCTTCCAGCTTTGCACCACGTGGCCCTTGTCCCGGTTGGGGGCGTACTCGATCAGGCCGTCGCCGTCGGGGTCGGCATAGCTGGTCATCCACTCGAGCGCCGCCTCCCAATTGGGCCTTAGCCGGCGGACGAACTCGAGGTCGCCCGAGTCTTGCCAGTAGCGGTGCAGCAGGATCACGAAAAGCGAGGTCGCGTCCACGGTGCCGTAGTAGCGGGTGAAGGGCACCTTGCCGGTGCGCGAGAGCTCGCCCACCCGCATCTCGTGGATGATCTTGCCGGGGGTCTCGTCGAGAAAGCTGTTGGTCTCCTTGCCCTGGTACTTGGCCAGATAGGTCAGCACGCCCCTGGTCACGTCGGGGGCCCAGGGCTGCATCATGTACGAGGTGATGAGCGAGTCGCGCCCAAAGGGGCAGACGTACCAGGGGATCCCCGCACTGGGAAACAACCCCTCGGGCAGGGCAAACAGCAGCGCCCGCAAGTCGGTGACGGCCTGCTCGAGCACCCGCTGGCTGCGCCCGCTCTCGAGGTGCATCGGGAAGCGTGCCCTCCACTCCTCATAGCTGGGCAGCGGCGGCGTACCCGGTTCGAAGGGGCTCTCGAAGCGGCCCACCACACTCAAGCCGACCTTCTGCTTGGAGGCCAGTTCAAACTTCCACTTAAAGACCTCGCCCCCCTCGGGGCGCGTCGAGGCCTCCCTGACGAGGTCCTGGGCCGGGGGCGGCGGGGGCGGGTTCAAAATCAGGCGGGTCGCCACCTTCAGCCCGTCATCGGCGGTGTACTCGAAGCCGCTGATCTTGCGGGTGACCTTGTGCCAGCCCTTGGCCTCGAAGAGGTCGGCGAAGTCGGCCACGGCCTCGAGCTCGAGTTCGACGGTCTGGGTTTTGAGCGAGGTGTTCTCCAGTTCGAGCCGCTCCGCGAAGCCGCCGCGCTCGAGCTGCAACTCGCGCCGGAACCCCACCAACTGGTCGGGACCAATGATCAGGCTCCAGTGCTGCACCAGCCGGTCGGGGCGCGGCGTCTCGGAGACCAAGAGACTGAACCCCGGCAGGCTCCAGACGTAGCGGGAAAGGTAGCGCGTGTCGTGGCGGTAGAAGCCCCGCTCGTCGCGGTCGGCCATGCCCTGGTCGGAAAGCACTGCGTAGGTGTCGTCTTCTTTGAGTGGCAACATTTCTGAACCTCTGGCCGGAGGTTAAGGCTAAGGGATGAGGCGAGGGTTGAAAAGGTGAGGCGTGCCAAAGGGGTCTGTTGTGGGTTCAGGCCCGGCAATCCAGCTCTGCAAGTCCCCCGTCCTGAGCGACGTGAAGAACCTCCGGGGCAAGGGCACGCGACGGGGTAATGCTAACCCCGAGTGCACAACGCGGTGAGAGATTCTCCGATACGCAAGCGCTACTACGCCGCAAGAAAACCGGGGTCTGTGCAGATAAAGGAACGGTCCGAGCGCCGGGAAATCCACAGCAGATCTGGGGTCACAGGCACTTATATCGAAGGGACGAACTCCAGACGACCACGGCTGGTTTCGGTGGCCTTCAGCTTTGGGTCCTGAGCTCGAGGGCGCCCCTATCGACCAACGCCGATAGCCACACCCCCTAGCCCTTGACCGCGCTGGTGGACACGCCTTCGACAAAGTACCGCTGGAACACCGCGAAGAGGATAATGATGGGGATCATCGAGAGGAAGGCCGAGGCCAACATCAGGCCCCAGTCGCCCGCGCCCCCGTAGGCGTTTCGAAAGAACGACAGGCCGATGGGGAGGGTGTAGTTGGTCTGCACACCTTGGAGCACCACAGCGGCCTTGAAAAACTCGTTCCAGATGCCCTGAAAAGTCATGATCGTGAGGGCGCCCAGGGCGGGCGTGGCTAGGGGCAGGATGACCCGGAAAAAGGTGGTGGCGGGGTTGGCACCGTCAATTAGGGCGGCCTCCTCGAGTTCCTTGGGCAGCGACTCGAAGAACTGCTTCATCAAGAAGACCTTGGCCATGTCGATGCCGATCCAGGCGATCATGCCCCACAGTGTGCCCAGCAGCCCCAGCTGCAGCAGCACCAGGTAGTTGGAGATGAATAGCGCCTGCTGCGGGACCGCCAGCAGCAGCACAATCAGCCCGAAAAGCAGGCCCTTGAAGGGGAAGTTCATCCGGGCCAGGGCGTAGCCCGCCATCGAGGCGAAGATGATGTTGACGATCACTGCCATCAGGGCTACGAAGAAGGTGTTAAAGGTCCAGCGCAGAAAGAGGCTCTGGCCGGTGTTGGGGTCCCTGGCCTCGTTGAAAACCCGCACGTAGTTGCGGAAGGTGTAGTTGAACAAGCCCGGCGCGGCAGAGTCCCAGCTCGCCACGCGCCCGCGGCGCTCGAGGCGGTTGGGCTCGAGTGTAGCGCTGTGGTAGGCCTGGCCTCGGGGGGCCTCGATGTCCAGCGGCAGGCGTGGAGTGGTGGGCTGCGCGACGCCCGGCCGCACCGGGTAGGTGATAGTAAACGCGTAGGTGACCAACTGCCCGGGCTGGCCGTCCTTGGCAAAGGGCCGCCTCGAGACCTCCTCGACCGGCGAGACCTGGGCGTGGCGGCTGGCCTGCTCCTCGGGGAAAACCGCGCCCAGCCCCGACCCTGCGCGGCGCTCCGGCACCACCACAGTGGGAACGGTGGGATCGGTGCCCTGGGGCACGAAGTAGGTTATCTCGAAAGGCACGTTCGCACCGGGCCGGAAGCCGCCCAGCCAGGGGTTCCCCGCTCCGAGCTGCCCCAGCCGCCAGGCCGCGCTCCAGTTCTTAACCTGCACCTGCGGAAAGGAAAAGCGGAAGGGCCACTCGAGGGGGTTATCCTTCATCGAGGCCAACATCGCCACGTAGAACGGCCCGATGAAGAAGACCCCCAGCGCCAGCATCGCGCCGTAAATCCACCCCACCCTGGCCCACCGCTGCCGCGCCAGGTAACGCTCGTCGGCCTGGCGCTTGGGTCTCATGGTTTCGATAGCCATATAGCTCCCTTCGGTCGCGTTAAGAGTTGAGGGACGGGCGTCTGGAGCCTTGCCTCTTCGGCGCCGGTCGTCCACGGCCGGCTCTCGACTCCGACCCCCCGACGGTCAGTGGGCCTTGTCCGAAATGCCCAGCGCCCGCTGGAGGAAGACGATGCTGAAGGTCAGCAGGGCCAGGATCACAGCCGCGGCAGAGGCCAGACCGACTTGGCCCTGACCCGTGAGGGCGTTGTTGTAGACGTAGTAGGCCAGGGTGATAATCGACTCCAGCGAGGCCGAGTTGCCCATCAGGGCCACCTGGTCGAACATCTGCAAGGTGCCGATGAGCGAGAGCGTAACCACCAGGAAGGTGACCGGGCGCAGCATCGGGATGGTGACGGTGAAGAACTGCTGCAAGGGGGTTGCGCCGTCGATTGAGGCGGCCTCGTAGACGCTCTTGGGGATGTCCTGGAGGCCCGCCAGGAAGATGATCATGAGGCTGGGAATGGTGGTGAAGGTGTTGAGCAGGATGATGCTCCACAGCGGGATGGGGATGCCCAGGAAGCGATCGGGGTTGGTGAGCCAGGTGAACTCGGGCGGCTGAACCTCTCGAGCCGTCACCAGCCCGGTCAGGCTGAGCAGCCAGGTGCCCACAATAGCCACAATCAGCGAGATGGTGGCCAGGGCGGGGTCGGTGGGGGCGGCGGGGAGGCCGCGAGAGCGCTCGAGGCCAACCTGAACGGCCTGAGCCAGAATGAACAGCCCGGCGAAGGCCAGGATCAGGGGCATATTGGCCCCGACGGTCCCGATGAAGGTGTTGAGGTAGCCGGTCTTCTGGAAGATCCACACCGCGATCAGCGTCACCGCCGCCGAAGAGAGCACGCTGGGGATGTAGTAGACGGTGCGGAAAAAGGTCAGGCCCCTGATTCTCTGGTTCAGAATGGCGGCTACGCACAGGGCCAGAAAGGTCTGGATGACCGTAACTACCAGCATGAAGCTGAGCGAGTTAAAAAGGGCACGCAGGAAAAGTTCTTCTCTAAAAAGCTGGAGGTAGTTCTGCAGGCCCACCACGTTGAACGAGGTCTGCAAGAGCAGCTTGTCGGTGAAGCTGTAGCCGACGGTGCGGGTGAAGGCGAAGACGAAAAAGATCACAAGGTGGAGCAGAAATGGGGCCAGGAACAGCAGGGCGAACCACATCTCCGAACGCTTGCCGCGCTCTGTCATACGCTCACCTCCCTTCCTTATACGCAGGGCAGCATCGCCCTTCGGACTGGGGAGAGGGAAGACGGCAGCCGTCTCTCCCCCCTGCTGCCCAGCCAAACCAAAAGCCCCCTCCCGCAAACGGGAGGGGGCTCGGCAACCCTACTTCTCGACTTGGTTGAGCGCGGTCTGGGCGTCGGCGATGGCCTGATCCACGGTCTTCTTGCCGGTGATCACTGCGGCCAGGGCCTCGTTAATGGGGCGCATCCAGTCGCCGCCGGCGTACTTGCCGAAGCCGAAGGGCAGAACGGCGCCGCCCTGGCGGGTCGAGCCCTGGAAGACCACCCGGTTCAGCTCGGCCTCGGCGGTGGGCCTCCTGAAGAAGGGGTTGTTGGAGAGCACCGAGCGGCTGGGGATGGCCAGGCCGCGCTCGAGCACCCACTGCTGGGCGGTGGTCGAGGTCAGGGCCTTGATGACCTTGGCGGCGGCGGCCTTGTTCCTCGAGGCCGCGTTCATGCTCCAGGAGACGGTGTAGATGAAGTTACCCCGGTTTCTGGTTTGGGGATCAAGGGGCAGGAAGGTGGTGCCGTACTTCATGTTGGGAGCCCGGTCCTTGACGAAGCCGCCCACCCAAGCGCCCTCGATGGCGACAGCAGCCTTCTCGGTACCGAAGCAGCCGCCCGTCCAGCCCTCGCCCAAATCCTGGGCGTACCTGCCCGCGCCGTCCTTAACCAGCGAGGTGTAGAAAGTGAAGGCCCGTTTGAAGTTGGCGTCCAGCACGGTCTTGCCGTTGTTGGCGAAGGGCCGCCAGCTGGTGGCGTGGGCAAAGGCCCCGAAGCGGGCGTAGTCGGCCACCACACAGAGGCCGGCTACGTCCTTAACCGCCGCCTGCACCCGGCGAAGCTTGTCCTTGAAAGTGTCCCAGGTGTCGTTGGCGTTGGGGTAGGGCACCTTGGCTTCGTCGAAGATGTCCTTGTTGAACTGGATGGCCAGGGTGTTGAAGTCCTTGGGGATGCCGTAAAGCCTGCCGTCGAGGGTGAAGGACTGCATTAGGCTGGGGATGAAGACCCCCCGCTCGGCGGCGCTAAAGTAGTTGTTGAGCGGCTCCACGCGGCCCGAGGCGAAGATCGGGTTGGCCACGTTGACGTCCACGTAAAACAGGTCGGCGGCGGTTCCGGCGGCCAGTTGGTTGAGCAGCGCGGCGCTGTAGTCGCCCTCGATGCCCTGGTAGGTGGCCACAATGTTGTCCTTGGCCAGCATCGGGTTGACCACTTCTTTAAGCAGGTTGGCCACAATGGCGGTGTCATTCCCACCGAACCCGGCCAGCCGAACGGTGGTTTGCGCCGAGGCCATCCCTAGCGCGGCTACTGCCATACCTGCCAGCAAAAGTTGTTTCATGTCGTTCCTCCAAAAGTGCGCACTTAGCGCGGCCAGTCGCCCAAAGACCAAGGTGTGATGTTTCCCTTGCGAGGGGTCTGGGTTCCTCCACCCCAGACGGCTGTCACCTCCCTATTTGGCTGGTGGTCTTGCGCACCACCAGCCTTACCGGCGACCGAACCCCGTAGGGTTTGGACCCGGAGATTGCCTCCTTAAGCAAACGCACCGCGGTGCGCGCAATCTCGGAAATGTCCTGGCGCATGGTGGTGAGGTTCTCGCCGACCTCGGGCAGGTCGTCGTATCCCACCACCGAGACCTCCGCCGGAACCCGCACCCCCAGGTCCTCGAGGGCCGCCATTACCCCCACCGCCATTTCGTCGGAGGCCGCCACCGCGCCCGTAAAGCGCCCCCCCCGCGACCAGTACTTGTAGACCGCCCGGTAGGCCCCCAGGCTGGTGAAGTCGCCGTCCAGGAGTTGCTCGGGGCGATAGGACAGGCCCTTGGCCTCCAGGGCCCGCCGGAAGCCCTGGAGCCGCTCGCGACCGGCCTGGAAGCTCACGTCGCCGGTGACGTGCACCAGCTCGGTGTGGCCGAGCTCGAGCAGGTGGCGGGTGGCCTCCATCGAACCGTTCTCGTCGTCGGGGCTGACGCAGAAGGTGTGCGGGTAGACCCCCACCAGCACGAAGGGCAGGCCCTGGTCGCGCAGGTACTCTATGCGCGGGTCGTGGTCGTGTGCGCCCAGAAGGACGTAACCCCGGGCAGCCTCCAGCGGCAGCCCGACGCTGTCCACCGGGGTCTCGCTGAGCTTGAGCCCGTCGCGCCACAGCGCCTCGTTGAGCCGCTCGAAGAGGTGGATGAAGTAGGGGATGTAGCGTCTCGTGCCGGGGGAGAGCAGAATCCCCACGGTGTCGGCGTGGCCGGTCAGCTCTCGGGCGGCCTGCATCGGCACGTAGCCCAGCTTCTCTACGACCTCGAGCACCCGCGCCTTGGTCTCGGGGTGGACGCCGGGGCGCTGATTGATGACCCGGCTCACAGTGCCGGTCGAGACCCCGGAGAGCCTCGCTACGTCGGTGATGGTGGGCTGGCGGCGCAAGTCCATAGGCATGACCCAGAAGCCAAGCTCCAGAGTAAAGGTGTTCTCGGAGAGGCTTGTAAACGCTTACAACTGTTTTGCAAAAGTAGTTTATGGTCGGCGTTCTCTTTTGTCAATACAAGTAACCAAATCCATTCCAGACAGAGTTTCTAATAAACGCAGGGTGAGCCTCGAGGAAACACTGAACTTTGCAATCGTTTACATTTTGGATTCAACCCCGACAACTCCTCAACAATTCCTCAAGCCCCGGGGACCCAACCCTAAAGCCCCGGCCAAGAGGTCCTGAAGGCCCCATCATGCCAGCACGCTCAGTTGACCGGCCCGCTCTCACACCGACTGATAAGATAGCGGGGACATGAAAGGTCTTATCCTCGCTGCGGGGCGCGGCACGCGATTGCGCCCCCTAACGTTCACCCGCCCTAAGCCCGTTATCCGGCTGGCCGGAAAGCCCATCATCGCCTACGCGGTGGCCAACCTGCGCGAAGTGGGGGTCACCGAGATCGGGGTGGTGGTCTCGCCGGACACCAAGGAGGACATTCAACAGGCTCTCAAGGACTTCCCCGGCGTGAGCATCACCTACATCGTTCAGGAGGTGGCGCTGGGCATCGCCCACGCAGTGGGGACGGCGCGGGAATGGCTGGCCGGTAGCCCTTTCGTACTCTATCTGGGCGATAACCTCTTCCAGGACGGCATAGCCAGCTTCACCCAGGCCTTCAAGCCCGGTGTGGGCGCGGTGATCGCGCTGGTCAAGGTGCCCGACCCCCGGCAGTTCGGGGTGGCGGTGCTCGAGCAGGGCCGCATTGTCAAGTTGGTCGAGAAGCCCAAGAACCCACCCTCCGACCTGGCGGTGGCAGGGGTCTACGTCTTCGGCCCCGAGATCATGGACATAATCGAGAAGCTCAAGCCCAGCGCGCGCGGCGAGTACGAGATCACCGACTCGATCCAGAACCTGATGGACGCCGGCCACACCGTGATGGGCGAGGAGATCAAGGGCTGGTGGAAGGACACCGGACGGCCCGGCGATCTGCTCGACGCCAACCGCCTGCTGCTGGTCGAGCAGAAGAGCCCAACCCCGGTTCTCGAGGGCAACGTGATCGACAGCCAAGTGACGGGACGGGTCATTGTGGAGAAGGGCGCGGTCGTGAAAAACAGCTCGATCCTCGGTCCCGCCCACATCGCCGCAGGCGCGATGGTGGAGGGGGCCTACATTGGCCCCTTCACCTCGGTCGGCCCCAATGCCACCGTGCGCCAGGCCGAGGTGGAGTTCTCGATCCTCGAGGACGGCGCAATCGTGGAGGACGTGCCCCTGCGTCTGCACGAGTGCATCATCGGGGTGGGGGCCAGGGTGACCAAACGCGACGGCCTGCCCAAGGCCCACAAGCTGATCCTGGGGGACTTAAGCTCGCTCGAGCTGGGCTGACAATTTAGTTCCACACAGCGCAAACCACGCCTTACACCAAAGGCGTTGAATTTGCGCTGTATTTTTGAGTCGATTATGTGCAACGCCATTGTCAATGGGCAGTGATTATCTTCTAGCCCAAGGAGGCAGGAGATGAACAAGACCCTGAAAGTCAAGCTCTTCTTGGCAGTGGCGGCAGCGATGGTGTGGGCGTTGGCCTTGGCCGGCGGCGGTGGTACGGGAGTTGGTGGCGGCGGCTAGTTCCACTGAGCAGTGACGCTTTCAGCCCGCGCCTTGGCAACAACTCGGCGCGGGTCGTTCTTTGACAGACATTTGGCAGCAGCTTCCCAGACTTCAGGATCACCTTTGAGCTTTTCGGCCAAGCCCATCAGGGCTTCCGGGTCTTGAGAGTTCAGAACGGCTGTTCTGAGCGCCTCTTCAAGATAGTTGCGCTCCTCCTCAATGCCTTCTGCGGTTGACTCAGGGAACAATGCCCCGTGGTATAGACGTAAGGCTTCTCGCACCTTTCCACGAGATATCAAGCGCTGCAAATCAACGAAGTCGGCCTTTACAGGAACCTGAATTCGATAGGGTTTCGGTGTAATCGGAATAACCTCACGTAACCTGGACAGATCAGAACGCAATGTTTCAATCGTACCCTTATCTCCATATACCGCTAACATTAGCTCCTCTGAACTCAACCCCTCAGGGTTTAGTGCTAACACAGCCAGAATCTCCATGAACCGGCGGCGCATTTGAACAGGAGCGCCATTGAGACGTACCTCGTGTTGGCCCATGAACTTAAGTTCAAGCGGGTACTGCGTTTCCTCGAGACGCGAAAACACTTCTTGGAAAGCATGCGCGGGGCCTGCCATAAAACGGAGACTCTCCTGACCAGTTAACTTCAACGTCTCCGAAATCTGTGAAACATACACTTCTGCTTCCTTTGTTTCGCCGACAGCGAACAAAGCACGGGCAAGATATAGTTGTGCCCTCAGATAAAACTGGATGTACAAAAACTTCGACTTACTCAGTTCATCTAATATGTTTTTGAGCATTTCTATGCCTGTTTCGGGATTAACTAGGCTTTCACACATCGCAAGCGATAGACGGCTTCGCCGGTTAAATACATCAGGCAAGTCCTCTGTCAAGTCCACTGCCTTGCGGCTTATCGCAAAGGCCTCATCGAACTCGTCATTCTCAAGTAAAACCCGAACATAGCTATCAGACAAAAAGTTGTAATGCTGGCGTCGCTGGACACTATTCCAGACTTTTCTGTAGATAACAAATGCCTCGTATGAACGCCCCTCAACCAGAAGTAGGTCGGCTAGCGTTGTTCTAAGGGTAATCTCCGTAAAAGAACGTACTGTACTTTTCTCAAGGTATTCTATGTGCGCATCAAGTTGGGCTTCAAGTCCTGCAGTATCGCCAAGCAGGATTCGCATAAAAGCCCACTCATTGAAAAGTTCGATCTTTATTTGTTGATTTTGTAGACCCCTCTGATCGTACAAACGTAGGCCCCACCCCGCCCATTCCATAGCCTCTTTGTACTGGCCTAGTTGAAAAAACGTATGTGTAAGTGTCAAAGCGCTTTGGGCTGATTCGTAAAGGCTGTCCTCGAGTTCGGCATTACGTACTGCTTTTCGCAAAACCGTTACCGCTTCCATAGGATCTCTAGTCGGCAAAATGTACCCTAAAACGTATTGAGTCAGGGTATTTTGCTCCATATCCACAGCCTTTACCGCCTCACGCAGCGCTCCCTCGCTGTCATTCAAGCGATACAGCGCAATCGCATACAACGCCCTTAAATCTGGCGCAGGCTGCTCGTTCAGCACCGCCCGCACATCCTCGAGCATTTCCCCCTCGCGTCCGAGTTCCAAGAGCGCGGTGAACTGCCAGCGCAGTATGGCCAGGCTGTTTTCGGGGGTTTTTGGTAGCTGGCCCAGCAGGCGGTACAGGCGTTCGCTCGAGCCCTGCGCCCACATCAGGTTGGCAGCCTTCTCGAGCACCTGCTCGGCCTGGGCCGGGAAGTACAGCACGGCCCACTCAAAAGCCTCGACCCATTTTCGCTGTACCACCAGGACGTTGTAGATGCCCTGGCGCTCGATGGCCTGCTCCTCCTCGCTCACCGCCACTGGCTCGGCCTTGATGGCGGGGCGCAGATCGATCACCCAGGCGTTCTTAAGGCACGCCTGCTTGGAGGGCTGCTCGAAGCACAGCACCAGCGGCTGGGAGAGCTTGGGCATGGCCAGCAGGGCTTCGACCATCTCGAGGGCATACTCTGCCCCGTAAACCCCGATGGCGAACGAACCCAGCAGTCCCTGGTGCTTTTGCAGAACGTTCAGCCCATAGCTGAAGGGCATCCCCAACCCAAACAACGGAGACCCGAAGGCCCGTTCAACGGCCTGGGCCAAACGGTTGCCCTGCGAGACTGGGTCGGACTGATCCCTTGCACTAAGATCCACCCATATGATGGGCTGATCAGGGCGGCTGAGGCGCTGCAAGAAGTTGTGGGCTGACCAGCTGCTGGCCCCCAGCAGCACCGCAACCCCCTGATACTGGGTCTTATCCTCGGGAATCTCTATCCAGTCCATGTCTTTAGACCTAACCTGTCTTTTAGTGTGCGGGACGGGAGGTTGCGCCGAGGTTGCATACCGGCGGTGAGCGAACGGCCATACATTCCCGAGAAGGTTGCATCCGGGCCGGGGAGGGGGACAGGCCTTTTGAGAATCTGGTGATTTACTGACCCGGCACCCCTGGCTGAACCGAGCAGCCCCGCCAAGTTCACCCCTTTGGTGCCAATCCCACGGTCCTCTTGCCTGGGTTCCCTCGCCGAACTACGGCCGCTGGTTGCTATGGATGCCCTGCTACCCTTCCCACTCCTCGCGCAGTTTGTTGGTTCGCAGCTCGGCCATCAGGCGGCGGGGGTCGGCTGGGGGGAGGGCCTCGAGGGCGGCCTCCCACAGCTCGAGATCGTTCTTGAGGCGCTCAGCCAGGGTCAGCAGGGCCTCGGGGTCTCCGGCGTCGAGGGTGGCGCGGCGAATGGCCTCCTCCAGCACCTCACGCTCTTGGATCACCAGGGGGGCGGTGGAGTTGGGCAGGAGCTGGCCTTGGTAGAGCGATACCGCCTCGGCCAGGCGGCCCTCGCTGAGGTGCTGGGGCAGCTCGAGGAAGTCGGCCTGGGCCGCCACTTCGAGGCGATAGGGGCGCGAGCTGATGGGGATCAGCTCGCGCAGCCGCGAGAGGTCGGCCTTGGTGGTTGCGGAACTGCCAGACTCGCCGTAGACCAGCAGGGTTAGGGTGTCGCCGCTGAGGCCCTCGGGGTGGAGGGCAAGGGCCAGCAGGAGGTCGGCGTGGCGCTGGCGCAGCCCCAGGGCCCTCCCCTCGAAGTGCACCTCGGCTCCGCCCAGGAAGTTCAGCCGCAGCGCGGCGCTGGCGGGGGACTCGAGCAATTGCCAGAGCGGGTCAAAGGCCGACTCGGGGCCGGCCAGGTAGCGCAGGCCGCTGCGGCCCAGCCGCTCCATCACCGGGACGTAGGGTTGCAAGACGGCCTCAGCCTGTGGGGCCTGGCCTTCCCGGAGGTGGGCCAGGGCCAAGTACAGCGCGGCCTGGGTGCGGCGCAGCAGGGGGGTGGCCTCATTTTCGGCCTCGAGCAGACCCCGCAGCACCTTTTGGGCCTCGGCAGGGCTGTGCAGCGCCAGCGCCATGCCCTGAGCCAGTTGCGCCCGGTTGCGAACCACCGGCGGCAGGTCGGAGGTGCGGTTGACCGCCCTCGAGGCCAGGTGGAGGGCGGCCTCGGAGTCTTCGTGCTCGAGCAAGGCCCGCATCCAGAGGTTGGCGATCAGGCCGTACTGGCTGCGCTTGTGGGCCTGATCCCAGAGGCGGCGGTGCAGCGCGGCGGCCTCGGCGTGGCGCCCCTGCGTCAGCAAGACGTCGGCCAGGGTGCTGCTCAGCAGGGTGTGTAGGGGGCCGCCCTCGAGGCGCTCAAGCTCACTTCGCAGCTCGTCCTCGAGGCCCCCGGTCTGGCCCAACACCACCCTGGCCAGGCTCCGCTCGTTGATCAGGTAGAGCCGGAGCCGGCTCGAGCCCAGCCCCTGGCGCTGGTGGGCCTCCAGACCCAGGTCGGCCCAGTCGACGGCCCCCTGAAACTCGCACTGAGCGGCCAGGGTGCGGGCGACCGCCAGGGCCGACGCCGCCACTACGTGGGGGTCGTCGGCCTCCTCTCCCAGCCGCAGGGCTTCTTTAAGGTGTTCCAGGCTGGCCCCTAGGTCGCTGAAGCGCAGCGCATCACCGTAGGCCAGCAGGGTCTGGGGGGTTCGCTCGGCCCTAAGGGCCCGCTCGGCCTCGCGCAGGCTGCCCTCGAGGTCGGCATTGTGATAGAGGATCTGTGAGTACAGGGCCCGCAGTTCGGGGGCCTCGGCCCGGGCCAGCAGGGCCTGGGCTTCGGGCAGCACTTCGGCCTCGCGGCCCAACTCGAGGGCCGCCGCCAGCCGCCAGCGCAGCGCTACCTCGCCCCCCCCCAGCGGCCTGGGAAGGCGCTCGAGGGTGTGCAACAGCAGGTCGTAGGTACCGCGCCGCCAGATGGCCTGGGCGGCCTGCGGCAGCACCGCCTCTACGGACCCTGGCAACTGGGCGATGGCCACCTCGAGGGCCTCGATGTAGCGGCAATTCTGTCGCAGGGTCTCGAACAGTCCATCGGCGCTGAACTCGGCCCCATGCCAGGCCACCGCCTGCGGCCCGGCAGGCGAGGGGCGTACGGTCAACAGCGCGCCCCGGCTCTGGGCCAGCAACACCCGAAAGTGCTCGTAGGTTTGCTCGCTCTGCAGCCACAAATCGGTCAGGGCCTCGAGCGAAAGCTGCGTCCCCTCCCGCACCGACAGGTCGAGGGCCTCTGGCAGGCTCAGGCTCAACTCGTCCGGGCCCAAGACCAGGGTTCCGGGCGGGTAGCCGAAGTCGGCGGGAACCGTGTTGAAGTGCAGGAAAACCCGGTTACCCGCGCCGGTCAGGCCGATCAGGGCTCTGGCCAGCTCAAGGCCGTGCTCGGCCCCGCCCAGCGCGAAGCTCATCGGTCCCAGCAGGCCCAGGTGGGTGCGCAGAACCGAGAGGGTGTGGGTGTAGGGCAACCCGTGCGGCACCAGGGTGCTGCCCAGCGCCCGCGTCAGGGCCTCGGTAAGCTTGTTGCCCAGCACCACCGGGTCACCCGCATCGCGGGCCTTAAGCTCGAGCCAGACCAGTGGCTGGCCCTCGAGGCTCAGCGCCCCGATCAGGTGCGGGGCACCCCACTCCACCCCGCCCTGGAGAACCACCAACCCGCTAGTGAGGCGGATACGTTCAATTTGGCGTTCCAGCCAGAGGGAAGAAGTACCGTTCCGACTCATAAAACAGTTCTTCAATGATGGAGGATGGTCACATCCGAGTTGATACAGCTCGCCGCGACGTCTGACTAAACTACCCTAATTACGAAAAATAACCGTGGGTTGATTACAGTATTGCGCCATACTTAGGTATAAAGCAAGACCCTCCGGCCCTCGGTGAACCGTGAAGCATGGGGAAGCAAGGCGGCTCGAGAGCCTACGGGTTTCGCGAAACCGCGGCCCGAACCCCATTACAAAGCAGGTTTCCTGGGCGAAATGTCCTATCAGACCGCGTGACCCCCTTCCGTGCAAACCCGCCTTGACGTCTTCATCACGGGTTCTCGAAACCCGGCCCATCCTAGGCGGGCGCAACCGAGCAGGTTGTACACAGCCAGCAAGCGGCCCCAAAAGAGCTGAGGAGTGCTGCGGCCCAGTGGTTAGCGACCGCGCCGGAAGAGGGGGGATTCACGAAACAACTGCCCGGCACAGCATCAGCGCAGCAGGGACAGCGAGAACGCCTCGTACCAGGCCCCCACGACCAGGAAGAAAGCCCCCACCAGCACCGTTAGGCCCAGCGCCCGCAGACCCTTGCGGTAGCCCTCGCCCTTGAGCACTTTGGTCATCAACACCATGCCCCCAAAGGTCACAAAGATGTAGGCCTGCAGTTCCACCACCACCGTGGGCAGGTGCACCAGATAGCCCGCCAGCGGCAACGCCACCGGGCTCAGGGCGAAGCCCAGCACGAAGTAGCGCGCAGCGTTGAACAGCAGCGCCGGGATGCCCATCAGCAGCCCCGGCACGGCGGTGGTGAGGATCAGGCCGTTGGTAAAGTTCCAGTAGAAAATGGTTGTGGCCAGCCCCGCCACCCCGTACGCGAAGGCGTTGCCGATCCCGATCTGCTCCAAGGCCCCGCCCACCACTTCCTGCATCAGCGCGACGATGCGGGGGTTGGCGTAGGCCACCAGCGAGCCCAGCGCGAACAGGCCGTAGAGCCCCACGTTTATTCCGATGTAGAGCCCCCGGTACTGGCGGGTCAAGGCCCAGGCCTCGCGCCAGAGCTGACCCACCCGGCTAGCGCCGAAAATCGCGTAGACAAACAGCAGCGAGAACAGCCCGAAGAGGCCCCAGGCCAGCGGGCTCTCGGTCCAAGCCGGCAGCCTGCCGCCCTCGAGCGCAAACCCCGCCCGGGTGACCTGCCCACCGCGCAGCGTAATACGTACTTCGCCGCCCACACTCCCCACCGTGGCGGGGAAGCTGACCACGGTGCCCCGGTCGGTGTTGGCGACCCTGGGCTCGTTGAGGTTAACCTGCAGGCCCTGCGGGGCGGGCTGGAAGGCCAGCTGACGCTCGAGCTGACGCACCAGTTCCTCGGTGGACTGCCCGGGAGTCGGGGTCGCTGGGGTAAACTTCCCGGCCTGCCAGTCCGCAACCGCCTGCCGAGCCTGGGCCACTACCGCAGGGTCGGGCGCGGCGTCCTGGGCCGTGGTAAGCGGCAGAAAGGCGAAGGCGAGAAAGGAGAAAAGAGGAAAGAGGAAAGTAAAAACAACCCTCCTACCTGCCTCTTGCCCTTTTCTTGCGCCCCTGCCCCCACCCTTCCGTAGCCCGCCGAGGTATCCCATGCTCAAAGAATACCCACAAACTAGACTTCCAACAGTGGCTCGCCCCTCTGACACAGCGGGCAGGAGTCGGGGGAGTAGGTGGGAAAGTCGAGCTGGGTCAGGGAGCGGAAAGGTACCCCGAACTCGGCGCGGCCCGCGCTACGGTCCACAATGCACCCCACCGCCACGCACACCCCGCCCTTGGCCTGGGCCGCCGCCACGGCCCGCTGCACCGAGCCACCGGTGGTCAGCACGTCCTCCACAGCCAGGAAGCGGTCACCGGGGCTAAGGGTCAGGCCCTCGCGCACGAACATCCCGCCTTGCCCGTCCTTCTCGGCAAACAAGGCCCGCACCCCCAGGGCCTTGGCCACCACGAAGGCCAGCGTCACCCCTCCCATCGCCGGGCCAATCACGAAATCTACAGGAATGTCCTCGAACAACTCGCCCAGCGCCTGCCCCACCGCCTCGGCGTAGATGGGGTGCTGGAGGAGTGTGGTGGACTGGAGGAATTTGGGGCTGTGCCTCCCCGAGCGCAGCAGGTAGTGGCCCTCGAGCAGCGCACCGGTGTCTTTATACATCTGAATCACGTCCATGTCGGCTCTATGCTACAACCTCCGCCCCGGCCCTCAGGCCCGGCCCCTCGAGAGGGTTGGCCGGAGAAAAGCAAGCGGGCCATCCGGTCGGGGGCCATTGACCCGCCCCCGCCGGGGGGCGTACCATACGCGCTGAGCCTAACCTAGGCTCAGACCTTTAATCCCGATCCCGCGAGGTCGGAAAGGAGCAATAATGAACCGTTTGGAAGCCACAAACTTAGAGCCATGCACCCGTGACGGGTGCTTTTTTTTGTGCCTGTGCCCCTCCCCCAGCGGGTGGAGCGGGCAGCACACAGGCAAACTTGCCTCCTGGAGCAGAGGCAGGCCTGCGAGCGTAGGGGTTGGGGGGCCAAACCATGACCTTTAAATCGCGCATCCTCAACGAAGAAGAAGTCCGCCGCGCCCTGACACGCATCGCCCACGAGATCGTCGAGCGCAACAAGGGCACCGAGGGGCTGTGCCTGGTGGGCATTCACACCCGGGGCATCACCCTCTCCAACCGTCTGGCGCGGCTGATCGAGCAGTTCGAGGGCCACCGCGTTCCGCAGGGCATCCTCGACATAACCCTGTACCGCGACGACCTTAGCGAGATCGGCCTCCAACCCAAGGTACGCGAAACCCGCATCCCCTTCGACCTGCACTCCAAGGCGGTGGTGCTGGTGGACGACGTGCTCTTCACCGGGCGCACCAGCCGGGCCGCGCTCGACGCGCTCATCGACCAGGGCCGCCCCAGCCGCATCTACCTGGCGGTGCTGGTGGACCGGGGCCACCGCGAGCTGCCCATCCGTGCCGACTTCGTGGGCAAAAACCTCCCCACCTCCAAGAGCGAGGTGGTGAAGGTAAAGACCCTCGAGGACGACGGCGAAGACTCGGTGGAACTGTACGAGCTGGGGGACGCGAATGGCTGAGTCCGGTGTCTCCGCTTTCCCCAAGCACCTGCTGGACTTCCAGGGCTGGAGCCGCACCCAGGTCGAGAGCCTCTTCGAGACCGGCAAGATGATGCAGGAGGTGCTGTCGCGCCAGGTCAAGAAGGTACCCGCCCTCAGCGGATTCACGGTGGCGACGGTCTTCTTTGAGAACTCCACCCGCACCCGCATCTCTTTCGAGCTGGCCGCTCGGCGCATGTCCGCCGACGTGGTGTCCTTCAGCGCGGCCAGCAGCTCCACCGCCAAGGGCGAGACCTACAAGGACACCCTGCTCACCCTGGACGCCATGGGGATCGACGCCTACATCATGCGGGTGGATGCGGCAGGGGTCTGCCACCAGGCCGCCGAATGGATCAAAAAGCCGATCCTAAACGCGGGCGACGGCTGGCGGGCGCACCCCACCCAGGCCCTCCTGGACGCCTTCACCCTCCGCGAGAAGCTGGGTAGCCTCGAGGGCAAGAAGGTCGCCATCGTGGGCGACATCCTGCACAGCCGCGTGGCGCGGAGCAACGCCGAGCTGCTGCCCATGCTGGGCGCGGAGGTCTGGCTCTGCGGCCCGGCTACGCTACTCCCCAACAACCTTCCCGGCGTGAGGATGACCACCCGCCTCGAGGAGGCCCTGCAAGACGCCGACGCGGTGATGGCCCTGCGCCTACAGAAAGAGCGCATGGACAAGGGACTGCTCCCCTCGCTGACGGAGTACGTGGACGCCTACCAGGTCACCCAGAAGCGCATGGCCCTGGCGAGGCCCGAGGCCCCCGTCCTCCACCCCGGCCCCATGAACCGCGACGTGGAACTCGAGGGACGACTCGCCGACTCCGAGCGCAGCCTGGTCGAACGCCAGGTGGCCAACGGGCAGGCGGTGCGGATGGCGGTGTTGTATCACCTGCTGGTGGGGAAGAGATAGGAGGCGAGGAAGGAGAACAGAGGAATTGAACACCAAACGCCCCTGACTTTACCTTTCTCTTCTGTCTCTCTGCTTTCCTCGCCCTTCGCACTAAAGGAGCTTCATGTCCGACAAAATCCTGATTAAGAGCGCCCGCCTGGTGGACGGCCGGGGCGACCACGGAACCGCCGACGTGCTGGTGGGCGACGGGAGGATTCTTTCCCTTTCCGGCGGCGAGGCCGGGCGCACGATTGATGCCTCGGGGCTGACCCTCTCGCCCGGCTTCTTCGACCCGCATGCCCACCTGCGAGAGCCGGGGCAAGAGGTTAAGGAAGACCTCTTCACCGGGCTGGCGGCGGCGGCCAAAGGCGGCTACACCGACGTGGTCTCGATGCCCAACACCACCCCCAGGGTGGACCATCCCGAGATCGTGGCCTCGCTGGTGAATAAGGCCAGGACCATAGGCAAGGCCCGGCTGCACCCCTCGGCGGCCCTGACGCAGAACCTTGACGGAAAACTGCTGACCGAGGCCAAGGCGCTGCGGGACGCGGGCGCGATCCTGCTCACTGACGACGGCCACACCAACGAGGACGCGGGCGTGCTGGCGCTGGGCCTCGAGTACGCGGCCTCCTGGGGGATGCTGGTGATGGTCCATGCCGAAGACGCCGGGCTGCGGCGCGGCGGAGTGATGAACGACGGTGAGGTGTCGGCGCGGCTGGGGCTTCCGGGTAACACCGGGTACGCCGAGGCGGCGCGGATCGCGCGAGACCTCGAGATCGTCCGGTACGTTGCCTCTCGGCTCTCTGCTCTAGAAGCTCGACGCTCGGCGCTCTTGCATGTTCAGCACCTCAGCACCGCTCGAGGCTTGCAGCTCATCCGCCAGGCCAAGGCCGAGGGAATGCCGGTGACCACCGAGGTGGGGCCGCACCACCTCACTCTGACCGACCAAAACCTCGAGGGGCTGAACCCCATATTCAAGGTCGCGCCGCCGCTGCGTACCCAGTCCGACATTGACGCGCTGCTGCAAGGCTTGTTGGACGGGACCATCGACTGCATCGGCACCGACCACGCCCCGCACACCCAGGACGAGAAAGAGCTGGACATGCTGCGGGCCCCCTTCGGAATTCCCAACATCGAGGTCTGCTGGCCGCTGCTCTTCACCGAGCTGGTGCAGAAAAAAGGCTTCCCGCTGCCCACGCTGCTCGAGCGCTTCACCGACGGGGCGCGGCGGGTGGCTGCTTTCTCCCCCATTCACCTGACCGAAGGAGCAGAGGCCAGCCTGGTGCTGTGGAACCCCGGAGCCGAGCAGGCCGTGAACCCCTCGAGCTTCCTCTCCAAGGCCAAGTTCAGCCCCTGGGCCGGCTGGAGCCTAAGCGGCTGGCCGACCCTTACCATGGTCGAGGGCCGGGTGGTCTGGGAAGGGTAGTATCTCCATAGTGGAATTGCAGCATCCGCACCCGCCGATAGATCGGGCGTGCGCCCACAAGCCGCTCGCTGATGAGGCTGTGCTGAAGTCCTGCAATCTCACTATGACGCAACTGGTAACCCCTGTGGGGCCCGGCATGCCAGGCCCAACTCGCCCTGACCAGGCTCCGCCAAAACCAAGGTAAAATGGCCAAGTGAACACCATCCAGACGCCCCCGGTGACGGAGATGCTCGAGGCCGTACGGGCTTTTGTGGCTTCGGAGATCGAGCCCCTCGAGCCGGACTTTCTTGCCCACGGCTTTGCCGCCGTAAAGCCCAGGCTCGAGGCGGTTCGGGGCAAGGTGAAAGCCAACGGCTGGTGGCTGCCCGCGCTGCATCACCCCAACGGGCTGGGGCTGAAGATCACCGAGTTCGCCCGCATCTCTGAGGCGCTGGGGCGCAGCCCGCTGGGCCACTACTGCTTCAACACCCAGGCCCCCGACATCGGCAACATGGAGGTGCTGCTGCGCCACGGCAGCCCCGAGCAGAAGTCTCGGTGGCTCGAGCCACTGACCCGCGGCGAGATCCGCAGCAGCTTCGCCATGACCGAGCCCGGGCACGCCGGCTCCAACCCGGTGTGGATGGACACCACCGCCGTGCTGGAGGGCGAGGAGTGGGTGATCAACGGGCACAAGTGGTACACCAGCGGGTTCGAGGGCAGCAGCTTCGCCATCGTGATGTGCGTCACCGATCCCGATGCCCCCGCCGCCCACGCCCGAGCCAGCCAGATCATAGTTCCCACCGACGCGCCGGGCTTCGAGCACGTCCGTAAGATCGCGGTGATGGGTGAGGCCGGCACGGACTGGGCCAGCCACTCCGAGGTGCGGCTCGAGAACGTGCGGGTCCCCGCCTCCAACCTGCTGGGCTCGAGGGGGCGTGGCTTCGCCATCGCCCAGGAGCGGCTGGGGCCGGGCCGCATCCACCACTGCATGCGCTGGGTCGGGATCGCCCAGCGCTGCTTCGAACTGATGTGCCAACGGGCCGCCGAGCGCGAGCTCTCCCCTGGCAAGTCCCTGGCCAGCCGACAGGCCATCCAGCACATGATCGCCGACTCCCAGGCCGAGATTCACGCCTCGAGGCTGATGGTGCTTGACGCTGCCGAGAAGGTCGAGACCGTGGGGGCCGACCACGCCCGGGTAGAGATTTCCACCATCAAGTTTTTTGTCGCGGGCGTGCTCCAGCGGGTAATTGACCGGGCCATCCAGGTCTACGGCAGCCTGGGCATGTCCGACGACACCATTCTGGCCTACTTCTATCGCCACGAGCGGGCCGCCCGCATCTACGACGGGGCCGACGAGGTGCACAAGACGGTGGTGGCGCGGGCTGTGCTGAAGGGGTACGGCGCGGAGGTTTCGCTGTAGCTCGAGCCTCGCTGACCGCGAATCGACGGGGTCGCCCAAACCTTTCGCCCCTCTGGTCATACAGCAGTTTTCAATGCTCGGCAAAGACTTTGGGGCTGAAGTCCGTCTTCGCCGTGTTTTCGGGTTGCGGTGACGCGGGAGTCCATTGCACACCGCCATAGGCCCTTCGCTCGGTACACAAAAGCAACTGGGGTTTCGGCCTCTGTGGCTCATAGCCTGTGGCGCAAGACAGGACGGTATCTGAATTCCCCCGAAACTCCGCACGCAGAAGTTTGGATGTGCGCGGCAGTAGGCCCGCTTTAGCGTCTGATTCAGCGCATCATCGCTTGAGTCGTATGGGTGAGACGCCGGCCGAGAAAGCCTGCGGGCGATTCGGGGCGACAATCGCGATTCATTCATGTAGCACGAGAGGCTCGGAGAAAGCCCAGGGTGAGCCTGAGGGTCTTCCTTTTGCTTGTGAAAAGATGTACAATCTTAGGGACAAACGTCCTCGAGCCGGCTCGAGGGCACCCCAAGGGGGAAGTATGAGCGAAAAACACGTGGTGGTATTGGGCGCGGGCTTCGCAGGGCTGCACGCGGTACGGGTGCTGTCGCGGGAGCCGGGGGTGCGGGTGACGCTGGTAGACCGCAACAACTACCACCTCTTCCAGCCGCTCCTGTACCAGGTGGCCTCGGCGGGCCTCGAGGCCCCCCAGATCGCTTTTCCGGTGCGGGCCTACCTGCGCAAGTATAAGAACGCCCGCTTCCTGATGGGCAACGCCGAGTGGGTAGATAGCCGCACCCGGGTGCTTAGCGTGGACGGGAAGCCCCTCCCCTACGACTACCTCCTGCTGGGCACCGGCACCCGCACCAACGACTTCGGCCTGCCCGGCGTGGCCCAGCACGGCTTCGGGATGAAGGACCTCGACGACGCCATGCGGATCCGGGATCGGGTGCTTTCGGCGTGCGAGGAGGCCGAGCGCACGGCAGACCCCCAGCGCCGCAAGGCCCTGCTGACCTTCGTGGTGGTGGGGGGCGGGGCCACCGGCGTGGAGCTGGCCGGGGCGCTGGGCGAGATTCGGCGGCACGTCATCAGCCGCGACTACCCGGGGATACGGCTCGAGGAGATGCGGGTCATCCTGATCGAGACCGGTGAACGCATCCTCGACGCCTTCGCGCCCTCCTCGGCCTACTACGCCCAGGACTTCCTAAAGAACCTGGGGGTCGAACTGATGTTCGGCCAGCGGGTGGTGGAGATCACCGCACAGGGGGTCCGGCTGGGAAGCGGGGACTTCATCCCCAGCTTTACCGCCGTCTGGACAGCGGGTGTGACCGGGCAGAGCATCCCCGGCCTGCCGGTCGTGCGTGGCAACCGAATCGAGACCAGCCCGCAGCTCTACATGCCCAGCGAGCCCTCGGTCTACGTGGCGGGCGACATGAACTGGCTCGAGTGGAAAAGCGGCAGGCCCCACCCCCAGGTGGCCCCCACCGCCATGCAGCAGGGGGCACACGCGGCCCACAACATCCTGCGGGCGCTGCACGGCCGGGAGCAGCAGCCCTTCACCTACAAGGACAAGGGCAGCATGGCCACCCTCGGGCGCAGCCACGCCATCGCAGAGTTGGGCAACCTGCGGATGCGCGGCTTCCTGGCCTGGAGCGCCTGGCTGGCCGTCCACCTCTACTACCTGATCGGCTTCCGCAACCGGGCGATGGTGATGGGCAACTGGGCCTACAGCTACTTCACCTACGACTTCGCGGTGCGGGTGCTGCACCACCGGCACGAGTTCCAGGCTCCACGGGAAGGGCAGCTCGAGCCGGAGCCGGTCGCGCAAGGCGGCAAGGTCGCGCCGTAGCGATACCCGACCCTCACGGCGACTTCGGCGATGCCCGCCTTGATGGAGCGGAATGTCAGCAGGGAACGGGTTTAGTCCCCCAGGTCTTTGGCAAGCATTGAAGTTCGCTGTACGTTGCGCCAGGCAGATTTGCGAGGCTGGCCTGTACCGCAGTTGCAAGCACGGGTGCAAACTCGCCACAGGCGTATCAGGACGGCATTCCCACTTTAGCTCCGCAGACACCTAACGGCTGCGGGGGTCGAGCACCTCGGCCAAGGCGTCGCCGAAGAGGTTGATGCCCAGCACCAGCAGGCTGATGGCCACTCCGGGGAAGGTGGCCACCCACCAGCCGCCGAAGAACAGCACCTCGCGACCGTCGGAGAGCATCTGCCCCCAACTGGGGATTTCCGGCGGAACCCCCGAAAGGCCCAAGAACGAGAGCGCGGCCTCGGTGACGATCAGGCGGGCGAGCTCGAGGGTCGCCACCACGATCAGCGGCCCGGCGGCGTTGGGGAGCAGGTGATGGAGCATGACCCGCCGGCCGCTGGCCCCCAACGCGTGGGCGGCCTGCACGAACTCCCGCTCCTTGAGCGAGAGCACCTCTCCGCGCACCACGCGGGCGTAAAGCACCCAACTGGTCACCCCCAACACCAGGATGGTGTTGCTCAGGCTGGGCCCGAGCGCCGCGATGATGGCAATCACCAGCAGAATAAACGGCAGCGAGAGCTGGATGTCTCCCAGGCGCATCAGGAAGTCGTCCACCCGCCCCCCCAGATAGCCCGAGATCAGCCCTAACGGTATCCCGATGGCGGCCCCGATCAGCACCCCCGCTACCGCCACGATCAGCGAGAGGCGCGCCCCGTGGTAGATGCGCGAAAGCATGTCGCGGCCGAGGCGGTCGGTGCCCAGGAGGTGGCCCTCGACACCCGGCGGCTGGGTAATGGCCTGGAGGTCTTGCTGGGTGGGGTCGTGGGGGCTGATGACCGGGGCGAACAGGGCCATCAGCACAAACAGCGCCATCAGGCCGACCCCGATCAGCGCCGAGGGGGCGCGCAGCACCCTGGGCAGGCTAGGCATAGCGCACCCTGGGGTCGAGCACCCCGTAAAGCAGATCCACCGCCAGGTTGATCACCGCCAGCATCACCGCGAAGACGATCACGGCGGCCTGCACCACCGGGAAGTCCTGCTGGGTCACGGCGGTCAACACCAGCCGCCCCACCCCCGGCCAGGCGAAGATGGTCTCGGTGATGACCGCGCCGGAGAGCAGGTTACCCAGCTGAAGCCCGATGACCGTCACCACTGGGATGGCGGCGTTGCGCAGGGCGTGCTTGTAGATCACCACCCGCTCGGAAAGGCCCTTGGCCCTGGCGGTTCGGACGTGGTCGCTGCGCAACTCGCGCAGCACCCCCCCTCGAGTCAGGCGGGTGATGGCCGCCATCGAGAAGGTACCCACCGCCACGGCGGGCAAGACCAGGTTGGCGAGGGCAGGCAGGCCAGGGATAGCCCCCATTCCGTAGCCCGAGATGGGCAGCCAGCGCAGCTCGAGGCCGAAGACCAGGATCAGCATCAGGGCCAGCCAGAAGACCGGCAGCGACTGGCCGAGCAGGGCGAAGAACAGCACCACGAACTCCAGCGTGGTGCCCTTACGCACCGCCGCGATTACCCCGGCCAGCACCCCGAACACCACTGCGAACAAGAGCGCCGCCCCGGCCAGCACCATGCTGGCCGGCATCCGCTCGAGTACCAGCCCCAGGGCGGGGGTCTGGTTGCGCAGCGAGATGCCCAGGTCGCCCTGCACCGCCCGGCCCAGATAGCTGAGGTACTGCTGCCAGACCGGGCGGTCGAAGCCGTTGGCCTTGCGAAACTGTTCGCGCACTTCGGGGGTGGCGTCTAGCGGCAGCAGCAGGTTTACTGGGTCGCCGGAAAGGAACAACAGGAAAAAAGCCAGGGTGGCGGTGCCCCATACCACCACCAGGACGAGCAATAGACGGCGAACGAGGTAGGCGAGCATGGGTTAGGGGGGGCTTGAGGGTGGGGGTGAAGTTTGGGGCTGAGCCCCCGCACAAGGGCCTGCTAACTTCAGGAGGCGTCGGCGGCTTCAGGGGTCAGAGTCCGCTCTTCCCCACGGTGGCAGAAAGAACTGTAGCGTGCGAAGCCCCTCTCCCTCTGGGAGAGGGGCGGTGGTTGCTGGGGCGGTGATGACGCCCGCAAGGGGACAGGCCATCAGCCCTCGAGGGTTTACCGGATCGCCATGTCCGCCACGAACAGGCGCTCGTCGGGGCGGGGCTTCCAGTCAACGCGCTTGGAGACCCCGTAGAGGTCTTCCTGCTGGTGCAAGAAGATCCAGGGCGACTCGGCCCGCAGTACCCGCAAGGCGTCGAGGTAGAGCTTCTTGCGGCGCTCGGGGTCGGTGACGCGCTGGGCCTGCAAGAGGGCGTTGTCCAGCGGAATCGAACGGATGTAGCTGAAGGCCACCTGGCGGGGGCCACCGCGCACCGTGCCGCCATAGAACAGGCTGTACAGCGAGTTGTCGGCGTCAAACTCGTTGTTGCCCCAGCCCAACAGCACCGCGTCGGTGGGGATCTTGCGCTCCAGGACCTGCCCCACATAACTGCTCCACTCCTGCACCCGCAACTCGGCCCGTACGCCGATCTGGGCCAGTTGCCCCACCACGGCCTCGGACACTTGCCGGTCGTTGAGGTAGCGCCCGTTGGGCGAACCCAGGGTCATGGTGAAGCCATTGGGGTAGCCGGCCTCGGCCAACAGCTGGCGGGCACGGGCGGGGTTGTACTCGTAGGCCATGCAACTCCGGGCATCGTAGCCGAAGATGTAGCTGTTGAGGGAGCAGCCGGTGGGCTGGCCGAAGCCGCCCAGCACGTTCCTGACGATGGTGCGCTTGTCTACAGCGTAGTTAAGGGCCAGACGCACCTTGGGGTTGGCCAGGGGGCCGTCGGGCTTGTTCTGGGTGTTGAGGATCATGAAGATGTTACGGATGCTGGGCACACTGCGCACGTCTGCGGCACCGGAGGAGCGCACCGAGTTGACCGCCTCGGGGACCAGATTGGTGATGATGTCCACCCCGCCCGACACCAGCTCGGCTACACGGCTGCTGGCCTCAGGGATGGGGCGGAAGATGACCCGGCGGATCTTGGGGGCGCCGCCCCAGTAGTTGGGGTTGGCCTCCAGCTCGAATTGCTGGTCGCGCACCCAGCGTACGAAGCGGTAAGGGCCGCTGCCTACCGGCTCCTGCAGGTACTTGTTGCCGTTCTCGGTAACGTACTTCTGGGGCAGGATGAAGAACCCGGTCAGTCGGGTCACGAAGACCGGGAAGGGGTTGCGGGTGGTGAAGCGCAGGGTGGTGGGATTGACCACCTGGACGCTGGCCAGGTTGGCCCAGGAGTTGGAGATGCGCAGCGGCCTGGCCGGGTCAATCACCCGGTCGAAGTTCCACTTGACCGTCTCGGCAGTCAGGTCCTCGCCGTTGTGGAACTTGACCCCGCTGCGGATGGTCATCTCCCAGGTAGTGGGGTTGATGGCCTTTACCTCGGTGGCCAGCCAGGGACGAGCGCTACCGTCGGGCATCCGCAGGTAGAGGGTGTCGAACATGTTGGCCAGCACGTTGGCGGTGGGCGTCTCGAGCTGGTTGTTGGGGTCCAGCACCGTCACGTCCACCCCTTGCGCGATCACGATAGTATCTGGCCGCTGCGCCAACGCACCCCCAGCAAGAGCCAAACCTGCGAGAAACCCGACCCAAAGTCTGTTCACGCCCACCTCCTCAGAAAACTTAGAATTCGAGGCCCATCTTATCGGATTTGCCAGTTTATGCAAATCAGCCTCGAGGCTGACCTGGGGCGGCGAAAAAAGCAGGCGTGCCCCCTCGAAAGGAGGCACACCGGTGGGGTTCTCGGGGCTGAAACCCAGAAGGACTAATCAGAACTTGACCACGCCCCGGCCGCCGCCCCAGGTGATGGTCATGGAGCAGTTGCCAAGGTCGGGGGTACTGGTGGTGACGAGGTTGGGGTTGGAGGGGTTGGCGGGGTCGGTAAAGGTGATGGTGGCGGTATTGGGGGTGTTGGCGCCGTTCTTGCGAATGATGCCCATCAACTTGCCGATGTCGCCGAAGCTCAGGGTTCCGGTCACGTTGCTCACGGTGATCTGGCTGCCGCTCCTGGTCAGGCTGAACTTTACGTCGGTGACCTGGCCCGAGGCCGAGCCAGTGCTGTCGGTGACGGTGGCCTTGAAGTAGGGGATGGTCACGCCGATCTGGCTGGGCAGGGGGTTGGGACAGCCCGCCCCGAACTCGATGTCCCTTACCGAGAGGGTGTAGTCGAGGCCGCTGGGGTTGACGGGGATATTGATGTCCTGGTCGTCGAAGGTGGCGCTGGTATCGGGTATGGTGGCCACGGCCTGGCTGCTGGCCCGCAGGCTGAGGGTGGTCTTCTGACCCTCGAGGCCCATCGGGTTGTTGATGGGAATCTGGATCAGCCCGGCCCCGCAGCCCGCCAGCAGCAGCGCCGCGAGCCCGCCCAAAAACATGGTTCTCTTCATACACGCTCCTTGGGTACGTATGGGTACTGCCAGGCCATGGTAGGCCAGAAGCGCGTAACACCGACTCGAGGGTGAACTCAAATAACGGCTCGAGCGTTACAGCTGCAAGGCAAAGGGCGGCTCAGTTTCGAGCCGCCCCAAGGTAGACCTAAGGCTTAGAAGGCCAACTCGCCTGAGCCGCCCGACCAGTTGATGGTGATGGTGCAGCCCGCCAGTCCGGGGGTGCTGTCGGTCTGGATGGTGCCGCTCATGGTCAGGGCATTGGGGGTGTTGGCCCCGCTCTGGCGGATGATGTTGACGAAGGTGGACAGGTTGGAGACGGTCAGGTTGTTGCCGGTCAGCCCGCTGACAGCCCCGGCAGCCCCGATGTTGAACTTGATGCTCGAGGCGCTGGCGCTGGCGCTGCGGGGCGAGCCGTTGGCGGTGTCCGAAACGGAGATGTTGAGGTTGCTGATGGTGACGGCGATGGGGTTGGGCTGAGTTGCCGGGCAACCCGCTCCGAAGGACACGCCGCTGATTTCAAGCTTGGTGTTGAGGCTGGTGGGGCTCAAGGGCAGGTCAAAGCTGATGTCGTCGAACGTCGAGTTGGGGGCCAGGCTGATGTTGGCCTGGGCCAGCACCTGCGCACCCACTCCAGTGGCCGCGACCGCACCCAGCGTCACAGTGGTGCTCTTGCCCTGCAAGCCCAGGGGGTTAGTTACGGGAACCTTGACCAAGCCCGCGCCGCACCCCGCCAGAAACAACGCACAAAGCCCACCCACTACCGCGCTGCGTTTCATAGACGACCTCCTTTGTAGTACCGAAAGGCAGTATATGGGGAAGCAGGTTAAGTTTGAGTTACATTTGACCCAACCCGGCTCACACAGCCTTGAACGACTCGAAGGGCTCGAGGCAGGCGTTGCAGACGTGAATGCTTTTGCACAGGGTCGGGCCGAAAGTGTTCTTCACGCTGGTGTTAAGCGAGCCGCACTTGGGACAGCGGGTCGGGGAGTGCTCAATTTGGATCAAGAACAGGTCGCCGTCCCGCCGGGGCTTGGGCGGGGCGATGCCGTAGCGCTCGAGTTTGACCCTGGCCTCCGGGGTAATCCAGTCGGTGCTCCAGGGCGGTGAAAGCACTGTCCGGACCTCCACCTCGGCGAAGCCCTGCTGCCGGGCGGCGGCCTCGAGGCTCTCCCGGATCGCCGCCAGGGCCGGGCAGCCGGAGAAGGTGGGGGTCATGGTGATGGTGGCCTTCCCCCCGCTCACCTGCACGTCGCGCACAATTCCCATCTCGACCACGTTAACCACCGGAATCTCGGGGTCGGGGATTTCGGAGAGTACGCTCCAAAGCTGTTTGCTCGAGACTGACGAGACCATATGAACCCTCAGAACTCTGATGTAACAAACGCCGGTAAACCGATGGCGGGTGAAGGCGAAGCCGTCTTGCGCGTACGGCGGAGCTTGGCCTCAAATCGGCGCATACCCTGGGGCCGAAGTCCGTCCCCCGCCGCGTTCGCAGGTCGGCACGGATGGAGCCAGCCCATGAAGCGGCGCAAGCCCGCTACCAGGTCCTGGCCTCGGCGTCCCAGCGGGCGACCGACTGCATCTCGGCCAGCAGGCTCCAGAGGTGCTCGGTGTGCCGCTGGCGGCTCCGGGGGACGTAGGCGTCGAGCGGGGGCGGCTCGAGGCCGCTGGCCCGCAGGTGGCGGCCCGTGATCTCCAGCCAGCGCTCCCGGATCGCCTCGAGGTCGGGCACCACCCCCTCCGCCACCAGCCGATCCTCGCCCGCCTCCGGCGCAAAGAGCTGCTGGGCGTAGGGCCACAGCACCGTCAGGGCCTCCTGCGCCCGCTGGTGCGACTCTTTGGTGCCCAGCCCCAGCCGCTCCACCCAGGTCTGGGTGTGCTGGATGTGGAAGCGCTCCTCGCGGACGACTTTAGCGGCGGCCTCGGCCAGGGGCGGGTAGCTCGAGACCTGCGCCGCCTGGAGCCAAAGCCCCTCGTACACGTCGAAGAGGTACTGGCGCAACATGGTGAAGGCCCAGTCGCCCTTGGGCAGCTCGAGCAGCTCGCAATTGCGGAACTCCGAGGCGTCGCGGAAGAAGGCCAGCCGGTCGGGATCGCTGCCGTCGAGGGCGCGGCGCAGCTCGAGCCACACCGTGGCGTGACCCAGCTCGTCTTGGGCCATGTTGGCCAGGGCGATGTCCTCCTCCAGGAGGGGCGCGTGCCCCGTCCACCCGGCCAGCCGGTGCGACAGAATTAGCTCGTCGTCGGCCAGCGCGGTGAGTTTGGCGATCAGGGCCTCCTTGAGTTCAGTATTCATCATCCGCCGCCTTGGCCGCCTTGTGCTTGGAGACGTGCGAGCCCACCGTCGCGTAGAACTGCTGCTGCTTGTAGGTCTTGTCCCTGGCGGGCGCGAACCAGCTCTCCACGACCTCCTCGCCCGCCTCGCTCCTCACCAGCTTGTCGGCGGGCACCACCCACCAGGCCAGCGCCTCAACCTCGGCAAAGCGCCCTCGCGCCAGCTCGAGGGCCTCCTCCGGCGAGGACGCCTCGAGCTCGCCCACATAGTCGACGAAGGTCATGGAGCGTTTGTGGGTGGTTTTGCGGAAGACACAGAAGGCCCGGGTTCGGGTGTCGGGAGCCGGGCGCTTATGGCCCTGGGCCCTAAACTCCTCACCCTCGACCTCTTCCTTGGTCCAAGCGTGGATGTCCTCCGCTAGGGCCACCCACATGCTCACCGCCAGCGGGCGGCGGGCGAAAACGTTGCGCGCGGTCAGCAGGGCGTGAGCGGGGTCGGCAGCGTGAACCGACCCCACGGCTTGGTGGGGCCTGGAATAGGTGTCTTGCTTAAAGACTTCCCAGCGGGGCAACTGTGTGTCCATAACACCTCGAGAGGCGGGAGGGAAGCGGGGGCGAGCTTGGCTCTCCGTCCCCTCTCTTCCCCTAAACGGCTATCGCCTCTTGCCGCTTTGCCGCGTAGGCCTCGAGCGCCTTCCGCACCCAAGCCCCCTCGTCGTGGGCCTTGCGGCGGGCCTCCAGCCGCTCGCGGCCCATCGGGCCCTCGCCGCGCACCACAGCCCAGAACTCGTCCCAGTTGATGGGGCCGTGCTTCCAGTTGCCCTGGGCGTCCTGGTGCAGGTCGGGGTCGGGAAGGGTAAGGCCAGCGTCCAGGATTTCGGGCGCGTGCTCGTTGATGAACTCCTGGCGAACGGTGTCGTTGGACTTGGTCTTGACGCCCCACTTGGTCAGCACGCTCGAGTTGGGGCTGTCGGCGTCGTGCGGCCCCATCATCATCAGGGCGGGCCACCACCAGCGGTTGATGGCGTCCTGGGCGGTCTGGCGCTGGCGCGGCGTGCCCTTGGCGTAGAGCAGCACCATCTCCTTGCCCTGCTTGTGGTGGAAAGTCTCCTCGGCGCAGATGCGCACCATGGCCCGGCTGTAAGGGCCATAGGAGCAGGCCGCCAGCATGGTCTGGTTCTTGATGGCCGCACCGTCCACCAGCCACCCGATGGTGCCGATGTCGGCCCAGGTCAGGGTGGGATAGTTGAAGATCGAGCTGTACTTGGCCCGGCCAGCGAGAAGCGCCTCGAGCATGGCCTCGCGGGTCACGCCCAGGGTCTCGGCGGCGTGGTAGAGGTACTGGCCGTGCCCGGCCTCGTCTTGCACCTTGGCGATGAGTATCATCTTGCGCTTGAGGGACGGGGCACGGCTAATCCAGGCCCCCTCCGGCAGCATCCCCACCACCTCGGAGTGGGCGTGCTGGGAAATCATGCGGACGAGCTGGCGGCGGTACTCCTCGGGCATCCAGTCGCCGGGCTCGATCTTCTCGCCCCGCTCGATGCGGGCCTCGAAGGCCTGCAGGCGCTGGGGGTAGTCGGGGTCGGTGGGCAGGCCAAACTTGCTGGTCATGCTGGGTTCCCTCCAAAAACAAACTAACGCTCGTTAGGCGAGAGTATAGCTCGAGGCGGCGCGAATTCAAAGTGGTCCTAAACTGCCCAACCTACCAAACTGCCCGGGAGCTTTCCTGCAATACTATTTGGGATACCGGAGGCATTTTGGAACCGTCTGAGAGCGGTTCCCACGCATACCCCTGCAGGGGTTTTACTGTAGGGGGTACATTGCCTGCCGCTGCGAGGGAGGTAAGGGTGGGAAACGCGATGACAACTCCCAAAGGATCAACAACTCCCTCAAGCAATGAGGTTACAAGTAGCAGCCCAAAGCTCACCGCTCACCGCCTCAATACCTCAAGTTGAAGCCCAGGCTTAGCCTGAACCCGTCGCGTCGGCCCTGCTCGGGGAGGCCGCTCGAGAGGTCGCCGGCACTCAGGTTGACGGTTAAGTCGCCGTCGAGGCCGAAGGGGCGGAATACATAGCCCAGCGATAGCTCTTGCAGGAAGTTGGGGGCGAAGATGGTCGAGCTGCGGATGCGGAAGTCGCCCGGCTGGTACTCGGCGCTGAAGTTGGTGTAGCCGCGCAGGTCTATGCTGCCGGCCAGGAACAGCTCGGGCGAGATGTAGCGCCCGAAGGTGAAGCGGGTCTCCTCGACCTTGCCACCGCCGCCCAGCGCGGGAATCTCTACCCGCACCTGATCCAGGCCCAGCGCCTTGGCCAGCTCGCGCTCGATCTGCCCGATGATAAAGCTCTGCACGGCGGCCTGGAGGCCGGTCTGGGCCAGCTCTGCAGGAATGGCCGAGGCGTCGGAGCGGCCCAGCACCAGGAGGGCGTAGATTTGCTCGGTGGACAGCAGCTCGGTGCCATCGCCATAGGCAGCCAGGATGGGCTCGAGGTTGACCTTAATGCGCCCGTTTTGCCGCAGGAATTCGCCGCGCAGGGCCAAGTACACGTCGGTCTGGCGGTTGTTGGCCCGGTTGAGCACTTTGGCATCGGCCAGGATCACGATCTCGGGCAGCAGGCCCGAAGCCGGGCTGAAGGTGGCAGCGCTCCGGGTGCGGTTTTGCAGGCGGGCCAGAATCTCGGGGGCGAGGCCGATGGGCAGCTTGTCGCGGATGGTGAACTCCTGGTTGAGCAGCCGGAAGCCCCCGCGCAGCGGCACAACCTCGCCGGATAGGAAGGGGTTGGCGAAGTCGCCGTTGAGGAAGATCTGCCCAGCCAGCTCGCCCTGGGCCAGCGACTCCTGGATGGTGATGCCGCGCTCGGCGCTGATCAGCAGGTTCTGATACTCCACGGGCACGGCGTTGGCCTGGGCCGGGTTGGGTGTGCCGGTCACGGGGGCGGGCAGCGTCACCTCGCGCTGACCTTCAGGGAAGCCCAAGCGCCCGCGGATCACGCTGGCGGCCCCGGAGATTATGTAGACCCCGCGCTGGTAGCGCAGGGTCAGGTTAGAGTCCACCAGCCCGTCGAGCAGGTAGTACTGCGGGTAGGCCACCGGCACCGGCCCGGTGAGCGAGAGGGCCAAGGTGGGGAACAGCGAGCCCTGGAGACGGGTCGGCTGGTCGCCCAGTTGACGGTCGAGGGAGGCGTCGAGGACGTAGCCGGGGAAGGAGAAGCTGGCGCTGAAGGCCTCGTTAGGGCTCAGCAAGGGAACGTTGCCGGTGCCCCTGGCCCGCACCGTGAAGGCTTGCAGGTTGCCCTCTCCAGACAGCTCGGCCTCGGCGGGATAGGGGGCGGTGAGCCTGAGACGGCCCTCGGCGATCACGCTGTCGGCGGCCCGCAGGCGCACCCTCGGGGTCTCGGCGCGCACCGGCCCCAGCTTAAAGTTAAAGTTCTCGGCCACCAGGTCGAAGACCTGCCCGGTGGAGGTAAGGCGCACTGTCCCGCTGCCCTCCGGCGAGTAGGCCCGGAGTTGGGGGATCACCTGCAAGACCGGGGTGAAGACGGTGTTCTCGAGGTCGAGCCTGAGGTCGCTGCCCTTGCGCCCCCAGTATCCACCGCCGCGCCAGGTGCCCTTGCCGCTGAGGCTGAGCTGGTCTATGTAGAAGCGCTCCCCCTCGTAGCGCAGCACCGACTGACCGGTTAGCTCGTCGCCGCCGCCCACAAATCGCATGCGCTCGCCCACAAAGCTGCCCTTGGAAGCCCAGGGATTGGCGGTGTTGTAGCTGAAGGCCAGCTTGCCAGTCCAGAAGGCCTCGCCCTGTACGTCGCCACCCCAACTAGAGAACAGCCAGTGCAGCGGGAAGGAAGCCGCACTGGCCTCGCCGCTGAAGAGGCCGTCCTTGAACTGGACAGTGGCGGTGGTGCGGTTGGAGGCCACGCTGGGGCTGGGGCTGAGTTCGGGCGCGCGGGGTCGCTCGAGGCTGAGGTTGGCCTTGAGCACCCCGCCGTCCAGGGCCCCGCTTACCCTGGCGGCCAAAGCCAAGCTGTCCCCCACCACGCCCAGCGACGGGCTGCTGGCGGCGAAGCGCAGGGTGGTGCCGTCGAGCTGCACCTCGCCGCTGGCCCGCCCGCGCAGGAAGGCCACCCGCTCCGACAGGTAGGGCACCTCCTGGATCAGCAGGTCGTTGAAGCGGGCGCGGGCGTCGGTGCGGCCCCGCTCGACCCGGGCGCTGAGGGCAATGTTGCCCAGCCCGCCACTCACCGCGCCCTCGGCCTGCAACGCCGCCCCGCCCTGCACGTTCAGACTCAAGCGGCTGGTGATGGGGGCCAGCGGCAGGTCTAGGCTCAGGTCGCCCGCCCACAGACCGCTGGCCTGGCCGTAGGCCAGCCGGCCCTTGATCCAATCCCCGGCAGCCCTGATCTGGCCCTCGAGCAGCCGCCCATCGGCCTCCACGGTCTGCTTCTCATCGTCGTCGCGGTACGACAAGCTCCAACTGCCGTCCAGCCGCACCCCGCCAGTCAGGCTGCCGCCCTTCCAGGGCAGCCAGTCGGTGGCGGGGTGGCGCACCGACACCCTGGCCTGGCTGCCACCGCCCTCGATGACAGTCTGGAGGTTGAAGGCGTCGAGGTCGAGCCTGCCCGAGAGCTGGCCCCGCTCGTAGCGCAGGTCGCCCCGGCCCAGCGCAGGCGCGGAGACCCGCAGGTTGAAGTTCTGCAGGTCCAAGTCCACCACCAGCCGCCCGCCCGCGAAGGGGTAGACGGCCTCGAGGGTACGGCCCTGGCCCCGCACCTCCACGCTGCGCACCCCCATGATGCCGCTGGCATCGCGGCGGGCCACGTCGATGGTCAGGTTGCCCTGCCTCGAGCTGATGGGGCGGGGCGCGTCGAGCTGGGCGCGGTCGGGGGCCACCTCGAGCACCGGGTAACGAAGCCGTAGCCCGAAGCCCAGCACCTCGCCCTCGGCCTGGGGGATGGCCTGGCCCTGGCCGGAAAGCTCGAGCGAACCCTCCCTGAACTTGACCTGCCCGCCCCAGGTCTGGCCGCTCAGCGCGTAGCTCAGTTGGCCTGAAAGGTCGCCCGAGAGGTCGGCGCTCAGGCGGTTGCCGGCGAACCTGCCCTTGATCTCGCCCTTGCGCCCGAAGGCACCCCAGTTCAGGTCGGTTCGCAGGTCGGTGTAGGCCCCCTCGAGGCCGCCCGAGAGCTTGACGCCGGAGATGTCAAGGTTGTTCAGGCGGGCCTGTACCCCTCCAGCGGTCAGGTCGGCCTCGAGGCCCTGGCCGCGCAGCAGTAGGCGGTCGTCCTCGCCGCGCAGGGTGAGTTCCGGCCCGATGCCGGGGTACTTAAAGCGGCCCTGAGCCCAGACGCCGGGGTAGGTGCCGCCGGCCTCGAGGCTGCCCAGGTTGCGCGGCAGGGCCCCACTGTAGGCCCACTGAACCTGCAGCGGGCTCAACCGGACCTGACCCTTGAGCGCCTCCAGGCCCTCCGCGCCTAGCACCTCTACCCGGTTGCCGCCGGCTTGCAGGCGGAGGCTGCCCCACTCGGGCGAACTGACCCGGCCACTGCCCCGCAGGGCCAGCGGCGCGGCGTCGAACTCGAACTGGCCCCGCAAGGCCAGGTCCTGGTTGCCGAGGCTCGAGCGCAGGTCGGTCTCGAGGCTCCAGCGGGTCGGCTGCGCCCAACCTTCGCGCAGCCGGGCCTGCAGGGTTCCGCCCAGGCCCCCCCGGCCCTCGAGGCTGAGCGCGCCTTGGCCGAGGTCGGCGGTGCCCACAACGCGCCCCAACGTACCCAGCGGAACGTCGAGGTTGAGTAGCCCCTCGGGTCGGTTGTTGGCGTAGGTGACGGAGCCTCTGGCAAGCGGGCTCTGCACCTGCACGCGGGGAATCGCCCCCTGGCCGGACAGGGCCAAGGTGGCGTCGAACTCGGGAACACTCAGGTTGCCCGACCACTCCTGGCGGGCCGAAAAACCCATGCCGCCTTGAACTGCCCCCTCGAGTTTGGCCCTGACAGCCCCCCCCAAGTAGGTAGCCTCAACCTGCCCGCTGCGCTCGCCGTACTCCCAGCCCAGGTTGGCCGCGAGGTCCGACCAGCCCCCCTTTACTTCGCCCGAGACCGTCACCCCGCTGTAGCTGAAGTCGTCCAGGCGGGCCTCGAGACTCTGGGGGGTGAGGGTGGCCTGTATCCCCTTGCCAGAAACCTGTACCTGGGTCTCGCGCCCCTCGAGGCTCAGGTCCTGGCCGAAATTCTGGTAGCGCCCGGTCAGCCAATTGCCGGGGTAGGTGCCGCCCCCCTCCAGGTTGCCCAGGTTGCGCGGCAGGGCCCCCCGGTAGGTCCAGCTCACCTGCACCGGCGAGAGGGCCACTCGAGCCGCCAGCGGGCGCAGCTCCCCCTGGCCCCGCACCTCGAGCGCGGCCCCTTGTCCAAACACCTGGGCCGACCCGTACTGCCCCAGCTCGAGCCGGGCCTCGCCCCGCACCGCCAGCGGCGCGGCATCCAAGCTGAGGGTGCCCGCCAGCCGGGCCGGGCGATCCAGCCCCGAGACCGCCGCCCCCAGGTTGCTCTGCAGCTCCCAGCGGGTCGGCTGCGCCCAGCCCTCGCGCAGTCGGGCCTGCAGGGTTCCGCCCAGGCCCCCCCGGCCCTCGAGGCTGACTTGCCCCTGGGCCAGGTCCGCACTCCCCACCAAACGCCCTAGGCCAGAAATCGGGATGTCCAGGCTCAGCGTACCCTCGGGGCGGCCGCCGGCATAGGTGACGTTGCCCTTGGCGTACTCGCTTTGCACCTGCACGGTGGGGATGCCGCCCCGCCCCGAGAGCGCCAGCGAGGTCTGGTACTCCGGCACCTGCAGTCTGCCCGTCCAGGTCTGGCTCGACGACCAGCCCACCTCGCCGCTGACCGCACCCCCCAGCCGCCCCCACACCGCGCCCCCCGCGTAGGTGGCCTCGAGCTGTCCGCTGCGCCCCAAAGCTTCCCAGCTCAGGTTTGCGGCCAGGTCCGACCAGGCCCCCTTCAGGTCCCCCGACACCTCCACCCCGCTGTAGGTGAACCCCTCCAGGCGGGCCTCGAGCTGCTGGGGGGTCAGCGTCGCCGCTAGGCCCGGCGTACTCAACTTAACCTGGGTTTCCCGGCCTTCAACCGCGAAGGTCTTGCCCAGGTTGGTGTAGCGGCCGCTGAGCCAGGTGCCGGGGTAGCTGCCCCGGCCCACCAGCTCGCCCAGGTTGCGCGGCAGCGGGCCGCTGTACGTCCAACCGACCTGCAGCGGCGACAGGCGAACCTGGGCGCTCAGCGGGCGCAGCTCCCCCAAGCCGCCCACGGCCACGCTGCCGCCGCCCCCCCTCAGCCCCAGTGCGCCGTACTGGGCCAGCTCGAGGCGGGCGTCGCCCCGCACCGCCAGCGGCGAGGCGTCCAGCTCGATCTTCCCGCTCAGTCGAGCGGGCTCGTCCAAGCCGGTCTGCCGAAGCATCAAGGTGGTCTCGAGACTCCAGCGGGTCGGCTGCGCCCACCCCTCGCGCAGTTGGGCGTTCAGGGTTCCGCTCAGGCCCTCCCGGCCCTGCAAGCGCACGCTGCCCCTGGTCAGGTCGGCCTGACCGAACAGGCGCCCGATGGAGGCAACCGGAAAGTCCAGGTTTAGCACCCCCTCAGGGCGGCCTCCCGCGTAGGTGAGGGTTCCGCTGGCATATTGGTTCTGCAGCCGCACCTTGGGAATCGTGCCCTGCCCCGAGAGCGCGAGGTCGGTCTCGAACTCGGGAATCCGCAGGCTGCCCGACCAGACCTGAGCCGACGACCAGCCCAAGCTGCCCTTGACCGCCCCATCCAGCCTGCCGCGCAGGTTCCCCTCGGTGTAGGTGGCTTCGAGCTGCCCTTTTCGCTCGAAGGCGGCCCAGTTAAGGTTCGCCGCGAGGGCCGACCAGGCCCCCGCCACGCTGCCGGTAAGCTCGACCCCGCCATAGGTGAACCCGCGCAAGCTGGCCTGCAACTCCTGCGGGGTCAGGACGGCCTGCACCCCCTCCCCCACCACGCTTAGGCGGGTTTCCCGGCCCTCGAGCCCAAACGCCTTGCCCAGGTTCTCGTAGCGCCCGGTGATCCAGGTGCCGGGGTAGGCCCCCCGCGCGTCCAGTCTGCCCAGGCCGCGCGGCAGCTCTCCTCTGAAACTCCAGGTGGCCTGGGTCGGCGCGAGCTGGACTCTTGCCAGCAGCGGGCGCAGCTCCCCCTGGCCCCGCGCCTCCACCGCGCCGCCCACTGCGTTGAGCTGGAGGGTACCGTAGGGGGCCAGCTCGAGCCGACCGCTCCCCCGCACCGCCAGCGGCGCGGCGTCTAGCTCGAAGGCCCCGGCCAGGCGCGGCGGCTCGGACAGCCCCGGGAACTCCGCGCTAAGGTCGGATTGCAGGTTCCACTTGGTCGGCTGGGCCCAGCCCTCGCGCAGTTGCCCGGCCAGACTTCCGCCGATCCCCTCCTGACCCTGCAGGGCGACGGTGCCCTTGGCCAGATCGGCCTGGCCGACCAAGCGGCCGTAGGAGCCTAGAGGGAGGTCTAGATTGACCAGGCCCTCGAGGCTTTCGAGGGAGTTCTTCAGCCGGACCTGCCCGGTAGCATAGCCCCCCAGCAGGTCCACCGTTAAGCCCTGGCGGTAGACGGCGCTAAAACCCTGCCGCTCCACCGTACCGCGCAGGCTGGCCTCGAGCCTGGCCGGGGCGGCCTCCCCGCTGGCCTCGACAGGCTGACCGGCGACCACGCCCGTGAGTTGGAGCGGAAGGCTCAGGCCGGCCCACTCGCCCTTGCCTGCGGTTTTCAGGCGCAAGGCTTGGCCGACGAAGGGCTTCAGGTCGGCGTCGAGGTTTAGCTCGAGTACGCTCCCCTGCAATTCCGCCCGAATCCCCTCGCCGCTGGCCCTGGCGTAGAGCTGTTCCTTGAAGCCGTAGCGCAGGTTAATCACCGCACCATCGCCCTGCACGACGCCGGTACCCTCGAGTTCGGGGCGCAGCAGGGTGCCGCTCAGGTTGGCGACCAGACGCAGGCGGTTGGCCGCCAGATCGCGGCTGTAGCGCAGGCTCCCGCCCAGCCGTCCGGCCCGGCTGAGCGTGGCCGCCACCTCGGCGTCGAAGGCCGTGCCCCCGACGTTCAGCAGCGAATCCTGGCCGCGCAGCTCGAGCGCCACCTGCTCCCCCCTGGCGCTCATCCGACCGGCAAACTGATCGCCCACTACGTCCAACTCGCCCGCAAGGTCGAAGCCGCGCCCCGCCACCTCGAGCAGCCCCCGCCCGCTCAGTCCGACCCGCTCCAGCTCGGCCCCACGCCCCCTGGCCTCCAGGCGCATCGGCGCGCTCCAGGCCAGGTTCCAGGCCGTGCCCTCGCCGCCGAGGCGCACCTCGCCGCGCTGCTTCAGGTACTGCAGGCTCTCGAGGCTGCCCGTGGCCTGATACCGCGTCCCATTGGTGTTTAGGGTCAGGGTGGCGCTGGCGTAGGGGCTCTCGAGGCGCACCCCGCCTACGCCTCTGGCCTCCGCCAAGACATAGTTCAGCGAGCCTTGCAGTTTGCCTGCGGCGGTCTGCCCCGCCACCTGCACCGACGGGCGTTGCGGGGTTCCGGCCCAGCGGGTCTGTAGCTCGAGACCGCCCGCCTTGTAGGCCATGCTCCCACTCAAACCCCGGCCCACCATCAGCACTCCGTCTAGATTTTTCAGCCCGGTCAGCCGCACCTCGCGCCCCAGGTCGGCCTTCAGGCCCACCTGGTAAGCCGGCAGCACGGCCTCGAGCACCCGATCCCGGTAGCTCAGCTCGACCTCCTGCCCCGAGACCAGCAGTGCACCCTCCAGCCGCCCCTGGCCGCCCTGCTCGATCAGGGCTTGCAGGTCGGGCAGCTGGCTGAGGTCGAGTTCGCCGCGCACCCGGCCCCGCACGTCCGCGCCAAAAAGTTTGGCAATCTCGCGGGTCTCGAGGTCGAGTCTGGCCTGCTTGCCCGCGATCCGGATCTGACCCTCGGGCAGGCGCAAGGTGGCTTCGAGCTTGGCCAGATCGGCACCTCGAGCTATGACCGCCGCGCTGAGCGGCAGCCCGCCATACGTGGTGCGCAGGTTGCCGCCAAGGTTCAGGCTTTCCCCCTGCAGGCTTCCGGTCAGGATGCCTTCGCGGCCTTGCAGGCTGTAGGGCCAGGAGACCACTCCGCTGTAGCGTAGGCCGCGTCCGTTCAGGGCCAGCGGGCCGGTCAGTTCCCAGCGCTGGCTGTTCACATCGGCGTTGAAGCGCCAAGCCGCGGGGGCCAGGTAGGGCAGCTGGTAGCGCCCCCTGGCGCTCAGCTGCAGCCGCTGTGGCGACCCCAGCACGCTGAGGTCGCCCGACAGGTAGGGCACCTCGAGCTCGCCGCGCAGGTTGATGTTTTGCAGGCTGGCCGAGCCACGCAGCGTCACGTAGTCGCTGACCACCTCGAGCGCCCTGGCCTCCAAAAGCGCACTGCCCTGGAGGCTGGCCGAAACCTGGAGGGGGGCACCCGGCTTGGTCTTCAGTTGCAAGCGCCCGCCCCGCTGCGACCAGACGCCGCTGAGCACCGCAGGCAGGCCCCAGCGGGTGGTGTCGTAGCGGTCGGCCTCGAGGCGCAGTTGCAGCCCCGCCAGCGGGTCGCCGGCAACGTAGCGGTAGCGCCCGCTGGCCCGCAACCGGCCCTGCTGGAACTCGCCCGTGTAGGTCAGGTCGGCGGCGCGGCCCTGGAAGCTGGCCGCGCCCTCGAGCCCCGGTACCTCGAGCTGCCCCTGGTAGGCGGCCCGGAACAGGTCGGCCCGGCCCCGGAAGGTTCCGGCGTAGCCCGCATAGTTCAGGGTTCCGGTGATGGGGAGGTCGCGCAGCGGGCCCTCGGCGCTGAGGCTGGCCAGCGGTGAGGTCAGGCGCAGGGTGGCCCGCTCGAGGTTGCCCTTGGCGCTCAGGCGCCCGGCCTGACCAAGAATCCGCACCGGCAGACTCCCCTCGAAGGGCAACCCGCCCACAAACTGCGCCCGGCCAGTAGGCCAAGAGACGCCGCGCAAGGTCAGCTCCAGCGGCACCGCCTCGACCTCCACCGCGCCGGAGAGCGGCAGGTTGAGCCGGCCCTTCAGGCGGGTCTTGGGGTAGACCGGGCCGGACATCAGCGCATAGCCGGTGCTGGTGGCGTAGAGCTGGCTGCCGCGTCCCTCGAGGCGGGCCTGCAGCCAGGGGGTTTCCGCCGTCGCCTGGCCCGACCACCGGGTGTCCTTGAGGGTCAGGTCCGAGCGGCCCTGGATAAAGCCCAACTCGAGCGGCCCCCGAATTCGCAGCCCCTCGGCGGCCCGGTAGGTGATGTCCAAGGTGGAGAGCCTGCTGCGCAGCACTGTGGGGTCTGCGGAGTCTACCGTGCCGCCCAACGGCAGGTTGCCCAGGGGCGTTTTGAGGGTACCGGTGAACCTCGAGGCCAGGTCGTAGAGTTCCCCCCTGGCGCTGACGAACTGCTGGCCCTGCAGGTCCCAGCCGCCGCTGAGTTTTCCCTCCTCATAGCGGACCCTGCCGGAGAGGCGCATAGGCTCCACCACCTGCAGGGGCAGCTCGGCCACATCCAGGGTGAAGATGCCTTGCTCAAACCTCCCCTGCGCCCAGCGGTTATTCAGGCGCCAGACTGGGCCGTCCTGCCGCACTGCGACGGGAAAATTGGCGTAGGGCGAGTCGTAGGCGAAATCACCCGCGAAGCGCCCGTTCTTCAGCGTGGCCTGCCCGCTGGCCTGCCCCACCACCATTGGAAGGCCGCTCAGGCGCAGCTGTAGGTCGTCCCAACGCCCCGACAGATCAACCGCGCCCAGCCGCCCCGATACCGACGCTCCGTCGCCGCGCAGGGCCCCCGTGAGGCTGAAGGGCAGTGCAGCGGGGAGTTCGACATTCTCCGAGTTGATCTGGGCCTCCCACCGCGGCCCCCGACTGCTGAAGGCCACTCGAGCCTGGCCCTCGAGGGGCCTCGGCAAGGTCAGCGTTCCACTCCCGGTGGTATCGGCGGCCTCGCCGCTGAGGCGCAGGCGGCTGCCCAGCGAGTCCAGCAGGCCCACCGTGTAGCGGGTGTTCCGCACCGCCACGCTGGCGTTGAAGGTGCGGTCGAACAGGCCACCGTCGACCAGGGTATCGAGCTTGAATATTTTGTCGAAGCCCAAGGTGCCCTCGTAGCTCAGCGGCTCGCCCAGCAGCTCACCCTGGCCGCTGTAGCGCCCGCTCAGGGTCAGGTTCTGCCAGCCCCTGCCCTCCACCACCACCGGCCCGCCGCCCTCGATGGGCAGGTTGAGGTTCCAGTTCTTGGCCAGCGCCCCCAGGGTGGCGTTGCCCTCGACCCGAAAGCGGTATTCCTGGGCCCGGATGTCCACCGTCCCCGCGCCCTTGGCGGTACCGCCGAAGACCCGCCCGACCAGATTGGCCGTAACCAGGTTGCCGTCGAAGCTGACGGGGCCGTAGACCTCGCGGATGGGGACAGGGCCGGGCAGCGTGACCACCCCGCCCCTGATCTGGTTCTCGCCGCGGATGCCCTCGGAGTCAATCGTCCAGGTGCCTGCCAGCTGCCCGCCCTCGATGCCCTGAAACCAGTACCGCGCCGCCCGCACGTCGCCCTTGGCCTGAATCTTCCAGGCCTCGAACTGCCTCCCGGTGCGCTCGACGGTGCCCTCGAGCCTACCCTCGGGCAGTTGGGCGGTCACGTTGTACGGCCCGGTGCCGCGCACCGTGGCGCGGATGGTGGGCAGGAAAAAATTGCGCGACTCGCCCAGCTCTGCACGGACGTCTTGCAGGGCCAGCTCGTCGATGCGCAATTCAAACGGGGCCGGGCCGCTGGGCGGCGCAGCGGGCTGGGTGGGGATGACGGTATCCCACTTGAGCCTGACCACGCCGTCGGCGGCCTGAATCCGCAGCGGCAGCTCGCGCCAGAAGAGCCGGATCAGGTTGTAGCCCACCCGCACCCGCTCGGCCTCGAGCGAGAGCCCGGCGCCCTCGAGTTTTGCGCCGCGCAGCTCCACCCCAGCCAGCAGATAGCCGCCCGCAGTCCTCCACTCGCCCTTGAAGCCCGCAGCCTCGAGGCCTTTTCTCAGAGCAAAATCGATCAACGGCGGGAAGGCCGGGAGCCCCACCAGCAAAAGCAGCAGAAACAGGGGGACCCAGCGCAAAAACCGCACGTTACACAGTGTACCCGAACACTCTGAGTGTAATCTAGGAGTTTTTCCCTGCCAGTCTTGGTAATTTTATCGCCATTACAGGAAATGTTGGCCTGAGTACAGGAAGGCGGAAAGCGGCGAGAGCGGGTAGGGGGTGACGGAGGTGAGCAGAGCGGACAGGGAGACCCGAGCCAAAGGGGCCATGACCATGCGAAGCACAGGCTCGAGCCGGCCTCCGTAGACCGCAGTTTCCCGTACACAGTGACCCCCTACCGGGTCGGCAGATTGCCTTGCGGAGCGCAAAACAGCAGGGCTGGCGAGGCGCTATCGCGTTTCCCAGCATTACCTCCCTCGAGGCGTCAGGGAATGTACTCCCTATCGCGTTTCCCACCACTACTCCGCCCACGGTGCTGCGCTAAAGCGTGCGCTAAAGCGGAGTATGGCACTCGGTACGGCAAAAACCGCCGTACCGAGTGTTCGCGGCAACCGCTCTTCAGCAAAAACCGCCCGCTTTAGCGCAGTAGGGAGTATGCGTGGGAACCGCTCTAGGCGAGGTTTTCCTGGCCCCTCTTCTCCCCCGCCCCCCCGCTCGACTGCCCGCCCTGCGCCTCCCACCAGCGCTCGAGCGCCTCCTGCATCAGCCGGCCCTGCCCCTTGCGGTAGGCGGCGGCGATGCGGCGGCCAAAGCCCTGCGAGAGGCGGTCGGGGTGGGCCTCGAGCGCCCCCAGGGCCTTGTCGGAGAGCGCCACCTTCACGCCCCGGTGCATGGCCGGCAGCGGCGGCAGCGAGAACCAGACCTCGGCTTCTTCGGGCGCGACGACCTCGATGCCCCGGCTGACAAACCACCCAGCGGCCTCGGGGGCTACGTAGACCCTGGGGCGAACCTCCTGCGCCCACTTAACAGTGGGGGCGAAGGGGGCGGGCTCGAGCCAGCTCGCGCTCAGCTCGTCGGAGAGCGCGCGGTAAACCGAGCCGCGCAACTCGACGGTGCGCTCGCCATTCCACTCGTTGATCACCAGACCCGCCGCTAGGTCGATGCGTTGGGGCAGGTTCTCGCCGTTGTCGCGCCACTTGATCACCTTGGTTCCGTTCATGCGGAAGCTGAGGTGCTTGCCCTCGGAGAGGGTGCGGACGAACTCCGGCTTGCCCTGGGCATAGAACATCGGCTCGGGGTTGCCCTCCCCCACCGGCTGCAGCAGCTCCAAGGCTTGCTGGAGGTCGGCCAGGTCCTCGCCGTCCAGCCAGCCATCGAGGGTGATTTGCGGCACGGGCACAGGAAACTGCGCAGCGTAAGTGTAGATGGCCTGGGTGAAGGCGGGAATCTCCGAGTCGCTGATGGCGAAGCCCGCCGCAGCTGCGTGGCCGCCGTAGCGCTTGAGGTGATCGGCGGCGAAGCGCAGACCCCCCACTGCGCTGATGCCAGGGGTCGAGCGCACCGAGCCCTTGCCGTCGGCGATGATGTAGACCGGCTTGTAGAAGCGCTCCAAGAGGCGGCTGGCCACGATACCCATCACGCCGGGGTGCCCGTCGGCGTCGTGAACTACCAGGGCCGGCTTGGAGACATCCACAGTGGGGAGGACGCGCTCGATCATGGCCTCCTCGATGCGCTGGCGCTGGGCGTTGAGTTGCGAGAGGTGCTCGGCGATGGGACGCACCTCGAGCAAGTCCCGGCTGGTCAACAAGCGCAGCGCCACCTCGGCCTGGCCCAGCCTCGAGGAGGCGTTGATGCGCGGCGCGACGCGGAAGGCGATCTCGGTGGAGGTGAAGTCCTTGCAATGCTCGGCGGCCAGCGCCGCCAGACCCACGTGCGCAGAGTTGCGCAGCCGCCGCAGCCCCTCCTTCACCAGGGCCCGGTTGAAGCCCTGCAGCGGCGCGACATCCGCCACAGTGCCGATGGCGGCAAGGTCGGCGAATTCCAGCGGCGGGTCTTTGCCCAGCAGCTCGTAGACCTGCCACAACAGCAGAAACGCCACACCCGCGCCGGTCGGGTGGGGAAGGCCCTCGAGCCTCGGCGAGAGCATCGGGTGGACCAGCGTGGCGTCGGGAAGCACCGCGCCGGGGCTGTGGTGATCGGTCACAATCACCGTGACCCCGCCCGCCCGGAGCGCGCCAATCTCGGCATGGTTGGAGATCCCGCAGTCCACGGTGATGAACAGGTCGCAGCCCGCGACATGCTCGGCCACCCGTTCCATTAGCACGCCGTAGCCCTCGCCCAGCCGGTGCGGGATGAAAGCGTGGATGTCGGCCCCCAGCCTGCCCAGACCGTTCAGCAGCACCGCCGTCCCGGTCAGGCCGTCAGCGTCGTAGTCGCCGTGAATCCGAATCCGCTCCCGCCGCTCCAACGCCTCAACCACCCGCAGCGCGGCGGTCTTGAGCTGCTCGAGGGGGAGCAGTTCCAGGGGCGGCTCTAGGTCCGCCGCCGTCCTGAACCCCCGGTTCCAAATCACCGAGGCCGCCAGCGGCGATACCCCCAGCCCCTCCACCAGCGGGCGGAGTTCGGCGACGTGCGGCCAGGGGCGGAAAGTCCAGATCATGGCAGGCGGCGAACAGCGGACGGACAGGGGCGAATGAGGATCAGGCAGAGTCTAAGTGGCGCCAGGGTAGAAGTACGGTATTGGCGGATACGGTAAATATGTGCCGGGGCGGAGTGGCGTGCGCCATAGCCGCAGAGCGGCTACCCGGGGCGGAGTGGCGTGCGCCATAGCCGCAGGGCGGCTACCCGAGGCGCAATTCCCTGCGGGATCTGGTAGGCGATAGTTCGCATTTCAACCATGGAGACACTTAGCGGGTGTGGTTCGGTGGAAACCTCAGGAATAAATCCGTGGCCGTTGCGTGTGTCCGCTGTTGGCCGCCCGACTAGGGATCGGGCGTTACCGTCACCTTGACTTCGGGCTGCGGCGCGGGCTGGTTGCGGAGGGTCTCGAGCTCGCTTTGGGTTTTGCGGAGTTCGCGGCCCCGGCGGCGCAGGGTGGACTGGTAGCCGACCCAGCCGGTCAGCACATAAACCCCCACCACGGCAGCCCCCAGCAAAAACGAGGCCGCGATCAAGAAGGCCACGTGCAGCGAGCCCCAGGGCGTGCCCAGCAGAAGCCCCGGCTCAAAGGTGTACAAAAACCAAGCCGCCACCGCCACCGCCAGGGTGATCAGGAAGGCCAGGCCATTCAAGACCTTCATGGGTCTTAGCCTACGGGAGAGCGATGCAAGATGGAAGAGGGCAGAGTTAAAGGTTCGGGTGTCGGAGGAGGATCAAGGAGGGAGAAGGCAGCCGCATCAGGGTTTCTCTTTCCTCGCGCTACTGGCGCGGGGCCGCCCCCTCAAGCCTGGTCAGAAACGCCTCGTACTGCGGGAAGGTGTCGAGCACCCAGGTCTGAACAGCGCGGTCTGCGCCGAAAAAGAACCCTACCGCGAACAGCACCATCACCACCCCGAAGCCGCGCTGGACGCGCCCGAGGTTGTTCATCAGCCAGGGGACGCGGCCCAGGAGCTTGCGCCCGCCCAGCATCACCGCCAGCATGGGGATGGCGGTTCCCAGCGAGAACGCCAGGGTGGTGAAGGCCGCCTGGCCCGTCAGGTTACCGCTCAGGGCCAGCGAGATCACACCGGCCATGATCGGCCCCACGCAGGGCGACCACAACACTCCCAGGGTAAGGCCCACCAGCGCGCCGCCCCAGAACCCGTCACCCTGAACCTGCTTGAGGCCGCCCAGGCTGCGGCTGGCGGTGCCCTCGTATAGCCTGTGCAGTTGGGGAACGAGCAGCACCAGCCCGAACCCCAGGAGCATCACAACCGAAACCATCCGTAGGGTGTCCGCCGGAATCCCCAGCGCCCCCACGAGTGCGCTCAGGAACAGGGTGAGCAGGGTGAAGGAAAGGACGAACCCCGCGACGATGCCGTAGGGCCGAAGCCTGCCCCCGATCGAGCCCGAGAGCAGAAAGGGCAACACCGGCAGCACGCACGGTGAGGCCACCGTGACGATGCCGGAGAGGAAGGCGAAGAAGGCTGTTAGCATGATGGGTGGCTGCTGAGGCTGTTGACGGCCGTACCGACCCCGCAGGTGCGGCGGGCGGACTTCGGCCTCGAGATTCTAGAGATGCGTACCGCCGTAGCGTGCCGGGGATGCGCCAGGAGAACCGTGGGGCTGCGGGGCAGACCTCTGCACTCCCCGGTTCAGTGCTGCCCTTGCCTCACTTTGTGTTTGCCGCGACCTCCGCAACTGCGCCGCCGCTCCAGGTCTTGAGGGCCTTGCCGGTGGCGTCCACCAGAACGAAGGTGTGCTGCCGGACGATGCCGTACTGGCGCTTGAGGGCCGTCTCCTTGTCGTAGTCGGCCTTGAAGACCACCACGCCCTTGGGGATTTCTTTCAGCTTTGCCGTGAACTCGGCGTTGGCGGCACGGCAAGTGGGGCACCAGGAGGCCGAGAAGAAGAGTACGCGCTTCTGATCCTTGGCCTTGCCAAAGGCTTCAGCGCTGTACTCGAGGTAGCTCGAGCCGTGATCTTGCATCTGCTGGGCTTGGGTTTGGTTTAGGCTGAAAAAACCGAACGAGGCCAGGGCCAAAGCGGCGACTGCTAGCATCCATCTCTTCATGGGTTCCTCCGACTCAAGCTGGGCTTGGTTATCCCAACATTTTGCCGTACGTAGACTCGAGAAAAATCGGATAAGGCTGCATTTAAATGTCTTCATAGCTCGCCTGCAAAATGCCGCCCCGAAACGAAAGTGGGGAATTAGGCCCCGGGTAGCCGCCCTGCGTCTATGGCGCAAGGGCATGCAAATGTTGCCCCCACTGATCTCGCAGGTTCATCCTGGCGCAACTTAAAGCGGTTGCCACCAATACCCGGCATGGCACGGGTAGGAAGCGCAAGATGCCCCAAGATCAGACCCGACGTCCAAAGCGTTCCGTGTCTTTCATCTGGCCTAAGGCGGGCTAAATTTCGTCCTTGGCCAGGTCGTTGAAGCGAACGTGCTGGGCGTGGTATTGAAGCTCGGCGGTGCCGGTGGGGCCGTTGCGCTGCTTGCCGACGATGACCTCGGCGATGCCGGCTTTCTCGGAGTGCTGGTTGTAGTACTCATCGCGGTAGATGAACATCACCAGGTCGGCGTCCTGCTCGATGGAACCCGACTCCCTCAGGTCGGAGAGCATGGGGCGCTTATTGGGGCGGGCCTCCACCGCCCTGGACAGCTGGGACAGCGCGACGACAGGCAGGTTAAGTTCCCTCGCCAACTGCTTGAGGCCGCGCGAAATCTGGGCGATTTCCTGCTGGCGGTTCTCGCCGGCGTTCTTGCCGGAGTTGGGGCCGGACATGAGCTGGAGGTAGTCGATGACGATCAAGCTCAGGCGATGCTGGTTGTGTAGCCTGCGCGACCTCGAGCGCAGCTCCATCAGGGTCATGTCGGAGGTATCGTCGATAAAGATGGGGGCCTCGGAGATTTTTCCCGCTACGTCTACGAGCCTGCTGAAGTCGCGGTCGGTGAGCTGGCCCTGGCGCAGCCGGTTCATGTCGATGCGGGCTTCCGAGCACATCATGCGGGTGACCAGCTGCACGGCGGGCATCTCGAAGTTGAAGACCGCCACCGCGCCGCCGCCGCGCAAGGCCACGTTCTGCGCGATGGACATCGCCAGCGCCGTTTTACCCATCGCCGGGCGCGCGGCGATGATGTTCAGCGAGCCCGCGCCCAGCCCCCCGATCAGGGTGTCGAGCTCGCGGAAGTGGCTCTTCACCCCGTCGGTCTGGCCCTTGTTCTCGTAGAGGTTCTGGATGTGCTCGAAGGTCTCGTGGACGAGCTCCTTCATGTTCTGGAAGTCCGACTTGGCCCCGGCCAGCGAGACCTCGAGCACCTTTCTGCCGGCCGTGTCCAGGATGTCCTCGAGGCTGCCCTCCTCGTCGAAGGCCATCTTCATGGCCTCACCCGCCGCCGAGATCAGCTTCCGCAAGGTCCACTTCTCCGAGACGATGCGGGCGTAATAGTCGGCGTAGGCCGCCGTGGGGGTGGCCTCAGAGAGCCCTACCAGATAGGAGAGGCCGCCGATGTTCTCGAGTTCTCCGGCGATCCGCAACTCTTCGGAGACAGTCACCAGGTCCACCGGGTCGCGGCGCTGGCGCAGGGTGGCCATGCTCTCCCAAATCAGTCGGTGAGCATCCTTGTAGAAAGCATCGGCGGTGATCTGGCCCTCGAGCCGGTCCAACACCTCGCTATCCAGTAGAACCGAGCCCAACACGCTGGCCTCGGCATCCAAATTGTGCGGCGGAACGCGCCCCTCCAGTGGTGCTATTGCCATACGCTCCCTTGTCTCGGTGGCCGAAATAACAGACCCCTACTCTATCAATCCTGCCGGGTTTTACAAGAGCGGGCTCGAGCGTTAAGGGTGCCGGTATCCGGACCGTTCTGCCCCAAAGGTTTCAGCCGCACAGTTTAGGTATTCCCAGCCCCCGTGGGATCGTTGCTGCGACGAGGAATCCCTCCCGGCATGGTCATAACGGCAGGGCGGTCTGCCCTGGCGACCCGATTCCTCTGAGCAAAAGTGATGCGTTCAGAATCATTACGGCTAAGTGAAAAATTTCGCAGGATTCTCATCTCTAGGGTTTCCGTCCCAGGCCCGGGTGCATTAATTGTGTAGTTTTTGACTGGCCCACCACCACACCATCTGATACACTGTTGAGAACCCCAAGCCGCGTTTCGACGAGGTGCGCCTCTGGGGTAAACCACATCTCAAAGGGGGGACGCGACAAACCCATTGGCCGGTGCCGCCATCTCGGCACATCTCAAACCCGCGCCTCAAGCGCACCACGCAACACGACGAACTGCCACCAGGCGGTATGCCACCGCTCGATGGAGCTACTAAGTCGGCAGGGTGATGTTCGGGCATCCAAAACAAGTCCCGAAAGAAAGGTTACACAAGTGTAAAAACGGTCACCGCAATGAAAACGCTAGTGATAGGAGCCGGGGTGGCAGGCCTAGCCGCTGCCCAAGACCTGAGCAAAGCGAACCACCAGGTAGTCGTGCTTGAAGCCCGCAACCGCGTCGGAGGACGCATCCAGACCGACCGCAGTTTCGCCGCAACCCCCATCGAACTCGGGGCCGAGTTCATCCACTCCTCGCAGGTTCCCACCTGGCCGCTGGTCCACCAATTCTCCCTAAAAACCCAGGCCATCACCCAGCAGGACGACACGCTCGTGCGTCTGCCGTGTGGCAGCATTCGCACCATCGCCGACGTGGGCGCAGAGGTGCGGGGGTTCTCGGACATCCGGGCGATTGAGTGGCCCGAGGTGGACGGGGAGGAGTCGCTGTGGGGCTACCTCGAGCGCAACTCCATGCAGGGAACCCGGATTCCCTACAAGCTGCAGGAGTATATCTCCGACTTCGATAACCCCAGGAAGCTGAGCGCGAAGGCCGCGCTGGATTTCCTGTACGACAAGTCGGCCGAGGAGGGCGACTTCCGCATCCTCGACGGTTACGACTGACTCACCAAGCGCATGGCAGCCCGGCTGGACGTTCGGCTCGGGCGGGTGCTGCATACCCTAGAGTGGGGGGCGTTCGGGGTCAAGGCCACCACCACCGACGGGCGGGTCTACCTCGCCGACCAGGCGGTAATCACGCTGCCGCTGGGCGTACTGAAAGCGGGCCGGGTCAGGTTCATTCCCGAACTGCCGGCGGATAAGCTCGAGGCCATAGCCCAGCTCGGTGTGACCGACGCGGTTAAGCTCTTCTACCACTTCGACGCTCCGGTGCTGCCGCCGGGCATCATCGAGCTGTACGTACCGGGGGCCAACCCCGACGAGTGGTGGAGCAGCACGCTGGGTCACGGCGTGGCGCAGGAAGTCCTGACCTCGCTGGCGACGGGCGACAAGGCCAGGGAGCTGCTGGCGATGCCCGAGGAGCAGGCCCTGAGGCAGGGCCTCCAGACCCTCCGGCACGCCCTCAACCAGCCCGACCTCACCCCCAGTAAGGCCCGGCTGGCCCACTGGCACGCCGACCCCTACACGCTGGGAGCCTGGAGTCTGGCTCGAGTTGGCGCCAGCAAGGCCCGCGGCATCCTGGCCAGGCCAGTGGGTGGCCGCCTGTTTTTCGCGGGCGAGCACACCGCCCCCAACGCCTGGGCCGCCACCGTCCACGGGGCCTACGACAGCGGCCGACGGGCCGCCAGAGAAATCGTAGCCGCACACGGCGTCATCAAGCCCATCCGGCGCCGCCACAGCCTGGAGTACAACTCCCTGCAGGTGTTCGAGCGCTACGCCTCGTAAGCGCCAAAAACCTTGCACCAGTCCCCCTCCGTGCCGGAGGGGGACTTTTTGTAACTTCATTGCCTTAAGGCCCTATGCCCGCTTCCGACTCTTCTCCCCGACTCCTTGAGCGGTTCTCACGCATACTCCCTACGGCAAAAACCGCTGTAGGGAGTACATTACCTGCCGCAGCGAGGGAGGTAAAGGTGGAAACGCGATAAGTGTCTCTATAGCTGGGATGCGAGATGCCACCCGGCAGCCCGTTAGGGAATTGCGCCGGTAAGCCGCTCGCTGCCCTATCGCGTGGAGGGTTTCGCAAACTCACTTTGGCGCAACTTAGCCCCTATCCCTGTATAATCCCCCGCCCTCTATGTATAATCGCCCACACTGGAGCCCTCATGGCGAGCAAAGAGCAGCGTCACCGCGTGATTCAAGACATCATCAGCAAGGAGAGCATTTCCACCCAGGCCGAGCTGGTGGACAGGCTCCGCAAAATGAACTTCGATGTGACCCAGGCCACCGTGAGCCGCGACATCAACGAGCTGCGGCTGGTTCGGGTGCCGCTGGGGCGCGGCAAGCATAAATATGCCCTGGCCCAGCTCGAGCTGACCGAAGACGCCATGGACGAGCTGCGCCGCATCTTCCAGACCTTCGTCCACGACGTGGATCGGGGCGAGAACGTGGTGGTGCTCAAGACCACCGACGGCCACGCCACCGGCATCGCCATGCTCCTCGACCGCATCCGCCGCGACGACATCGTGGGCACCCTGGCGGGCGAGGACACCATCCTGGTGATTGGGCGCACCGTGCGACAGGCCGAGGCGCTGGAAGAGGAGTTCGGCGAACTGCTGGGTTGACATGCTCGAGTTCTCCATACAGGCCTTCCTAACGCTGTTCGTGCTGATCGACCCCATCGGCCTGATCCCGCTGTTCCTGGCCCTGGTGGGGAGCCGCAGCTACGCCGAGCAGAAGCGGATCGCGCTGCGCTCGACGGTGGTGGCTGGGGTCATCATCGTGGGATTCGCGCTGCTGGGCGGGGCGCTGCTACGCTACCTGGGCATCAGCCTCGAGGCGCTCAAGGTGGCGGGTGGGCTGCTGCTGTTCAAGATCGCCCTGGACATGATCAACGCCCAGCTCGAGCGCGAGACCGACGAGGAGCAGGCCGAGAACCGCTCGCGGCAGGATATCTCCATCTTCCCGCTGGCCATCCCGCTGATCGCCGGGCCGGGGACGCTGGCGGGCGTGCTGATCCTCAGCGGCGGGGCGCCGGGCGGGGCGGCGGGAGTGGGGGTGGTGCTGCTGATCTCGGCGCTGGTGCTGACCCTGACCTACTGGTTCTTGCGAGCGGCGCTCAAGTTCTCGAGTTCGCTGGGCCGCACCGGCATCAACGTCGTCACCCGGGTGCTGGGCATCCTGCTGGCCGCCCTGGCGGTGCAGTACGTGGCCGACGGGGTGCGGGTGTTGCTGAAGCTGAGTTAAGTTGCGCCCGCGTAAGATGCACAAATCACCGCCGTTTTATAAGCTGGCTACGGGCGCAATCCCTGAGTGGCTTGTAGGCGAAAAATCACGCAAGACATACGCGGGAGGTACTTAGCGCCCTATTTCACCCTGCGCTTGTCGCGGTACATCCGCTCGTCGGCCTGGCTGAGGGCCTTGTCCAGGGTGGTGTTGGGCCCGACCATCACCGCGCCCACGCTGACCGAGGTATGCAGCTCGGAACGAATGCGCTGCACCAGCTCGGGGATTTCGCGCTCGTGCAGGTTGAGGTGGAGGCTCACGAACTCGTCGCCGCCGATGCGGTAGGCGGAGTCGCTCTGGCGGCTGCCGCCGCGCAGGGCCGAGGCCAGAATCTTAAGGGCCTGGTCGCCGCTGGCGTGGCCGTGCTGGTCGTTGATCTTTTTGAGGCCATCCATGTCCCAGTAGACCAGGGCCAGGGGCAGCTCGAGGCGCACCGACTGGGCCTTTAGTTTGGGGAAGTCCTCCTCTAGGGCGTGGCGGTTACCCAGCCCAGTGAGGGCGTCGGAGAGGGCCATCTGCGAGAGGTTGCGGCGCGACCAGACCCCGTAGATGACGGTGGCGGTCTGGAGCGCAAAGGTCTGGGCGACGGCCAGGGCCTCGGGCGGGAAGGACTCGGGCGAGCTGAAGGAGTCGAGGTTGAATGTGCCGAGCACCTGCCCCTGCAAGACCACCGGGATCATCAGGGTGGCCTGAAGTTCTTCCAAGCGCCCGCGTCCGGCGAAGGGGGACTCCAGCAGGCCCAGCTTGCGCGAGCGCTGCTGGAGCGCGGGGGCGGTCAGCAGCCGGGGCTTGCCGCTCAGCCAGTTGCTCTTGCCCAGGCCGTACCAGCTCAGCTCGTCGTTGTAGTCCAGGGTGCTCGAGATCACCTGGGGGTCGAAGCCGATCTGGGCCATGAAGCGGAAACGGCCCTCCTCTAAGAGCAGTAGGCTGCCCGCCTCGGCCCCCGGCACCACCTCAACCGCCGTGCGCAGGATGCGCTCGAACAGCCCCTGAGGGCGTTCTTCCTGGGTCAGCAGGCTGGAGAAGACCTCCAGGCTGCTGTGGTAGGCCAGGGCCTGGTTGTGCTCCTGGGTGACTTCGGTCAGCACGCACAGCTGGCCCTCGCGGTAGGGCGCAAGGGTGACGCGGAACCAGCGCCAGCGGGGGCCGTTGATGCCCAGCAAATTTTTGGAGTAGCCGCCCTGCCACCACAGGGCGTTCATGGGCCGAACCATCTGGGTGTCGAAGAAAGGCCCCTCGAACCAGTCCTCGAGGCGCTTGCCCAGCGGCTCGCCGGCGGGGACGATCCCGGCCGCCACCGCGTTGAGCCAGCCCACCCGCCCCCCGGCATCTAGCCAGAGGGCAGCCTCCGGCAACCCCGCCAGCCACCGGTCAGTCTCGTCGTCGAATAATCTCCGTGTATTTGAGTCGCCCATGAATTCCCGCTCGCACAGAGCCAACCCCTGCTCTTATGTCAAGTCTAAATCGTCAACTCGCCACAGCGCAATGATAACCATTGTCCTTATCCAGCTTTAACGCCCACATAACTTCGACCATTACTCACCTTGGCTTGCGCGAATTACCCAACAGCAGCGCGCCGCGTGGGGGATCTGGTGACGCATCCGCTCAGATGAAGCACTGGCGTAGCCGGTGGGCGATCTCCCGGACCGCCCTCTGGGCGTGCTCCCGACCGTTCTCGATGAAGACCGTGCGGGTATCCGAGCCGAAGCCCGCGCTCCCGGCCACGAACAGCCCCCGGAGGCTGGTCTCGTAATCCTCAGACAGCACCGGGGCATCCCCCCGGTACTCGACCCCGGCCCTCTGTAGCAGCCCGTCCACCGCCCGGTAGCCGATGTGGACGATCACGAAGTCGGCGGGCAACTCCAGTGGGGGGGACCCGTCCCCCCGTCCCAAAACCACACTCCGGGCCCGCACCTCCCGCACCTCGGCGCCGGGCACCAGCCCGATTGCGCCTTCCTTGACACGGTTCTCGAAGTCGGGCTTGAGCCAGTACTTGACACCAGGCCGAACCTCGGGCTCACGGTGGACGACCGTGACCCTGGCCCCGGCCCGGTAGAGGTCGAGGGCGGCCTCGACGGCGCTGTTGGAGCCCCCCACGATCACCACCCGCTGGTTCCAGTAGGGCAGGGTCTCGCGGATGCCGTAGTGGACGTGAGGCAGGTCCTCGCCGGGCACGCCCAGCCGGTTGGGGTTGTCGTAGTAGCCGGTGGCTACTAGCACGAAGCGCCCCCCCACCTCCCCGTCCCCGTCCCGGCCTTCGAAGTCCACCTTGAACCTGCCCAGGTCGCGGCGGACCGAGGTGGCCCGGGTGTAGGGGCGAATCTCGAGCCCCTCGACCTCGGCCACCCGGCGGTAGTATTGCAGCGCCTCGCGGCGGGTCGGCTTGGGCTGGAGGCTGGGGAAGGGGTGGCCGCCGATTTCGAGGTTCTTGGCCTCACTGAAAAACACGGTCTCTCGAGGCCAGCTGTAGATGGTGTTAAGCAGGCTCCCCTTCTCAAGGACCACCGTCCTCAGATCGGAGCGTTGGGCCTGAATCGCTGCCTCGAGGCCCACCGGCCCTGCCCCAATAATCACAAGGTCGTACATCGCGTCTATGCTACAAAAAAAGCGAAGACGGGCGGTGAAATGCGGGCCGGCTTCAACAAGCTTGGTAAACCTGCCAAACTCGCAGAGGCGCCGGGCAAACCTTGCTTACGGGCGGGGGTGGGGCGTATTGTAGCCCGCATGGAAATCTTTTCTAATCCGCAGCTCTTAACCGAGGTAGCAATTGCCTTCATTACCCTGGCCGCCCTCGAGATCGTGCTCGGGGTGGACAACGTGATCTTCATCAGCATCCTGGCCTCCAAGCTGCCCAAGGAGCAGCAAGACCGCGCCCGCCAGGTTGGAATCCTGGCGGCAGCGGGCATGCGGCTGTTGCTGCTCCTGACCATCGGCTGGATCGTTACCCTCCAGAACGACCTCTTCACGGTCCTGGGGCTGGGCATATCCGGCAAGGACATCATCCTGATCCTGGGCGGGGTGTTTCTGATCTACAAGGCCACTAAGGAGATCCACGATAAGCTCGAGGGCGAGGAGGGCCACACGGTGGCCAAGGTGGCCCCCACCTTCGGGGCGGTCATCGCCCAGATCATGCTGCTGGACCTGGTGTTCTCGGTGGACTCGGTGATCACCGCAGTGGGGATGACGCCCTACATCGGGGTAATGGTCGCGGCAGTGCTGCTCTCGGTCATCATCATGCTTGTCGCCTCCAAGGCCATCTACGAGTTCGTCAACCGCCACCCCGCCGTCAAGGTGCTGGCGCTGTCCTTCCTG
>JANRLD010000004.1:0-2954 GCA_033762915.1 Meiothermus sp. | reverse complement strand
TTCTAAAGGTGGACACCCGTAAAGCACTGTTGCAATCGGCCCGTAAGGCCTTTGCCGAGCGGGGCTACGCCGCGACTAGCCTCGAGGACTTGGCCCGCACCTTGGGCATGACCAAGGCCGCGGTCTATCACCACTTCCCCTCCAAGCGAGCACTGCTGGAGGCGCTACTCGAGGAAGGCGCGAGCGAGGCCGAGAAGGCCCTCTCTAGCCCCGGCCCGCTCTACGACCGGCTTCTGGCGGTAGGGATGGCTTACCGCAATCAGGTCGAGCCGCTGTCGGCGGTCATCACTTCCCAGTCGGGCCGGCGCGGCAGCGACCAGGAAGCGGTGCGGTTGGCCGAGGCGGCCATGAAACAGGGCCTGCAGAAGGTTGGGGGCCTGCTCGAGCAGGTCTGCCCCAACCACGGCCAGGCCCTGGCCGTGGTGTTCGCCTCGATTGTGCACGGTATCTACATGATCGCCGGACACCTTCCGGGGTATCCGCTCGAGCCCCTCTTGCAAGAGGGCATCGGGGTGTTTGTACGGGGGCTGCCGAAAGCCTGAAAGCGGTTCCCACGCACTCTCCCTAAAGCGGACGTGCTGTAGAGCGGTTGCCACGAACACTCGGTATGGCGGTTTTTGCCGTATCGAGTACACTACTCCGCTTTGGCGCACGTTTTAGCGCACGCTTTAGCGCAGCACTGAGGGCGAGGTATGGGTGTGAAACCCGATAAGGTGGTACACCAAACTGGGGGCAAGGGGGCACAGAAGGTAGGAGTAGGCAAGCCGCAGACGCCAAAACGCCTGTCCTAGCGCGCTCCGTTTCCTTTAGCTCGGCCTTTTCTCAACAGCTCATTCTCAAAAGGCTAGAATGGGCTTCCGAAATGGGCACCCCCTTCGACCCCACCGACCCGGACTTTTTGGCCGACCCCTACCCGACCTACCGCCGGTTGCGCGAGAATTCCCCGATCTTTTTTTTCGACAAATGGAACGCCTTCGTGCTAACCCGCTACGAGGACGTGAATGCGCTGCTGCGCGACCGGCGGCTGGGGCGGGTCCTCGAGAACGCGCCAGAGTACGACGAGCGCACCTGGGAGTTCGAGCAGAGCCGCCGGGGCAGCCTGCTGGAGATCGAGCCGCCCGACCACACCCGCATCAAGGACGTGTTCCACCAGACCTTCACCCCCAAACGCGTGCGGCAGTTGGGGGTGAAGATCGAGGCGCTGTGCCAGATACTGGCCGACCGGCTGCTGCGACGGCCCGGGCGCAGGGCCGACCTGCTCGAGGACTTCGCCCAGCCCATCCCGGTCACGGTTATCGCCGACCTGCTGGGCATCCCGCACCATCAGCGGGACATGCTGGTGCCCTGGTCGAAGGGGATCATCGGCTGGTTTGAGCCCGAGCGCACGCCCGCCATGGAGGCCGAAGCCGTCCGCTGTGCCCAGGAGTTCATGACCTACCTGCGCGGGCTGATACCCCAAAAGCGGGCCGAACCGGTCGACGACCTAATGTGCGCCATGATCGCCGTCCACGACGCCGAGCCCGCCCGCTTAAGCGAGGCCGAGCTGATCAACAACTGCATTCTGCTGCTGAACGCAGGCCACGAGGCGGTGGTGAACGTGGTGGGCAACGGTCTCAAGGCTCTGCTCACCCACCCCGAGCAGATGGCCAAGCTTCGGGCCGACCCTACCCTGATCCCGACCGCTGTCGAGGAGATGATGCGTTTCGATACACCCCTGCAGTTTTTCGAGCGGCTGGTGCTCGAGCCGCTCGAGTACAAGGGCCACCGCTGGGAGCGCGGCACCAAGCTGTGCCTTTTTTATGCTGCAGCCAATCACGACCCCGCCGTGTTTGCCGAGCCCGAGCGCTTCGACATCGCTCGAGACCCCAACCCCCACCTGGCCTTTGGGATGGGGCTGCACTACTGCATCGGGGCTCCGCTGGCCAGGGTCGAGTTGCAGACCACCCTGCGGGTGCTGCTGGACCGCCTGCCCGATCTGCGGGTTGCGGAGGGTGCGCGGCTGGAGTACATGCCCAAGAACGTTTTCCGTTACCTAAAAGAACTGCCGGTGGTGTACTGAAGCACGGCAACGTGCCCGAAACCGAGGGCAGAAGGCCAAAAGAGGGGACTCACCGGCCCGTCACGCCTGCCCCCCAAGACCCACTTCTCGGGTTAATCGCAAAGTAGTAAGCTAGCGCAGTCTCCCTATGGAATCCTCCCAAAACATCGGCTCGAGCCCGTGTATTCCGGCAGGGCTAGAGGCCACACCCCCTCGAATTGTCGGTTTTGCAGGCGCAAAACGCACTACCCCGCGCACTTCGCCCCCCCCTGCACGCTATAGGCCCAATAAACAGCCCGTCGCAGGCCAGTCTGGCATTGGCGGGCAGGATCGGGCGCTGCCACATGCTTGCCCCTCGGGTGCCCATACCACCGCGCAACGCCTAGGCACTGTGCGCGAACAAGATGTTTTCAACCCTCGAGGGTGTGCCTCGAGCGCCGGCACCCCACGCAACTCCTGGGGTGTCACCATGAGCCCCATTCAGTCTTCAATCCCCACCCCCAGTTCCCACCCCATCCGAGGCCCCTTATGTATATAGTCATCGCCGGCGGCGGCGAGATCGGATCGCAGCTCGCCAAAAACCTGCATAACCAGCACGACCTCGTGGTGGTCGACGTGGACCCCGACGCCAAGGAGCGGCTAGGCGGAGTGGATGTGCAGGTGGTGATCGGGTCCATCACCGACCCCGACATCCTGCGCGAGGCCAAGGTGGACATCTGCGACACCTTCATCGCCACTACCAACTGGGACGAGGTTAACCTGATTGCCTGCATGCTGGCCAAGGGGATGGGCGCGAAGGAAGTCCTGTGCTTCGTGGGCAAGCAGTCCTATATGGACATCCTGACCGACCCGCGCACGGTGGAAATCTTGGGGACCCGCATAGACCAGGTGTTCTGGCCGCAGCGCTCGCTGGCCG
>JANRLD010000003.1:0-39472 GCA_033762915.1 Meiothermus sp. | reverse complement strand
GGTGGGTAGGGCGGGGTTTGTTCCGCGCTGACCCATGTATTCGCTGACTGAATGGGCGACCTCGGAACAGACCCCTCCAACCTCCCCTACAGCGTAGGGGAGGCTTTAAGGCGACTTTGCGGTTGCCCTGATGGGGAGGATGAAGTGTCTGAAAAGCCGGGATGCCAAGTGCCCCCCGGCCGCCTGAAGTTATGCCGCTAAGCCGCTCGCTGCTCCTGGCACGTAGGGGATTCGCCAATGCCCTAAGGTGCAACTCATTGGGCCGCCGCGATGCTGCCGTGGTCCTTCAGCTCCACGCCCTCCAGGCCGTGCTTGGCGCACAGCGAGGCGAGGTTGGCCCGGCGCTCGTCCACTCGAGCCCCGTAGCTCATGTTGGCCCCGTGCTGGGCAACCATTACGCCCAAGCCCCGCAGCTTGTGCAGCGGATACCCTGCTCCCGTAACCCGCAGGTACCAGTCCCAGTCCCAGTAGTCCGACATCTGGGGGTCGAAGGGCCCCAGCTGCTCGTGGAAGGCTCTGGGGTAGACCACCCCGGTGGCCAGGATCAGATTGTCCTTGCGCAGCTTCTCGGGGCTGGCGACTTGGTTGAAGGCGGTGCGGGAGAGCTCCTGCTGGCCCTCGAGCCGCACCAGCCAGCCGCCCCGATACACCAGGGCCGGGCGGTGTGCGAGCGCGTTGAGGGCCTTGGTCAGGTGCTGGGGGTCTTCGATCCAGTCGTCGTCGTCGAGCAGGGCCACGGCCTGTCCCTGGGCCAGCCCCAGGGCGGTGTTTCGGGCGTCCACCTGCCCCTTCCCCTGATTCGCCCGGGCGACGATGCGCGGGTCGCGCAGGGATTCCGCCTCAGCCAGGCCCTCTCCGGCGCCGTCGTCAATCACGACCGCCTGCCAACTGTCGAGGGTCTGGCGCTGCAGCGAGGCCAAAGCCCGCCGCAGCAGATGGGGCCGCCGGAAGGTCGGGATGAGCACGCTGACTCGCGGATTCATAACTCAGCTTAAGCCCAAGATGTTGAAAAATTGTCCACGCACCAGGCCCAAAAACTGCTGTACTGGCTCGCGCAGCACCGTAAAGAACAGCAGCAGCGCCACTACCGCGTAGGTGGGGTTGGCCTCGAGGCGCCAGATGTAGGGGTGCCAGGAGAGTGGGAGGAAGGCCTGCAGAATCTTTGAGCCGTCCAGCGGCGGGATGGGCAGCAGGTTGAAGAAAGCCAGCGCCAGGTTGACCGTGGCCACGTAGAAGGCCACCACCGCCCAGAACCCCGCCGCGTCCAGGGAGCCGGAGTTGATGGCCTCCACCACGCCCCTGGGGTCTTGCAAGTAGAGGTACCGCAGCAGCAGCCCGAAGGCCACGGCCAGTATCAGGTTGATCACAATCCCCGCGATCGAGACCACGAACAGCCCGACGCGGTAGTTGCGGAAGTTGGGCGGGTAGACCGGCACCGGCTTGGCCCAGCCGAACCCCACCAAGAGCAGCATGGCCGCGCCCAGGATGTCCAGGTGCTTGAGCGGGTTGAGCGTCACCCGCCCCTGCATCTGAGCGGTGCGGTCGCCCATCCACAGGGCCGAGATGGCGTGGCCCCACTCGTGCAAGGCCAGCGAGAGGAACAAGACCACCACCACCACGAAGAAGATCGCGGGGTTGTCCTGGAAGAGGGAGAGTAGACCCATTGGGATTAGTGTGCGGGGGGAAGGTTAGAGGGTGGGTAGCGGTGAGCGGTGTACCGCAAGAAAGGCCTCAGGCTCCCCTCGGCGGCCGGTGCGGGCGGGTTGGGGGCGCCTTGTGCGCACCTGGGGCTCGAGGGCACCGGTCCTCACCTGCCGCTGTTTGCGCCCGCCGCTGTGCCCAAGCTACAACCCGATGAGGTTGAAAATCGCGTTCAGCAGACCGGAAAGCCCGCTGCGAATCGCGCCTAGGATGCCCGTCAGGTTTAAGACCATGAAGATCAGGAAGAAGCCGATAAAGCCATAACTCTGCAGCTGATCCATGAAGCGCCGCGCCTCGGGGCTCCCGATGGCGTAGACCACCCTGGCACCGTCGAGGGGCGGAACTGGGAACAAGAAGACGGCGGCGTGGGCAATCATCAGGCTGCCCGCCACCTGGAGGCCGTCGGCCAGGCTGGCGGTAGCGGGGCCGAAGCCGTCGATGATGCGGGCGATCAGGATGAAGACGAAGGCCGCCGCAAAGAACCCCAGCGGCCCCATCAGCGCGACCTGGGCGGCCTTGTTGCCGTAAAGGCGGAAGGGCACGGTGCGGGGGAAGCCGAAGCCCAGCAGGGCCAGGAACAATAGGCCCAGCCCGTCGAAGTGGACTCGAGGCTCCACGCTCAGGAAGCCGTAGCGTCGGGGGTCGCCGTCCTTGTAACGGTCGGCCAGCCAGGCCTGAAACAGGTTGTGGATGACCAGTCCGAATGCTGCTGCGGCGAGGGCGACCAGGTAGGCCAGGGGGTCGGAAGCGAGGAGTTGAAAGAAGAACATCGCGCCCTATTCTAAACGTCCTAATCTGCCGGCTTACTAATCCAAGGCAGAATTCAGCGCAGCACCAGCTCCCGCAGGGCGGGTTTGTGGGCCTCAATGAGCTCCAGGTCGTCGCGGTCCTTAAGGATGACGCCCAGCGTGGCCTCCAGCACGGCCATGTCGAGCTGCTCGCGGTGCAGCGAGACCAGGGCCTGGGCCCAGTCCAGGCTCTCGGCCACGCCGGGGGCCTTGTTGAGCGGCAGCTCGCGCAGGTGGGCCATGACCTGGGCAATCTTCTGGGCCAAGCGCTCGCCAACGCCAGGCACCCTGGCCTGCACAATCTCAACCTCCTTCTCGAAGCTGGGGTAGTTCTGCCAGAGGTAGAGGCAGCGCCGCCGGAGGGCGTCGGACAGCTCGCGGCTGCGGTTGGAGGTGAGGATCACGTAGGGGCGGTGTTGGGCCTTGAGCGTCCCCAGCTCGGGGATGGTGACCTGGAACTCGGCCAGCAGCTCGAGCAAGAAGGCCTCGAACTCCTCGTCGGTTCGGTCGATCTCGTCGATTAGCAGCACCGGGGGCTTGTCCTGCGAGATGGCCTCGAGCAGGGGCCGCCGCAGCAAGTAGGCCTCGGAGAAAATCTCCGCCTCGCGCTGGGCCACGCTGCTCTGGCCCTCGGTCAGGCGGATGTGCAGCATCTGCTTGGGGTAGTTCCACTCGTAGAGCGCAGTCGAGGTGTCCAGCCCCTCGTAGCACTGCAGGCGGATCAGTCGGGTGTCCAGCACCTCGGCCAGGGTCTTGGCGATCTGGGTCTTGCCCACCCCTGCCGGCCCCTCGATCAGCAGCGGCTTGTGCAGGGCCATCACCAGCCGCAGGGCGGTGGCCAGCGGCAGGTCGGCGATGTAGTCCCTGGCCCGTAGGGTCTCCTGGATGCCCTCGATGGAGTTTAGATTGGCCGGGGTGGCGGCGATCTGGCTCATCAAAAACCGACCCCCTGACATGCGCGGCGAACCGAGCAACGGCGCGAACTGGGCCGGATTGGCGCCCAAGCGGGGGCCATAAGGGCCGCCCCGCTCATGCGCTTCCTTTGCCCAGGTACTTTTGCGGGTTCCTGAGGAACTTGGCCCGGCAGTTGGGGCAACTGAAATAATAGGTCTGTCCCTCGTACTCCGCGCTGACCGCCTTCTCGATGTCGAGCAGCTCGCCGCTGGTGGGGTCTACGGCAGTGCCGGGAGGGGGAGAGGGGGGGATAGGGGGGGAGGGGGCGAGTTCGGACAGGGCGGTTTGAACGGTCTGGACCACCTCGAGGCTCAGGGCTTCTGGGCTGGTGGCCAGGGGCTGAGCTGCCGAGGTCTGGACCTTTTCCCTCTCCACCTGCTTCCCAGCCCTGCGCAACATCACGATCTCGGCCAAGATCGAGACCGCAACCTCGTCGCGGTGCTTGGCGCCCAGGTCCAGCCCGGCGGGGTACTTGAGGGTGGGGAAGGCGCCCTTGGGCACGCCCAGCACCTCGAGGTTGTCCAGCACGGTCTGGCCGCGCTTGCGGCTGGCCACCAGGCCCAAGTAGGCGGGCGTGGGGAGCTTGGAGAGCAGAACCAGTGCGTCCTCGTCGTAGTGGCCCTGCGAGGCCAGCAGCACGTGAAGCCTCGAGGGGCTGTGGGCGGCGGCCCAAGCCCCGACCTCGCGCCAGTCCATCACGCTGATCTCGGACTCCGGGGCCACCCCGGCCAGTTCCGGCGCGTCGCAGGCCAGGCTGACCATGAAGTTCATCTGGGCCGCCACCTTGGCGGTGGTGAGGGCGATTTGCGAAGCTCCGACGATGAGCAGGTGGGCCTTGCCCACCATCGGCTCGATGTACACGTCCACCGCGCCCTCGGAGGCGCAGGTCATGGGGATGACCACCTCCTCGGCCTTGGCCAGCACCATCTGGGCGGCGGCCTCGGGGGTGATCTTGACCAGCCGGGGTTTTCCGGTGGAGAGGGCCTCGAGGCCCTGCTTGCGCACGATCTCGCGGCTGCAACTGCCGCCCACGTAGCCCTCGAAGCGCCCGTCCTCGAACACGATGGCCTTGTCGCCCAGGTGCGAGGATACCGGGGCCTGACGCGCAACCACCGTCGCCACGGCAAAGCTCTCGCCCTGACTTCTGAGCTCTGCGATGCGGGTGTAGATGTCCATTGGACGAAGTGTAGCCGTGCAGAACTCGATGAAAACATCTGCTGGTCACAAAGGTTTGGGCTCCATACGGTACTCATCCATGCTGGGACGGCGGGCAGTCTGGAACCGAGACACTACCGCACCCCTACAAACCGACACACCTTTGAGGTAACAGCCGAGCCAAAGGCAACCCCACCCCCAGGACTTGCAGCGCATAGCACCCAAACCCGTAGGGACGCACGGCCGTGCGTCCAAACAAGGTGAGCATTCCTCGAGCCAAACCGTTGAACACTGCGTGAACAACACCGACCGCCTCGAGCCATCCTCCACTCTTCCGGCCATAAAAGACCGTCAACGCCAACATGATGTTATCGACCCGGTCGCCCTCCGTAGATCCTTCGCTCCGCTCAGGATGACAACGGTTTTGGTTAGTTGGGTTTTGGGTTTGCTGACGGCTGAAAGCGATCTGTGGATGGCTCATCGCTTACTGCTCATTGCTCATTGCTCACGGCTCATCGCTACCTGCCACCCGCCAGCACACCCCGGTTCACCTCGAGGACGTGGTCGATGGCCCCGGCGAAGCCGCCCTCGGCCACGTGTCCGGTGATGTACTTGGCCAGCGCCTTGATCTCGTCGATGCCGTTGCCCATGGCGATGCCCAGTCCGGCGTCGCGGATGGCCTCGAGGTCGTTATGGGAGTCGCCGATCATGGCGATTTCGGAGACCTTTATGCCGTAGTGGTTGGCCAGCCAGCTCAGGCCGCTGGACTTGGAGACGCCCTTGCGGATAACGCCCGTCACCACCTCGCGGGGGCTGATGTACTCGGCGAGGTCGATGTCGGGGATGGGGTCGAACTGGGGCCGCACGCTCTCCCACAGGCCCACGTCGCTCACCACAAACCACAGCCGAACCAGGGTCTCGCGGATGGTTTCGAAGCGCTGATCCACCGCGTTCGCCCCGGTCATCTCGATGTGGCTGAGCAGCTCGGCCGGCATCAGCTCGCGCTCGTAGTAGCGGCCGCACTCCGCGCCCATTAGGTCGAAGGGGAGGCCGTGGAGGCGGGCCAGGGCGATCAGGCGATCGAGGTTGGGCAGGGGCTCGGCGTGCAGGGGTCGGCCCCAGGCGTCGCAGACCGAGGCCCCGTCGTTGAAGACGTGGGGGCCAGAAGGCTCGAGGCGCTGGGCGTACTCGAGGGCATGCCCGCCCTGCGGCCGGCCGGTGCATACGGCGAACTTAAGCCCGGCCTCGCGTCCCCGTTCGATCGAGGCCCAGGCCGACTCCGGCACCCCCAGGGTTTTTCCGGCGTAGAAAGTTCCGTCCAAGTCCAAGGCAACAAGCTTGATCACACGGCCAGTCTAAAGGCAGACCGGGTGGAAGAATGTCAAGTTGCTACTGGCCCACTCCGCTGAGCTGCACCGCCCGCTGCGCCCCGCCGTCGTCGAAGAAGGCCTCCAGGCCGGCCTCGAGGCTGGGCAACAGCACTCCCCGAGAGCTCCCCAGCGGGCTACGCAGGGGCATGGGCGCGCCGCCCCCGGCCTCGACCACCCGGGGCCGCAGGCCGGCCATCTCGGCGGCCCGGTGGGCCAGGGCGTTCCAGGAGGCCTCGCCCTGGTTGGCCAGGTGCCACAGGCCCGACTCGCCGTCGAGCAATAGGTCGAGGCAGGCCTCCACCAGGTGGGGCACGTAGGTGGGCGAGACGGTGCGGCCCGAAGCGGCGAAAGGCCGCCCCTCAGCGAAGGCCAGCAGCGCTTGGGCCACGAAGTTGTGCCGGTCCCAGGGGCCGAAGAAGGCGCTGCTGCGAACGGTCAGGGCCTCGGGGTTGCGCTCGGCTACCGCCCGCTCGGCGGCGGCTTTGGTCTGGCCGTACACGTTGAGGGGGTTGGTGGGGTCGGCCTCGAGGTAGGCCCCCTCTTTCTCGCCGTCAAAGACCAGGTCGGTCGAGAAGGTTAAGAACCGCGCCCCGTGCTTCGCGGCCGCGCCGGCCAGGGTCGCGGCACCGGTCAGGTTCTCGCGCCGGCAGCGCTCGGCGTCCTGCTCGGCCCGCTCCGGCCGCATGTAGCCCGCTGCGTTGACCACCGCCCAGGGCTTCAGTCCCTCGAGCGCCTCGCGCACCGCCCCAGGGTCGGCGATGTCGAGTTCGGCCCGGGTGGTCTGGACGTGCTCGAGGCCCCGCCTCGCGCAGAGGCGGGCGAAGGCCCTGCCCAGGGTGCCGCTGGCCCCGGTGATAAGAACGGGGCGGGCCTGGGGCCTGGGCCGAGGCTGCGGGGCTTGTTGGCCCGAAGGGGGGTAAAGCAGCCGCTCGGGTCGGCGCCACCAGCCGGGGCCGGCCAGCACGGGGTGGCTCGAGCGGCCTGTGGTTGCCAGCTCGCGTACCAGCCCGGCCAGTGCGGTGGGTCGGGGCTCGCCGCCGCGCAGGTCGAAGGCGCCGGGCTCGTAGTGGCCCTCGAGGCGGGTGAGCAGGCTGTTCCAGTCGTAGGCCCCCAGCAGCGACCAGGCCGTGACGGCGCGCACGTCCGCGCCCCCCTCCCGCGCCGCCTGGGCCTCGGCGTGGACTTCGGCCAGCCATCGCAGCTGCTCTTCCCGCGTGCACCCCAGGTGGGCCTCGGTGATGGCCAGCGGCAGCCGGTAACGCTCCCAGGCCTCGTTCAGCAACGCCCCGGCTCCCGCGATGCCCTCCGCCCGTACCCGAACCGCCTCCACGTCGGCGTAGCGGTCGCGCCCGTTGCCGCCGTGGGTGGAACGGGGGTAGTGCTCGAGCCGCTCGTCGAGAAAGCGCTCGCCCGCCACGTAGTAATTGAGGCCCACCACGTCGGGTGGGCAGGGCTCGGCCAAGATGCGCTCGGCCTCGCCCCACAGGCCCAGCCCGCGCAGCTCCCCCCCCATCCGGTCGCCTTCTTGCAGCCGCCCGGTTAGCAGGTCGAGGCTCCGCCAGCGGCGAATGTTCTCGTAGGCGGCCTGGTAGGCCAGCGCTGGGGTGGAGTAGGTCTTGCCGATGTCCTCGGTTTGGATCAGCCGTGCCCGGGGGTTCACGCGCCGCACCGCTCGCATCCCGAGGGCGGTGCCGCGCACCTCGTTTAGCAGCATAAGGTGCATGGCGGCCGCGCCGCGTCGGTGCGGATACCAGTGGCCGTAAAGGCCGCTGAAGCGCGCGGTGGTGAGCGGCTCGTTGACCGGGGTGTAGTCGGTGAGCCAGGGGTAGCGCTCGGCCACGGCCTGGGCGTACTCGGCAAGCTTTTCAGGGAAGCGGGGGTCGAGGAGGTCGGTGTGGCGGGGGCCGCTGCCGTGGTGTACCAGGGTGACTATGGGGCGCAGGCCCAGCTCGCGCAGCAGGCCCAGCCGCTCGTCGGCCCAAGTCCAGTCGGCGCGGTCAAGGCCCTCGGGGGCCACCATTTCCCACAGCACTGGGTAGCGCAGGGCGGCGATGCCCAACTCGGCAAAACGCCGCAGGTCGTGGGGCCGGTGGAGGTGGCCGCTCTTCTCGAGCTGGTTGTGGTACCGATCCCCCACCCGGTTAATGGTGCACTCGACCCCGCCCCACACCTCCAGAGTCGGGGCGGAGGGGTGGTCCTGTTCCTGGGCAGGTGCGAACACGCTCATGGCGGGCAGGGTGCCCCGCCCGCCTGAGCCTGAGCTTAGCTGGACATGAGATGGGCCGGTCCGGCGCGCGGTTTCGCTGTCCTGCAGGGCCACGCGGCGTGCGAGGTCCCTCAGGCCAGCCCGCCGACGGCCCCCTCCGCCACCCGGGCCAGCTCGCCCGAGCGGATCAGCTCGCACAGCCTCGAGAGTTCGGGCTTTAAGTAGCGGTCGCGGTCGAGGTGGGGGATCTCGGCGCGGATGCGCTGGTGGACGGCCACCACCCCCTTGCCCGGCTTGAGCGGCTGGTGGAAGTCGAGGGCCTGGGCGGCCGAGGCCAGCTCTATGGCCAGCACCCACAGCGTGTTCTCGAAGATGCTCCGGGCCTTGCGGCAGGCGATGGTGCCCATCGAGACGTGGTCTTCCTGGTTGGCGCTGGTGGGGATGGAGTCCACCGAGGCCGGGTGGGCCAGCACCTTGTTCTCGCTGACCAGGGCCGCTGCGGTGTACTGGCTGATCATTAGGCCCGAGTTGAGCCCGCTGCCCACTGCCAGGAAGGCCGGCAGGCCCGAGAGGGAGGGGTTGAGCATCTGCTCGATGCGGCGCTCGGAGATGTTGGCGAGTTCGGCCAGGGCAATTCCGGCGTAGTCGGCGGCCAGCGCCAGGGGCTGGCCGTGAAAATTGCCCGCCGAGATGGTGTGCCCCTCCTCCGGTAACACCAGCGGGTTGTCGGTGACGCTTTGCATCTCCCGCAGGACCACCTCCCTGACGTGCGCGATGGCGTCGCGGCTGGCCCCGTGCACCTGTGGGGCCGCCCTGAAGGAGTATGCGTCTTGCACCTTGTCGCAGTCGATGTGCGAGCGCATGATCTCGGAGTCGTCGAGGAGCCGGCGCACGTTGGCGCTGGTGGCGGCCATACCCGGGTGGGGGCGCAGGCGGGTCACGGCCTCGTCGAAGGGGCGGTGGCTGCCCTTGATGGCCTCGACGCTCATGGCGACGGCGATGTCGGCGGTCTTGAGCAAGACTTCGGTGTCCAGCAGCAGCAGGGCCAACAGCGAGGCCATGGCCTGGGTGCCGTTGATGAGGGCCAGTCCCTCTTTGGCCTCGAGCTCCAGCGGGCCCAGCCCTGCCTCCCGTAGCACCTCGCCTGCGGGCCGCAGCCGGCCCTGGTATTCCACCTCGCCCTCGCCCAGCAACGGTAGGCACATGTGCGAGAGCGGGGCCAGGTCGCCGGAGGCCCCCACCGAACCCTGCGAGGGCACCACCGGGGTGATGCCCAGGTTGAGGAAGTCCACCAGCCGCCGCAGCAGCACGCCGCGCACCCCCGAGTAGCCCATGGCCAGGCTTTGCACCCGCAGCAGCAGCATCCCCCGCACCACCTCCGGCCCAAAGGGCTCGCCCACCCCGATGGCGTGGGAGAGCAGCAGGTTGCGCTGCAAGAGCTTGAGGTCTTGGGGGGCCACCCGGACGCTGGAGAGTTTTCCGAAGCCGGTGTTGAGCCCGTAGACCGGATCGCCCTTCTCCACCAGCGCGTCCACGAAGGCACGGCAAGCCTCCACCCGGGCCAGGGCCGCCGGGGCCAGCTCGAGCGGCTCTCGACCGCGCACCACCCGCCCGAACTCCTCGAGGCCGATTCCGGCGTCCAATTGAACCATGCTTGACTCTATAACCTCTGGGGTTGTATACACAACCCGGAATGAGGCGGGGTTCAGGGGCCAGGAACAGCACCGGGACAGAGGTTGTGCGGCGGGCCGGCGCGGCCCAACTCCAGACCGCGGGGGTGTGATGGACCACGAACGCGAAAGCCTCGAGCAGACCCTGGCCCCATTAGGGAATATGCCGGTGGTGATTCGGGCTGCGGCCGTCGGGGACGCCCCAGTCCTCGCGGCCCTGGGTCGGCGGGTTTTTGCCGAGACCTACGGCGCCCAGCTGCCGGGGCCGGTTCTGCAGGCGCACCTCGAGACGGCCCTCAGCCCGGAGGTCTTCGCCGCTAAGATCGCCGAGGGAAAGGCGCACTATTTGCTGGCTGAGGCCGGGGGGGTAGCGGCCGGGTTTGTGAAGCTCGAGGGGGCGGACGGCGCGGTGGAGATCGCCAAGTTTTACGTGGACAAGGGCTTTCACGGCACCGGCTTGGCCGGAGGGCTGATGGGGGCCGGACTCGAGTGGGCCAGGGCAAAGGGGTTCGGGACGGTCTGGCTGCTGGTCTGGGAGGAGAACCCCAGGGCGGTGCGTTTCTACCGCAAGTACGGCTTTGAGGTGGTGGGAAGGCAGGAAGTTTGGGTAGGCCCGGTGGCGTTCCAGGACCACCGGATGCAGAGGGGGCTGGCATGATCGACGACCCGGTTTTGCTCAACGACTGGCACCCGGTGGCCGCCATCAAGCAGCTACGGCACAAGCCCCTCATCGGCACGCGGCTGCTGGGCGAGGATATCGTGGTGTTCGAGCGGGGCGGTCAGTACCACGTCTGGCAGGACCTCTGCATCCACCGGGGGGCCAAGCTTTCGCTGGGCGAGTTTCGCGGCGATCGCCTGAGGTGCCCCTACCACGGCTGGACCTACGACCTCGAGGGGCGCTGTGTGCTGATGCCGGCCCACCCCGCGCAGACGCCCCCTGCCAGGGCGGCGGTCAGGAAGTACCTGGCCCGGGAACGCTACGGCCTGATCTGGGCCTGTCTGGGCACTCCGGCCAACGACATCCCGCCCTTTCCCGAGTGGGAGCGCCCGGACATGGGCAAGGCGGTGTGCGGCCCCTTCGAGCACATCCGCGCCCACGGCCCCCGGCTGATCGAGAACTACCTCGATGCGGCCCACTTTCCTTTCGTCCACGAGGGGGTGCTGGGCGACCCCAGGCACCCCGAGCTGGGCGAGTTCGAGGTGCGCATCACCGAGCGCGGGGTGGAGTCCGACCCCATCGCGGTCTACCAGCCCGACCCCTTCGGCGGCAGCGCTGGGCGGGTCACCTACACCTACCACGCCTTCCGCCCACTGACCGGTCACTTCACCAAGCACATGCCCACCGCCACGAACGGGATGATGCTGGTCGTCACCCCGCACGGCGAGCTCGACAGCACCGGCTGGTTCGTGGTGGCCACCACAGCGGTGACCGACGGGGAGCTGCTCGAGCGCGACTACACCCCCCGCATTGCCCAGATCTTCGAGGAGGACCGCGCCATCGTGGAGTCTCAGCGCCCCGAGCTCCTGCCCCTCGACCTCCAGGCCGAGCTGCACCTGCGCTCCGACCGGGTGGCGATCGCCTACCGGACGTGGCTGCGGCAGTTGGGGCTTAAGTTCGGGACCGCCTGAACCACGGTGGGCATCGGGACGCGCTGAGGAGCTCCTGCGCCCAGATCACCCGGGCAGGGGTTCAGCCTGAGGGATTGCCAATCTTTCCGGCCTGTGCAGCTGTGGGGTGGGCAAGACCGGTTCAGTTCGGCCGCCCTCGAGCTTCTGGCCGAGCATTAACCCGGCTCGAGGTGGCCAAGTACCGGAGGGCCATCAGCAGGGGGTGCTGGATGCGAAGCCCGTGCCGCAACACGGGGGCGTTCTGGGGGCCGATGCCCACGACCAGGCCCATGCGGAGCAGAAAGCCTTCGATTAAGGGTACGCTGTAGGTGTACGACATACCCACCCCAGAACTAGCCCCGTCCTGAATCTTGGTACCAGCTTAGAGAGGCCCCGTGACCAAAGCGCAACCAGCGAAACAACGTTCTGCACGATTAAGGTTGCTGGTGCTGGGGGTGCTGGAGGTGTGGCTAGGGTCGCGCCGGCTGAGTTTTCGCACCCGCAAAGAGCAGGCGCTGCTGGTGTACCTGGCCCTGGAGCCGGGCCCTCATCCCCGCGACAAGCTGGTCGCTCTGCTATGGCCAGAGTCCGATCAGGCCAAGGGGCGGGCCAACCTGCGGATGGTGCTGGCCCGGCTGCGCGACGACCTGGGCGAGGCCAGCCCACTGGTGCAGGTGCAGGGCGACTCGGTGGGGCTCCAGCGGCAGCACCTCGAGCTCGACCTCTGGCGCCTCGAGGCGGCCCTGGCTGGTGGAGGCCCGGAGCCTAGCCCCGATCAGCGGCTGGGCTCGGCGGCCCGGCTCTGGCGCGGAGAGGTACTCGAGGGCTTCGACCTGGGCGACGCGCCGGAGTTCGAGGACTGGCTGCTGGTGCAGCGCGAGACCGCCCGCAGCCGCCTGGACGCGCTGATGGAGCGGCAGGCGGCGGTGCAGCGCGATGGGGGGCGGCTGGAGGCGGCCCTCGAGACGGCCCAGCGCCGCTTGCGCCTCGAGCCGCTCAACGAGGCCGCCCACCGGCAGGTCATCGAGCTGCACCTGGCCGCCGAGAACCGCCCGGCGGCCCTGGAGGCCTTTAACCTTTGTGCCCGGGTGTTGCACAGCGAGCTGGGTTTGCAGCCCGACGCCCACACCCAGAGCCTGCTGGGGCGCATCCACAGCCCGCAGGCCGCGACCGTCACGGTGGCCCCGCCTGTCCTCGAGCCGACCCGCCTGTTTGGGCGCGAGGGCGAGTGGGCGCGGATGGAGGCTGCCTGGCGGGCCGGACAGGCGGTGGTGCTGCACGGGGTGTCGGGGGTGGGAAAGAGCCGCCTGATGACTGAGTTTGCCGCCGGCAAGGGCCGCTTCCTGCACTGGGAGGGCCGGCCCGGCGACGCCCTGATCCCCTACGGAACCCACGCCCGCACCTTCAGGCCGCTGTGCGAGGCGCTGGGCGGGGGCCTGCCCGGCTGGGTGCGGGCCGAGCTGGCCCGCATCGTACCGGGGCTGGGCGGGGCCCCGCCCCCCATCACCAGCGACGCCGAGCGGCTGCGCTTCCTCGAGGCCAAGGCCGAGGCCCTGCAGCTGTATTTCGCCCAGGGTGCCGCCGCCCTGGTCTACGACGACCTCCAATTCGCCGACAACGCCAGCCTCGAGGCGGCCTGGTACGTCCTTAACAAGCTCCTCCCTGCTGGACCCAACGGGCCACGCGCAATCCTGGGTTTCCGCACTGGCGAACTCTCCGGCCCCTTCCTACACACCTTGCAGCAGGCGGTGGACGCGGGCTTGGCGGTGATGATCGAGGTCCGGCCTCTGGAGGCGCAGGCTGTGGCCCAGATGCTGCGCGACCTCGAGCTCTCCGACCAGCTGGGCCCCAGCCTGCACCGCTTCACCGGCGGGAACCCGCTGTTCGTGCTGGAGACGGTGCGCAGCCTGGGCGAGCGGGGCGGCCTCGAGACCCTCACCCCCGAGCGCTTCGAGAACCGCTGCCGGGTGGCGGGGCTGGGACGCACCCCCAGGGTGCAGGCCATCATCGAGCACCGCCTCGAGCGCCTCTCGGTCCCCGCACAAGACCTCACGCGGGTGGCCGCGGTGCTGGGCGAGTACTTCAGCCTCGAGCTGGGGGCCAAGGTGCTGGGCGCTTCGGTCCCAGAGACTGCCCGACTGGGGGCCGAACTCGAGACCGCCCAGGTCTTGCGCAAGGGCCGCTTCAGCCACGACCTGATCCTGGAGACGGTGCTGGAGAACATCCCCGAATCGCTGCTGCCGCTCCTCCACGCCCAGGTGCTCGAGGCCCTCGAGGGGCGCAGCATCCCCGGCGCGGTGCGGCTGAGGCACGCCCTGGGGGCCGAGTCGGCCCCCGCCCTGAGCGCCCACGCCCTAGCGGCGGCAGAGGAGGCCAGCAAGCTCTACGCCCACGAGGACATCTTCGCCCTGCTGGAGCAGGCGGCGGCTTTTTTCGAGCGCTCGGGCCTGCGGGCCCAGGCCGCCTCCGTCCTTACCGCCCTGGCGCGGGCCACCGCCCTGACCGGGCGGATGGTGCACTCGCTCGAGGCCCACCAGCGGGCGCTGCGGCTCTACGGGGACCTCGGCGACGTCGGCAGCCTGGCCCAGGTGCACCTTCAGCTCAGCCTGCTGCACCGGGCCTTGGGCCAGCTCGAGCCCGCCCAGCGCTACGCCGAGCTGGCCCTAAACCATTACCGTCAGACCGACGACCTGCCCCACCTGGCTCGAGCCCTGTGGCGCTTGGGCGAAGCCCACTGGTGGCAGCGCCAGTTCGAGCGGGCCTGGGACTGCCTGACCGAGGCCCACCGCCTGGGCCGCCTGGCGGGCGACGCAGAGGTGGTGGCCTGGGTGCTGAAGGACCTGGGCCAGACCGCCTACTTCCTGGGCGACCACGCGCAGGCGGTGGCGTTTTTGGAGCAGTCGGTCGAGCAGGCTCAGGCCCTGAACGACAAGATCGCCCTCGGCTGGACGCACTTCGACCTGGCCCGCCTGCTGCTGGTGCTGGGTCGGCTCGAGCCCGCGACCCTGCACCACCGGGCGGCCCTCGAGCTATTCGAGCAGAGCGGCCACATGACCGGGATCCAGGCCGCGCGGGTAGAGCTGGGCCACCTGGCCGCCCTCGAGGGCAGACTGGAAGAGGCTCGAGGGGCCTTGGCCCGCAGCCATCAGACCTTGCTGGAGATTCAGGGCAACGACACCCAGTCCGACCTGCTGATGGCCGTCGCCGACCTGCTGGCCGCGCAAGGCCGCTCCCAGCCCGCCGCCGAGCTGGTCAGCTACGTCCAGAGCCAGCCCCTCAAGGACAACCCCTTCGCCCACGTGCGGGCCCGTCAGCTTCAAAGTCTGCTCGAGCAGACCCTGCCCCCCGCCGCCCTAGCCCAGGCCAAGGCCCAGGCCCCCCACCGGGATTTGCGGCAGATAGCCACGCTGCTCGAGACCCTCTGAAGGCCACGCATCACCCCGCAACTCCTGCCGCTCATCGCGTTTCCATTAGTACCTCCCTCGCGGCAGGTAATGTACTCCCTTCAGCGGTTTCTGCTTTAGGGAGTAGGGGTGGGAACCGCTGTCCGTTTACTCAGCGCGCAGCAGGCACCAGCGGCGGCGCGATCGGCTGATACTATAAGCGCACCAAGGCTGTGCCCGCGAACGAAGCGCAGACTGCCGTCGAAGAGTCGGCCGACTGCGGGCGCGGTGCTGCACGGGCTGCGGCGCTTTGGGGCGCTCCGGGGATTCCACCCCAGACTGGACGCCACCGGAGCCCTCGCGAGGACCTCGCAAGCCCCTTTGCCACAGCTTTAGACCCACAGGAGAACCTTATGTATACAGCCCCTCGAGGCCCCAATCGCACCGCCAAAGGCTGGATTCAGGAGGCCGCCAAGCGGATGCTCCTCAACAACCTGGACGCCGAGGTGGCCGAGCGTCCCGAAGAGCTGATCGTCTACGGCGGGCGCGGCAAGGCCGCCCGCAGTCCTCAAGACCTACAGCGGATTCTGGCGGCGCTGGAGCGGCTGGAGAACGACGAGACCCTGCTGGTGCAGTCCGGGCGGGCGGTGGGGGTATTTCGCACCCAGCCCCTGGCGCCTCGAGTGATCCTGGCCAACTCCAACCTGGTGCCCAAGTGGGCCACCTGGGAAGAGTTCGACCGGCTGGACAAGCTGGGCCTAATGATGTACGGCCAGATGACCGCCGGGAGCTGGATCTACATCGGCACCCAGGGCATCTTGCAGGGCACCTACGAGACCTTCGCGGCCGCCGCACGCAAGCACTTCGGTGGCTCGCTGCAGGGCACCATCACGGTCACAGGTGGTCTAGGCGGTATGGGCGGGGCACAGCCCCTGGCGGTGACGCTTTGCGGGGGCGTGGCGGTCTGCGTGGAGATCGACCCCGAGCGGATTCAGCGCCGGCTGGACACCGCCTACCTCGACGTTCGGGCCGACTCCCTGGCCGAGGCCCTGAGGCTTGCCGAGGAGGCCAAGCAGGAGGGCCGGCCGCTCTCCATTGGCCTGTTGGGCAACACGGCCGAAGTGCTGCCCGAGATGGTGCGCCAGGGCTTCACCCCCGAACTGGTCACCGACCAGACCAGCGCCCACGACCCGCTCTACGGCTACATCCCAGTGCTGCGCGCCGACGAGGACCCCGCCGCCTTGCGCACGGCCGACCCCGAGGGGTACCGGGCCAGAGTGCTCGAGGCCATGGCCACCCACTGCCGGGCCATCCTCGAGCTGCAAAAGCGCGGCGCTGTCGCCTTCGACTACGGCAACAACCTGCGGGCCTTTGCCAAGCTGGGGGGCCTCGAGGAGGCCTTCGGCTACCCTGGATTCGTGCCGGCCTTCATCCGCGATCAGTTCTGTGAGGGTCGCGGGCCGTTCCGCTGGGTGGCCCTGTCGGGCAAGCCGGAGGACATCTACAAGACCGACCGGGCCATGCTCGAGCTGTTCCCGGACGACGCGGGCCTTCACCGCTGGCTGAAAGAGGGGGTGAAAAAGTTCAAGTTCCAGGGCCTGCCCGCCCGCATCTGCTGGGTGGGCTACGGAGAGCGCGACCAGGCCGGGCTGATGTTCAACCGCATGGTGAGGGAGGGCCAACTCGAGGCCCCAGTGGTGATCGGGCGCGACCACCTGGACTCCGGCTCTGTGGCCTCGCCTTACCGGGAGACCGAGGCCATGCTGGACGGCTCGGACGCGGTGGCCGACTGGCCCATCCTCAACTTCGCCCTCAACGCGGTCTCGGGCGCGGCCTGGGTCAGCTTCCACCACGGCGGCGGGGTGGGGATGGGGTACAGCCTCCACTCGGGCCAGGTCACGGTCGCCGACGGCTCCGAAGAGGCCGCCTACCGCCTCGAGCGCGTCCTCACCAACGACCCCGGAACTGGTGTGATGCGCCACGCCCACGCCGGGTACGAGGAGGCCAAGCAGGTGGCTCGAGACCGCGGCGTAGACCTCGCAGGCTGGGAAGCCGAGCCCTAATTCACCCCTAGCAATGGAACCGAGGCAGCCATGAACCAGGTCTTTGTCGGGATTTCCGAACTCTATACGCCGGCGGCCCGCCTCGAGCAGGCCGCCCTGGCTGTCCAAGACGGGCGGGTGGCCTGGGTGGGGGCCGAGTCCGGCCTGCCCGCCGAGTACGCAGCCTGGCCCCGCGCCGACCTGGGCGGGCGCGGGGTGGTGCCCGGTATCGTGGACGCGCACACCCACCTGGTCTACGGCGGCAACCGACTGGGCGAGTATCTTAAGCGAGCCAGGGGCGAAAGCTACGAGGCCATCCTGGCAGCGGGCGGAGGCATCTATTCGACCGTCGGGGCCACCGACGCCGCCTCGGAAGGCGAGCTGTACGAATTGGCCAAAACTCGAGCCCAAGCCTTCTTGTCTCAGGGCGTGACCGCCCTCGAGATCAAAAGCGGCTACGGCCTCGAGCCCGAGGCCGAGATCAAGATGCTGCGGGTGATCCGCCGGCTCGAGCAAGGCCTGCCCCAGCACGTCTTGCCCACCCTGCTGGCCCACGTCATCCCCCGGGGCTGGGAGCGCCCGGCCTACGTGCAGATGTTCTGCCGGGAACTCATCCCCGAGGTGGCCAGGGCCGGGCTGGCCGAGTCGGTAGATGTGTTCTGCGACCAAGGGGCCTTCACCCTGGAAGAGAGCCGGAAGATTCTCGAGGCAGCCCTGGCTCACAAGCTCAAGGTCAAGCTCCACGCCGAGCAGATCGCCCACACCGGGGCCGCCCGCCTCGCGGCGGAACTGGGGGCCCTCTCCGCCGACCACCTCGAGCAGTCCGGCCCGGACGACTGGGCCGCGCTGGCAAGGTCGGGCACGGTGGGGACTGTGCTCCCTGGCGCCGCCGTCATCCTGCGCAAGCCCTTCCCGGACGCCCGGGCCATGTGGGACGCGGGGGTGCGGGTCGCCATCGCCACCGACCACAACCCCGGCAGCAGCCCGCTCTACAGCCCCTGGCTGGGGATGCAGCTGACCATCAGCCTGGGCCGCCTTTCGGCCGAGGAGGCCCTGGTCGCCCATACCGCCAACGCGGGGCTGGCCCTGGGCCGGCCCGACCTGGGGCGGCTGGAGGTGGGGGCTCGAGCCGACTTCGTGGTGATGGACTCGCAGAACGCCCTCGAGGGGCTGTACCGCTGGGGACAGTCCCCCGTGCGGGCGGTCTATGTCGCCGGAACCGAGGCGCGCGGCGGCTGAGGCCCGCCTAAGTTGCGTCAGGGTGGATTTGCGGAATCGGTGGAAGCGGCAACGACGTGCCAGGGCAGAGCGGCTACCCGAGGCGCAATCCCCTGCGGGAGCTGGTGGGCGACAATCCTCACTGCAACTATGCAGACACTTAAAGCCGGTGGGTGCGGTAAGCTGCGCTCGAGGTGAAAATGACACCCGACACCGAGCGGCTCGAGCGCGAGTACAGCCCGCGCCTGAGCGTCCCCAACCACACCGAATACTTCGCCGCCTGGCCGGCCGACTCTGCTGCCGCCCGCGAAAAGCTGAAGGGGCACCTCGACTTGGCCTATGGCCCCCACCCCGGCGAGCGGCTTGATCTGTTTGTGGCAGGGCGGGCTCGAGGGCTGGTGGTCTTCATCCACGGGGGATACTGGCGGGCTTTCGACAAGAGCGACTTCAGCTTCGTGGCCCCCAGCCTGATCGAGGCGGGCTTTGACGTGGCCGTGCTTAACTACGCGCTCTGCCCAGTAGTGCCGATGGGGGAGATCGTCGAGCAGTGCCGCCGGGGAGTGGCCTGGCTGCACCGCCACGCGGGCGCCTACGGGGCCGACCCCAGCCGTCTGATGGTCTGCGGCCACTCGGCGGGCGCACATCTGACCGCGATGCTCTACACCGCCGACTGGGCCGCCTACGGCCTGCCGGAGGGGGCCATCGTGGGCGGCATTGCGCTGTCGGGGCTGTTCGACCTCGAGCCGCTGCTGTCCCTTGCGATCAATGCCGACCTGCGGCTTGACCCCCCGCAGGTCGCGGCCCTCAGCCCCGCCCTTCTGAGCCCCCGCCTGGAGGTGCCGTTGGTGGTGGGGGCGGGGGCGCTGGAGTCCGAGGAGTTTAAGCGCCAGAGCCGAATCTTGCTCCCGGCCTGGCCCGCCGTCGCGACCCCCTCGCTCGAGATTGAAGGCCGCCACCATTTCGACATCCTCGAGCCGCTGATGGACACCGAATCGGAGGTGTGGCGAGAGTTCTGGAGGCGGGTTGGGGCCTAAGGGCGGTTCCCACGAATACCCCGCACGCAGAGACTCGGATGTGTGGGGTATTCGTGGGAACTGCTGTGAGCAAGGCCGCTCTACCCCGACCATTCGCATAACACTTCGGCCAGCAGCCGCGCCCCGACCAGCGCGCTCAGCCCGCTGCCGTCCAGGTTGGGCGCGAGTTCGACCAGATCGAAGCCCACCAACTCGTTGCGCCGAATGGTTTCTGCAAGGACCGCTATCGCTTCGCCGTAGGTCAGCCCCTCGACCTCCGGGCTGCTGGTCCCGGGCAGGATCGAGGGGTCGAGCACGTCGGCGTCTAGGCTGATATACACCTTCTTGCCCGCGGGCAACTGCCCCAGCACCCAGGGCAGGTTATCGCGGACTTTTCGGGCGCTGACCAGGGTGTGGCCCCGGGCCCGTGCCGCCTGAAACGCCTCGAGGTTGGCCCGCAGGCCGCGCAGCCCAATCACGGTGATGTGCTTTATCCCTGGCACATCCTCCACGGCGCGGCGGAAGGGGCTGCTGTTGGCAAACCGGGTGGCGTTCCTCGAGTCCGAATAGTCCAGGTGCGCGTCGAGCTGGACCACGTAGAGCTCTTCGAGATCGTCGTAGGCCCTCAGAACCGGGTAGGTCACCGAGTGGTCGCCGCCCACGAATACCGGGAGCCGGACCCGTTTACGCAGTTCTCTGGCTGCCGCGGTAGTGCGCCGGAAGCTCTCGGTGTACTCGAGCTGGGCTGGGTCTACGTCGCCTGCGTCTGCCAGGCCAACGTTTTGCAGGCGGTGGGTCTCGGTCTCGGGGTCGAAATAACCCTCCGACCCGACCGCGTAGCGGCCGCTGGCCTCGCGCAGGGCGTTGGGGGCAAACCGGGCTCCCGGCCTATACCCCACCGCGAAGTCGTAGGGCAGGCCCAGGAAGCCCACGTCGGCCCGCCAGGGCTCGGACAGCGGGCGGTGGGGTGCCTTGAGGAAGGTGGCCGGCCCGGTGAAGGAGAGCTCGAGGCTGCGCATGGCTAGATTGCGCTCAAGATCTGGCCCTTGGTTTTTTCTGTCCAGAGCTGAACCTGCTCGGCCGTCCAGCCCTTCTCCTGACCCATCAGCTCGGCCACCCGGGGCGCCGAGGCCAGCGCGGCTGCGGTGTCCAGGAAGGCCAGCCGTGTGCGCCGGGCCAGTACGTCGAGGGGGGTCTGGGCGGATTCGTGGCGGGCCGCGTAGACCACCTCGGCCTCGAGGTAGGGCCACTCTGCGGCGAGGCGGGCCTGCAGGCCGTTCTGGGCCAGCTGAGCCACCTCGGGGGCGCGTCCGCCGTAAGACTGGTTAAGGTGCAGTGCGACGTCGGGCAGGAAGCCCTGAGCCTCGAGGGCCTTGGCCCCATTCTTGTCGAAGGTGGCCCCGCCCACCAGCTTGATGTTCTCGGTGCGGGTAGCGCCGGCTTTCAGCTCGAAGCGGGCGATGGCGTAGTTGACCAGATCCAGGGCCATCTTGCGGTAGGTGGTCCACTTGCCGCCGGTTAAGGTCAGCAGGCCGGAGGGGCTTTCCTGGATCAGGTGGTCCCTGGCCAGCTTGGCGGTGTCGGCCTCGGGCCGGCTGACCAGCGGGCGCAGGCCGGACCAGCTCGAGCGCACCGCCTCGCGGGGAATCTTGCCCAAATAGGGCTCAACCTGCCGCAGCACGTACCCAATCTCCTCCTCGCTCACCTTGGGGCGCTCGACGATCGGGGCAGGGTCGTCGGTGGTGCCAATCAGGGTTCCGCCCAGCCAGGGCAGCACGAAAACCACCCGACCGTCCTCGGTTTTGGGGATCAGCAGCCCGGAGTCGGGGGGGCTGTACTTCTTGTCCAGCACGATATGAATCCCCGAGCTGGCCTTAACCAGGGGCACCGTTTGGGGGTCGTCCATCTGACGGATGCCGTCGGAGAACGGCCCGGTGGTGTTCACCACCACCTTGGCCCGCACCTCATACTCCTGGCCGCCCAGCCGATCTTTGACAGTGGCCCCGCTCACCCGCCCGTCGGTCTTGTGCAGCGCCGTGACCTCGGCGTAGTTCACCACCGTCGCGCCCTGCCAGGCGGCGGTAAGGGCCAGCTCGACGTTGTAGCGCGCGTCGTCGAACTGCCCGTCCTGGTAGGCCACTGCGCCCTTGAGGCCGGAGGGCACTACGGAGGGGAAGCGCTCGAGCGTCCCGGCGGCGTTGATGAACTGCGCGGGCTGTAGCCGGGCTCCCCCGGCCAGCAGGTCGTAAATTTTCAGGCCGGCGTAGTAATACGGCACTTCCCACAGCTTGTACAGCGGTGTAATCAGCCAGAGCGGGCGGGAGAGGTGGGGGGCCAGCCGGAGCATGGTGGCCCGCTCGTGCAGCGCGTCCCTGACCAGGTTAAGCTGCACCCGGTCGAAGGTTTTGACGGCGATCTCGAGGTACCGCACCCCCCCGTGGATCAGCTTGGTGCTCCGGCTGCTGGTGCCCTCGGCAAAGTCCCCCCGCTCGACCAGTGCGACCTTGAGCCCCCTCGAGGCGGCGTCCAGCGCCACTCCCGCCCCGCTGGCCCCGCCCCCGATCACCAGCAGGTCAAAGGTCTGGGTGGAGAGTTGTTGGAGGTGTTCTTGGCGGTTCATCGTATATAGCTTATAGCGCGAGGCGGGTGGCGGGTAGCGGGTAGCGGGTGGGAGAGCAAAGTGAAGGCGCAGGCGAGGAAAAAGGAAAGGGTAGTCAATTGGCAAGGTCAACGCCGACCCCCCGGAGTAATGGAAGGGATTTGGGCTCGAGACGCAAGTTGGTGTGGTCTGCGACGCCGTGGCCGGCAGGCCGCGGGGGTGCCTCTGACCCCTGCCCAAGACTCACGGCTTTTTCCCCTAAACGTAAACCCAGGTCAAAACGCCGCCCGCCGGACACGATAGGCTATTCCCATGCTGCGTGACCTGCGGTACAGCTACAACAACGGCACCCTCGAGGAAGCCAACGCCGCCGCCGACCCCATCGTGCAGTTCGAGTCCTGGATGAAAAAGGCTCTCGAGTCCGACCTCCACGAGCCCCACGGGATGATCGTATCGACGGTCGGGCCGGACGGGAGGCCCAGCAGCCGGGCAGTGCTGCTACGCGACTTCGACCAGCGCGGCTTTACCTTCTTCACCAACTACACCAGCCGCAAGGGCCGCGAGATAGAGCACAACCCCTTTGCTTGCATCAACTTCTGGTGGCCCACCCTCGAGCGGCAGGTCCGCATCGAGGGCCGGGTATCGAGGGTGGAGCCGGAAGTTTCGGACGCCTACTTTGCCAGCCGCCCCAGAGGCTCACAGATCGGCTCTTCGGCCAGCCCGCAGAGCCGGCCCATCGCGGGGCGGGAAGTGCTGGAGGCGCGGATCGCCGAACTCGAGGCCCGATACCCCGAGACCGTGCCCCGCCCCGAGCACTGGGGCGGCTACCGGCTTAGCCCCGACTACCTCGAGTTCTGGCAGGGCCGTCCCAGCCGCCTCCACGACCGTCTGGTGTACCGCTTGCAGCCGGACGGCTCGTGGAAGATAGAGCGGCTGGCCCCCTGACGAAGTGCCGTTGAAGGCTGAAGGCTAGAGGCCCAAAGTTGGGGGCGGAGAGCTAACGGCTATCCAACCCTCCTGACTGATTTAATCAGTGAATTACAAGGCTCGAGGCGCAAACACAATGGCTCTAAGGGGGCTCCCCTGGCCTCCGCAAATCAAGTTGCGATCGGTTTGGGAGCCCCCCTTAGGGCATACAGGAATCGATGTTCAGGCCGTTGTTCAGCGGGTGGAGGGTATCAACCGTTGGGGTGGGGTTTTGACCTGGCCGTTTCTTTCAGCCCTCAACCTCTGAGGGCAACTCCTTAGTCTCCCGCTGACTTGCGGGGCCGGGGGGCGAACTCGATGGTAGCGAACTCGATGGTGGGGCGCTGCTCGATGGTGGCCATCACCGAGGGGGCACCGGCGCTGCCGGGCTTCTCGGCTACCAGCACGAAAGACTCACTCCCAGTGGTGCGGTTGGCGACCAGGCCCAGCACCTTGGCCCCGACCCGCTTAAGGATGGCCTGAGCTGAGCGCAGCTTGAGCTTGTCGGTCTGGCCCTGCTCGGCCACCAGCAGCACGCCGCTGAGGTGGGGGGCGATGACCAGGGTATCGGTCACGCTCAGTACGGGGGCGGTATCGAAGACGATCAGGTCGTAGCTGCCGCTATCGAGCTGGCCCCGCAGGAAGCCCCGGAAGAACTCGGCCAGGAAACGCGAGGGGTTCTCGAGCAGTTGCAAGCAGGGGATAAACTCGAGGTTGGGCTCGACCAGGTGGGCCTTGAAGGGGAGGTCGGGGCGCTGCATCACCGCCACGATGTCGGTGCCCTTGTAGATGCCGAACTCCTGGTAGAGCATCGGGGCGCGGAGGTTGAGGTCCACCAGCAGGACGCGCTTGCCCGACCGGGCAGCGGCCTTGGCCAGGCTCAGGGCCACGCTGGTCTTGCCCTCGCCGGAGTTGGGGCTGGTGACCGCCACAGCCTTGGGGCCGTCGCTGAGGTTGAGGTTGACCTCCAAGTAGTCGGCCACCTCGGGCGAGAGGCTGCGCTGATGGTTGGTGGGATGCTCGGGGAACTCGCCCAGTACCGGCAGGCCGGTGGCGCGGTAGGCGTCGTCGGCGCTGCGGACGCGGCGGTCGTTGGACTCCTTGATCAGGAAAGCCGCCATCGCCAGCAGGATGCCCAGCACAAAAGCGGCCAGGGCGTTGAGCAGCGACCGCGGCCCGGCGGGGCGGGCCGGCACGATGGCTGGGTCGAGCAGCGTGAGCTGCCCGCTGGCGCTGCTCTCGAGGGCCTTCATCAGGTTGATGTCGCGGGCCAGTACTCCCCGGATGGGGTCGCCCTGGCCGGTGCTGGCGAACTGGGCCTCGAGCGAGGCCCGGTAGTTGGCGAAGCTGGCACGCACCCGCCCCACGTCCCAGGAGCGCAGCCGGTCGGCCCAGGCATTGGCCATCTCAGCGGCGACCTGGGGGTCGCGGTTCAGCACGCTCAACACCAGCACGTTGGACTGGAAGCCGTCCACGGTGGTGAGGCGCAGGGTGCGCTTGAAGCGCTCGAGGTCGGTGGGGGTGGCGGAGAGCTTCTGCGACTCCAACACCAGGCCTAGCACCTGGTTGCTGAGGGCTGCCTCGCGGTAGGCGGGGGCGTCCAGCACGGTGGCGACGGGGATGGTGCCGTTAAAGCTGCCCTGCGAGACCGAGCTGCCCTGGGCGGCCAGCACCCGTGCGCTGGCCTGGTAAATCGGGGGCTGGAGGCTCGAGAGGACGAAGGTAGCCAGGGCCAGCAGCAGCGCGAACAGCCCGATCCACAACCAATAGGGCTTGAGCATCTTGAAGAGGTTGCGCAGGTCGAGTTCGGGCTCACGCAGGTTGGGGTTCATATCACCACGCAGTGTAGACAACCCAGGCGTGTAGGCTCTAGCGGCCGTGGCCGTAACTTGGCGTCTCTTCACCCGTGACGCGGTTCACGTTACGCCATCAAAACCCGCCCCCGGCAACAAAACCGAGGTTTCACCCGCCCTAACGCCCGCCGCATGACAGCCCCTGCCCCAGCCGCTATTCTTTAGGGAGTGCCGACCCCGCCTATGCGTCTTGAATGGCCCTCCCCCCACAGCCAACCCCGCCGGAGCCCTGCATGGTCTCGAAGCTGACCCGGCGCATCACGCAGAGCCGGGCCGCCTGGGCGGTGCTGGACCAGGTCTTGTTCGGAGCCTCGACCTTTGTGGTCAATGTGCTGCTGGCCCGGCTGCTCCCGGAGGCCGACTACGGGGCCTTTGCGCTAGGCTTCACCCTGTTGCTCCTGATCGGCGGCGTCCAGCAGCCCCTGCTCAGCGAGCCGATGCTGGTCCACACCTCCAGCACCTTCGCCAAGAGCCCCTTCGCCTACCAGCGGTTGGTGGTGCGGGCCAACTGGGTGTTCGGGCTGCTGGTGGGCGGCATTTTCGGCGTGCTGGCTGTCGCTATACCGGCCTCGAGCCTCCACCCGGCCTTTGTCGGGCTGGCTGTGGCCGCGCCCTTCGTGCTGTATAGCTGGCTGATGCGCCGGGTCTGCTACGCCAACATGGCCCCAGCCCTCTCGGCCAAGGCTGGGATGATCAACCTGCCGCTGTTCCTGGGCGGCATCCTGGTGCTCGAGCTGCTCGGCTGGCTCAACGTCCCGCTGGCCTTTGCGCTGATGGGCCTGGCGGCCCTGGTCTCCTCGCTGTGGATCGAGCACCAGTGGCGCGGCGGCCGCCGCTCGGACCCCGACCCGCAGTTGCAGCAGGCCGTGGCAAAAGAGCACTGGCAGTACGGGCGCTGGAGCCTGGTCTCCAACTTCCTCTACTACATCCCGGTGCTATTCCCCTACTGGACGCTGGGCCATGTCTACGGTCTGGAGGCCAGCGCCAGCCTGCGGGCCCTGGAGAACCTGGCCATGCCCTTGGCCACCGTCCTGGGCAACCTTAGCTCGTTCCTGGTGCCCAACTTCGTGCGCAGCGGCAAGGGTACGCTAGACCGGCAGGTAGTGCGCTTCGCGCTGTTGTTTGCGGCCCCCTCGCTGCTTCTGTGGCTGGGCCTGGGCCTGCTGCACCCCTGGGTGCTGCCGCTGCTGTACGGCGACAACTACGGCTCGGTGGGGGGTCTGCTTTGGATTTTTGCTCTCCAGCCCCTGTTCATCGGGCTGTCCACGGTATTCCTCTCCACCCTGCGGGCCGCCCAGAAGCCTCACTGGATCACGGCGGCCTACACCGTCTCGGCCTCGTTCATGCTGGGCGCGGGCTACCTGCTGATCCACGCCCACGGCCTTGCGGGCGCCATTGGGGCAATGGTGGCGACCCAGGCGGTGCTGACGGGCTGCGCGTTTGCGGGCTGGCTGATTCTGAGAAGGGCTTAGCCCCGTCTGCCTGCGGAGCGCTGTCCCCAATCGCTGGCAGAAGAGGGGTGCCGGTGCCTGCCCAGGGGAACTGCATGGGGCCTGGGCTCCGAGCACCTGCGGCTCCTCGAGACGGGGGCCTAGACCAGGTAGGTCTTGAACCACTCGAGCGTCCTGGCCCAGGCGTCCTCGGCGGCATCCTTTTTGTAGTTGGCCCCGGTGTCGTTGTGGAAGGCGTGGTTGGCCCCCTCGTAGATCCTGATCTGGTGGCGGACGTTGGCGGCCTTTAGGGCGGCCTCGAGGGCTGGAATCCCGACATTAATCCGGGCATCGTTGCCGCCGTAGATGCCCAGCACCGCAGCCTTGATGCGGGGCACGGCGGCGGTGTCGGGGGCCGGGCCGTAGAAGGGCACGGCGGCCTTGAGCTCGGGGGCCTCGGTCGCCAGCCGCCAGGTCAGGCCGCCGCCGAAGCAGAAGCCGGTCACGCCCAGCCGGTCGGCCAGGACGCCGGGGGTGGCCTTGAGCACCTTCAGGGCTTCTTGTAGGTTGGCGATGTGCTCGTCGCCGCCGGCCTGGGCCAGATAGGCCGAGATCTGGGCGGTGTCGGCAAACTTGGTGGTGCCGCCTTGCTTGGACATCAGGTCGGGGGCCAGCGCGATGTAGCCCGCCTTGGCGGCGCGCCTCGCCACGTCCTGGATGTGCGGCTGTAGGCCTCGGTTCTCGTGGATCACCAGCACGCCGGGGTGCGGGCCGCCGCCGGCCGGCCGGGCCAGGTAGGCGAAGTGCTCGAAGCCCCTGGCCTGGAACTTAGGTTCGGAGACCTGGATGGCGGGGTCGGAGGGGTCGACCAGCGGCCTGGTGGCGGGCTGCTGGGCCTGCGTCTGGGTCTGCTGAGCCAGGGCCAGCTCGGCGGCGCTTACGCCCGTGACGCCCAGCGAGGTCAGCAGGACCCGGGCCCCCGGCGGACCTCCGCCCAGGAGCACCATCCGGTGCAAGAACTCCCGCCGCCCGATCTCCCCCTCGCGGTAGTCCTCGGCGAACTCCTCGACCACATAGCGGAACAAGTCCTGTCGTTCGGCCATACGCTGTACCTCCCTTTGAAGGGTGTAGTCTCCCTCTTTTGCCTCGGTTCAAAAGCATCCCTGCGGCACATAATGTAGATTTTGTGAAGGCCGGGCGATTCACCGCCCACAGCCTCGAGTCAGCCGACCCTCAGCCCGCAGCCCTACCGTCGAAGACCAGGAGGTGGCATATGCAACCCCAAAACGAGGGAAAGGCTAAGGCCAAAGAGGGGATCCAAGAGGGTAAGGACAAACTCGAGCACGGAGCCGATCAGTTCCAGCAGGGCCTCGAACGGCAGATCGAGCAGGGCAAGGAACGGCTCGAGGCCGGCGCGAACCGGCTTGAGCAGGGCCTCGAGGGCATGGGTGGCTCGGTGGGTACCGCAGGGTCCATGACCGGGGCTCGGGGAGGAACCTCGGGCGGAGCTTCCGCTGACCTGGAGACCCTTCGACACGACCTGATGCGGCTGCGCGAAGACGTGCGCGGCATGGTCGAAAGCCGGGGCGGGGCCGAGCTCAAGCAGATGGGGAGCCAGGTCAGTTCGCAGGTGAAAGGCGCGGTGGAGATGGCCCGGAGCAAGGGCGAGGAGTACCAGGGCCAGCTCGAGGCCACCGTGCGGCAGCGGCCCATCACCAGCCTGCTGGTGGCCTTCGGGGTGGGTCTGCTGCTCTCGCGGATGATGCGGTGAGGGCCGGGGCATGAGCGCCGTCGCCGAGGTTTTCATCAGCGCCGTCGAGCTGCTTGAGGCGCAGGCCCAGAGGCTGGGGAGTAGCGTCAAGACCCTGGCCCTGATGCTGGTGGTCATCGTGGCGGGGGGGCTGGTGCTGCTGGCGGGCGTGGGCTGGCTGCTCGCGGCGGGCTACCTGGTGCTCCTGACCTGGCTGCCGCCCGCCGGAGCGGCCGCCGTGATGGGACTGCTGAGCCTGGCCGTCGCAGGGGGAGCGATATGGTACGCGATGCGAAAGAAATGAGCCCCGACGGGGCCGTGGAGGCCGCCAAGGCCAAGCTGCGCGAGTCGCTCCGGCGGGCGGAGGAAGAACTGCGGCAGACGGTGGAAAACTCCCAGGAAAAGCTCTACGAGACCGTAGATGGTCTCCAGAACCGCCTGACCGGCGCAGTCGAGCTGACCCAGAACCGTCTGCTGGGCACCGTGGACGGCCTGCAGGAGCGCCTCCACCACACCGCCGATCACACCCAGGAACTCATCTTCGGAACCCTCGACGGCATGCAAGAGCGCATCCACGCCACCACCGACCGGCTCGGACAGAGCGCACGGGGAACGGCGGGTAGGCTGGGGGAGGGGATCCGGCGCCCGCTCGAGCTGGCCCGGAAGCACCCCCTCGAGGCGGTCACGGTCGCCGCGCTGGCCGGCCTGACGCTGGGCCTGTTGAGGGGCGGGGGCAGGCCCGACCGCCGGGAGAAGCGCAACGACCGGGGACAGGCCAAGGCGCAGCAAACGGCCCATCAGGGTGGCAACCCTGTACTCACCGGGCTCGCCGCCACCGGCCTGGGCAAGATGATCTGGGATTCGCTGCGTGAGCAGTACCTGACCCCCGAGAATGTGCGCAGCGTGCTCAGCGGGGTGCTTGGGGGCCGCCGGGGTGAGCCCCGGTGATCTGGCGGGTGCTGGCGGCGGTGGGGCTGGCGGGGACGCTGACCGTCAACTACCTCGCCAACGCCCTCCCAATCGCGGGCCGCACCACCGCCGAGATCTCCGACCGGCTGTTCACCCTGGTCACGCCGGCGGGCTTCACCTTCGCGGTGTGGGGGCTGATCTATCTGGCGCTGGCTGTGTACGTGGTGTACCAACTGATGCCCGAACGCCGGGGAGACGCGACCCTGACCGCCGTCGCGCCCTGGTTTGTGTTCACCTGCGTCTGCAACAGCCTGTGGTTGGTGGCCTGGCACAGCGGCGCGCTGGGGTGGAGTGTGGCGCTGATGCTGGGGCTGCTGGCCGCGCTGATTCAGATTTACCGAATCGTCTCGAGGCGGCCGGCTATGGATGCCGACTACTGGGCCCTTAGCGCCCCTTTTAGCCTCTACCTGGGCTGGATCATTGTGGCCACCCTGGTGAACGTCAGCGCGGCGTTGGTGGGGTTGGGAATTCGGGCCGAGGGGGTCTGGGCGGTGCTGTGGGCGGTGTTGTTGATCGCGGTGGCGGCTGGGGTCGGGCTGATGTTTCTGGACGTCCAGGCCGACCGCGTGCTGGCGCTGGTGCTGGTGTGGGCATTGCTGGGCATCGCGGTGCGGCAATGGGGCGTGGATGGCGTGGTGGCGGCGGCGATCACGGCGATTGCGGTGCTGGTGATCTCGATGATTCGGCGCGACAGGCCAGAGGGTCGGCAGGCCCGCTCATAGCGCCCTGAGAGCCTGGACCCGGCCCGTGTTGCATGGCCAGCCATCAGCCAGCCCACCCGCGCCCTTCACGGCTCTCACCGTTTGACACAGAAACTTCATTAGCCCCGCGTATGGTCTTGACATGCGTGTGGCCATGAACTTCGCTATGTCGATCCTGCTCCAAGCCGCCGGCTGCGGCCTGATGGTCTCGGTGGGCGTGACCGAGTTTCCCGCCCTCCTGCTCACCGCACTGGTGGCGGGCGGCGGCCCCATCGCCGACCTGCTAATGGTCCGCCAGGCCAAGGGGTGAGCGGGCCTGGAGTGAACGCTGCCATGGCCTTGGCCTCGCCTCCCGCAGGGTTGTTCGAAACGCTGGTGACCCTTTTTGCCGTCTGCCTCAGAGGTCTGGAGCGCTGACCCAGATGCCCCCAGCCGTCTCTACCACCCATAGAACAGCGCCACAATTGCCAGCCACACCGCGTCCACTAGATGCCAGTACAGGCTGGCGGCCTCGAGCGTACCCCCGGGCACCTTAGGGCCGTTTTTGAGCGACTGAATATAGGCCAGGGCCGGGCCCGTGCCGCCGATCAGCACGTGGGTGACGCGTGCTGCTGACTAAATCCAGGGCGGGAATTGCCTCGGCGCACCATAGCAGTGTGCCGAACAGCCAGCGCATGGGCGGAGCTTAGGCGCTGTACCCTCATGGCCGCCAAAACCGCCTTGAAGGCGGGCTATGCAGCTCGAGCTCCCAACCCAGCCAAATCTAAGTTGCTCACACCGTTTCGAACTCGGCAGGCGGTGTGGCCACTCACCGGGGGGAGGCGGGGGGATCGCCCCTAACTTTCCCCGCCCCCACCGCACCCCCGGGCCTGGGAGGGATGGGTGTCGGCTCGAGTTCCCCGTTCTTCCCCCCGTCCACCCCTTCGTCGGCCTCGCCCTCCTGGCCCGCCACCACCTGGGCCACGCGCTCGTCGGCAACCTCGGGGCGGCTTAGGGTGGTCAGGTAAACCTCTTCGTAGAGCGCCTTCAGGATGATCGACAGCGGCACCGCCAGGAATACCCCCACCAGACCCATCAGCGAGCCGAAGATCAGGGCGCCCATCAGCAGTGAGGCCGGATGCAGCCGAATGGTGCGGCTATAGACTGCGGGCGAGAGCAGGTAGTTGTCGACCTGCTGCACCACCAGCATCACCCCGCCCGCCCCCAGCGCTGGCAGCCAGGCCCCCTCGCTCAGCGCTACCAGGATCGGGAGCAGGATGCCCAGCCAGGGGCCGATGTAGGGGATCAGGTTGGCAAAGCCCGCCACCATGCCGAACAGGAAGGCGTTCTCGAAACCCAGCAGATGCAGCCCCAGCCCCACCAGCAACCCAACCGCCAGCGAAACCCCCAGTGCGCCCAGCATCCAGGTCCCGAGCTGCGAGCCGATGCGGATCAGGGCGCGTTCGACGGTAGGGCGGTGGTGCGGCGTGATGCCGCTCAGTGGTCCCTTTAGCAGCGGCTCGGGATTCATCAGCATAAAGAGCACCAGGATGAACAGCAGTGCCGCTGAGGCCAGCAGCGCCACGATGTTGCCTGCCAGCCCCACCAGGCCACTCATTAGTCCACTGCCGCCCAGGAGCTGACCGGGGTCGAGGGAGACTCGGCCCTGGAGCAGTGGCTGGAGCAGCGGATAGCGGCGGGCCAGGTCGGCAGAGAGGGCCTGGAGGTTGTCCATCACGCCGGGAAGGGTCTGGGCGAACTTGACCCCCTGAGCCACGAACAGCGGGACCGCCACCGTAATGAAGCCCAGTAAGAAGAACAGCAGCCCCAGCACCACCAGCGGCGCGCCCACCCGGCGCGGCAGCCTGAAGCGCGCCTCGAGCCACACTACCAGCGGGTTGAGCCCCATCACCAGCACCGTCGCCAACAAGATAAACACCAGCGGCGTCGCCACCGCCCCGGCGAACTGGGCCAGCAGCAACAGCCCGAACACCACCGCCACCACCCACAGCAGCACCCGGAGTAAGGCCTTGGAGGAAACGGAGATGAGGTCAGGGTCCGGCATAGGGGGCGCCAACTGGGGCAAGAGCTGAGGGGTCTTCTGCACGGCTTGTCGGGGCCTGGCACCAGCCACCTTCGGCCCCAAAGTCGGGTCACTTTCCCCGTCCTTTTCAGGAACCAGCAGCCGCTAAACTCCCGAGTCGGAGATGCGGCGGACCGCCGCTGCGGTGCGGACCGCGATCCGCCTCAGGCCGCCCAGCAGGCCGGGCTGGGGGGAGTCCTCGAGGGGCGGCGGAAGGTAGACGATGCCCTCCTCGTTGCTGACGGCGGGTTGGGCCACGTAGCGGCCCCGGGGGGGCTGGGCGAGCCGGTCCCACTCTTCCACCAGCCTGGCCAGCCCTTCGCGCAGCGGGACCCCCTTCATGGGCCTGCCATGGCCGGTGGCGGCGGTCTCGGGCTCGAGCAGGGCCAGCGCCTCGACCGAGGCCCTGGCCGAGACCCAGTCCGGCGTGAAGTAGGCCGGCGGGCCATTGACCTCCTGGGGCTTGGAGAGCGCGGCGTAGGCCGACTCCTGCCGGGTGGTCACGAAGGCGTCGCCCGCGATCAGCAGGCGGTCGCCTTCGTCGAAGAGCGAGACGTGGCCGGGGCTATGGCCGGGGGTGTGGATCCAGCGCCAGTCCGGCAGCCCCGGCACGGTGCCGTCCACCTCGAGCGCCCGCACCCTGCCGCCCAGATCGAGCGCGGTGCGCGGGTAGAGGAAGGACAACTCGGCCATTAGGCCCCCGCCCACGCTGGGGTCGGGTGGGGGGTAGTCGGCTTTTCCGGTCAGAAAGGGCAGCTCGAGGCGGTGGGCGTAGACCGGCACCTCCCAGGCATTCAAGAGGGGCTCGAGTGCGCCCACGTGGTCGAAGTGCCCGTGTGTCAGCACGATCGCCAGCGGCCGGGTGCCTCCCCCGAAGCGCTCTGCGGCGGCCCGCCGGATGTGCGAGGCGGTGCCGGTCAGCCCCGCGTCCACCAGCACCCAGCCCGCCGGGCCCTGTACGAAGTAGACGTTTACGATCGGCAGCGGCAGTACGAAGACTTCGGCCCCCACCTTCTGGGTGAGCGGGCGTCGGCGGCGGCTCGCGGTCTCGATCTTGGCGGTGGTTTCGGGCATAGAGCCTGAGGGTACCTAAGCAGGCTGAGCCGACCCCGAGCCGGGATTGAGCGGCCGCTGAACCCTTCTTCTGGAGGCCGCTCGGTAGGGGCCGACGGCTGAGTGTCAGCCTTGGGCCGCCTGAGGCTTGGCCGGAGTCGTGCAGGGCCTCACAGTCGTACCTCGAGGGGGGGGACTAAGGTGGGGCAAAGGGGTGAATTGGAATGGCGGAGCGGCAGGCGGGCGGCCTCGAGGTGGCCCAGGATCTGGAGTTCGAGGGTCGCCAGTGGCGGGCACAGCTGGCGGGCTGGTGGGTAATGCTGCTCGGCCTGCTTTTGGCCGTGCTGGGCCTTCTGGGCAGGGGAGGACCCCTGGGCGGTGGGCGGGCCGACGGGGAAGGGCTCAGCCTCGAGTACGTTCGGCTGCTCCACCACCTCGAACCCTTGAGCCTCGAGGTACGGCTCAGCCCACAGGCCCCTGCCGCCGGTGGCGACAGGGTGAGGCTGGCGCTGAGCCAAGAATGGCTCGCGGGGGTCCGGTTGAACGCCGTCACCCCCCAACCCGAGTCGGTGGAACTCCGCCCGGATCGTGTGATCTACACCTTCAGCGTCGCCCCCGGCGCGGACCGGCCGGCTGAAGTCAGGTTCGCCTATGAGGCCGAGGAGGTCGGCGCCCTGCGGGGCTGGGTGGAACTCGAGGGCGGCGGGCGGGTGGAGTTCGGCCAGTGGGTCTATCCGTAAGCGGCGCTCCGGCCGCCAGAGGTGTCGTATGGAGTCGATCGTCCGTGCCCTGGCGGTTTACCTTTTCCTGATGCTGGTCATGCGCATCAGCGGCAGGCGCACCCTGGCCCAGATCACCGTCTTCGACCTGGTGCTGCTGCTAGTTATCAGCGAGGCGGTGCAGAACGCCATGGTGGGCGAGAACTACTCGCTCACGAACGCTTTCGTGCTGGTGCTCACGCTGGTGGGGGCAGACATCGCTCTGTCGCTCCTCAAGCAGCGCTCGAGGTGGGTGGCCCGGCTGATCGACGACGTGCCCCTGGTGATCGTGGAGGACGGGCGTCCCCTCGAGGACCGGATGCGGCGCTCGAGGGTGGACGCCGAGGATGTGATGGAGGCCGCCAGAGAGCTGCAGGGCCTCGAGCGGATGGAGCAGATCAAGTACGCGGTACTCGAGCGCTCGGGCACCATCACCATCATCCCCAAGGGGTAGCGGCATCTGCTCCAAGCCCGCCACGTTCCGGCCGTCGGGGCCGGGAGTAGTCTGGAGCCTGTCACAGCGGTTCCCACGAATGCCCCGCACGCAGAGACTCTGATGTGCGGGGTACATTACGCCCGCTTCAGCGCATCACCGCGTGAGGCGCAAGGGTGGGAACCGCTGTCCATCCTGCCAGTTCAAAAGACCCTCTCGACGGCGGGCTTAATCCGCCCGATCCTGGACCACTCTTTGGCTAGCCCAGGTGTGATCGCCTAGGGTTGTTGGACGGCGGCGCTGGCGGGGCGGATGGGCGGCGCGGCCTCGGCGTCGGCCAGCATCACCACGTGGGCGGCCCCCGCCTTGCGCAACAGCTCGAGATAGTCCCAGTCGCCGCTGACCAGACCCACGATCAGGGCCACCCCGCCCTCGTGCATCAGGTCGGTGATGAGGCGGTTGTCGCCGAAGGCCAGCCCCTCCCGCATCAGCGTGGCCTCGACCAGCTTGTGCGGCACACAGCGGGTGCAGGGCTCGAGGTTCACCCCGTCGGCCATGAAGGCCGGCCGGGCATTGAAGCTCAGGTCGTCGTAGGCTGTCAGGACCTGAAACTCCCGCCCCAGCCGGCCCGCCCCGGCCAGAAGGTGCAGGGCCTCCTCGAGGTGCTGTGGCCGCTCGAAGGCGGCCACGACCCGGCTCACTGGCCACCCACTTCCGTCTGGACCCGCTCCAGCAGCGCCCGGACCTGGGGCTGCTCCTGCCAGCGCAGCGACTCCTCGAAGTAGTGCGCCGACTCCTGGGGTGCGCCACTGGTCAGGCACAGGTAGCCCATCTTAGCGGCGGCCAGTGCGGCGTAGGGGCGGTCTTGGACCTTGAGGTCTCCGCCCTGCTCGAGCTGACGCCACAGGTTGTAGGCCTGAGCCCAGAACTGGGTCCGGGTGTAGCCCACCGCCATCGTGCGAAGGTACTGGAGGCTGGAGGGCTCAGCCTGCAGTGCGGCGTTGGCGTAGGCCAGCGCCTGTTGCCACACGAACTGGTCGAAGAAGTCGGGGCTGTAGGTGGTGTCGGCCAGCTCCATTAGGCCCAGGGCGCGGGCGTGGTACTGGTTCGCCTGCAGGCCGCTCTCGACCTGTACCATGGGGACAAAGTGCCAGTCAGACTGCGCCGCAGCCGTAGCGAAAAATACCGCGCAGACCCCTACGCCCACGCCAAGCATGAGTTTGTTTCGCATATTTTACCTCCGTCGAGAAGGATTATGGAGCGGGGGTCTGAGCCGGACTTGAACGGACTCTGAGGGGGGACTGATCGGCCCGGTTCCTCAGCGGCCACTCAGCCGGCCATCAGTCCCGGCTCAGTTGGCCCTCATAAGATTGATGAGGAATCCAAGGGCAGGGTAGCTCGAGGTTCCAAGGTCTAGCGTCAGGGCCGTACGGCGGAAGGGGGTGAAAGAAGTGGACCGCGCGGCGCTGTTGGGATTTCCAGCTGCTCCCGGACCCGGGCACCCGCACCACAGACAGAGCCCAAAAACTACCGTCGGATATACCCCCAGCTTCTGCCTCGCTGGGGGTCGGTCTTTTGGCCATTCGAGCCCTAGACTTCCAGATTCCCCCCGTGTACCCCACAAGCGGCCGGTCCTTCTCGAGGCTGGCCCACTTTGAGTATCTCTACTTGTTCAAGGTGCCGCCGAGGTGAAAGACGACCCCTCGAGCAGGCCGGTCTGATGGCAGCCCACTCGAGGGCAAGTGGCGACACCTCATCCTCGCCCACCTGAGACGTGGCCCGCGCCCGACTCGATCAGCCGCCCACGCAGTAGTGCGGGGTCGCCCTCCACGATCAGCAGGCCGGCCCCCGAGCGCAGGGCGTCGGCAAACATCCGGCCCGACTCCGGCGGCACGCCCCGCTCGATCAGCTCGTCCTCGAGGGTGTGGCCCTCGACCAGCTTGGTCGAGTCCAGCGTGGCCCGGCCTGCGTGGCCTTGCTCGGGCTCCATCGGCCGCTCCACCCCGACCTCGCCCTGCAGTGCCAGGCCGGGGATCACGCGGGCGCCCTCGAGACCGGCCCGGGCCTGCTCGAGGGCCTCGAGGTCGTTGAAAAGGGCGTAGACGGTGGCCATAGTTTCCTCGCAGACCGACACAACAGTTCCCCCGCAGGCGCCCCGGTCGGCTTACCTTCGGCCCACTCCCGCTCGCCAATAGCCTCTCGGCCTCAAGCCTGGAACGGCGCACAAACGTCTTGGCGTAGTTCCCGCACGTACTCCAGCATCACCGTCAGCTCGAGCCGCTGCACCGCCTTGCGCTCCGGCGCGATGCCGGGGCAGCACTGGAGGCGTCCCAGGGCTTCGAGCAGGTCGGTCTCGAGGCGGGCCAGGGTGGCGTGAGGGTCGCTCATGATTTCCCGCTCAGCCGCTGGGGGTGTCGAGCTGCTCGAGGCGCTTGCGAAGGGCCTCGAGGGCGATTTCTTCGGGGTCGTAGACGATGTAGGCCATCTCGGTAGAGAGGCTGACGTAGGCGCTTTCCACGCCCCCCACCCGCTCCAGCCGGTGCTGCAACAGCCGTGCGCGCCCCTGGCTGCCGCCCAGATTAAAAACCGGCAGGGTGACTCTGCCCGTAGGTTTGGTCTTGCTCATAGGCCAACGTCTCGAGTTAACCACGTCTGCTCCTTATGGCGCGAAGTATGAGTCTTTAAGCTGAGTTTCTGCTGATGAATAATCGTGTTCTGCACACAGTTCAACGTTACTCAGCGTTACGCTCATGCAGGCACTCAGCCTGTTCTCAAACTCGGCTCAGCGGTAGGTCAGTGCCCCGGACTAGAGTCGCCCCATGAGCAGACCCATCGAGCAGACCTTGGGGCAGAAGGTGCGCCGCGACGTGACCGACGACACCGGGCTGGTGGTCGCGGTCGCGGGCTGGCGGGTCGACTATGCCACGCTCGAGCTGGCTCGACTTGCGGACGCAGAGGACCAACTCCTGCAAGCCGTTCTCGAGGCCAAACACGCCGAACAGCTCGAGGCCGCCTGCGCACGGACCGCCGGGGGGTGAGGCCGTGACCATTCTTCCCGGCGCCCAGCAGGCGGTCCGCGAGGTCTTGCGGGACCGGGCCGCCCAGGTCAGCCGCCTCGAGGCCCTGTGCGAAAGCGCGCTGCGTGACCTCGAGCGCCGCCGGGTGTGGAAGGACAGCCGCGAGCGGCTGCTGCTGCGCCTGCTAAGCACCAGCCTCGAGCGCTACCGCGTGGCCTTGCGCCAAGAGGGGGCCGCCGCGCCGCCGGTACACCCCGCCGCTCGGGCCGACCTCGAGGCCATCGCAGTGGCCTGCTCCGAGCTGCGCGACCAGACCTGGGTGGCCTGGCGTGTAGTGATGGACGGCGGGGCCGAGAATGCTCGCTTCCTGGAGGGACAGGCCCTCGAGCTGGAATTCATCCTCAGGGCCCTGGACTACGTGCAGCACAGCCAGCAGTCACAGGCTCCGGCGCACTGGTTTGGACGGGATTTATCTCACTAGCGTCGTCGCTCCCGGGCGCGGAGAGGATTCGCATGAGCATCCGTTATGCACAGCTCTACCGGGGCATCAACTTTCGCCTTCAGCCCCACTTGTACCGGGTGGGGCGGGGCGAGGAAGGCGTGCTGCTGGTAGAGCCCTACAAGAGCGAGCTTCTGCCGCACTGGCGCTTTCAGACCCCTGAGCAGGCCCTGGAGTCCGCCGAGAAGATCTACGCCATGTACGGGGAGTACCTAGGCCAGGGCGACTTCGTGGGGATGGACATGGCCCGCAAGTTTTTGCAGCTGGGCTACTCCCGCTCCAAGCGCGGCGTCCATCACCGCTCGAGCCGCAGGCTCGAGCGACCCACGCCCCAAGAGCGGCCCGACGGCCCCGATCATCAGAAGGCGGCCGCAGCGACCATCTTCCTGGGCTACTACCTGCGGGTGCGGGAAGACCCCGACTACCAGCGCATGAAGGTTTCGCACCAGAAGCAGCACCGAGGAGTCCCGCGATGAGCACGCCCGAGTTCGGCTTGGTCTGTATCACCCACAGTACCGCTGTGCGCTTTCGCACACTCACCCTGACCCGCTACAAACACTTCCCCGTCAGCGCCAGGGTGCGCATCCTGGACGAGCTGTACCGCCACAACCTGAGGGTGCTGGTCCGCGCCATCGAGTACTGCGCCCAGCACGGCTTCGGCTTGTACCGCATCCCCTCGAGCCTGTTTCCCCTCGCCGACCTGCCCGACGGCGTCGGCCTCTCGATCCTCGAGGAATTCCGCAAGGACCTGAGTTGGGTCGGCCGCCACGCCCTCAAGCACGGCGTGCGGCTGGTGATGCACCCCGACCAGTACGTCGCCCTCAACTCCCTCTCCGAGACCGTGATCGAGAACAGCGTGCAGGTGCTGGAGCACCTGGCCCGGCTGATGGACTGGATGGGGCTGGCGCGCTCGCCTTGGGCTGCCCTGAACATTCACGGCGGCAAGGCCGGCCGCCTTGAGCAACTCGTCGACACCATCACCCACCTGCCCCCCGGCGTGCGCTCCAGGCTGACCCTCGAGAACGACGAGCGCACCTACGGCGCCGAGGACATCCTCGAGGTTTGCCAGCGCACAGGCGTGCCGATGGTCTTCGACCTGCACCACCACCTCGTGCGCGAGCACCTGGAGAGCTTCGAAGACCCCAGTCTGGGGCAGTACCTCGAGGCCGCTGGGCGAACCTGGCCCCACCCCGAATGGCAGATCGTCCACCTCTCCAACGGCCGCTCCGCCCCCCACGACCCCGCCCACCACGACCTGATCCACACCGTCCCCTCCTGCCTGCGCGGGGTGCCCTGGCTCGAGGTCGAGGCCAAGCAAAAGGAGTACGCCATCGCCCACCTTCGCGCCCAGTGGGACCGCGTCTTCGCGGCCTACCTGCCCGTCCCCCCGCCCCACCCGCAGCCCGAGCCTCCGGCGGTTCTCCCGCTAGAAGGCCCGCCCCTCTACAGCGGAGGTCGCAATGCCCTGGACTAAGGAGAACTACCCCGACTCGCTCAAGAACTTCCGCGCCGAGGTTCGCAACAAGGCCATCGAAATCGCCAACGCCCTCCTCGAGGAGGGCAGCGAGGAAGGCCGGGCGATCGCCATCGCAACCGACAAGGCCAAGGAGTGGGCCGAGAACCGAGGCAAGCCGCTGCGGAAGTCTCGAGGGGCCGGCCCCAAGGGGTAGGGCGGATTCAAGTGGAAGGGGGCCTCGAGACACCGTCTCGAGGCCCCCTTTCTGCTGGCCCTCACGAAAGCAGGGTGACCTTGGAACAGGCCTCGATACAAACCCGGCAGGCGGCCGCGCACTGTGCGCAGCAGACCTGCGCCAGGGCGTGCCTGTCGCACTCGAGGGCGCAGGCCTGGCAGACACTGGCGCACAGCGTGACCCACTCCAGGGCGTACTGCGACTCGCGCAGCAGTGCCTTGGCCGCCCCGTCGCAGGCCGCCGCGCACTCCCAGCTCAGGCTGACCACCTGGGTTAGCTCGCTCACCTCGGGGGCCTCGAGGCAGCGCTTGGCGCAGGATTCACAGGCCTGCAGGCAGTTCAGCGCGGCCTGGATGGCCGGGCCGAAACTGGCGTTGGGTACAAGCATGGCCATCAAGATTCACCGTTTATGCCGAACCGTCTGTGCACAGCCGGCCCGCATCAGGGCAACCGCAAAGTCGGGTTTTTGGGAGCAACTCCGAAAGCCAGCAGGCATAACCATGAAGTCCACCCCTACAGCGTAGGGGTGGGTAGGGCGGGGTTTGTTCCGCGCTGACCCATGTATTCGCTGACTGAATGGGCG
>JANRLD010000002.1:0-96167 GCA_033762915.1 Meiothermus sp. | reverse complement strand
TCGGGCTTTGTAGGACTAGCAACTGTGCTTTGGCTGGTATCCCGTAACCTCACGGTACTGACGTTCGAGTTCGTTCTTGGTGTCGCTGTTCGCCTACTTTGTCCTGGGGGTGTGGGATGCTGGCGCAGCCTCGGCACTGTGGATTCACAGCAACAACCCCGCACTGTACGCCTGCGCTGGGGTGCCGATGGATGAGCTGTGAAGGCTTAATGAGCCAAGAAAAAAAAGGAGCCGTATAGCATATGGCAAAAACCCTGCCCCATCCCCTCGACCCCCTCAGCGCCGACGAAATGCAGGCCGCAACCGACCTGGTGCGGCGCAGCAAAAAGCTGGGGGAGAGCGCCCGTTTCCCAATCGTCACGCTAGAGGAGCCGACTCCAAAACAGCTCACGGGTTCGTCCAAGAAATTAGAACGGGTCGCTCTGGTGGTGGTACTGGATCGCAAAAGCGGAGCTACCCACGAAGCCCTGGTCAATCTGAGCAAGCAGAAGGTCACGGGCTGGAAGCGGGTGGAAGCGGGGCAACCGCCCATCATCATCGAGGAGTTCTTTGCGGTGGTAGAGGTTGTGAAGAATGACCCTGCCTGGCGCAAGGCCGCGATGCGGCGGGGGCTGAGCGAGGCCGACCTCGAGAATGTTCAGGTAGACCCGTTCTCTGCCGGGCACTTCGGCTTCGAGGGCGAGGAGGGGCGGCGCTTGGTGCGGGCTGTGAGCTACTACCGCCAAGACCCCAAGGACAACGCCTATGCTCACCCCCTCGAGGGACTGGTGGCCTACGTGGATCTCAACCGTGGGGAAGTTTTCAAGCTAGTGGACGAGGGCGACACACCTGTCCCCATGCGAAAAGGCAACTACCTCCCCCAGTTCCTACACGGCCTCCGCAACGACCTCAAGGCCCTCGAGATCACCCAGCCACACGGCCCAAGCTTCAGGGTCGAGGGCAACTATGTCGAGTGGCAGCGCTGGAGCTTGCGAATCGGCTTCACCCCGCGCGAGGGGCTGGTGCTGCACCAGATCGGCTACACCGACGGGGGCAAGCTGCGACCGATCCTGCATCGGGCCAGCGTGACCGAGATGGTGGTGCCCTACGCCGACCCCGGAGTAAACCATTTTTGGAAGAACGCCTTCGACGCGGGCGAGTACGGTCTGGGCAAGCTGGCCAATAGCCTCGAGCTGGGCTGCGACTGCCTGGGCCACATCCACTACTTCGACGCGGTGGTGGCCGACGACCACGGTGCGCCCTCGGTGATCCCCAACGCCGTCTGCATGCACGAGGAGGACTACGGTACCCTCTGGAAGCACTACGAGTTCCGCAACGAAACCTTCGAGACCCGCCGCAGCCGCCGCTTGGTCGTGAGCTTCTGGAGCACCGTGGGCAACTACGACTACGGGTTCTTCTGGTATTTCTACCAGGATGGCACGATCCAGCTCGAGGTCAAGCTCAGTGGCATCATCCAGACCGCCGCCCTGGCCCCCGGCGAGCGCTACGCCTACGGTGGGATGGTCACCCCCGAGCTGGGCGGCCCCACGCACCAGCACTTCTTCAACATTAGGCTGCACACAAACCTCGATGGCGGCCCCAACTCGGTGCAGGAAGTGGAGATGTCGCGGGCCAAGATGGGCAAGGGCGACCGCTACGGTAACGTCTTCCGCCCCAAGGTGAAGACCTTCAGAACCGAACTAGAGGCGGCTCGAGTGGGCGACAACCTCAAGGGCCGCTACTGGAAGATCATCAGCCCCACCCGCCGCAATGCGGTGGGCGAGCCGTCCGCCTACAAGCTGCTGGGCAACGCCAGCCCGACCCTCCTCGCCGACCCCAGATCGTCCATTTACAAGCGGGGCGCGTTTGCCACCAAACACCTCTGGGTCACCCCCTTCGACCCCGAGCAGCGGCACGCGGCGGGCAACTACCCCAACCAGAACCCCGGAGGCGACGGGTTGGGAGTCTGGACGCAGGCCGACCGCCCCATCAAAGAAACCGACCTGGTGGTGTGGTACAACATCGGCGCGACCCACATCTGCCGCCCCGAGGACTGGCCGATTATGCCCGTCGAGCACGTGGGTTTTACTCTAAAACCCGTGGGCTTCTTTGACCAAAACCCCGCCCTCGATGTGCCGTCACCCAAAACGGCCCACACCGAGGGTGGGGCACATTGTCACCACGACTAGAACCCAGTTAACCGAAGGCATTGGGATGGTTTGGGATGTGGGCGAGGCTTCGCGACCATCGCGCACATCCGGGATGCTATTTGAGCGCCAGCCCAGGGTGGCAAGGTAGCGCACCCAATCCCCTGAGCCGTCCGGCGGCGATTGGGATAAAATGGTCGGCGTTACGCGCACCACTACCATAACTGTGCCATGAAATCACCCCGCCGCACGCCCAAGACTGCCGCAAAACCCATTTCCCGCCGCGAGTTGGACAAGCGGCTCAAGGAGGCCACCATGCTCAAGCAGATCGTGGCCACCTCGGGTGCCCCACTCGACCCACTGACCGTGCTCAACGTGATTTGCAGCGAGTTGACAGCGGTAGTGGGGGTGCAGCACGCGGGGTTTGCCCGCCTCGACGAAGACGGGCGCTTCCTGACTATCGTCTCGGAGTTTGGCAATAATAAGTCCGAGGGCGGCGGCGGGCGGATCCCCCTCGAGGGCAACGAGGTCAGCCTCCAGGTGATGCGCGAGCGCAAGCCTCTGGCCGTTCTGGACGCGCAGAATGACCCCCGCATGGGCGGCGGGCGCGAAGCCGCAAAGCGTTTCGGGGTGGTTTCGATGCTGCTGGTGCCGATCCTGGCCGGAGACCGGGTGCTGGGCACGCTGGGGCTGGACAGCTACGAGCCCCGCGAGTTCGGCGCCGACGAGATCGAGATCGTGCAGGCCGCCAGCAGCGCCGCTGCTCCCCTACTGGAGAACGCCCAGCTCTTCCAGCAGCTGCGGGCCGAGCTGGCCGAGCGCAAGCGGGCTGAGTGGGAGCTTCGGCAGTCGCGGGCCCTGTACCAGGAGTTGGTCAACTCGCTGGGCGGCATCGTCTGGGAGGCCGAGTTCCAGAAGGAGGCCCTGGTCTTCACCTTCGTGAGCCGGCAAGTGGAGTGGGTGCTGGGCTACCCGGTGGAACGTTTCCTGGGGCCGAGGGAGGACAGCGTCTGGCCACGGGTGCTCTATCCGGTGGACTTCGAGATGGTCTCGCGGCGGCTGCGCAGCCTGGCCGTGGCCCTCGAGACCACCGAGATCGAGTACCGGGCCTTCGACAAGGACGGGCGGATGCACTGGTTCCAGGACCGCGTCACCGCCACCCGCGAGGCCGGGGGCGAGGTGCGGCTGCGCGGGCTGATCGTGGACGTGACCGACCACAAGCGCTCGGTGCGCCTCGAGCGAGACCGCAACCTGGCCCTGGAGATGATCGCCCGCGGGGCCGAGCTCGACGACACCTTGGCGGCGGTCGTGGAGATGCTGGCCGCCCAGCTACCCGAAGTGGGCTGCGCCATCCAAATCGATAAGGGCGGCAGCAAGAGCTTCGCCTTCAGCTCCGGACTGCCAGAGGCGGTGAGGGCCTATCTCGAGACCGGTCCGCTGGGGCCGTTCGCCGAGGACCTGGCCTCGGGCAAAGCCTTCTAGACCGGCAACCTCGAGGGCCACAAAACGCTTCCCGCCAGCGTGCGTCGAGCCCTCCAGGGGGCCGGGTACCGCCAAGCCCTGACCCTGCCGGTCGCAGCCAAGAGCGGCTTGCTGGGGGCGCTCACGGTGCTGGGGCCGAGCGCCCTGGAGTCCGACAGCCGGGCCATCCACGCCGCAGCCGATCTGGCTGCCATCGCGGTGGACCGACAGAGCCTGATCGAGGAGCTCGAGTACCAGGCCACCCACGACTCCCTGACCCGACTGCCCAACCGCACCCTCTACGGCCAGCGGATGCGCCAGGCCATGCAGCGGGCCGAGGAGAAGGACCGGCTGGTGGGGGTACTCTACATCGACCTCAACAACTTCAAGAAAGTCAACGACACCTTCTCCCACGCCACCGGCGACGAACTCCTTCGCAGCATCGCCCGCCAGCTCACCCTGGCGGTGCGGGCCGGCGACACCGTGGCTCGGCTGGGGGGCGACGAGTTCGGGGTGATCCTCCCCGACCTGCCCTCGGTGGAGGTGGCCCAGCGCCTGGCCCAGAAAATCGCCGCCGAGGTGAACACCAGCGTGCGCATTGGCAACCGCGCTCTCGAGGTTACTGCCTCCATCGGGCTGGCCATTTACCCCAAAGACGGGGCCGATGCCGACACGCTCTATCGGCATGCCGACCACGAGATGTATAAGGCCAAACACCCCGAGAGCAAGGACGGGCCTCCTTAGCAGGCCCGCGTGGTGGCCCCTAAAGATGCGACCCTCGAGGCTCGGCACGGCCGGTGCGCCTCCACGATGACGCCACGGAGCCCAGCCCCGTCCGTGCTTGGCGGCCTCGCGGGCAGGGCGGTACTCGAGGGGGCGGTAGGGGTGATCTTTCATCAGAGTTGCGCCAGGGTGAATCTGCGAGATCGGTGGGGCAAATGTTGCGTGCCTAGCGCGATTCCCCGCAGGAGTTGGCGGGCGGCATGTCGCATTTCAACTGGAGAGACACTTAGAATCAGCCCATGAACCTCAGTCCCTACCTCCAGACCGCCATCGAAGCCGCCTATACCGCCAAGGCCATTCACCAGTATTACCAGGAGCGGGGGTTCAGCCAGAGCACCAAGTCCACCCCGACCGATGTGGTGACTCAGGCCGACCACGAGTCGGAGGCGGCGATCCGGGAGATGGTGGCCAGTCGCTTCCCCGACCATGTGGTGCTGGGCGAGGAGGCTGGGCAGCAGGGCGAGGGGGAGTTCAGGTGGATCGTTGACCCGCTGGACGGGACAGTGAATTATGCCCACGGCTTCCCCTTCTACGCGGTGAGCATCGCCCTCGAGGTGCGCGGCGAGGTTCAGGTGGGGGTGGTGCTGGACACCGCGCGGGGCGAGCTGTTCAGCGCTACCAGGGGCGGCGGGGCCTTCGCGGGCGGCAGGCCAATAGCAGTCTCAAGCCGCACGCAACTGGTCGGGAGCCTGCTCGCCACCGGATTCCCCTACAACGTGGACAAAGACCCCGAGAACCTCACCTACTTCCAGCGGGCGCTGCAAAAAGGCCTGACTGTGCGCCGCCCCGGAGCCGCCGCGCTCGACCTGGCCTACGTGGCGGCGGGCCGGCTCGAGGGCTTTTGGGAGGTCAAACTCAACGCCTGGGACGTGGCGGCGGGATGGCTGCTGATCCAGGAGGCTGGCGGCGACGTGACCGGAATCCAGGGCGAACCCTACGCCCTGACCAACCGCTACCTGGTGGCCTCCAACGGGCACATTCATCGGCAGCTACTCGACACCATCCACGGCAGGTAGGCAGCGGGGCAGGCAGCCTGGAGCAGCCTCGGCGCCCCTACCTTTGTGGCAGCTCGAAGTAGTCCCGCACCACCTCGCGCACCTCGGGGGGCAGGGGCTCGGACTCGAGGAAGCGCTCGGCCTGGCGCTGGACGTTCTGCGGCGGCTGGCCGGACTGCCAGGGGCTGGGCAGCTGCTGCGGCCTACCGCCCTGCCCGCCCTCGCCCCGGCTCAGCCCGGCCTCCCCAGCGGGCCGCGGGGCGTTCGGGGATTGGGGCCGGGGGTCGGGCCGCTGTGCGTTTGGGGCACCACCCGGCTGGGACTGGGCGTTGTCGGACCGCCGCCCGCCGCCCCCCTGGGAGGTCTGCGGCTGACCGTTCTGGTTAGGATCAGGCCGGCCCTGCCCTCCGCCTTGCGGCTCCTGGCCCTCGCGCCCGGTCTGGGTGTTCTGCGGGCTCTGCCCCTGGGAGTTCTGCGGCTGACCGCTGGGGTCGGGGTTTTGGCCGTCCTGGCCCTGCTGCGGTCGGCCCTGGTTTTGCGGGCTCTGCTGGCCGTTTCCGTTCGGCGGGTTCTGCGGCTGCCCGTCTGGAGGCTGCCCCTGCTGACCGCCCTGGCCCTCCTGCGTCTGCGTCTGTCGGGGGTCAGCGCTCTGCGGCCGACCCTCTGAAGTCTGGGCCGGCTCTTGGTCCTGCCCCCCGCGCCCCCCCTGCGGATCGGTGCCCTCCTGCTCCTGAGCGCGCTGACCTTGGTCCTGGTTATCGGGCCCAGGCTGTGGCTGACCTTCGCGCCCGCTCTGGGTCTGCGGGCTGGTCGAACCGTCTCGAGGCTCCCCGGATTGCCCCTGATTCTCGCTTGCGCTTGGGCTGCGGGGCTGCCCATCAGTCGGGCCGGACTGGTCTTCCTCGCGTTGGCCCGGCTGCCCCTGCTCGGATGGGTTGGGCCTCGAGTCGGGCTGGGCCCGGTCACTCCCCTGGGGCTGGGTCTGGTCGGGTGGGTTCTGCTCCGGCGAGTCGCTCTGGTTCTGGGAGTCGCTCGAGGGGTTCTGATTTTGCGGCGAAGCCGGGTTCTCTTCGGGCAAAACCGGCTGCTCCGGCGTCTGGGTGGGGGCCCCACTCTGCCCCTGTCCGGAGCCTTCCGGCGCGGTCGGCGGCGGATTGACGGCCGTCTGGGTCGGCGGAACAGCGAGCGGCCACTGGACTCGAGGCAGGAACCAAGCCCCTGCGATCAGCGCCGCCAGCACTCCGGCCAGCAGCCAGGGCACTCCAGGCAGTCGGACCTCTTTCAGACTCTGCCTCGAGGCCTCCTCGATCTCGCGGCGGTAGGGGTGGGCGGGCGGGGCCTCGAGGGCGCTGCGGTAGGCCAGCCCGTACTGCCGGTCCAGGTCGGCCAGGGCGCGGACGTGCTCGAGGCGCGTCGGGTAGAGCAGCCCCAGCAGCGCAACCAGCACCCAGGCCGGGTGCACCAGCAGCACCAGGGGCATCGCCAGCAGGGCAAGCCCGGCGGCGATCATCAGCCGCATCCGCCAAGCCCGCCGCGCCGCCCAAGCCAAGTGCATGGCTCTAAGGGTAGCGGAAGTGGGCGGGTCGGGGTGGGGGCTGGTTCACGAAAGGCGGCGCGAGGCAGAGGGGTGATGATGAGGTTCGGGGTCGGTTTCTGCTGCCACACGCTTCTGGCCGCTCATGCTGCCATTCAGGTTTCGCGGTTGCTGAGCCACTGCTTGGCCGGCAGGGCCTGGTAGTTCCGCAGACGCTCAAGCAACACCCTGGGGTCCTGATCCACCAGCAGCGACCAGAGGTTCTCGCGGCGGGTGAAGCCCTCGCCCTGCGAGTGCCACAGGAAGCCGAGCAGCTTGTCGTAGTAGCCCTCCACATTGAGCAGGCCCAGCGGCTTCTGGTGGATGCCCAGTTGGCTCCACGTCCTGATCTCGAACAGCTCCTCCAGCGTCCCCAGTCCGCCCGGCAGGGTGATAAAGGCGTGCGCCAGGTCGGCCATCATGGCCTTGCGCTGGTGCATGGTCTCGACCACGTGTAACTCGGTCAGGCCCTGGTGGGCCAGCTCTCGCTCCATCAGCCCGCGGGGAATCACCCCGATCACCTGCCCCCCCGCGTTCAGGCAGGCGCTGGCCATCTCCCCCATCAGCCCCAGCCTGCTCCCGCCGTAGACCAGCCCCACCCGCTCCTGGGCCAGCAGCTGCCCCAGCCGCCGGGCCGCCTCGAGGTACTCCGACCGCACACCGCTGGATGAACCGCAGAAGACGCAGATTTTCATTGGTTAATACTCGAGAGTCTGAGGTCGGGAGTCAAGGGTCTTGGAGTCCGATGAAGGGCGAGGAGGCCAGTGGCGACTCCCCCGAGCGGCGGGGCAGCCCGAAAACCGGTGGCTACCCCGGCCTTTCGCCCCGTCACTGCTGACCCTTATGGCCCGGTGGGCAACCTTGACATTGCGGTGATCCTAATCGTGTTTCCCACCCTTACCTCCCTCGCCGCGGCAGGTAATGTACTCCCTACCAGCGAAAACCGCCCGCTTTAACGCCGTAGGGAGTATACGTGGGAACCGCTCTAAGTTGCGCCAGGGTAGAAGTACGGAATCGGCGGATACGGTATAGGCGTGCCTGGCGAGAAAGTCCGGCTCGAGGCACACCGCCGTTTGCAGCGGTTCGCCATGGATTGCCTCATCAAGCACCCCGAAAACACAGTGGGGAACAGATTTCAGCCCCAAGATGCAGAGCATCAAAATCCGCAGTAAGGGTCCCGACAACAGCCCGTGCGAAGCACAACCCCCAACTTCGCGCTTTTAGCGGTCTGCCGTTGGGATGACCTTCGAAGCTTACGCTGGGGTCTTTGCAAGGCCGGCACGCACCAAAGCCATGTGCCCCGGTGCAAGCACGGATGCAATTCCTAAACGGGCGCTTGGGGCCGGCACTCCGCCCCTAAACCAGGCATACACTCTGAGGGGTTCCCGCGTTCGGAGCGTCAGCTGTCAATGGTCAGCAGTTCTTTCTCGTACCAGCCCAGACTGGGCCCGCTGTCGCGCAGGTGGGCAAAGCCGCAGCGCTTCCAGAAGGTCTTGGCGCGTTCGTTGTTGCCGTATACGACGGCATAAAGGCGCTCAGTGCGGCCTTTGAGGAGGGCCTCGAGCTGCTCGACCACCAGGCGGCCCAGACCCCGGCCCTGAATCTTCTCGTCTACCAAAAGCAGGCTGATGGTGGCGGCGTGGAGGTCGGGGTAGGCCACCTTGTAGTCGAGGAAGCCGACCATCTGCTCGCCCTCGAGGATCAGCATGGCTTGGCGGCGGGTGTCGTGACGGAGGGTCTCGAGTTCGCGCTCGATGTCGATGAGCGAGGGCGCCTCACCGCCGATCAGCGAGATGTAGGTCGGACAGCTGTGATAGAGCCGGTGCAGCAACTGGGCCGACTCGCGCAGCGACATGGCGGGGATGAAGTGAAGCTGTTGGGGGCGGGGAATACTCTCGGCGGAGGGGATGGACATGGGTTTTTCCTTGCTCGAGCCCACTATGGGCAGCGCGGCTGAACTCAGGCTTATGGCCTGCTTGGCTTTTCCGTTGGTCAATTCTACGGCCTGCCGGTTAGAAAGCACGCGGGTTGTGACCATGTATAGCCCGAATAAAGATGCATTACGTATCTTTGGAGAATTGTCCGTTCAACACACAAACGAGGATAGTTATGCCCCATTCGCAAACGGTATTTTATTCGATTATCTTCGCCCTGTCGAGCCGAGGTGACCAAAAGACAAGGCCCCGCAGCGGGGCCTTCGGGAAGCGCTTTGGGTTAGTAGCGCTTGGCGGGCTCGAGCACGGTGACGTTGGCGGCCTGGGGGCCCTTGCCGTTCTTGCCGGGCTCGATATCGAAGCTTACGGTATCGCCCTCGTTAAGGCTGCGAAAACCCCTGGACTGAATGGCGCTGTAGTGCACAAACACGTCCGGCTGCCCGTCCTGCTGTTCGATAAACCCGAAGCCCTTTTCCGCGTTGAACCACTTCACTTTTCCGGTCTGCATAGCACTCCTCATAGCGGCGGGCACAACAACACCCGGTCGGGAATTGGGGTGCGCGAATTGGCCCCAGCAAATAGGTAGGGCTGCCCCGTGGCTTTCCCAAACGCAGCTACGATAGCACCCCGCTCGGGCGCTGTCTACAGTGCTTGGAGGGCTGCGCGGGGCCGAGTGCGTCCCGCGAAACCATGTGCCCGTCACCGATAATGACCGAAGCCCCTGAGGCCGGTTCTGATCGCGTTTCTCACCACTACTCCGCCCATCGTGCGGAGTAGTGCACTCAGAGCAATTCCCACGCATACTCCCTACAGCAAAAACCGCTGTAGGGACATTACCTGCCGCTGCGAGGGAGGTAATGTGGGAAAGCAGATCAGTACGGCAAAAACTGCCGTACCGAGTGTTCGTGGGAACCGCTCTGGAAACGGCCGAGACCAGAAAAAAACGTCCTCGCGCAGCAGTGCTCGGGGCGGCAGAGCAGGCCTTAAGCTGCGCACGTAAGACGCGCAAGAGGCGTAATGGGAACCGCTGTTAGCTCACGACCAGGTTCTGCAGGGCCATCCCCAGGCAGACCAGGGTGCTGTAGTAGAACAGGCTGCTCCACAGGATCACCTCGCGGGTCTTCCAGGTGGTGCGCCCAAACATGTTCTGGCTGATGAACAGGGTAGGGTAGGCGTAGAGCAACACGAAGGTGGCCAGATGCGAACCGTAGGAGTGGGAGAAGCGGTAGTTGACCGTCTCGTTGAGCTGGTTGCGCTCGAGCTCGCTGAGCCGGTCGTAGCTGCGGCCTTCCAGCTCCAGGGCCAGCAGCCGCAGGTGCAGGCGATTCATGGCCATACGGGCGAGGAGGGCGGTGAGGGCCAGAGCGGCGGTGACGATGAGGGGGAAGATGAAGACGCTCATGCCCTGAGTATAGAAAGGGGCCGGAGCGGGAGGCGGTGCTTTTGACCCCCTGAGCGTTACGGGGGAGGGGCTGCGAGATGCAGTCACAGGCGGCGAAAGGCGGTCAAAGACCGCCCCTCCGCCTTGGTCTTGTCCCCCTCCTCTGCCCCACAGCGGGTTTGCGCCCCAGCAAGGCGACCGCCTTGGGGCTGAAATACATGGTTCTGCACGGGCAGATTCAACTCGAGAAGTGCCGCCGCTAGCCGCCCTTTTGGTAGTACCCGTCATCCTCGAGGCTGGCAGTCTGGAACTCGCCAAGGTCGTGCTCGAGCCACAGGCAGACCCCGCGCCGCCAGTAGTCCTGGCGGCGGCTGACCGGGGAGAGGCGCTCGAGGCCCACATGCACGAGATAGTCGTTACGGAGGTAGGTCAGGGAGTGGAGGGTCTGGGGGGGCTTGCCGGAGTGGGCGGCCTGGACCAGGTCGTCGGCGGGATGGCCGGAGTGTACCAGGGCCTCCCAATTGTAGGCACAGGCCGCCAGGGGGTTCAGGCGGTCGCACACCTGGCGGAACAGCCGCAGCCAGGCCCGCTGCTCCTCGGCCTCCTCGGGCCAGGGGAAGCTGAGGGCTACGGTGTACTTCTGGGGGGCGTAGCGCAGCTCGACCAGTTCGATAGGCGAGTGGGAGGCGTGCGGGCGCAGCTCGAGGCTGCCGCCGTGCTCGGTGAGGAGGGTCTCGACGACCTCGAGGTCGGTGGCCAGCAGGGTCTTGTACTCGTGATCCACGAAGGTCGAGAGCACCAGCACCTGCTCGCTCTGCGGGCGGGCGATGGCGTAGGGCGGTACGTCCTCGGCCTTGGTCCAGGCCCAGAAGCCCATACGCTCCAGCAGGCCCAGCAACCTGTCCAGCATCCCCGCTGGGAAGCCTTCCTGGGGATCGAAAATAAGTTTGAAGTTCCAGTAGGCCGACATGCCCGCGTTTCCCCCGCACCCCAAAACCCGCCCACCTTTGTCTGGGCTGCGGCTATGCTAACCGATGAAGGGAACCGGGGCAACCTGACCGGGGACGGAATCCCGGCTGACGGCGGTCACAGACAGGTTTCCAGGCGGGCGGTGTCTTGATCCGGGCGGGGCGTGGGCGTTATCCGGCAACCGGCTCGAGCAGCAGTTCGGCGATCTGCACTGCGTTGAGGGCCGCGCCCTTGAGGAGCTGGTCGCCCGAGACAAAGAAGTCCAGCCCATTGTCGAAGACCAGGTTCTTGCGAACGCGCCCGACTTCCACGTTGTACTTGCCAGTGGCGGTGTGGGGCAGCGGGTAGCGCTTGGCGGCGGGATCGTCGACCAGATCCACGCCGGGGGCCTGGGCCAGCACCTCTCTGGCCGCCTCGACGCTCACGGGGCGCTCGAACTCCACCGTGACCGCCTCGGAGTGGACGCGCAAGGTGGGCACACGCACCGCCGTGCAGGAGACCCTCACCTCTGGGTCACCCATGATCTTCTGGGTTTCCCAAAGCACCTTCATCTCCTCCTTGGTGTAGCCGTTGTCCTGGAAGCTGTCGATGTGCGGGATGACGTTGAAGGGCAGCGGGTGGGCAAAGACCTGATTGACCACTGGCTCGCCCGCCAACCACTGCCGGGTGCCCTCGAGCAACTCCTCCATCCCGCTGGCCCCCGCCCCCGAAGACGACTGATAGGTGCTCACGATCACCCGCCTGGCCTTAAAAGCCTGGTGCAGCGGGTAGAGCCCCATCACCAGGATGGCAGTGGTGCAGTTGGGATTGGCGATGATGTTCTTGTGCCCCTTGACGGCCTGCGCGTTGACCTCGGGGACGATCAGGGGCACCTCGGGGTCATAGCGGAAGGCCGAAGAGTTGTCGATCACCACCGACTTCTGCGCCCAGATGGGGGCGTACTGCTTGGAGATGCTGCCCCCCGCGCTGGCCAGCACCACGTCCACCGGCAGCGGGGTCTCGGGCAGCGCCTCGATCACGACCTCCTTGCCCCGGAATCTCATGGCCTTCCCGGCAGAGCGGCTCGAGGCGTACAGCCGCAGCTCCGAAACCGGGAAGTTGCGCTGCTCGAGCACCTTGAGAAGTTCCTGACCGACGGCCCCTGTGGCTCCCGCAATGGCTACTTTCATGAACAAACTCCTTTCGACCTGGTTCTTTCCCCGTCCCACCGCGAGGTGCTTGAGGATTGTTCCAACAAAAAACCTGCCGGTTTAGGCAGGTCGAGCGACAGCTAAAACGGATAGCTGTCGCCTAGGTAGTGGTGGTGGTATACCAAACCATTGCCACCACGGTACAAGGGGAGGGCCTAATTGTCAAATCAGGATGAACCTCGAGACGCTCCGACTTTGCTGCCGGCAAACTGCCGGGTCCTGGTCTTGGGCGCCGCTCGGGAAGGCTTCGCTATGAGCTTCATGAGCTTCGGGAGTAGACCATCAGGCGGGGTCCACGAGGGCGTGCCACAGAAGCTTCTGGAGCGGTTCCCACCCATACTTTTTGCGGCGGTGTTTGTAGTGCCGGGTACCGGGAACCGCGATGGGCGAAGTTACCGCCGTAAAGCAGGGTGTTCCGCCCCGCCTACCGCTTCACCGCGCATGCGGTGGCGAACTATCCGGCCAAAAACTCCGCAAACCACCGCCCCGAGTCCTTCAGAATACGGCGCTGGCTGGTGTAGTCCACGTAGACCAGCCCGAAGCGCGGGCGGTAGCCCTCGGCCCACTCGAAGTTGTCCATCAGGCTCCAGCAGAGGTAGCCACCCACGTTCACACCCTCCCGCTTGGCCCGCAGGACCTGCTCGAGGTTGGCCCGGATGTAGGCGAGGCGCAAGGGGTCGTGTACCCGCCCGTTCCTCACCTCGTCGGCGTAGGCCGCGCCGTTCTCGGTGACGATGATGCGCCGGACGCCCTTGTAGGCAGCGAACTGCTTGAGCAAGTGGTAGATGTTGGGCGGGTAGACCTCCCAGCCCATCTCGGTTAGGGGCTCTTGGGTGCGCACACGGTGGGGTACCTCGCGGGCGAAGCTGCCCATGTCGGTCGGGCTGAAACGCACCAGCATCCGGAAGTAGGTTTGCAGGCCGATGAAGTCGAAGTCAAAGGCCAGCCGCTTCTCGTCTCCTGGGTGGAAGTGGCGGGTGATGGGCTGCAAGAAGGGAAAGGTGCGGATGGGGTAACCCAGCCCCAGGGCGGGCTCGAGGAAGAGCCGGTTGGCAATCGCGTCATAGCGGGCCGCCGCGCCTCGGTGCCACGGCAGGCTGTTGATCGGCTGCACGTACGACGAAGAGAAGGTGGTGCCGACCGCCGCCCCCTTTACGTTGGCCCGCACGATCCGCCCGCCCTCGGCCTGAGCCAGCGCGGCGTGGTGAATGGCGGGCAGCCACTGCGCGAAGCCCCGGCGGCCGGGCGCGTGGAGGCCCTGCATGTAGCCCAGCACGGTGAAGACCGAGGGCTCGTTGAGCACCATCCAGTGCTTAACCCGGTCGCCGAAGGCCCTGGTGCAAACCTCGGCGTACTCGCAGAACCAGCCCACAATGTCGCGGCTCGTCCAACCGCCCCTATCCTCGAGCACCTGCGGGAGGTCCCAGTGGTAGAGGGTGACCCAGGGCTCGAGGCCCAGCTCGAGGGTGCGGTCAATGACCCGCTGGTAGAAGTCCAGCCCTTTGGGGTTAACCTTCCCGGTGCCCTCGGGGAGGATGCGCGGCCAGGCCAGCGAGAAGCGGTTGGCCCGCATGTTCATCTGCTTTACGAAGGCCAAGTCCTCGCGGTAGCGGTGGTAGAAGTCGCAGGCCTGGTCGCCGTTGCCCCCGCCCTTGACCTTACCCGGCGTGTGCGAGAAGGTGTCCCAGATCGAGGGCGAGCGCCCGTCCTCCCGCACAGCCCCCTCAATCTGGTACGAGGCCGTCGCCACCCCCCAGACAAAATCCTTGCCAAAATCGTCCCTGCGGAGCTTGCCCATGCCCGAGTCAATCTACTCCGGGCTCGAGGGGAAGCACAAGGCAGGCGCAGAGGCGGCGCGGATGATTGAGGCATGGGCTTTTGGCTCTGGCCCCCGGCGACCGTAGTGCCGCCCGCGCCTCGCGTGCGGCGCCGAAAAACCTCCGCGTGTGACTACAACGCCCGCACACTCACCGCAGCCCCGTTCGGGTCGAGCAACGTCTCCGCCGAGCGACCCTCAATGCCGAGGCTGTAGGCGGTCAGCCCGGTGGACTCGTGGGGCGCGGTGCGTCCCCTGGCCCAGAGGTTGATACCGATCTGGTGGTGGTAGCCGTCGGCGGCGAGGAAGCGGGCGCCGGGATAATCGCCCTGGGTAAGCCGCATTCCCAGCCCCTCGAAGAAGTCCTGGGCGGGTTCGAGGTCGCCCACGTGTAGGTGCAGGTGCCCGAAGGTGGTTTGGGGGTCGAGGGTGCCGCCCTCGGACTCCCTTAACAAGGCCTGCAAGTCCATGCGCTCGCTGCCCATGGCCAGCTTTCCGTCCCAGTAGGGCCACTGGGCACGGGGGCGGTCGCGGTAGAGTTCGATGCCGTTGCCCTCGAGGTCGCTCAGGTAGAGCGCCTCCGAGACGGCGTGATCCGAGGCCCCCTGGAAGTGGGGGTACTGCGCCTCGACCAACCGGCGAAAAATCGCCGCCAACGCTTGACGATTGGGCAGCAGCAGGGCGAAATGGTACAGCCCCAGGGTGGGCTGCGGCCGGAGCGGGGCGGCGGGGTCGTGCTCGAGGGTAAGGGTGAAGCCCCGCCCGGCCGGAGCCAGGTCGGTCTGGCGGCCCTTGCTGCCGACGACCTCGAGGCCCAGCAGGTCGCGGTAAAAGCTCAGTTGGGCCTCGAGGTCACGAACGCGGAGGGTCAGGCCCTGCAACTCGAGGGTGGTCGGGATAGGTGCGGTCATGGCGTAAGTATACTCCATGAATCGCTATATATTATAAAGTCTTACAAAAACAAGTCTGAGTTGAGTAAGGCCCTGGCATGCCAAGGCCCTACGGAGTGCGCTGCAAACGGTCGGGCTGCCCGCGCTACAGCTTGCCCTTGCCCAGTTCCTCGGTGCCACAGTCGGGCGGGTGGTCGGGGCTGGGAGGAAAGGCCTCGGCCCAGCGGCGGATGGCCTGGAATACCGGGCCCAGGGCCTGGCCCTTTTCGGTGAGGGCGTAGCTGGTCTTGGGGGGGATGGTGGAGTGAACCGTGCGGCTCACCATACCCTCGCGCTCGAGCAAGTCCAAACGGGTGGCGAGGGTGGTGGCGTTGACCGGGGCGCGGCGGGTCAACTCATTAAACCCCATCGGGCCGTCGGCCTCCAGGAGCTGCCACAAGATGAACAGCACCCACCTCTCCTGGAGCACCGCCATGCTGTGGAACAAGGCGAGCTGCTGGGGACTGGGGTGGGTGCGCTCCTCGGTCACAGCTCTAGGGTAGCACAAACAGGTTCTCGGGATTATTTTTAATGTACAAAGAAAAAAGCTATACTTGACAAAATGAAGTATAAAGGAATATCTTGTAGAAGAAGGGCGTCAAAGAGGGGTGCGGGTTTGTGGCAGGCCGAGTCGACGCCTCGAGCAGTTCGCATCCGCACAGGCGCTCATCGCGTTTCCCACCCTTACCTCCCTCGCGGCGGCAGGTAATGTACCCCCTCCAGCAAAAACCGCTGTAGGACGTATGCGGGGGAACCGCTCTCAGGCCGGTTCAAAGGTTCGAAAGATAGGGAGGATGTATGGTCGCACAAAGGACTTCGGTGGCTCAGATCGCCCAGGCGGGCATCACGGTGGCGGTGATCGCGGCAGCGGTCAACGCGGTCATTTACCTGATCGGCAACGCGATGGGCTTTTTCCCCAGCAGCGTCATTACGCCCGCAGGGCAGCCTCTCTCCATCGTGCCGGTGGTTCTGGCCTCGGTGATTGGGAGCCTGGGGGCGGCGGTCGCCTACTGGCTGTGCGTGCGCTTCGCCCGCGACCCCAACCGGGTCTTCTACATCGTGGCAGCGGTGGTGTTTGTGCTGACGTTATTCGGCCCCTTCAACCTGCCCGGAGCGCCCGCAGGAATGATCGTGAGCCTCGAGCTGATGCACGTGGTGGTGGCGGGGCTGGCGCTCTACTTCCTGACCCGCCTAGGTAGGAGTTAGGAGTCTGCCTAGCTGAAGGACGGAGTGCCATCCTGAAAGGCCCGCCATAGATGTGCCCTGGTGCAAGCACGGTGCTTGTACCAGGGCACATAGCTTTGGCACCCGCCGGCCCCCGAATATCCTTATCGCGGTTCCCACCCTTACCTCCCTCGCGGCGGCAGGTAATGTACTCAGCAAAAACCGCCCGCTTTAGCGCCGTAGGGAGTATGCGGGGGAACCGCTCTAGGGCACCGGGTTTGGCTCGGGGGAAACTTTGGCCTGAAATCCTTCGGGCTTTTGGCGGGTTGGCTCTGCCGGAATCAACTCCACGGGCGCCACGAGCATCCCAGGTCGCATCTCGGCTCCTGCGGATACCCCAACCGAAGCCGCCGTCCGGGGCGTGCCAACCTCACCCAAGCGGCCCATCCGAGGTCAGTGGGCTGAGCGGAGCACCTTGGGCGGCAGAAACGCCAGCAGCTTCATCCCGCCGGGGGCGGGGCTGCCCTCGAGCCAAGCCACGCCGCCCTTCTTGAAGGCGAAGGCGGCCCCGCCCATCTCGCCGGTCAGCAGCCAGGCGCACAGCTCGCCCAGCCAGGGCTCGTGGCCCACCAGCGCGACCCGCTCGCCCCGCAACTGCTCGAGCAGCTGGGGGCTGGGGGGGGCCGCCAGGTTCGGGGTGACCTCCGACTCGCCCTCGAGCAGACCCGTCAACAGCTCCGCCGTCTGCACCGCCCGCAGCTTGGGGCTGTGGTACAGCCGGTCGAAGCGCACCTCGAGGCGACTGAGCCCCCTCACCACCCCCCTGAACTTCTCTATGCCCTCTCCGGTTAGCGCCCGCTGGTCGTCGGTCTGGCCTTCCCGAGCGTCCTCGGCGGCGGCGTGGCGAACAAGATACAGGTTCATGGGTACAGCGTAGCAGGAGGGAAGCGTGGGGCAATGCACAACCCCAGGCCCTCCCCGCACTCCCGCCTACCCCTTCTGCCAAACCCGCTGGTCCAGGATTTCGTTTCGCTCGTTGAAGGCTGTGACCTGCATCCCGGTCTCGGCGGCCTCGAGGCTCAGAAAGTTCGGCACCGCCTCGCGCACCCGGCTGCCCTCCTTGGTCCAGAAGAAGTTGCGGATGGTCGCGCCACCCCCGCCCGAAATGACGTAGGTCACCCCGCCTACCTCCAGGCGCTCATAGCAGTGGTCGTGGCCCGCCAGCACCAGATCGACGCGGTAGGTCTGCAGCAGCGGCAGGATCAGCCGGCGCACGCCGCGAAAGCCGCCGTAGAGGTTGGAGGAGTAGATCGGGCGGTGTAGGGAGACGACCTTCCAGGTGGCGGAAGAGGCGGCCAGGGCGGCCTCGAGCCAGTCCCGCTGGGCGTAGGTAAAGGCCTCGGAGTAGACCACGAAGACCTCGAGTGCGCCCCGCCGCACGGTGTACTGGGGCCGGTTCACCCCGAACAGTGCGAACTGCCTGTCCAGCTCGGTAATGTCGTGGTTGCCGAAGGTGGGGTAGAAGCGCAACTCGGGCAGCTCCTCCACAAAGCGGCGGACGGGCACGCCGCGGGGGTAGAAGTTGTCGCCCAGGGTCAGGATGGCCTCGAAGGGCTGCCGACGGTGGGCCTCCCGCATGGCCTTGGCGATCGCCGCGCGGTGCGGCGTGTCCATCCCCCAGTCCCCCAGCACCAGCATTCGGACGCGGCCGGGGTCGGGCTGTGCGGCCCTTCCCAGGCCCAGCGCCACGGCCAGCTTGGCGAAGGTTCGGCGGGTGATGCGGAGGTCGATCATGGGATGTGAGGCCGGCGAAGGGCGGTAAAAACAGGATACTGGAGACCTGCGGTTTTCGGGGCCGGGTCCCTCAGCCTCAGCCCGCCGCCCTCACCAGCGAGTTCAGCGCCCCCTCGAGCCGCTCCAGGTCGGCCATCTCGTTATAGACCTGGGCCGAGATGCGGGCGTAGAGCCGGCCGCGCACCGAGAGGACGGGGATTTCGATGTGGTGGTCGAAGAGGAGGGCGTCCTTGAGCCGGGCGGCATGGTCGGGGCTCGAGCCAAACTTCACGGGGAGCGGAACCGAAACCAGGCAGCCGGTCATGCTGCGGGGGACGGCGAACCCGGTGCCCAGGCGCTCACTCAGCCAGTGGGCGGCTTCCCAGGCCAGGGCCTGGTTGTACCCGCGCATGGCGTCCTCGCCCAGGTCGCGGATGAAGGCGATGCCCTCGGGCGCGGCAAGGAAGGGGGTGGGGTCTTTGGTGCCCAGCCAGTCGAACTCCTGGGTGAACCCGTTATCCAGGCCCCAGGAGATCACGGTGGGGTGCAGCCCCGCTTGGCGCTCCGGCTTAGCCCAAAGAAATCCGCTGCCCCTCGGCGCGAAGGCCCACTTATGCAGGTTACCCACGTAGTAGTCTGCACCGATGCGCTCGAGGTTGAGCGGAATTGCCCCGGGTGCGTGCGCCCCGTCGACCAGCACCGGCACACCTTTGGACTTGCACAAGGCGACGATGGCCTCCAAGGGCAGCAGCAGCGCGGTCTCGGCGGTGATGTGATCCACGATCACGAGCCTGGTGCGCGGGGTGAGGGCGGCCTCGAGGGCCTCCACAACCTTGCAAGAGTCGGCAACGGGAAAAGGCAGCTCTGCCGTCACCAGGGTGGCCCCACGCTCCCTGGCCACGTACCGGGCGGTGTTGATGACCGCCCCGTACGCCAGGTCGGGTACCACGATCTCGTCGCCCGGACCGAAGGGCAGCGAGCGCAGCACAGCGTTGATGCCGGTGGTGGCGTTGTCCACGAACACCAGGTCCTCTCCCCTGCCCCCCAGGTAGGCCGCCACCGCGTCCGCCGCGACCCGCAGCCGGGGCTTGTGGGCAGGAACCCCCGGGCTCTGGCTGCTTAACTCGCGCAACACGAAGCGGGCGGGCTGCCGCTCCATCTCCTGCCGGAGGGCCTGCTGCGCCGCCAGCACCCGCCAGGGCGTGACCCCCACGGTGCCGTGGTTAAGGTAGAGGGTCTGGGGCTCGAGGGGAAAGTGCGCCCGCATGGCGTGGCCGAAGGGGGTGCTCATCGGGTGAGATTGTACAGAATTGAAGGAAGTAGAGAGGACAGGCAAGGGCGGAGCGAGGCCAACAGACGCTCCCGCCGCGGAGTTTGTTGCGGCGGCTCAAACCCGACTATCTTGCGACTCCCTCCCTCTATCCCTCCAGCCACGCCAGGTCCCCCTCCTTATCCAGGTCCACCCCGACCTCGGCAAAGGGGGTGACGAGGGCTCGAGCCGGGACGCCCAGCAGTTGCGAGACCTTGGCCTCGAGGCCGGGGATGGTGGCGCGGCCCAGGATGACGCTCAGCAGGGTGCCGAGGCCGATCATCTGGGCCAGGGCCAGAGGCTGTTTCCGCAGTGCGACGGCGCGTTTTAGCAGCGGCAGGGCGGTGAAGAACAGGTTCTTGTCAACCACCACGATGTTGCCCCCGGTGAAGGAGCCTTCCCTGATGCGGGCATAGGTGCGGCGCATTTTGGGGAAGCGCCGCTCGATGGTGTCTTGGGCAACCACCGTGTAGACGAATCCGGCCTGCGGAGCGTTGTGCAAGACCCAGCGCACCGCCTCCACGCCCAGGAAGGGCATATCCCCGGTCGAAACCAGCACTTTTCGGCCCTGCGCGGCCCGGATGCCCGCCTCGAGGTTGTCGATCATCCCGCCCGCGGCCGCCACGAACCGGGCCGGGGCGGGCCGCAGATCGGCCCTCGGCCCCACCAGGATCACCTCGAGTCCGGCGGCGGAGAGCGCCTCGAGGGTGTACTCCACCAGGGGCCGCCCCTTGTACGGCACCAGCGTCTTGTTCGCCACGCCGTACTTGAGTGCCAGGGGTTCGTCGGCCTTCCCGCCCGCCAGGATGATGGCTTCCACCCCCAGAGCATATAGAGGAAGGGGGAAGGAGAAAAGGGGAAGCGGAAGGCTGGATGCGCGTGCGTTCTTCTGCTCCTTCCTCTTTTCTCTTTCCCCCGGCTCCTGTACCCTATAGCCGATGGACGAGCTTACGCAGGCCGAGAACAGCCCGCTCAAGGACCTCGATGAGCGCCTGGGCAACCACCTGGTCTGGCGCATCGGCAAGGCCGAGAACGAGGAGATGCTGGTGGTGCGGGTGGGGTTCGCCGGGGCGGCCTCGGAGTTCAGCCACCTCCCCAAGCTGCACAACGCCTCCGACGAGGAGATCAGCGCCCTCAAAGACGCGGGCAAGATTCGCATCGAGTGGGTGAAGTGAGGGGGGGAGAGGCCGCAGAAGCCCGTCCTTACCTCCGCCTACTGGCTCCCGCCCCCTACCCCTTATGACCCTAGAAAAATCCTTCCAGCTCCACCTCCCCGAGCCACCCGAGCACCTGCTCACGCCCGAAAAGGTCTTCGCGGGCAAGCCGCCGTTCGGGGCCCTCGAGCGCGACGGGCTCGAGCTGTCCGGCGAGCTGGCGGCAGAGGTGCCGCTGCTGGGGGAGATTCGCTTCCCCTTTAAGAGCCTGATCCGGCCCGAGGGGGACGACCGGGCCCGGCTCGAGGCGGTGATCTTGGAGCCCAACCCGCCGTTCTGGGCGGAGCTTTCTGGCGCTGGGCGGCTCGAGGGGGGCGGAATCGGTTACGAGCTTTCGCTGCGGGTTCACGCCGAGCTGCCGCAGGGCGAGAAGTGGGGCGGGCAGGCCCTAAGGCGCATGGCCCAGGTGGCCTTCGAGCGCTCGGTGGAGCGGGTGTTGGCGCAGTTGGGGCAGTAAAGAAAGCACGCCACCCCCTAAGGTTTTGCACAGCAATCCCCTATACTGTTTGGGCAGCGGGGGGCAAGCATGGTAGAGGTCAGGTATCTGGGGCACTCGGCGCTTTGGATCAGCGATGGCAGCACGCGGGTTGTGGTAGACCCGTTTCTAACCGGAAACCCCAAGGCGGGGAGCACAGCGGAGGCCATAGAAGCCGACCTGATCGTGCTCACGCACGCCCACGGCGACCACTACGGAGACGCGGTTGCGCTCTCGCAGCGCCTGGGCATCCCCGTGGTCGCGAACTTCGAGATCGTCAGCTACGCCACCCGGCAAGGGGCTACCGGCGTGGGCATGAACACCGGCGGCACCTACCGCTTTGCGGGCGGCTGGCTCAAGTGGTTCCCAGCCTGGCACTCAAGCTCTTTCCCCGACGGCACCTACGGCGGACTGGCGGCGGGCTTTGTGCTCGAGCTGGGCGGCAGGCGCATCTACAACGCCGGCGACACCGCACTGTTCAGCGACATGGGCCTGGTGGCCGCCCACCAGATTGACCTGGCCGTTGTGCCCATCGGCGACCACTTCACCATGGGGCCGGACGATGCGCTGAAGGCGCTGGAACTGATCAAACCCAAGCAGGTGCTGCCGCAGCACTACAACACCTTCCCCCCGATTGCCCAGGACGGCGCGGCCTTCGTGACCCGCGCCGGGCTGCTGGGGGTGGGCGGGAAGGCCCTCGAGCCCGGCCAGAGCCTCAGCCTCTAATCAAAATAACCCCCACATAACGCCGAGGCCGTTACACTATGAGTAGCTCGGAGCTTCAACGCATGGATTATCGTCGGCTGACCCGCCAAAACTTCAAACTCGACATGCTGATCGGTCTGGGTCGGTCTTCTCAGGTGTACCTGGCCAAGGCTCCCGACGGAACCGAGGTGGCTCTCAAGATCCCGCGCCGCGAGGTGCGCACCGACCGGGTGATGGCCGAGCGCTTTGCCCAGGAGGTGGCCCTCTCCCTCACCCTTAACCACCCCAACCTGGTGCGCGGCCTGTCGGGCCGCCCGGAGGGCGAGGGGGCGTTTTTGGCCCTCGAGTACATGGAAGAAGGCACCCTCGACGACAGCCTCAAAAAGGGCCAGATGAGCCGCGAGGTAGCCCTGGACTGCCTCTCCCAGATCGCCAGCGCGGTGGTCTTCCTCCACAGCCAGGGCATCATCCACCAGGACATCAAGCCCGCCAACATCTTCCTAGACGGGCTAACCTACAAGCTGGGCGACTTCGGCGTGGCCAAGACCAGGGAGAACCCCAAGCCCACCGAGCGGGCCGGGAGCCCCTTCTACATGGCCCCAGAGCTGTTTGCGGGCGAGCAGGCCAGTCCCGCCTCCGACGCCTACAGCTTCGGGGTGATGGCCTACGAGATGCTGGTGGGCAAGCGCCCCTTCGTGGGCGAAGACCTCGACGCGCTGGCCTACGCCCACCTGCACAAGGTGTTGCCCCCCACCAACCTCCCCCCGCACCTCGATCGCGTGGTGCGCGGGATGCTCAACAAAGACCCCGCCACCCGGCTGTTGATTCAGGCCTTCCAGCAGGCCCTCAAGCCCCAGAGTGCCCCGGTGCCCCAGAACCAGCCCGGCGCGAAGTCTGCGGACAAACCCAGGGGCCTGTTCGGCCTGTTTAAGAAAAAGGCGTGAGCCACGGTTTCGGGCTGGGGGTGGGGATGCCGGCATCCCCACCCCCTGCCCGAAACCCTGTTATAGCGGCTCTTGTTACAGCGGCTCCCGCCCTTACCCCTCGTACAGGAATGCGCTAAAGCGGGCGCAAAGTACCCCACACTTCCGTCTCTGCGTGCGAAATGTTTGTGGGAAGTGCTGTCACTGCGCGGTGTAGCCGCCGTCCACCAGATAGTAGCCGCCGGTCAGGAAGCTGGCCTGGTCAGAGGCCAGGTAGGCCACCAGGTCGGCGACCTCCTGGGCCTCGCCCATACGCCCAGTCGCGTGGAGACCGCTCAGGTACTGCTGGGTCGGCTCGTCCAGCGCGCCGGCGAGCAGAGGGGTCTTGATAAAGCCCGGCCCCACCGAGTTGATGCGGAGGCCAAGCTTGGAGTACTCCAGCGCAGCCGCCTTGGTGAGCCCCACCACCCCGTGCTTGGCCGCCACATAGGCCGGTGAGTTGGCAAACCCCACCGTGCCCAGGATCGAGGCCATGTTGACGATTGCGCCGCCGCCGTTCTCGAGCATCCGGGGGATCTCGTAGCGCATGCAGTAGAACACCCCGTCGAGGTTGACCGCCATCACCTTGCGCCAGCCCTCCGGGCTGTACTGCCCGGTGGGGGCCTGCTCGCCGCCGATGCCCGCATTGTTCACCGCGATGTCCAGCCGCCCGAAGGCCCCCACGGTGTCCGCCACCATCCGCTCGACTGCCGCCGGGTCGGACACGTCGGCACGCAGGAAGACGGCCTGGCCGCCCGCCTCCTCCACCGCCCGCACCACGCGCCCGCCGAGCTCGGGGTTCACATCCACCACCGCCACCCTGGCCCCGCCGCGCCCAAAGGTCAGGCAGCAGGCCTCCCCAATGCCCGAGGCCCCACCCGTCACCAGTGCCACCTTGCCCGCAAATCGTCCCTCGTCCATGAGACACCTCCAATCCAAGGCTCATGGTATGAGGCCGGGCTGATGGGCGGCTGATGGAGCTGATGCCGGTAGAGGCCGGTGACCCCCAGCTTCTCGAGGCTACAGGGCTATGCGCCTCGTCTCAAGTAGAGGCTTCCAGGCCTGGGTGCTGAGGCGCCACCTGCAGCTCGCACTCTTCCTGACCAGCCGCTCACCGATGCCCGACCACTCCTGAACCGAGCGCCCCCTGGGGATGCCGACGGCACTCCTGCACTTCGCCTCGAGGCCACCCGCGGGCCGGGGCGAGCTGTTTTCCCAACGTGTTTAAGGCCGCATCCGGGTGTACATGCGGGGGAAGGGAATCGCCTCGCGGATGTGCTCGATGCCGCAGATCCAGCGCACGGTGCGCTCGAGGCCGATGCCGAAGCCCGAATGCGGCACGGTGCCGTAGTAGCGCAGGTCCATGTACCAGTCGAAGACCTCTTCGGGCAGGTTGTGGCTGCGGATGCGCTCCAAGAGCAGATCGGGGTTGTGGATGCGCTGCGAGCCGCCGATGATCTCGCCCACGCCCTCGGGGGCCAGCATGTCGGCGTTGAGCACCAGGCGGGGGTCTTCGGGGTCGGGCTCCATGTAGAAGGCCTTGACTGCGGCGGGGTACTTCTCCACGAAAATCGGGCGGTCGAACTGCTTGGTGAGGGCGGCCTCGTGGGGCGCGCCAAAGTCGTCGCCCCACTCCATAGGCACCAGCTCGAGTTCAGGTTTTTCCTTGACGATCTGGTTCACCATCTCGACGGCCTTGGTGTAGTGGATGCGCGGGTAGTTGCCCTGGGCGGTGGTTTGCAGAATGGCCGTGTCGCGCTCGAGCATTTCCAGCTCGAGCTTACGCTTATCCAGGCAGCGGCCCACCAGGTAGGCCACCAGGTCTTCCTGGAGCTGCATGTTCTCCTCGTGGGTCATGAAGGCGATCTCGGGCTCGCACATCCAGAACTCAAGCAGGTGGCGGCGGGTCTTGGAACGCTCGGCGCGGAAGGTAGGGCCAAAGGTGTAAATCTTGCCGAAGGCCATGGCCCCGGCCTCGCCGTAGAGCTGGCCGGACTGGGCCAGGAAGGCCTTCTCGCCATCGAAGAGGTCCACCTCGAACAAGTCCGAGGTGCCCTCGACGGCGTTGGGGGTGAGGATGGGCGAGTCCATGCGGATGAAGCCCCGGGCGTGGAAAAAGTCGTGGATGGCCCGCTCGATCTCGTCGCGCACCCTCAGGGCGGCCCAGGCCTTGCGGTGGCGCATGTAGAGGTGGCGGTTGTCCATCAGGAACTCGACGCCGTGCTCCTTGGGGGTGATGGGGTACTCGCGGGTAGGCGTAGAGATGACCTTGATGCCGCGCACCGAAAGCTCATAGCCACCGGGGGCCCTGGCGTCGGCCCGCACCAGGCCCTGCACCTCGAGGGCGGTCTCCTGGGGCAGGTGGTCGGCCTGCTCGAACTGGTCGTCGGGCAGCTCGCCCTTGAAGGCGGTGGCCTGGATGAAACCGGTGCCGTCGCGCAACTGTAAAAAGTGAATCTTGCCCTTGGAGCGCCGCCCGGTCAGCCAGCCGCGCACCAGGACTTCCTGGCCGTCAAACTTGGCGATTTCCTCGATGAAAGCCCGTTGCATAGTTCAAAAGCATACCCGAAGGCCGGGCAAAAAACTGTCGCCGTGACGAGGTCGTGCCGGTGGTCCGTTCAAGACGGGTTGGAATCCTTGTAGTATGGGTTTCAGATGATCGCCGCACCCGACCCCCAGACGCTGAAGGAGGCGCTGGTCAAGCGCCTGGGTTTGGTCAGCTCCAAGCGGGCCGGGCTGGCGCTGGCGGTGTGGGGTGAGCCGGGGGTGGGCAAGAGCTGGCTGGGCGAGCAGGTGCTGCGGCAGCTCACCTGCCAGAGCCTGACCGTGCATGCGGGCGCGCCCTTCGCGCTGCGGGGCCTGCTGCCGCCCAGCAGCGGCCTGCCGGTCTGGGTGGAGCGCAGCCTCGAGCAGTTGTCCGAGCTGAGCCCGGCCAAGGCCGCCGACGCGCTCTCGGCCTACCTCAGCAGCCTGGCCCCCTTCGTGCTGCGCATCGAAGACCTTCACGAGGCGGGGCCGGAAGGCCTCGAGCTGTGGCTGGCCCTGGCGCGGGCCACGGTGCGGGTGCGGGGGGTGGGGCTGTTGTTCTCGACCCGCACCCCGCCGCCCGAGCCGCTCGAGACCTTCGCGCTGGGCTCGCTGTCCCTGGATTCGTCGGTGGAACTGCTGCAAGGCCGGGCTGGGGCGGCGCTGCCATCCGAGGCCTGCGAGTGGATTTTTGCCCGCGCACAGGGCAACCCGCTGTTCACCGTCGAGTACTTCCGCCACCTCAGCCGGGTGGGCAACCTCTGGAGCGACGGCAGCCGCTGGCGCTGGCGGGCCCCCGAGTCCGACCTGATGCCCACCAGCATCGAGGCCCTGCTGGTGCAACTGCTTTACGGCGGGCAGCTCTCGCCGGAGGCCGGGCGGGTGCTCGAGCTGCGGGCCCTGCTGAGCGACCCCATCGCGCCCGAGCTGACGGCCCAGGCCGCCGGGGTTAGCCCGGAGCGGCTTCAGGAGGCCCTGGCACAGCTCGAGGGGGCCGGACTGCTGCTGGACGGCGAGTTCGTCCACCCCCTGTTCCGCGAGGTGCTGCTACGCGAGATGCGCCCCGCCGAGCGGCAGCAGGTGGCCGCACGGCTGGTGGAGGTATTGCAGGCTGCCCACCCCGAGCGGGCCGCGCGGTTCCTGCCGGACGCGGGCCTCGAACCTGGCCGGGCCCTGGCGCTGCTGCAGCGGGCGGCGGACTCGAGCCCTTCCGGGCCCGAGCGGGCCCACTTCCTGGCCCAGGCCGCCGCACAAAGCCAGGGGGCCGAGCGCGCCGGGCTGGCCCTCGAGGCGGCCCTGATCCTGCGCGACTTCAGCCCGCAGAAGGCGCTGGAGCAGGGGGCGCTGTCTCTCGAGGCCGACCCCCATAACCCTGAGGCCCTGGCCCTAAAGGCCAAGCTGCTGCTGCGCCTGGGACAGCCCGAGGCGGCAGAACACTGGGTGACCCGGCTGCCCGACGGCGACCCGCGCAAGCGGTCGCTGGGCCTCGAGGTGCTGTACGCGCGGGGACGCTTCGCCGAGGCGGTGGAACTGGGGCAAGGCGGCCCCGACACCGCCTGCTTGGTCTGGGTGGCGCAGTCCCAGCTTCAGCTGGGAAGGCTCGAGGAGGCCAAGCTCCTTTTGCACGAAGCCCTCAGAGCAGCCACTTTACAGCCCCAGGAGCGGGCCTGGCTGCTGCGCACCTATGCCGACATCCCGCTGCACCAGGGCGACTTCGCCGAGGCCAGCCGGGCCCTGGGGGAGGCGCTGGAGTTCTACCACCAAGTCGAGCCCGCCGACCCCGCCTTCGGCCAGACCCAGCGCCACCGCGCCGAGGCCCTCTTCACCCGCGCCGTCACCCTGTACCGCTGGGGCCGCTTCCCGCAGGCCATCGCCGACCTCGAGGCCTACCTGCGCTACGTGGGCGAGCAGGGCGACGGGCGCAGCTTCGCGCGGGGGCAGGCCAACCTGGGGCTGCTCCTGATCGAGGTGGGCGAGTACGAGCGGGCCGAGGAGGCGCTGCTGGAGAGCCGCACCGTCTTTGAGCGCGGCCAGAACCAGCGGATGCTGGCGGTGGTGGGGCAGGGCCTGGTGCGGCTATACCTGGACTGGTCGCCGCCGCACGGGGGCGCGATGGCCCTCAAGAGCGCCCGCGCCGCCGAGGCCGCCGCCCGCAAGAGCGGCAGTGCGCCCTTCCTGGCCGAGACCCTGGCCTTCGTGGCCTGGGCCGAGGCGGTCCACGGCCAGCCCCGGCAGGCCGAGCAGCTGGCTGCAGAGATCCGGGGGCACGGCGTCCCCCGCCTGAGTGTCTTCGCCGACTGGGTGGAGGGGTTAGCGCTGGAGCGGCTGGGCAGGGCTGGGGAGGCCGAGCGGTGCATCAAGGGCGCGGTCGAGGCCATGCACGAGCTGGGCCACGCCCCCTTCGCCCACCGGATGGGCCTCGAGCTCGATCGGCTCAAACACGACCGACGCACTGCCATGCGCCGTGTCCAGACCTTCGAGGAGGTGGGCAACCCCAACTGGGCCAACATCGCCCGCCGCTACTTCCCCGCCGCTCCCGAGCCCAGCACCGAGGCCGAAGAGGCCGGCCTCGAGGTCGGGGTGCTGGGGGTCTTCCAGCTGACCAGCGCGGGCGAGCCGCTGGGCTACGGCGCCCGCAAGGGCCAGGAGCTGCTGGCCCTGCTGCTGGAGGCCCGGCTCAGCGGGCGCGGCGAAGTGGAGGTACTCGAGCTGTACGACACGCTCTACCCCGAGATGGACGAGGACAAGGCCGCGTCGGCGCTCAAGCAGCTGGTGTACCGGCTGCGCGGGGCGCTGGGCAGCGCCGCCGTCACCAAGACCGCCGCGGGCTACGCACTGGGCACGGTCGGCTCCGACGCCGAGCGCTTCCTGCGCGGCCGCGACACCCGCCTCTGGCGCGGGCCGTACCTGCATGGCCTGGGCGAGGGCTGGGACAGTGCGGTGGGCGACTCGCTCTACCACACCCTGCACGAGGCCGCCCGCGCCCTCGCCGCATCCGACCCCGAAGAGGCCCTGCGCTGCGGACGCATCCTGCTCGAGGCCGACCCCTACAGCCCCGAGGCCCTGCGGCTGTGCCTCGAGGCCCTGCACAGCGGCGGCAACGCGGCAGGCCTCGAGCGGTTCTACCGGGCGCAGCGCGAGCGCTTTGCCGAGGTGGGCGAGCGGCTGCCGGAGCGCTGGCAGGCATTTTTGGGCGAGAACAGGGCGGCCTGAGGGCCAAGAGCTCCCGCCTCGATACTCGGATTCTCGTGTCGCAAATTATCTCGTCCCAGACGGATTGAAATCACTTTTTGGAGTAGGGACAAAAGTCTTGGGTAAGGCATGGTAATGACGGCGATTTGGAGTAGACTGGTTCCAGCGATGGACGCCCCCCTTCTTCTGGAAACCCTGATACGGCGAACCGGCCTCGAGGCCAGCCACGCCCGCACCTTGCAGCGGCTCGAGCCGCGCATGGCCCCCATCGCGCCGGAGGTATCGCTGGCCTTCTACGACTACCTGGGCCGCGACCCCGAGATGCACACCATCCTATGGGCGGTGCCGGGCCGAGTGGAGCGGCTATACGGCAAGTTCGCCGAGTGGTACAGGGAAATTTTCACGGGCCGCTACGACGCCGAGTACGCTGAGAAGCGCAAGCGCGTCGGCTTGGTTCATGCGTTGGTGGGGGTCAAGCCCAGCTTCATCATGCCCGCCATGGGGATCGTGCAGGAGCTGAGCCTCGAGCACCTGCGCAACTGCCTGCGCGGCCCCGAGGTCTTCTCGGCGGTCGAGGCCTTCGAGAAGATCATGGCCATCGAGTCCAGCCTGATGCAAGACAGCTACATGATGGCCCTCGAGCAGGGCCTAAGGGCCGGTGCCAGCCCGCCCGAAGCCTTGAAGGTGGGGGCCAAGGAGCTTCTGGAAACGGTGTAAGCCGCACCACCGCGAACAGGCCGGAGGGTGTCGCTGTTCGGAAGGGGAAAGGATAAACCGCGGGCATCCTGTTTTCTGCTTGCTCTTTTCTGTTTGCGCTTTCCTCCTTAGACTCTCCTGGTGATCGCCGCGATCCTCTTCGACCTCGACGAGACCCTGATCTTCGACCATCCGGTTTCGCTGCACGCCTTCAAGGACTGCGCCTTCTACGCGGGCAGCTGGTACGGCCTCGACCTCGAGCGCCTTGTCCAGAGCGCCGAGCAGAACGCGGTGCGGCTGTGGAAAAGCTCGCCGGAGTACGGCTACACCCTGCGCATCGGCCACAGCGCGGGCGAGGGGCTGTGGGCGCGCTACGAGGAGGGCGACCACCCCGCCATCCACAACCTCCACGCCTTTGCGCCGGAGTTCCGCGCGGCGGTGTGGCGCGAGGCCCTGGCCGATCAGAACATCCACGACGACGCGCTCTCGCAGGCCCTGGCCCGGCGCTACGCAGAGCGCCGCCGGGTCTACCCGCGCTACCCCGAGGTGGACGCGCTGCTGAAGGCGCTCAAGCCCCGCTACAAGCTGGGTATCGTCACCAATGGGGTGCCCGACCTGCAGGGCGACAAGCTCGAGGGCTGCGGTCTGGGCATGGCCTTCGACGCGGCAGTAATATCCGGGGTGGTCGACATCGGCAAGCCCGAGCGGGGCATCTTCGACCACATCTGCAAGGAGCTCGAGGTCGACCCCGCCGACTGCGTGATGGTGGGCGATAACCCCGAGCGCGACATCGCTGGGGCCATCGCTGCGGGGATGAGGTCGGTCTTCGTCTCGAGGGGCTTCCGGGCCAAGGACCCCCGCTACCCAGCGGACTTGGAGTGCACCAACCTGCTCGAGATGCTGCCGTGGCTGGAGCGAGCAGAGGGGTAGGGCGGCCAAGGCAATGGGCCAGAAGGCGGGAGGGCGGGCTCGAGCCGGCAGACCCTCAAGAGGCCGTGCTACCCTGAGGGCGTGAGGCTGAAGGGGTTTAAGGAGGGTCTGCCGGTGAAGGTCTGTGCGGCCTGCGGGAGGCCCTTCCAGTGGCGCAAGAAGTGGGCCAGGGACTGGGAATCGGTAAGGTTCTGCTCGGAGCGCTGCCGCAAGGCTCGAGGCCGCGTCGGGCCTGCGTAGGGCGCCTCAAGCACCGTGCGCCATCTCCCCCTCACCCCGCCTCACGCCGCCCCATACAATTGACGGGATGCTCGCCCGCGTGTACGGCCTCTACAACTCCTCCCACATTCCCTTCTTTTCGGCCGCGCTGGCCTACTACGCGGTGTTCAGCCTGATGCCGCTGTTGTTTCTGCTGGCCGGGGTGTTCGGGTTCGTCCTCGAGGGCAACGACACCCTGCGCAACGGCTTCCAATTGCGCCTGATCGAGCTGGTGGTACTGCTCTTTCCCACCCAGCCCGAGATCGCCCAGACCCTGGTCAGCTTCCTCACGCGGGGGGCCTTCCCCATCACCTCGATCAGCTTGGTGGTGCTGCTGTGGTCGAGTTCCAACTTCTTCGCGGCGCTGGCCTACGCGCTGGGGATCATCTTCGGCGGGGTCAGCCCGCAGCAGGGGGCCCAGGCCGCCCTCAACCAGGTCGGCATCGCCTACGACCCCAGCCCGCTCCGCCGCGCCGTGCGGACCGTGCTACAGCGGCTGGGCTTCGTGCGCGGGCGGCTGGTGGGGCTGCTGGCCCCGCTGCTGCTGGGTCTGGCCCTGATCTTGCTGTCGCTGGTGGGCCTGATTGTCTCCTTCGTGCTGCGCTACCTCCCGGCGGGCTGGGGGGACCTGCGGGGCGGCCTCGAGTTCCTGATCCCCATCCTGGGGGCCTTCGCGCTGTACTTCATGACCTACTTCCTGCTGCCCCTGCGCCGCCCCCGGCCGGGCCCGGCGGCCCTGGCCGCGCTGGCGGCCGCACTGACCTGGGAGGGGATGCGCCTGGGCCTGCCCCTGCTGCTGCCCCGCACCCAGTACGAGGTGCTCTACGGCCCCATCGCGGGCTTCCTGCTGGCCCTGATCGGGTTCTACCTGACCATGTGGATTCTGCTGTCAGGTGCGGTGCTGGCGCGGGTTTGGTCGGAGGAGGGAGAGGGGGGTAGGGGCAAAGGCGGGGAAGAGGAAAGAGAAGGCGGGTGAAGCTCGAGCTGGTTCTCTAGTTGCGACAGGGTAGATTTGCAAGACCAGCGAACGCCGAAAACACGTGTCTGGCGCAATTCCCTACGGGTGTTTCGGGGCGGGTTCCTGCATTTCAACTATGGAGATACTCTACTCTCTGGCGTATACCCTCCCCAAGTTGCAGGGCGTCAAAAGCGATCCCCCACGGCTCGCCGAGATTTCTGCAATCAGCCATACGGATGGCTGGACTCTATCCCCCCTGACAGCAGTTCCCACGAATACCACGCACGCAGAGACTCGGATGTGCGGGGTATTCGTGGGAACCACTGTGACACTTGCAGTGAACAGAATCGCCGAGCTTTTTGCAAAAACCGAACGCCCAAGGGGGGGCAAGAGAGGCGACATATGGTCGCCCAATCTTGCCCCCCCTTGGGGATTCGATGGATGCTGAGCGGTCAGGAAATCAGCTTGTGGCAAAAATCAGGGGGGGGAAGCAAGCCGCAGGATGGCGTGGTTTGCGCTTCCACACCCCGCAAGCCCTGGGGAGTCGCCCTTGACTTTGCTCTCCCCTGCTCCCTCAGAGCTGTTCCCACAAACGCTCGGCACGGCGATTTTGCCGTACCGAGCGCAATACTCCGCTTTAGCGCACGCTTCAGCGCAGCACCGTGGGCAGAGTATTGGTGGAAACTGCTCTCAGTCCGCCGCCTGGCCCGTCACCTTGGGCTTCGACTCGCCGCGCAGGAAGAACAGCGTGCAGAGCACCAGCGGGATGAAGCCCATCCAGAGGTTGGGGTAGGGATAGAACAGGCTGAGCGAGAGCAGGCCCATCACCCAGCTCTCCCACCGCGCCAGCGGGCGTCGGGTGTAGCCGACGGTGGCGGCCGAGAGGAAGATGATCGCGGCGGCGGTGAAGAAGATGCGCTCGAGGATGATCAGCCAGCCCTCGAGGCCCGGCGTGGTCTGCAGAATGGGCAGTATCAAGACCCCGGTTCCGGTGTAGGCCAGCAGGAAGAAGAAGCCCAGGAAATACTTGGCCAACGCCACCCGCGCCGCATACACCCCGGTCAGAATGGGGTTGGTGTTAAAGACCGAGGCCGCCGCATAGGCCGAGAGCGCCACTGGCGGGGTCACGTCGGCCAGCACGGCGTAGTAGAAGAGGAACATGTGGGTGGCCAGCGTGGCGGCCAGCACGGCCTGCTCGGGCTCGAGGCCGTAGGTCTGGAAGTTGACCGAAGCCAGCTTGATGATGGCGGGCGCGGTGAGCGAGGCGGTGAGGACGTAGGTGGCGGTGGGGGGAACGCCCATGCCCAGGATCAGGCTGAAAATGGCTGTTACCAGCGTCGCTAGGAACAGGCTCTCGCCCGAGACCTGGCTGAGGAACAGGGTGAACTTACCCGGCAGGCCGGAGATCACCAGCATGGCGAAGATCAGGTTGGCGGCGGTGATGGCGGTGCCGATGGGGAGCAGGTAGCGGAAGCCCTCGCGCAGGCCCTCCAAGAGCGGCGCGATGCCCGCCTGGGCCTTGCCGGTCAGCAGCCCGGGCAGCAGGAAGGCCAGTCCGAAGAAGGCCGCGAAGACCAGCGAGGTGACCGGGATGATCACGCTCTCGAGGCTCTTCCCGCCGTTCATCAGCGCGAAGCCGTAGGCCAGGCTGCCCAGCACCCCCGCCAGCCCCAGCCACAGCGACCAGCGGTAGTGCGGGCTGCTAATCACGTCCTGGATGGCCTTGGGGCGCAGGGTGGGATCGAAGTAGGTGATGGCAATAAAGGTCAGCATCGCCACGTAGACCGAGGTGGAGACCTCGAGCCCTCGGAAGAGCATCACGATGATGACCACAATGGGCAGGAAGATAGTGCTGTAGCGCAGCGCGTAACCCCTGGCCAGTGCCTTCTCGTCGGCCCCCACCGCCGGGAGCTTGACCTTGCGGGTGTAGAACTCGTTGTAGGCGAAGACCGAGAGCAGGTACAGGATGCACGGCCCCAAGGCCATGATCACCACCGAGAGGTAGCTGATCTGCAGGATCTCCACCATCAAGAAGGCGATGGAGCCCAGCACTGGGGGCGTAATCAGCGCGATGGTGCCGGCCGTGGCGACCAGCCCCGCCCCGATCATCCGGTCGTAGTTGGCCTTCTCGTAGAGGGGCTTGGTGATGGTGGCGACGAACTGGGTGTCCGCCGCACCGGAGCCGCTGAACATGCCCATGAAGACCGAGGCCAGCCCGGTCACCCGGCCGGGCGTCTGCGGGCTGCGCCCCACCATGGCCAGGGCCACATTGGCCACGATCTTGCCCAGACCCAGGGCGCCGATCATGCCGGAAAGGATGGTGAAGTAGACCAGGTACTTGGCCGAGACCCCGGTAATCAGGCCGTAGATGCCCGCCTCGGTCTCGTTGTACATCTTGCCCAGCATCTGGTCGAAGGCCACGCCGGGGGTGAAGAAGGCCGAGCCCTGCGGCAAGAAGCGCCCGTAGAGGTTGTAGATCAGGAAGACCAGCACCAGCATGGGCATGATCGGGCCGATGAAGCGGTAGACCATCCCCAGCACCAGCATGATCAGGCTGAAGGACATGGCGATGTCCCAGACCTCGGGGATCACCGCGCGGTAGACCAGTTGCTCGTAGAACAGGAGTTGGTAGACAAACGGCGCAATCGCGAACAGCGCCGCCACGATGTCGGCGTAGCGGCGGTACTGCGGCAGCAGCGCGGGAAGAATCGCGAAAGCCCACACCACCGTGACCAGGAGCTTGATCTCGAGGCCCGGCTGCTTAATCTGCCAGAACGCGTACAGCGGCACCAGCGTAAAGGCCACGAAGAACCACGACCCCAGCGTTCGCACGCCCTTCTGCTGCGAGGCCACCAGGTAGCCCGCGAACAGCAGCAAGAACACGTGCGCGGCCCGCTCGATCTGCACGATGTCGAAGATCAGGATTTCCCGGCTGCTGAAGATCGTGTAGGGGTGCAGCACCTGATAGACGCTGTACAGCCCCGCGATCAACAGCACCCAGTTTGTAATCTTGGTGAGCCAGTTGTTCGGTGGTTTCTCTTGGGCTAACTCCATGCGGCCCCCTTTATGGAAAGGGCTGCTAGCTGCTAGCAGTTAGCGGTTAGCCAGAACCACAAGCTAACAGCTAATTGCTAATTGCTAACAGCCTTCAGTTAGGACTCGAGTCTTACTTAATCGCGCCGGTCTCGCGCCAGTAGCGCACCGCTCCGGGGTGGAAGGGCACGGCGGCGCGGGGGCTGTAGATGCGGGCCGTGGCCTGGGGAGTGGTGTCGCGGGCGGCGGCCACGGCGGTGCGAAGGGTGTTGATGTTGTCGAAGACGGCCTTGGTGACGGCGTAGGCCAGGGGCTCGGGCATCGAGGAGGGGCAGGTCAGCACGTTGCCGGTGTTCAGGCCCAGCACGGCGGCGGCGGTACCGTAGGTGGCGGCGGGGATGGTGGTGGGCTGCACCACGCCGGGGAACTTCTGGCGCATGAAGTTGGTGATGGGGCCCTGGGGGGGCACGTCCAGGAAGACCAGGCGTTGGCCCCGGCGCTGCAAGGACTGGCTCACCTCGACCACACTGCTGGTGGGCACCCCGCCCACCCAGAAGTAGGCGTCGATGGTGCCCTCGGAAAGCGCGCGGGCCGACTCAGCGGCGGGCAGGCGCTCGCGGCGGCTAAACTGATCGGGCTTGATGCCCGCGCCCTCAAGCAAGAGCAGCGCCAGGTTCTCGGTCGAGGAGCCGGGCTGGCCGGTCGAGACCCGCTTGCCCTTCAGGTCGTCGAAGGAGTTGATGCCGGTGGCGCTGGTGGTGACCACGTGGATCAGGCTGGGGTACATGTAGAACATCACCCGCTGGGTATCGGCCTTGCGCTGGGTGAAGCGCGGCTCGGTGCCCTGGTAGGTGACCAGCGCGGCGTCGGTGGTGGTGAGGGCGCAGTAGAAGGTATTGCTCCCCGCATCGGTGCGGTCACGAAGCAGCAGGATGTTGTCGTAGGAGCCGCCGGTCTGGGTGGCCTGGGCGTTGGCCACGCCCGCACGGTTGAGGATGTCGGCCAGGCTCTGCCCGTAGAAGAAGAAGACCCCGCCGGTGCTGCCGGTACCAATCACGATGTTGGGCTTTTGGGCCACGGCAGTGCCTGCCAGAGCGCCCAGTGCTAGAACTGCTGCCAAAACTCTCTTCATTCGTTCCTCCAGACAACGTTAAGCCTGCGCTCCCATAAAGACCTGAGGTTTGGTTTGAGACAGACTTGTGGGAGTATACGGTTCTACATGTAAAATGTAATAGGGTCGTATACCACAATTGCCCCTCGAGAGGATTGGATAGGTTTTACTCGAGCATGGAGCTGAACTTGATTCAGAATCAGACCCGCGTAGTGGACACGGTGCGGGGCGCACTGCGCGACGCCATCCTGGAGGGCAGGCTGGCCCCCGGCCAGAAGCTCAGCGTACCGGAGCTCTCGAGGCAGCTCGGCGTCTCGCGCAGCCCGGTGCGCGAGGCCATCCTGCAACTGGTGGCCGAGGGGCTGGCGGTCGAGCTGCCTCGGCGCGGGGTGCTGGTGGCCGAGTTCGGCCTACAAGATGTGGCGCACATCTTCGAGGTGCGGGAGGCCCTCGAGGTGGCGTCGGTGCGGCTGGGGGCCGGCAGGGCTACCCGAGACGACCTGGAGGCCCTGCGCAAGCTTCTTGAGGAGCAGGCCCTCCAGGTCAAGCGCAACGACCTCGAGGGCTACCAGCAGACCGACCTGCACTTCCACAAGCTGCTGGGCAGCCTGAGCCACAACCCGGTGATGGAGCGGCACATCGGCCTGCTCAAAGACCAGTCGCGCCTCGCGCTGGAAAACAGCGCCCGCAGCATTGCCCAGCTCGAGCGCGGGCACGCCGAGCATGTGGAAATTTTGGCCGCGCTCAAGGCCCGCGACGGCGAGAGGGCGGCCGAGGTGCTGTTGCGCCACTTCGAGCGCATCCGGGCCAGCCTCGGGGACTGGCTAAGCGGCCGGTGAGCTGCGCCCTGGAGCCTAACGCTCCGCCGCGATGGCCTCGAGCTCGAGCTTGAAGCCGTGGTGCAACACCGGCACCGGGACGACCGCCCGGGCGGGCCGGTGGTCGCCGAAGTGGCGGGCGTAGATCTGGTTGAACTCGCCCCACAGGTCGATGTCGGTGATGTAGACGGTGACCTTTAGGACTCGAGACAAGGAGCTGTCGGCGGCCTCGAGGATGTGCTCGAGGTTGGCCAGCACCAGCTCGGCCTGCTGGGCAAAGGGCAGCTCGTTGCCGAAGTCGCCGTTGGGCAGGATGGGCAGCTGGCCGGAGACGTAGACCAGTCCGCCGTGCTTCACGGCGTGGGAGTAGTGGCCCCTGGGGGGCGAGACTTTTTCGGGCCGGACAAGTTCGATGGCCATCGGGCTCCTTTTGACTGTGCGGGGCCAGTGCCTTGTGCCCGGCCTCGCAGGGGTTCCCACCTTTAAGTATCTCCATAGTGGAATTGCAGCATCCGCACTCACCGATAGATCGGGCAATTGCGCCCACAAGCCGCTCGCTGATGCGGTTGTGCTGAAGTCCTGCCATCTCACTATGGCGCAACTTGTACCTCTCGCAGTCAGACGCTAAAGCGGGCGCTAAGGCGGGCATGACCTGCCCCGCTCAGCTGGGCCAGAACTGCCGCCGCACCCGGCTGAGCGGATCATAACCCTGGCCCTACCCGGAGGATTCAGACTCACCAAAAACCGAACCGCTCCCAGACCGCCCGCACCTCGGTGTCGCTGCGCACGACCTGGTAGGCGGGGTGCGCGGCGGCGGTGGCGCAGGCATGGTTGGGCAGAACCCGCAGCACCCTGCCGACCGGGAATGCCCCCAGGTCGAACCTCTCCCCCCTTCGGTGCGTAATTATCCCGTGCTCCTGGCTGGCGTCGGCCACGATCAGGTCGCCGAAGGGGCGGCCCTCGAGGTCGCAGACCAGCCCATAGCCCTGGTCGGTCGGCTGCTTGGCGGTGCCGCGGTCCCGCGACATGGCCATCCACCCCGCGTCAGTGATAACCCAGCCCTTCTCGGGCTGATGCCCGATCACCGTGCAGGTGACGGAGAGCGCGATTTCGTCCAAGCCGCACACCCCCAGGCCCGCCATGACCAGGTCAAAGAACATGTACACGCCCGCCCGCACCTCGGTCACGCCCTCGAGGCTCCTCCCCAGCAGCGCGGTGGGGGTCGAACCCACACTAACCACCGGACACGGGAGCCCCGCCGCCCGAATGCGCTCGGCTGGCCCCACCACGCCCAGCCGCTCCTGCTCAGCCAGCGCCGCGATGGCCTCGACCGAGCGGCGGTTGTAGCTCTCGCCGGCGTGGGTCATCACCCCGCGCAGCTCGGTGGCGGGGTGGGCGTGGAGGATGCGGGCGATCTCGAGCAGTTCCGGCGCGTCCGGCCCCACGCCGGAGCGGTGGCCGTCGGTGTCCACCTCGATCAGCACGGGCAGACGAATCCCCAGGCCCTCGGCGCGTTGGGCAACGGCCCTGGCGTTCTGGGCGCTGTCCAGAACAACCGTCAAGTCCGCGCCCCGGTCCTGCAGGGCGGCCACCTGCTCAAGCTTGCCCGGCACCACCCCCACCGCGTACAGCAGATCGCGAACGCCCGCACCCAAGAACTGCTCGGCCTCCTTGAGAGTCGAGACGGTGATGCCACCAAACTGCCCCTCGAGGGCCCTGTGCGCCACCTCGGCAGACTTCGCAGTTTTCATGTGGGGGCGCAGCCCGGCGCGGCCCGCCAGGTGCCGCGCCATACGGGCCAGGTTGGCCTCGAGTCGGGCCTCGTCGAGCACCAGGCGCGGTGTCTCGAGCTGATCCAGGGTCATGCATTCACCCCCGCGAACTCGAGGAGTGGCTCGAGGCTGGTCTGCGTAGTTAGCGGTGGCGCAGTGTCCGGGGGCAGACTCAGACCCACCCGATTGTGCCAGTAGGTCGGGATGCCCACTCGAGCCGTCCCCACCAGGTCGAAGGCGGAGCCCGCCACAAAGAGGGCCTGACCGGGTTCCAGGCCCAGGGCCTTCAGCGCGGCCCAGTAGGTGCGCGGGTCGGGTTTATAGAACCCCACCTCCTCGGCGGTCACGATCACCTCGAAGGGCACGCCAATCTGACCGACCGCCACCTTCGCGAGAGGGTTGGAGCAATTGGTCACAATCGCTAGCGGCACCTTGGCGGCGAGCCGGCCCAACACCTCATGGGCCTCGGGCCAGGGCTTCAGCTCGGAGTAGCGCCGGGCCAGTTCCTCCGACCATACCGCCGGATACCCCTCGCGCTCGGCGGCCTCGGCCACCAGCACCTCGTAGGGGCGGTACGCCCCAGTGGCGTAGGTAAGCTCGAGGTAGGCCTTGCGCCACCTCCGACCCGCCTCCGGGCTCCCCGCGATCTCGTCCCACAAGCTCCAGGAGTCCAGCAGGGCCGAGAGCAAGTCGAAAATGACCGCCTGATACTTCATCGTCCCGACATCTTACCGGAAGGCCGAAAGCTCGGGACAACAGGGCGAGGTGAAAACCCGCGCCCGCATCCAGAACCCCTCGAGGGGCCGCGAAACTCTTTCCCGACCTTTCGACTCTAGCTTTCCCGCCGCCTCACCTCCGCACCACCTCGGCGTCGGCAGGCCGCCTGCGCAGGTCTCGAGCTGTCAGGTTGGTGCGCTTGAAACCGGAGAAGTCGAGGTCGGCCACGGTCTTGCCGGCCGAGTCGCGCAGCATCACCGAGACCGGTCGCGGGTCGCTCTTGAGCACCAGCAGTTCCATGCTGGCCCAGCCCTGGGTGGCGTCTTTGGGCGTGCCCTGGATGCGCCAGGCCGCCCCGCCGGAGGTGCCGACCTCGCCGTTCAGGCGCAACGTGACCCGCTCGGTGAGCTGGTCGAAGTCGCCCAGGTCGGTCAGGTTGACCCCAATACCCTCGATGCGGGCCCTGGCCCTGGGCTGCACGATGAGCTGGTTGGTCAGAAAGAGGTAGTTCCAGACCTCGGCGTTGGAGATAACCACAAAGTTGCCCTCGAGGCTGGCCGGCTTACGAAACTCCACCCGGGTAATCTGATCCTTGCCGGGCAGCACCTGAAGGCGGAACTCGGCGTCCTGGCTGCTGCCGTCGGGCAGCGAGACCTTGCCGGTGATGACCGCCTCCCAGGGCGAGCGATCGAGGTTGGCCTGCACCTGGCGGGAGATGTCGGCGATGGTCTGGGCGAAGGCCGAGAGCTGAAGCCCGACCGCCGAGAGCGCCAGCAGTCCGAGAATTTTTAGCGTGGTGCGTTTGGCGTTTTGCATGCTCAGTTCCTCTTTTGGAAAATCGGTCGCCTGATGTGCGACCTCGAGCCTAACTTTAGCCTCCCAAGGATAAGGCACAGTAAGGCCGTGCTTAAGTTTGTTTAGCTGCCGACCTCGAGTAAAGGTACGATTAAGAGCGTGCTCGAGGGGTTTTACACCGCCAGCTGCTTCCTGAACCGCAGCGAGGCCAGGCCCAGCACCGCCGCGCTGAAAACCAGCAGCGCGGCCAGGTCTATCCACAAGGTCTCGAGGCCCGAGCCCCGCAGCATCACCCCCCGGGTGCCCTCAATCAGGTAGCGGGCTGGGATGATGGCCGAGAGCCACTGGAAGAAAGTGGGCATCCCGGCCACCGGGAAGACGAAGCCGGAGAGGAAGATGGTCGGAAGGATGTAGGCGAAGGTGCCAAAGACGGCCTGAATCTGGGTGCGGGCCAGTGTGGAGATCAGCACCCCCACCCCCAGCGAGCCCAGCACGAACAGCACCACCAGCCCGCCCAGGAGCCACACGCTCCCCCGTACCGGCACCCCGAAGACCCAGTGCCCCAGCGATACCACCACCACCGCGACCACCGAGCCGATCAGGAAGTAGGGCAGGATCTTCCCCAGCACCACCTCGTACTGCTGGATGGGGCTGGCGATCAGCCCCTCCATGGTGCGGCTCTCGCCCTCACGCACGATGGACAGCGCAGTGAGCAGCACGGTGAAGATGGTCAGGATCACCCCGATGATGCCCGGCAGCATGAACCACGCGGTCTTGTTGTCGGGGTTGTAGAGGGTGGTGAGGGTGGGGTTCAGGGGCGGGGTAGTGGCCACGCCCGCCAGCACTTTGCCGGCCAGGAGGCGGCTGTTAACCTCGGTCAGGGCCTTGCGCAGCCCCGCCTGGGCCTGCGCGGCGAAGTTGGGGTCGGAGCCGTCCACCAGCACCTCGAGCTGCACCGACCTGTCCGCGCGTACCGCCTCGAGCGCGCCCGGCGGAATCAGCAGCCCCACCCTGGCCCGGCCTTCCTGGATGGCTCGAGCCACCTCATCGGGGCTGCTGGCGGTGTAGGCGACCCGGAAGCGGCTCTCCTTCTGCAATTCCTGCACCAGGGCCTGGCTCACGCGGTCGCTGGAGCCATCGTAGAGGGCCAAGTTGATGTTGGAAAGGGTGAAGTTGATGGCGTAGCCGAACAAGAGCGTCATCACGATCGGCAGCCCGACGATCAGCCGGCTGAGCACATGGTCGCGCCGGATCTGGGTGAACTCCTTACGGGCGAGGGCCAGGATGCGGGTCATGGGTTCCCCCGGGTCAGCACGATGAACACGTCCTCGAGGTTGGCCTGCACCGGCTGCAAGGCCAGGCCCGCCGGGTGGGCGTCTTTCTCGAGCAGCAGTCTTAACCCGTCGCCGCTGGGCCAGCCGTCGAGGACGCCCGGAAGGGCGCGGGCCTGCTCGAGGGGCAGGGCGGTGGAGGTGAAAGCGACCTGGGCCTGCTGTTCGGCGCGCCGCCGCAACTCGTGGGGTGTGCCCTGGGCGATGACCCTTCCGCGGTCGAGCATGGCCAGGCGGTGGCAGCGCTCGGCCTCGTCCATGTAGTGGGTGGTGACGAAGACGGTGGTGCCCCCGGCGGCCTCCTGGTGGATCAAGTCCCAGATGACCCGGCGGCTGGCGGGATCGAGGCCGGTGGTGGGCTCGTCGAGGAAGAGCACCTGGGGCTTGTGGACGACCGCCTGCGCGATGGCCAGCCGCTGCCGCCAGCCGCCCGAGAGCGCGCCCGCCAGGGTGCCCTGGTACTCGTTGAGACCAAACCGGCCGAGGATGTCCTCCAGCGCGTAGGCCGTGCCGGCCGGCTTGAGGTACAGCCGAGCGCGGAACTCGAGGTTCTCGCGCACGGTCAGGTCGCGGTAGACACTGGCCTCCTGGGTGGCGTAGCCGATCAGGCCCTTGACCCGCTCGGGATAGCGTCCCACATCGATCCCCGCCACCGTAGCGCTGCCGCCCGACGGCGGCAACACCCCGGTGAGGATGCGGATCAGGGTGGTCTTGCCCGAGCCGTTGGGCCCCAAAAGCCCGAAGACCTCGCCCGAGGCCACCTCCAGGCTAACCCCGCCCAGGGCCGCCCGGCTGCCGAAGCTTCGCTCAATCATGCGTATGCTAACCATCCTTCCGCCTCCCTTCTAAAAAGCCGCGCACGTGGGCCTGGGGGTCGAGGGGCAGCTCGAGGCCCATCACCCCGGTCAGAATCTTGCGCGCGAAGACCGGCCCCATCAGGGCCAGCATGGCCTGGGTGGGCGGTTCGTCGTCGCGCAGCAGCCCCGCCCGCTGCCGCCCGGCCATAAAGTCGAACCCCGCCCGCATCGCGCCCGCCAGACCGACCAGCCCCCCGCCCTCCACCAGCTCGGGGTGGCGCGTCAGCTCGGAGAGCAGCCGCACCAGCAGACCCCCGTTGGCCTCGAGGACACGGCTGTAGTTGGCCACGAGCTGCACCAGGTCGGCCTCGATGTCCGCGCTGGGGACGGGCAGCACGGCCTCGATGGGCGGGCGCAGCCGGTGTACCGCCTCGCGCAGAAGGCTTTCCTTGCTCCCGTAGTGCCGGAACAGCGTCACCTCCGACACCCCGGCCCGCTGGGCAATCTCGCGCGTGATGGCCCCCTTATAGCCCCGCTCGGCCAGCAGCTCGAGGCCCGAGCGCAGCAATGCTGACCGCGTGGGATCCAGTTCTTCAAAGTTAGCAAGTAAGTACATACTTACAATGCTAGGGTGGTTACCCTCTGACGTCAATCGCCCCCGACCCCCGGACAGGGCCAGGATGGGCACGGGAAGGCCAAGTAGGGCGGCTGTTCAGGAGGCCGGGACGTGCAGCCACGCGGCCCGGCGGGCGCGGCTTCACGCCTTACGCGGCTACCTTGTACTCCCGTCCGCTTTTACCCAATGCCGCCGCCCGCTTTTGTTATACTCACGCGGTGCAACGACTGGTCACCTCCGAGTCCGTCACCGAGGGGCACCCCGACAAGCTGGCGGATCGTATCTCCGACTCCATCCTCGACGCCTTCCTCACCCAAGACCCCCAGGCCCGCGTGGCCGCCGAGACCCTGGTCACCACCGGCATGGTGATGGTGGCGGGAGAGATCACCCTCAAAGAGGGGTACGTGGACATCCCCCGCGTGGTGCGGGAGGCGGTGCTCGAGGTCGGCTACACCCGCGCCAAGTACGGCTTTGACGGCAACACCTGCGCGGTGCTGAGTGCGATCGACGAGCAGTCGCCCGACATCGCAGGCGGGGTCAACCAGAGCTGGGAGTGGCGGGTGTTGGGCTCCCGCGAGCCCTTCGACCTGGTGGGCGCGGGCGACCAGGGCCTGATGTTCGGCTACGCAACCGACGAGACCCCCGAGCTGATGCCCCTCCCCATCTCGCTGGCCCACCGCGTCACCCGGCGCCTGGCCGAGGCCCGCAAGACCGGCGAGATCCCCTACCTGCGCCCCGACGGCAAGGCCCAGGTGACGGTGGTTTACGAAGGCCAGACCCCGCTCTACGTGGGCACTGCGCTGGTCTCGACCCAGCACTCCGAGGAGGTCGAGCAGGCCCAGATTGCCCACGACATCACCGCCAAGGTGATCCGCCGGGCCATCCCCGAGCAGTACCTCACCGACCAGACCCTCTTCCTGGTCAACCCCTCGGGCAAGTTCGTGATCGGGGGGCCGCACGGCGATACCGGCCTGACCGGGCGCAAGATCATCGTCGATACCTACGGCGGCGCGGTGCCGCACGGCGGCGGGGCCTTCAGCGGCAAGGACCCCACCAAGGTGGACCGCTCGGCGGCCTACTACGCCCGCTACATGGCCAAGAACATCGTGGCGGCCGGCCTGGCCAAGCGGGCCCTGGTCGAGCTGGCCTACGCCATCGGCAAGGCGCGGCCGGTGGGGCTGCGGGTCGAGACCTATGGCACCGGGAAGCTGGCCGACGAGCGACTGACCGAGATCGCCCAGAAAGTCTTCGACGCTCGGCCCCGGGCCATCATCGAGAACCTGGGCCTCCAGCGCCCCATCTACACCCAGACCTCGGCCTACGGCCACTTCGGGCGCGAGGGCGTGCCGTGGGAAGCCACCGACAAGGTGGCAGAGTTGCAGCAGTTGGCTTGACGCATCTTGGCCATTGCTGAAACCGTGGGGTGTTGGCGTGCCGGAAATGCTCACTATGTTTGGACGTACGGCCGTACGTCCCTACGGGCTGGGGTTGTTTGACCCTCGAAGTTCTGCCTAACTTCCGGCCATCAAAAACAACCATCCCACCGGGGCACACGGCTAAGTTGCGCCACAGTTGAGATTGCGAAACCCTCAAGGCGACCTCGGTAACGAGCGGCTAACTGGGGCCGTTCCCTAACGGGCTGCCGGGAGGCATTGCGCATCCCAACTATGGAGACACCTAAGTATCTCCATAGTTGAAGTGCAGGAACTCACCCCGAAACACCCGTAGGGAATTGCGCCAGACACGTGTTTTCGGCGTTCGCTGGTCTTGCAAATCTGCCCTGGCGCAACTTATACGCCCGCACGACCCCGCAACGCGCCCCCCGACGCCCACATCCAAAGAGAAGCGCCCCAACGACGGGGCGCTTCCGTAGAATCAGGTTTTCAGAGCGGTTCCCACGCATACTCCCTACGGCGCTAAAGCGGGCGGTTTTTGCTGTAGGGAGTAGATTACCTGCCGCCGCGAGGGAGGTAAGGGTGGGAAACGCAATCAGTCGTGGGCCACGGCCTTCTGTCCCACACCCATCTCCCTCAGAGCGGCCTTGATGGCCTCGGCGTCGATCCCGGCCTCACGGTGCATGCGGGGGATGGAGCCGTGGTCGTAGAAGAGGTCGGGCAGGCCCAGCACGCGGATGTCGGGCTTGAGGCCCAGGTCGTTCAGCGCCTCGAGCACCGCACTGCCGAACCCGCCCATCTTCTGGTGGTCCTCGGTAGTGACGAGCTTGTAGCCCTCGAGGGCCAGCATCTCGAGCATCCCCTTGTCCAGCGGCTTGATGAAGCGGGCATTGATGACGCCGACCTCGGGGTTGTCCTTGGCGGCCTCGAGGGCGTATTTCAGCGTCTTGCCGAAGCTGAGGATGTAGGCCTTGCTGCCCTCTTTTAGCACCTCCCAGCGGCCCCACTCGATGCTGGGCCAGGTTCCCGGCTCGACCGGCTCCACGTTGTCGCGCGCGTAGCGGATGGCAATGGGGCCGGAGAGGGTCAGGGCGTGCTTGAGCATGGCCCGCAGCTCGAGGGCGTTGCGCGGCGCGGCGATCTGCACATTGGGGATGGTGCGCATGTACGAGATGTCGAAGACCCCGTTGTGCGTGGCCCCGTCGCCGCCCACGATGCCCGCCCGGTCTACGGCGAAGATGGTGTCGACGTTCTCAATGGCGATGTCGTGGACGATCTGGTCGAAGGCCCGCTGCATGAAGGTGGAGTAGATGGCCAGCACCGGCTTGAGGCCGCGCAGCCCCATGCCCGCCGCCGTGGTGGCGGACACGTCCTCGCAGATGCCGGTGTCGAGGTAGCGGTCGGGGTGGGTCTGGGAGTACTTGACCAGCCCCGAACCCTCGCGCATGGCCGGGGTGATCACAAAGACCCGCTTGTCCATGGCGGCCAACTCGGTCATCGCATCGCCGAAGGCGCTCGACCAGCTGTAGCCCTTGCTCACCTTCTCGGGGTTCTCGACGTTGAAGCCCGGGGGGCCGTGCCAGTAGATGGGGTCGGACTCGGCGATCTGGTAGCCCTTGCCCTTCTGGGTGACGATGTGCAGCAGGGTGGGGCCGTCGAGGGTTTTGATCTGCTCGAGGATGTGGATCAAGCCCTTCAGGTCGTGCCCATCCACCGGCCCCACGTAGCGCAGGCCCCAGGCGTAGAAGGGGTTCTCCTGGTGCATGATCAGCTTGGCGGCTTCCTTGGTGCGGTCGACGAGGTTGAAGAGCCTGGGCGAGATCGACTCCAGCACCTCCCGTCCCCACTTCTGGGTGTCCTGCACCCACTTCTTGGTCTGATACTCCTTGAAGTAGCGGTTGAGGGCCCCCACGTTCTCGGAGATGCTCATCTCATTGTCGTTGAGCACCATCAGCATCCGGCGCTTCTGGTCGCCGATCACGTTGAGCGCGGCCAGCGCCATCCCGCCCGTGAGCGCCCCATCGCCGATGACGCCCACCACGCTGTAGTCCTCACCCAGCGCGTCGCGGGCGATGGCCATCCCCAGCGCGTTGGCCAGCGAGGTGGAGGCGTGCCCGACGGTGATGGCGTCGTGCTCATTCTCCGAGACCTTGGTGAAGCCGGAGATGCCCCCCTCCTGGCGGATGGTGTGCATCAGGTCCTTGCGCCCGGTCAGGATTTTGTGGGCGTAGGCCTGGTGGCCCACGTCGAAGAGCAGCCGGTCCTTGGGCGAGTCGAAGACCTTGTGCAGTGCGACGATCAGCTCGACCGCCCCCAGGCTGCTGGCCAGGTGTCCGCCGTTCTGCGACGTCACGCGGATGATCTCGGAGCGCAGCTCGTCGGCAAGTTGAAGCAACTCGGACTCGCTGAGGGCCTTGAGGTCTTGCGGGTGGTTGACCTTCTGAAGAACCATATGCCTCCGTTCAGCCTGGGCTAATGGTATGCCCCTGAAGCTCGAGTGATATTGTACTAATACCCATTTTTTAGTGCTGTTTATGAGGGAATTTTCGCTTTTCTGGATTCATTTTACCTTCGGCCCGGTTTTGTAACCAAAAGATGATGCGCTGGGCTTCCCCGTACGCGCCGCGCCAACGCTGGGCGTCTTCGTCACGGCACATCAGCAGGCCCGTTTGGTTGTTGACCAGACTGAACTCGCGAGCTCTTCGCGTTTCCCACCTTACCTCCCTCGCAGTGGCAGGTAATCTACTCCCTACAGCAAAAACTGCCCGCTTTAGCGCCGTAGGGAGTATGGGTGGGAACCGCTCTTAGATTTGCCCGAACAATCGCCCAGCTTTTGGGATAAACCGCGGGAGGCGGGGTGCTCAGGCTGAACCTCGGCGGTTAGGGGTTAGGGGGCACCAGCCACAAGGCCAGTATCGAAACCCCTTTCACCCGCCTCACCCGCGACCTGGGCGGGTGGTTATAATCAAAGGCGTGTCGTTACTGGACGACAAGTTTAAGGTCATCAGCGCCGAGGGGGCTGAGGGGTTTTTGCAGCCCTTCCAGGTCGAGACCGCCGATGGGGCGCGGGGCCGCCTGTACTGGTTCGAGGTGCATGGGCCGGAGGCCCGCACCGCCTTCCACCGCTACAAAAACGCCATCCGGCGCCTCGAGGGCCAGGGCCTGCTGCCGCAGGGGGTGGTGGTCTCGGCCAACCCCGGCCGCTACTACGCCTTCTGGCCCGAGCAGACCCGCGCCAACCCCAAGCCCAAGCGGCTCAAGCCCATCTTGGATGTGCTCGAGCCCTTCGGCTACCGCGAGGGCGACCTCGAGGCCGCCGAGGAGTCGGGCCGGGTGCTGGTGGGCGACCTGAGACCGCAGATCAGCCCGGTGGCCTTCCCCGCCCCGGACGCCAACCCCATCTCCCCAAGCCCCCTGACCCAGCCTGCCGCCCCGCCGCCCGCCGCCCCCCTTGCGGCCTCGAGCAAGCCCCCCCCGGCGGCCCAGACCGCCCAGCCGGCGGCCCCCGCCAGGGCCACGGTGGAACTCCCGCCGCCCGCCCCGACTCAGCGGCTGGAGGGCAGCACGGTCAGGGTCGAGCAGCCAGTGGACGGTGCGCCGGTCGCCGCCAAGACCAAAACCGCCAAGGCTAAGCCGCCCCGCCGCCCCGAGCGGCGCTTTTTCCTCAACTGGCCGGGCTGGGTTCCGGGCCTCATCATGCTGGGCCTGGGGGGCTACCTGGGCTGGCAGACTACCCTCCGCTACCTCAACCCGCCCGAGTACGTGCTGCCCGACCTGATCGGCAAGACCCCGCGCGAGGCCCTCGAGGCGGTGCGGGCTTTCGGGCTCAAGGTGGAGTTCGCTGAGGGCTCCGACCCCTCGCTGCCCAAGGATCAGATTTTGGAGCAGACCCCCGACGCCTCGACCCGCGTGAAGCCGGGGCGTCGGCTCGAGCTGGTCATCAACAAGCCGCGCTTCGGCAGCGTCCCCACCCTGGTCGGGCGCTCGCTGCAAGACGCCCGGCAGGCCCTCGAGGCCGCCGGATACCCGGTGCTGGGGGTGACCAGGGTGGCCTCCGCCGACACCCGCGACACCGTGCTTTCCAGCGTCCCCAGGGAAAACCAGCCCCTGCGTCAGGGCTCGGGGGTGCGGCTGTTGGTCTCGACCGGGGTGCGCCCCGGGGTGCGCGAGACAGTGTTGCCCGACCTCAGCGGCTTGACCCAGGATCAGGCCAAGTACATCCTGACCGTGGCCGAGCTACAGCCGCAGTTCATCCCGGTGGCCTCCGGGGCGCCGGGCGGGCAGGTCGTGGGCCAGGAGCCCGGCCCCGGCGTCATCCTCAACCGCGAGACCCCGATCCGGGTCTTCGTGGCAGGCCAGCCCAGCGCCGCCGTCCCCAACGCCTCGCCCTTCGAGCCGCCGCGCCTCGAGGCGCCCCCGCCGGCCCCCGAGCCCGAGCCGCGGCCCGCCCCCGAACCGGTCTCCAACGAGCCGCAGCCCTCGGTCGAGCCGGTCTTGCCCGCCCCTAACCCCAACTCCAACCCCACCGCCCCGGAGCCCCAGCCCACGCCTCAGCCAACGCCCCAGCCGACGCCCCAGCCCACCCCGCCGGTTGCCGCCGGGCCGCAGGAGCGCCGGGTCAACGTGACCTACGCGCTGGACACCGGCCAATACCCGCAGGGCGCGGTGGTGGCCATCATCGTGCAGGACGAGGTGCGCAACAACACCCTGTTCGAAGGTCCGGTGGAAGCGGGCTACATCTTCCCGCCCACCGAGGTCATCGTTCAGGGCAGCGCGATACTGAGGGTGGTGGTCAACGGCCAGACCGTGATCGAGAACCCGCTGTAGCCGTATGAAGGGCGCTTGGGCGGAGGCGTTGGCGCGGAAGTATCTGCTGGCCAAGGGCTACGTCCTGCTGGGACAGAACAAGAAAACGCCGGTGGGCGAGGTCGACCTGTGGATGCGGGACGGCGAAACCTACGTGGCGGTGGAGGTCAAGCAGCGCCGGGACGACAAGTTCGGCACGCCCCTCGAGGCCCTCACCCCCACCAAGTACCGCCGCATCTACGGCTCGGTGGTCTACCTGCTGGGCCGCGACGACCTGCCGGTGCGCCTCGAGGCGGTGCTGGTGTACGGAACGCCCGGGAGGTTCAGGCTCGAGCACATCGAGATGGAACTGTGAGCGGTCTGGGGAAAGCCTGCAAGACCGGCCAATATGACAAACCCGCGCCTGGCACGATCCCTGAACTCCCCAGGCGGCGTCGCGCATCTCGACCGCGCAGACCCGGGACACCTTACCTCAACACAATCCCCCTTTAGCCTTTAAGCTACCCTGGAATGGATGTATAAGAATCTCAGCGCCTTTATCGCCGACCTCGAGCGCCGTGGCGAGCTCGTCCGGGTAAAAGAGCCGGTGTCTTGCGAGCTCGAGATCACCGAGATCGCCGACCGGCTGGTGAAAGCGGGCGGCCCGGCCCTCCTGTTCGAGAACGTGCAAGACCGCGACTTCCCGGTGTTCATCGGGGGCTACGGGACGGCCGAGCGCACCGCGCTGGCGATGGGCGTCAAGAGCCTCGACGATCTGGCGGCGCGGGTCTCGAGTTTCCTCAACCTTAACCCCGGCAAGGGCGGCCTCAAGGCGGCCTTCGCGCTGCTGCCCAAGCTGGGCGAGCTTAAGGGCTTCTTTCCCAAAAAAGTGGGCAACGCGCCGGTGCAGCAGGTGGTGCTGAAGGGCGACCAAGTTGACCTGGGCCGCGTCCCAATCCTCAAGTGCTGGCCGCTGGACGGCGGCCCCTACGTGACTCTGCCGCTGGTCATCACCAAAGACCCCGAGACCGGCGAGCCCAACCTGGGCATGTACCGGATGCAGGTGCTGGACAGACAGTCGACCGGGATGCACTGGCAGCTCCACAAGGTCGGGCGGCGGCACTTCGACAAGGCCAAGCGGCTGGGCAAAAAGCTCGAGATCGCCGTGGCCATCGGCGGCGACCCCATCCTCACCTACGCCGCCACCGCGCCCGTCCCTCCCATCCCCGGCGTGACCGAGTTCAACCTGGCGGGCTTCCTGCGCGGGACACCGCTCGAGCTGACCCGGGGAGTCACCGTAGACCTGATGGTGCCCGCCGAGGCCGAGTTCATCCTCGAGGGCTACGTCGATCCCGCCGAGGACCTGATCGTCGAAGGCCCCTTCGGCGACCACACCGGGTTTTACACCCTCGAGGACTTCTACCCCCGCTTCCACATCACCGCTATCACCCACCGCCGCGGCGCTGTCTATCCGGCCACGATAGTGGGCCGCCCGCCGATGGAGGACGCCTACTTAATCGAGGCCAGCGAGCGGCTGTTCATGCCCGCCGCCCAACTCATCCTGCCGGAGCTAAAGGACTATCACATGCCCCCCGCCGGGGTGGCCCACAACTGGGTGAATGTGGGCATCCAAAAAGCCTATCCGGGTCACGCCTACAAGGTGGCGAACGGGATGTTCGGGCTAGGGCAGATGATGTTCGCCAAGGTGATGGTGGTCCTGGACGCCGGAGCCCCGCTGAAGGGCGCGGCCTCGATCCAGGAGGCCGTGAAGTACGCGGTGCCGGGGCGCGACACTCTGGTCTCCCGCGGCCCTATTGACGTGCTCGACCACTCTTCCAGGGCCGTGGGCTACGGCGGCAAACTGATCATCGATGGCACCCGCAAACTGACCGAGGAGGGCGGCGACCCGCCGTTCATCCCCAAATTCCACGCCACCCTCCCCGCCCTTCCCGGCGTTCAGCAGAAACAGCTGCCGGGGGTCTGGATGGCGACCCTCGAGAAGACCAAGCCCCACCAGGCCAGGGAGGTCGCCGAGAGGCTGCTGGCCACGCCGCAGAGCGCCGGCATCCGCCTGCTGCTGCTCACCGACTCCGACACCAGCCTGGACTTCGACGAGGTGATGTGGGCGGTGCTCAACAATATAGACCCTGAGCGCGACGCCTGGGTGATGCAAGGCAGCGAAGGCCCGGTGCTGGTGCTGGAGGGCACCCGTAAGCTGGCCGAGGAGGGCTTCTCCCGACGCTGGCCGCCCAAGATCGTGATGTCTCCGGAAGTCGTGCGCCGGGTGGACGAGCGGTGGGTAAAGCTGGGGCTGCCGCCGGTGGCGCCTAAGGGCGAGGCAGTGGCCACCGACTAGAGCGGTTCCCACGTATACTCCCAACAGCGCTAAAGCGGGCGGTTTTTGCTGTAGAGCGGTTCCCATGAACACTCGGTACGGCAAAAACCACCGTACCGAGTGCAATACTCCGCACCGTGGATGGAGTATGGGTGGGAACCGCGAGAAGGACTACATTACCTGCCGCCGCGAGGGAGGTACGGGTGGGAAACGCGATAGGTTAACCGTCGTCCGTTGTGAGCCCAAACCGGCCTGTTGCACGGGCTCGAGGGGCCATCCCTTCTGCCGCCTGAAACCAAGCCTCGCCCAGAGGGTTTGACCTCTGGCCGAGCTTTATCAAGTCCACCGGTGTGGTCAGTCCAGTTCGACCCGTGGGCCCTGGAGCGTCCACTCGAGCCGACTCACACACATCCGCCGGGCCGTGCCGCGCTCGTCCCAGGCGTGGTAGACCAGGTAGTCCTGGCCGTCGGGGCCGCGCACCAGCGAGTTGTGGCCGGGACCGCTCAGACGCCCAGGGACAGTCTGGAGCACGGCGGCGCGGCCCACCTGGGGCTCCGTCCAGGGTCCCAGCGGGTGCTCGGCGATGGCGTAGGAAACCCCGTAGCTGGGGTTCTGCCAGTTGCCGCCGGAGTAAAAGCAGTAGTACAGGCCGCCGCGCTTGACCACAAAGGGCCCCTCGAGGGTGTGCCAGTCGTAGAGCGCGCCGTACATCGGGCGCTGCCGCTGGTAGAGCTGCCAGTCGGCGCTGGCCCGCAGCACCGTGGCCGGGCGGCCCTCGAGCTGGCTCATGCTGCGCAGCCGGTCCACGGCCAGTGCAGTTCCCACCCGGGGCCCGTCCAGAAAGTCCTTGGCGTAGAACAGATACCACTGCCCGTCGTCGTCGCGGAAGGGGTGCGGGTCTATGGCGAAGGGCTCGCCGGGGCTGAGGTTCAGGCCCATGTCCCAGAAAGGGCCAAGGGGGCGGTCGGCGGTGGCGACCCGCAGGGTGTGGCCCTGGTCGCCCTTGCCCGCCGAGTAGTACATGTAAAAGCGCCCCTGATGCACCGCCACCTCGGGGGCCCAGTAGTCGTGGGGGGTCTCGAGGCTGAGGGGCTCGAGGCTCCCGCCCATCGACTCCCAGGTGCGCAGGTCACTCGAGCGCAGCACCTCGATGACCCGACCGTTGGTGTTGACCCCGCCGGTACCGTAGGCGTAGTAGGCGTCGCCGTGCCGCAGCACGAAGGGATCGGCGAAGTAGTGGGGGTAAACCGGGTTGACGGGATTGCGCGGGCTTTTCATCGTAGACCGGGGTCGCCCGAGGGCAGCGGCAAGGGGCTGTTCGGGGCGGTGGGGGTGAGCCGGGGGAGGCCGTCGGAGCCCCAGGTGAGCTTCTGCGCACGGGGGCTGCGCCGATCCTTGCACTCGAGGCCTGGCTCGGGGTTGGCGTGGTAGACGATCCAGTCCTCTTTGCCGTCGGGAGACTTGAAGAAGCTGTTGTGGCCGGGGCCGAAGACCCCGGCGGCGTCGCGGCGCTGGAGGAAGGGCCGGGGCATCTTCTGCCAGGAGCGGGGGCTGAGCAGGTCGGCGGCCTCCGAGGCCACCAGCACCCCCGCTGCGTAGTCGTCGGTCCAGCAGCCCGAGCCCGAGTAGGCCAGGTAGAGCTTGCCGGCCCGCCGGGCCAGGGCCGGCCCCTCGTTGACCGGGCCGCCAATCAACTCCCAGGGCTGGCTGGGAGCGGCGATCTCGACGCGCTGCCCAGAGATCGTCCAGGGGTTCTGGAGCCGGGCGATGTAGAGGTTCTGCGGCTTTTCGAAGGGCATCTTGTCCTGCGGGGTGCCGCTGTAGACCACGTAGAGCCGCCCCCGACTTTCGAACACGGTGGGGTCAATGGCCCAGAAGTCGTGCTGGGCATCGAATAGCCGGCCCTTGTAGTTGTAGGGGCCCAGGGGGTCGTCGGCTTCGCTCTCGAGGACGTGCATCCGTTGGCTGGCGCAACACTCCGACGGGCCGGCTGTGTAGTACATGTACCAGCGGAACTGCCCGGCGGGGTTCTTGAGCCGGTGGAACTCTGGCGCCCAGAGGTGGCAGCAGCGCTCGGGCTCGAAGTCGGACCAGACGTAGCGCTCCTCGGCCTGGCCCAGCCCAGCCAGGCTGGCTGCCTTGCGCACCCGGATGTCGGTGCCGGTGGTGTGGGTCAGGTAGTAGTTGCCCTGGAAGAAGGTGATATGGGGGTCGGGGCCGCTGGGCAGCAGCGGGTTGGTGAAGGTTTTGGTGGGCTGGCCGAGTACGATCAGGCCTATCGCCAGGAGCAGCGCCAGCGGTACATGCCTTTGGATCATCTCCCCTACTCCTTTACTCCTTCATGCCGGTGAGGGCGATGCCCTGCACCAAGTAGCGCTGGGCCAGCAGGTAGGCCACCAGCACTGGCACCGCCGCCAGCGCCGTCCCCGCCATTAGCTTCCCGTACTCCGTCACGTACCGCTGCGAGAAGCTCGTGATCCCCACCGGCAGCGTCTGCATATCCGGTGACGTCGCCACGTACAGCGGCCACACGTAGTTGTTCCACGAGCCCATGAAACTGAACACCCCCAGCGTCACCAGCACCGGCACCGACAAGGGCAGGATCACGTGCCGCAGCACCTGCAGGCTGTTCGCCCCGTCCATCCGGGCAGCCTCCTGCAGCTCCCGCGGTATCCCCAGGAAAAACTGCCGCAGCAAGAACACCCCGAACGCGTTCGCCACCCCCGGCCAGATCAGCGCGTGGTAGGTGTCGATCCAGTTGAGGTTGAGCATCATGATGTAGCTCGGAATCAGCGTCACAATCCCCGGCACCATCATGCTGCTCAGGATGAACCAGAACCACAGCTCGCGCCCCCGGAACCTCATCCGCGCCAGCGGGTAGGCCGCCAGCACGCACAGCGCCAGCGTCGCGAGGGTGAAGGCCGCCGCCGTGAAGACCGAGTTCCAGGTCCAGCGCAGCAGCCTCCCGTCCGGCGAGTTGACGATCTCGGCATAGTTCTCCAGCGTCGGGTTGGCCGGCACCCACTGCACGGGTATCGAGATGGTCTCCGCCTCCGGCTTGAAGGACGTGGTCAGCATCCAGTACAGCGGCGCCAAGAAGATGATGGCCAGCACCACCAGCAGCACGAACCGCGGCACATCGCGCACCCGCCGCCAGCGCGCCTGGGACCGGGAGCCTCGAGGGGAGTTGGGCAGGGCGGCCATGCTACCTCCCCTCCGCGTTCATGTCGCGCACCATCAGCCGGAACTGGATCGCCGTGAAGACCAGCATCAGCAGCCCGAACACAAAGGCCATCGCGCTGGCGCTGGCCAGCTGGTTGTTCCCGAAGGCCTCCTCTGTGATGTACTGGATCACGCTCTGGGTGCTCCGCACCGGGCCGCCGTTGGTAATCACCAGCGACTGCCCGAACAGCTGGAAACTCGCCAGCACCGTAGTCACGGTGATAAAGAGGGTGGTGGGCGACAGCAGCGGCCAGGTGATAAAGCGGAACCGCGCCCAAGGGCCGGCCCCATCAATCTCGGCGGCCTCGTAGAGCGTGGGCGAGATCCCGCCCAGCGCGGCCAGGTAAAGCGTCATATTGAAGCCGATGGTCCACCAGACCGTGCCCACGATGATCGGCACCCAGGCCCACCACTCGGTGGTTAGAAACTGGATCACCGGCAGGTCGAAGTACTGCTCCCGGATCACGTTGACCAGTCCGCTCTGGTTGTCGAACATCCAGCGCCAGAGGATGCCCATCACCGCCACCGAGAGGATCCCTGGCATGAAGAAGATGGCCCGGAATACCGCCCGGGCGAAGATCGGCCGGTACAGCAGGATCGCCAGCCCCAGCGCTGCCCCCACCAAGAGCGGGGTACTCACGGCCGTGAAGAAGGCGGTGTTGAGCAGGGTCTTCCAGAAGAAGCTGTACTGCGGGGTGGAGGGGTCGAAGAGGTTGCGGTAGAACAGCAGGCCCACAAACTCCTGCTGGCCTTCCAGCAGATTCCAGCGGTGCAGGCTGATGTACAGCCCGTAACCGACCGGATAGATCACGAAGACCAGGAAGAAAACCGCGTGCGGCAGCAGGAAGAGGTAGGGGATCAGCGGGTTCGACTCGTTGAGCGCGAGGAGACTCCCCCGCCGTTGGTTCGGCCTGGTGGCCGGGCTCATGCTGACCTCCGAGGAGCGGGGACGCTCGAGGGGCTAAGGGGCAGAGCCCCTGCCAGGAGGAGGCGGCAGAGGCTCTGGACGTGTGGGCCGGAGGAAGCGTCCCCAGACCACACGGGGCTTACTAGCGGAAGTTCGGGCGGGCCTGGGCAATCTGCTTGTTGGCCTCGTCCACGCCCTGATCCAGGGCCTGCTTGACCGGTTGCTTGCCCAGGTAGGCCCGCTCCCAGGCCCCGTCGAACGGCCCGAGCACCTGGCCGCCCCAGGGGAAGCCAGAGGTGGCGTAGATGCTGTCGAGCTTGTCGAAGATGCCTGCGATGGGCTGGGTCTCAAACTTCTTGTCGCTGGCCACGGCCCGCACAGTGGGGAGGCTGCCGGTTGAGGTCCAGGTCAGGTTCTGGGCGGCGGAGGACATGAAGTTCATGAAGGCCAGCGCGGCGGCCCGCTTGTTGGGGTCGTAGTTGGGGCGCTGGCGGGGCAGGGTCAGGTGCGAGGAGCCGCCCCAGGTGGCGTCCTTCTTGGAGCCGACGCGCGGCACGAAGGATACCCCGAAGCTGAAGTTGGGGGTCTTCTCGAAGCGGTCGAGGTACCACTGGCCAGAGGGGAAGAAGCAGACCTTGCCCTGGCTGAAGGCGGCCAGCTCGGCCTCCTCGGTGGAGTTGGGGCGGGCCACGTTGTGCTTGGCCACCAGGTCAACCAGGAACTGCACCGCCTCGACGGCCTCGGGGCTGTTGAATGAGGCGTTGAGCTGCCGATCCACCAGGCTGCCACCGTTCTGGAGGATGGCCGAGTAGGCCATGCGGGCACCCACCCAGTTGTTGTACAGGCTGATGCCCCAGGTCTCGAGGTTCTTGCCGTCAAAGCCGGCCTCAGTGGCCTTCTTGCCGGCCTTGTCGGTGGTGCAGGCCTGGGCGGCGGCCAGCAGTTCGGCGCGGGTGGTGGGCACCTTGGCCACCCCGGCCTTCTTCATCAGGTCTTTGTTGTAGAACATCACGTAGGCCACCGCCGAGATCGGCACCCCGTAGGAGAGGCCCTTGTAGTCGGAGGTCTGGAACAACGGGGTGAAGAAGCGCCGGGTGTCAATGCCCGCGTTCCTGAAAGTGGCCGGGCCGATGGGGGTGAGGGCACCGCGCGCGATGAAGCGGGTGATCTGGTCCTCGTTGACCACCACTACGTCGGGGGCCCGGCCCGAGGCCACCAGGGGCTCGAGCTGGTTCCAGGTGGTGCCCCAGGGCTGGGCGGTGGCCTTGACCACGATGTTGGGGTTGGCGTCGTTGAAGCGCTTGACCATCTCCTCCATCACCGGACGATCGGGGCCGGTGAAGCCGTGCAGGTAGGTGATCTCCACCCTGGGGCCGCTGTAGCCCTGGGCCAGCGCGCCGCCCGCGCCGACCACCAAGAGTGCTGCCAGGCCGAACTTCATGTATTGGTTCATACGCCCTCCTCGATCTTGGGTTGCTGTTTTTCCAGCCACCGCCGGCTGTAGCCGAGCGGGTTGCTGATGTGGGTGGACTGGCGCGGGCCTCGGGTGGCCTCGGCCAGTTTAGAGAGGTCGGCCTTGGGGGTGCGGTCGGCGTAGAGCAGGCCGTTCTTCTCCTGGAAGGTGTCGGCGAGCTGGGTGTAGCAGAATCCCGCCAGACCGGTGCTCTGATGAACCGCCCCCAGCAGCGCGGCGTAGTGCTCGAGGAAGTCCTGGCTGTCGCTGGCCCGGCTGTAGCCCCAGCCATCGCCGGGAGAGCTCGAGAATGCGATGCCGCCGAACTCGCTCAGCAGGGCGGGCTGCTCGCCCCAGGCGAAGCCTCCCAGGGTTAAGGAGCGCCCGCCGGGGCGCACCTGGCCCAGGCTGTGGGCGATGGCCTCGGGGGTGCCGTAGCGACCCAGCAGGTGCTCGGGCCTTGGGTTGTAGTCGTGGATGGTTAGGAGGTCGGAGCAGGGCTGCTCCCAGCCGTCGTTGGCGCTGACCACCCGGCTGGGGTCGAGGGCCTTGGTGAGGTGATAGAGGCCGCGCAGGTACTCGCGCTGGGCGGGGTTGCGGGGCAGGTCGGGCACGCCCCAGCTCTCGTTGAAGGGCACCCAGGCCACCACACAGGGGTGGGAATGGTCGCGCCGCATTACCTCAATCCACTCCTGGGTCAGCCGGGCGATGGCGGTCGGGGAGAAGCTGTAACAGCTGGGCATCTCGTCCCAGACCAGCAGGCCCAGCACGTCGCACCAGTACAGCCAGCGCCGGCTCTCGAGCTTCTGGTGCTTGCGCACCCCGTTAAAGCCCAGACCCTTGGCCGACTCCACCTCGCGGCGCAGTTCGGCGTCGCTGGCGGTCATCAGCCCCTCGGGCCAGTAGCCCTGATCCAGGGCCAGCCGCAAGTAATAGGGCCGACCGTTGAGCCAGAAGTGCCGCTCCGCCGCCGCCACCGATCGCAGCGCGGTGTAGCTCCGCACGGTATCCAGGACCTCCTCGCCCGCCAGCAGCCGCAGCTCGGCCTCGATCAGCTGCGGGTGCTCGGGGCTCCAGAGCCAGTCGTCGCGGGCGTCGTCAATGCCGGGGTCGCTCAGGGCGATCTGGCGCGAGACCCGCCCCTCCTGCACAGCGTAGCGGTCCAGGGCCACGGTGCGCCCGGCCAGGCTCAGCCGCACCTCGAGCTGCAAGCCATCCCGCCGCTCCCCCGCCACCTCGGCCTCTACCTGGACGGCCCACTTGTCCAGGTCGGGCGTCCAGCGCAGGCCCCCGACGCGGGTGGCGGGCACGCTCTCGAGCCACACCGTCTGCCAGATACCGGTGGTGCGGGGATACCAGATCGAGTGCGGGCGGGGCCGCCAGTCCTGCTTGCCCCTGGGCTTGTGCAGGTCGTGGGGGTCGTCCTCGGCCCGCACGATCACCTCGAGCACGCTGTCGCCGTTGATGGCTTCGGTCACGTCGGCCCAGAAGGGGGTGTGACCGCCCTGGTGGCTGACCACCAACTGGCCGTTGGCCCAGACCTTGGCGGAGTAGTCCACGGCCTCGAAGTGCAACAGCACCCGCCCGCCCAACTCGGTCGCCTCGAGGGGAATGTTGCGCCGATACCACACCACCCGGCGGTAGCCCTGCTCGTGGAGCCCACTGCGAACGCTCTCCGGCGCATAGGGCACCTGCACCTCGCGGTCGAAGGACACCTGGCCGGGGTGCTCCGCCTCGTCGAAGGAGAGCTGCCAAGTGCCCTCGAGGCTACGCCAGCGGGGACGCTCGAGCAGGGGGTTGGGATGAAGGGAATAGAACATCAAGCCTCCTGGGGCAGCGGTTGCCGGAGATGGGCGGGCTATAGGTTGACTTTCAGCGAAATATTACCGTGAAATGTGAAATGTGTCAAATATTTACGAAATAAATGTTTCTCCCACACAGACGTTTGCGAATCAGTGGCACCCGGCAGGTTGATTGTTTCGATATTTCAAGTAAAATCGAAACGAATGAGAGGAAAGGCCTAATGCCCACGTCGGGGAATCGCCGTCTGGTCGTGGAAGGGGAGCGCGCCCAAGCAGTGCTGCGGGCCCTGGACTCCGACAGTCGGATGCTGATCTTCAGCCTGCTCTCGCACGAGGGCATGAACGTCTCGGAGCTGGCCGAGGCCCTCAACATGGCCCACTCCACCGTGAGCACCAACCTCAAGATGCTCGAGGAGGCCGGGCTCCTGGTGGTGCAGTACGTGCCGGGCACCCGCGGCTCGCAGAAGATCGTGGCCAAGCGCTACGACGAGATCCTGGTCAAGCTGCCCGGTGTGGCGGTGGAGGCCGACCAGGAGGTGGTGGAAATCTCCATGCCCATCGGCAACTACCAGCGCTGCGAGGTCTGGCCGACCTGCGGGCTGGCCTCGGAAGGCAAGTTCATCGGGATGCTCGACGACGTGCGCAGCTTCTACGAGCCCGAGCACGTCTACGCCCAACTCCTGTGGTTTGGGCGGGGCTACGTGGAGTACGCCTTCCCCAACAACGTCCCCAGGGGGGCCCGGACGACCGAACTCGAGTTCTCCGCCGAGCTGTGCTCCGAGGCCCCCCAGTACGACCCCGACTGGCCCTCCGACATCACCTTGTGGATCAACGGGGTGGAGATCGGCACCTGGACTTCCCCCGGCGACTTCGGCGGCGCCAAGGGCAACCTGACCCCAGCCTGGTGGCCCGACGACCAGACCCAGTACGGGGTGCTCAAGCGCTGGCGGGTCAACGGGGAGGGCTCCTTCATCGACGGCGAGCCGCTCTCCAAGATAAGGGTGCGCGACCTCAAGCTCGAGGCCGCCAACCACATCGAGGTGCGCCTGGGCATTAAGCCCGAGGCCCGCCACGTGGGCGGCATCAACCTCTTCGGGCGGCGCTTTGGCAACTACCCCCAGGACCTCCTGATGCGCCTGCGCTACGCCTTCCCCGAAGGCGAGAAGCCCATCAAGGTACGGTAGGGCCGGGGCGGGCTCGATGAAGCCTCCAGCTCAAACGAAGCGTCTGAAGTGAAGTAGCGCTTTGGTATACATGCTTTCATAAGGCAGCTTAACGTGGCTGGATTTGGAACTCTGGAAACTGTTCCCACATAAGCAGTTCCCACCATTACGCCTCACCCGGTGATGCCCTGAAGAGCTCGTTACAGCGGGCGTACTGTACCCCTAACCCGCACATCCGAGCCTCTATGTGCGGGCCATTCGTGGGAAAGGCTGTCAAGACCAAATGTGGTGGGCGACCCGAACCCTGTTGGATAAGTTTTCGAGACTGAAAGAGCACCAGAGTGATTTAGTATCTCCGTGGAATTGCAGCATCCGCACTCACCGATAGATCGGGCAATTGCGCCCACAAGCCGCTCGCTGATGAGGCTGTGCTGAAGTCCTGCAATCTCACTATGGCGCAACTTTTCAGGAAAAGCGCTCGAGCTATTTCAACTCGAGCGCTTTGTTAACTTCTAGATTTCTACCCCAGCTTGGCCCGCACGTACTCCACGATCTCGTCGATGGTGTCGGCCACCGGCACTTCGGCGTCGGCGAAGGCGGCCAGCTTGCTCTCGGGTGTGCCCACGTTGCCGCTGATGATCGCACCCGCGTGGCCCATCTTCTTGCCCTTGGGCGCACTGCGCCCGCCGATGAAGCCCACCACCGGCTTGCTCATGTACTCCTTGACGTAGGCGGCGGCGTCCTCCTCATCGGAGCCACCGATCTCGCCGCAGACCACCACGGCGTGGGTCTCGGGGTCGTCGTTGAACATCGGCAGCAGGTCTTTGAAGGTGGTGCCGATGATGGGGTCGCCACCGATGCCGATGCAGGTCGAGATGCCGTAGCCAGCGTCGGAGAGGGCCTTGGCGGTTTCGTAGGTGACGGTGCCGGAGCGGGAAATGAGGCCGACGCGGCCCTTCTTGAACACGCTGGCGGGCATGATGCCCAGCTTGCACTCCTCGGGGGTGATCAGGCCGGGGCAGTTGCCGCCGATCAGGCGCACGTTGCCCAGGCTCTTGATCTCGGCCACGGCCTTCACCATGTCCATGGTGGGGATGCCCTCGGTGATGAGCACCACCAGGGGAACCCCGGCGTGGGCGGCCTCGAGCGCGGCGTCGGCGGCCCCGCCTGCGGGCACAAAGATGATCGAGGCGTCGATGTGGTGGTGCACCGCCGCCTCCTTCACGGTGTCATAGACCTGCACGCCCAGGGTGGTCTGGCCGCCCTTGCCAGGGGTCACGCCCGCCACCACCTTGGTTCCGGCCTTCATCATGGCCTCGGCGTGGAAGGCCCCTTCGCGCCCGGTGATGCCCTGGACGATTACGTTGGTATCTTTATTGACTAGGATGCTCACTCAAACCTCCGGTTTGGGGAACAAGGAACAAGGAGGGGAACAGGGAACAACGGAAATCTAAGCCCTAAGTCCCAAACCCTAAGCCCTCAGTTCTTGGTCATCTCGATGACGGCCTTAGCCGCTTCCACCGAGGTGGGGTACATGTAGACCGGGCGGCCCTTGAGGAGCGCCTTGGCTTCCTCCTCGGCGGTGCCGGCCACGCGCATGGCCACCGGCTTGGTGAGGATACCGTCCTCGATGGCCCGGATCACGCCCTTGGCCACCTCGTCGGCCCTCGTGATGCCGCCAAAGATGTTGATGAACAGGCCCTTCACGTCGGGGTCTTTCATCACCACCTTGACCGCGTTGTACACAATGTCGGCCTTGGCTCCTCCGCCAATGTCGAGGAAGTTGGCGGCCTTGCCTCCGGTGCGCTGCACCAGGTCGAGGGTGTACATCACCAGGCCCGCGCCGTTGCCGATCACACCCACCGAGCCGTCGAGTTTGACGTAGCTGAAGCCGTAGTTGGAGGCCTCAACCTCGAGCGGGTGCTCGGCCTCGAACTCCCGCAGCGGCGTGAGGTCGGGGTGGCGGTAGAGCGCGTTGTCGTCGAGCACGATCTTGGCGTCGGCGGCAACCACCTCGCCGGTATCGGTGATGACCAGCGGGTTGATTTCGGCGGTGGAGGCGTCAATGCCGACGTAGGCCTGGTAGAGTTTCACCAGCAGGTCGGCCAGCTTGTTGAGGTTACCCTCCATCCCAGCCCGCTTGACCAGCTCCCTGGCCTCGAAGGGACGCAGGCCGGTGGCGGGGTTGATGGGGTATTTGATGAGGGCGTAGGGGCGGGTAGCGGCCACCTCCTCGATGTCCACGCCGCCTTCCTTGGAGAGCATCAGCACCACCCGCTGGGTCACCCGGTCGAGGATCATCCCAGCGTAGTACTCCTTGGCGATGTTGATCCCCTTGGCCACCAGCACCTTCTTGGTGATGAAGCCCTTGATGTCCAGGCCCAAAATCTGACCGGCCTTCTCTCTGGCCTCCTCGGGGCTCCGGGCCAGCTTGACCCCGCCCGCCTTACCGCGCCCGCCGGTGTGAACCTGGGCCTTTATCACCACCAGGTCGCCGTACTCGCTGGCGATCTGCTTGGCCTCGTCGGGGGTGTAGGCGACCTTGCCCGGAGGCACGGGAATCCCGTAGCGGGCCAGGATGTCCTTGGCTTGGTATTCGTGTAGATTCACGGTTCGCTCTCCTTAATTCTGCCGCTGTGCATTATACGGTCCTCTCGAGGTTTGTTTACCCAGTGGGGCAGGTTTTGGAGTGCAATAAGTACACCGGGTTTGGGGGCTGGGAGACCGGAGCGGGGCTAAGAGCGGTTCCCACGCATACTCCCTACAGCAAAAACCGCCGTAGGGAGTACATTACCTGCCACCGCGAGGGAGGTTAAGGGTGGGAAACGCGAAAGGGAGCGGGCGAGAGCGGGAAAGAGTGCGGCTGGTAAGTCCCCCCAGTGAGCCCGGTCAAGCGAATGAGGCTCCGCACCCCCCGCTGGCGGCGCGCTGCTCTGGGGGAGCTTGGCGGCGGCGAGAAAACCTCAAAGCCCGCCGGGCTACCCGGTGGTGCGGCAGGTTCTACCCAGAGCGCCCCAGGTCAGCCGAACGACCGAGGCAACCCTGTAATCGACCTGTAATGATTGCGGGGGAGACTTTGGCCGTGCGGGGTTGGCAGTCGGCATTCGGCGCTCGAGGTATGACTAAAGTCAATGGTCGACTCCCCGCCCATGACGTACCGTGGAGCTCGAGGAGGGTGGTATGAACCGAAACACGCAACTGTGGGGCTGGGGTTTGCTGGGGCTGGGGGTGCTGTTCCTATTGCAAAACCTCGGCCTCAACCTGGCCGGCTGGATTTGGGGGGCCTTGTTTATCGCAGCGGGGGCAGGCTTTCTGGCCTACCAGCGGGCCAATCAGGGGCAGTGGTGGCCCTTCATCCCCGGCTTCACCCTGCTGGGCCTGGGCACCCTGATCCTCTTCGAGCCGCTGTTCGGCGACAACTGGGGCGGCGGGGTCTTCCTGGGGGCCATCGGGCTGGGCTTTCTGGCGGTCTACCTTATGCGCCGCGACTACTGGTGGGCGCTGATCCCCGCGGGTACCTTGCTCACCCTGGGCCTGGTAGCGGGCACCGAGGGCTCGAATGGGGGCGGCGGCTGGCTGTTCTTCGTAGGCCTGGCCGCGACCTTCGCCGCGGTCTGGCTGGTCGGGCAGAGCTGGGCAGTCTTCCCGGCGGCGGCCTGCCTGGTGCTGGCCCTGCTCACCAACGACGGCATGCAGTCGCTGCTGGGCTTCCTACTCCCGCTGGCCCTGGTGGCGGGCGGGGCGTATTTGCTGATGAAAAACCGCCCGCGCCCGCCCCTGCCGCCCCAGCCCACCGGCACCGGCAGCTCGGTTCCCCCGACCACGTACGGCGACCAGTACAAGGCTAAAGACGAGCCGGGAAGCGGCGGCGAAAAGGCCGGCGGATAGCTGAGGGCAGACGCAGCGAGGTGCGTTGTCCTTTGCCCTCACCCCTCACCTGTCTTACGCCTGCTCCCTCTTCCCTACCTGGAGGTTCCCATGACCCAAAACTCCAATCAATCCAAAATCCCCAGAGGCGACGGGCTGTTCTGGGGGGTTGTGCTGATCGCGGTGGGAGTGTTCTGGCTGTTCGGCAATTTCGGGTGGTTTAGCTGGGACTGGCTGGCCACCCTTTGGCAGCTCTGGCCGCTGATTTTGATCGTTCTGGGGCTGAATTACCTACTGCGCGACAACCCCCTGCGCCTGCCGGTGATCGCCGGTGTGGCGGTGCTGGGGGCCGTCGCGCTGATCGGCTGGAACGCCCGCCCGGGGGCGGCAGGGAGCGAGCTTAAAATCTCCATCCCGCTTCAGGGCACCCCCAGAGCCGAGATCAATCTCCGCACCGGGGTGACCAAGCTCGAGCTGACCAGCAGCGGCTCGGCCGAGCTGTTGGTCTCCGGCACCGCCCGGTTGCTGCCGGGGGAGCGTCTGGAGCCCAGCACCCGCACCGAGGGCGATCTTAGCGTGGTCAACCTGCGCTCGGAGGGCAACGTAAGCGGCGGCAGTTTCCGGGGAAACCGGGGCTGGGAATTGGCCCTTTCGCCGGTTCCGCTACTCTCGATCAACCTCCAGAGCGGGGTGGGCGAGAGCGAGTTGAACCTGAGCGGGCTGCGCCTCGAGCGCCTGCAGGTCCAGTCTGGAGTCGGCTCCCTGCGGCTCGAACTGCCCGCCCAAGGGTCTTACAGTGCCAACCTACAGGGCGGTGTGGGCCAGATCCGCGTCGACCTGCCGGACGGCCTCGAGGCCCGCATCCAGGTCAGCCGGGGTCTGGGTGGGCTCGAACTTCCCTCTGGCCTGACCCGCATCGACGACAACACCTACCAGACCCCGGGCTACGACACCGCCCCCAACCGCGTTGACCTGCGCGTGAGCGGCGGGGTCGGCCAGGTTGAGATTCGCCGGTAAGCAATTGGGCACGACGCTCGGGCCGGCCGACTGCCGGCCCGAGCCCAACCGCCTGTTGCCTAGCTCTTCCTCGACTCCTGGGCCAGCAGCCGCCCGAACATCAGCCGCCCGACCTGGGTCTGGATGGCCTGGGTGATGGTCACGCTGACCTCCTTGCCCTTGAAGGGGAGGGCGTCGTCGACGACCACCATGGTACCGTCCTCGAGGTAGCCCACCCCCTGCCCCGGCTCCTTGCCCTCCTTGACGATGGTGATGGAGAGCTGGTCGCCCTGCTGCAGGGGGGCACGCAGCGCCGCCGCGAGGGCCTGCACCGAGAGGGTCTTGACCCCATAGATGCGGGAGAGTTGGGCCAGGGCATGGTCGTTGGTGACCAGGGAGGCCCCGATGGACTTGGCTTCCGCCAGGATCTGGTCGTCCACGGGGTCGTCGGTCTCCACGGAGTCGAGCACCTCGAGGCCCACCCCCAGCTTGAGCTTCTCGAGGGTGTCCAGCCCGCGACGCCCCTTGCCGCGCTTCTGCGCGTCGGAGGAGTCGGAGAAGAGCTGCAACTCGCGCAAGACCTGCCGGGGCACGAAGAGCGGCCCGTCCAGGAAGCCCATCTCGGCAATCTCGCCGATGCGCCCGTCGATCAGCACTGAGGTGTCGAGAACCTTTCCGCCGCGCGGCTTGCTGGGGGCGGGGGTCGGACGGACAGGGCGGAAGTAGTCGCGGTTGGCGACAGCGAAGGCCGAGAGCGAGAGGATCAGCACCAGCGCGATCACGATGGAGTGCCAGGCCGAGAAGCCCTCGATCTGCGAGAGCAGGTTGGTCAGCAGCACCGCCAACAACAGCCCGATGCCCGAGGCCACCGTCACCGCCACCCCGATCTCCGGGGGCAGCTTCCGCATGAAGACCTGTCCGCGATCCCACTGCGTCTGCAGCCAGGGCAGCAGCCGGGGAATCAGAAGCGCCCCCACCAGCACCCCAAAGATGGCCAGGAACAGCCGGTTGGTCGAGCCAATGACCGGGAGGGTGTTGGAAGAAATGGCCTGGGACTGCTCGAGCACCACGCCCAGCAGGTAGCCGAGATAAGCAAAAATCAGGTATAAGAGCCATCGCACCGCGATCATAGGTATTTCCCTACCGCTGATTCTAAGCTTTTATACAGCGGAGGGTGTGCCAATTGAGTAAATCCGGCCCTTTTCCCCTCCCGCAAACGCCGTTCCAGCCCTTCCACGCTGCGCAATTCCCCCGCCAGCCCGACCTCGCCCACCACCGCCAGCCCCTCCGGCAGCGGTTTCCCCACCACCGCCGAGTAGACCGCCAGCCCCACCGCCAGGTCCAGACCGGGGTCGAAGACCCGTAGACCGCCCGCCAGGTTCACGTAGATGTCCAGGGTCCCCAGGCTAAGGCCCAGGCGGCGCTCGAGCACCGCCAGCACCACATCCACCCGGCGGCTGTCCAGCCCCTGCGCGACCCGGCGAGGCGCAGGGAAGGGGGTCTTGGCGGCCAGGGCCTGCACCTCCAGGGCCAGCGCTCGCTCGCCCGAGAGGGTCAGGGCCACCACCGACCCGGGGGCCCCCGCCGGCCGCTCGGCCAGGAAAGCCGCTGAGGGGTTGGGCACCTCCTCCATGCCCTCGTTGACCATGCTGAAGACCCCCATCTCGCCCACCGGCCCGAAGCGGTTCTTGGTGCTGCGCAGCACCCGGAAGTTTCCGGCGGTCTCGAGGTAGAGGGTGGCGTCCACCACGTGCTCGATCACCTTCGGCCCGGCCACCACCCCCTCCTTGGTGACGTGCCCCACCAGCACCGTGGTCACCCGGTGGTTCTTGGCGAACTTGGTCAGGGCCGCCGTGGAGTCGCGCACCGCCACCAGCGAGCCGGGGGCCGAGGTGGTCTCGAGGGTCTGGATCGAGTCCACGATCAGGAAGTCCGGCGGGGAGGCCTCGAGGGTCGCCAGGATGGTCTCGAGGGTGGTCTCGCGCAGCAGCTCGAGGTTGCCCCCTACCCCCAGCCGCTCGGCCCGCAGCCGAATCTGCCCCGGCGACTCCTCGCCTGCCAGGTAGACCACCCGACGCCCCGAAGCCAGCATGTGGTTGGACACCTGGAGCAGGATGGTGCTCTTGCCCACCCCCGGCTCACCGCCCAGCAGCAGCACCTCCCCCGGCACAAAGCCCCCGCCCAGCACCCGGTCCAGCTCGGCGATGCGGCTGGTAAAGCGCTCCTCGGCGCCGGGGTTCACGTCGGCCAGCCGGGTGATGGCCCCCGGGTCGGGCCGCACCCTGGCCTGGGCGCGCAGCCCGCCCGTGGCGGCCGCCCTGACCTCGCCGACCTCCTCCTTGAAGCTGCCCCAGGCCCCGCAGTTGGGGCAGCGCCCCAGTTCCTTCACCGATTTATAGCTGCACTCGGTGCAGCGGTACTGCGTCGCCGATTTCGCCATTGCCCTAAGTTTAACGGCGCATCCGCCGACAGCAAAGCACGGGGTCACGGTTCGGCCCGGGCGGCGCAGGGCCGGCCCATCGGCCATTCCCGACCTTGCCGCTTTTCCCCGCCCGCCATACCCAATATGCTTGAGGCGTGAAAGCCATCCAAGTCCAGCGCACCGGCGGCCCCGAGGTTCTCGAGCTTACCGACCTGCCCAAGCCCAGCCCCAAGCCGCACGAGGTGCTGCTTCGGGTCAAGGCGGTGGGGATCAACTTCGCCGACGTGCTCTACGTGGCGGGGGAGTACCTGACCCGCACCAGGGTTCCCATGATCCCCGGCATGGAGTTCGCGGGCCTGGTGGAGGAGGTCGGCTCGGAAGTTCGCGGGCTGGAAAAAGGCCAGCTGGTGGCGGCGCTGGGCGGCAGCGGGGCCTTCGCCGAGTACGCCACCGTGAGCGCCAGGTCGGTGCTGCCCGTCCCGCCCAACCTCAGCGCGGCCGAGGCCGCCGCGGTGCCGGTCTCCTACTACACCGCCTACTTCGCCCTGGTGACCCAGGCCCGCGCCCAGGCGGGCGAGTGGGTGGTGGTGCAGGCCGCCGCCGGGGCCTTGGGGACGGCCTCGATCCAGACCGCCAAGGCCCTGGGGCTGCGGGTGATCGCGCTGGCCAGCAGCGAGGAGAAGCTCGAGCTGTGCCGCAGCCTGGGGGCCGACCTGACCCTGCTCAACACCCGCGACGACCTGGTGGACGAGATTAAAAAGGCTACCGATGGCAGGGGCGCGGACATCATCACCGAGGTGGTGGGCGGGCCACAGTTCGCCCAGAGCCTGCGGATGCTGGCCTACCGGGGCCGCCTGCTGGTGATCGGCTCGGCCTCGCGCGAGATGGCCCAAATGCACCCGGTTGCGCTGATGAAGGGCAACCAGAGCGTGATCGGGGTCTGGCTGACCCCCTTCACCCAGGACAGCGCCCTGATGCAAGAGGCCAGCCAGTTCCTGGCCCCCCTGTTGGCCTCAGGCCAAGTCAAGCCGGTGGTGGGTGAGCGGTTCAAACTCGAGCAGGCCCGCCAGGCCTTCGAGTTCATCCACAGCCGCAAAAATACCGGCAAGGTGATTCTGGAGCCGTGAGCGCGGGCCTTCAGGGCTCCGCTGTGACCTGCCTGGCCTGGACCTTCGGCGCGCCCAGCATCAGCCGCACCCGGCGGTAGGCGGTGATCGAGACCCAGATGGCCAGGATGCCCAGGGCCTGCTCGAGGGTCCCCGCCAGCACCGGGTTCTGGTCGAACAGCGCCTGGGGCAGCAAGTCCACGTTCCACAGCACCGCGATCACCACCATGTGGCCCACGAAAGTCCACAGCGAGGCCGAGCCCAGCGGAATCAGCAGCCAGCCCAGTGCCGCGCTGAGGGGCCGCCACAGCCAGGTCGTCAGCAGAAAGAAGGCCTGGATGAAGAGGGCGCTGAGGGCCAGCCGCAGCGGGGTGAGCACGAACTGGTTCTCTTCGCCCAGGCTCAGGCCGGGGTAGAGCTTGTGGCCCAGCACGAAGCCAACCAGCAAGGCGGTGGCCAGCCCCACCACGGCGGCCCCCAGCACCCCGCGCAGCAGCGGACGCCCGGCCCACCACCGGCTCAGGGCCACGAAGTTAAAGCCGATGGTCAGCCCGAAGAAGAATAGCAACTGCCAGCTAGCGGGCAGGAACAAGCTCTGGATCATGGGGTTGACCGCCCCGGGGTTGAACTGGGCCAGGATGTATAGGGCCGCCGAGGCCCCCAGCACGTGCCAGGGCTTGCGCTGGTACAAGAACCACAGCGCCAGCGGGGCCAGCAGCATGAACAGCACGTACAGCGACAGTATTTGCGAGCCGCTAAAGCCGGTGCCCAGGGTCAGGACCTGGGGCACATATTCACCCAGGACGCGGCCTTCCCACTTATCGGCCCAGACGCTATAGCCCAGGTGGCTTACCAGCGCGAACCCGAAGGCCATCAGCACGGCGGTGCGGTAGATCACCAGGGCCCTCGAGAGGGTGCGCCCTACGGCCTGGATCAGGCCCGCCCTGGCCACCACCAGCCCCAGCGTCAGCCCCGAGATCAGATAAAAGCCCTCGGCAGCGCTGAGGTAGAAGTTCCCCTTGCCGGTCAGGGCGTAAAGGTAGGACTGGCCCTCCATGTGGTCGATCATCATGACCAGCAGGCAAAACCCGCGCAGAAAGTCGATTCGCAGGTCGCGCCCACCGGCTGCATAGGCCCAGGCTTTGATAAACGCGGTCATACTCCCCGAAGATACAGGGCCAGGGGGGCGTTGGGGCGGTCCATAACGAGGCGAAACTTGGAGTTACGGGCATCGTTTCGTTCGCGGCTGACGGCAGAGGGGGGGTTTGAAAAGTCGAACGCTGCGACGCGGCCGACCACCCGCAGCCTTGACCCCTCACCCGCCGACCTTGGATAGCAAAAACCGTATCATCTACCCATGAACGCCGACGTACTGGTGGTGGGGCTGGGCGCGATGGGGAGTGCGGCACTGTATCAGCTGGCCCGGCGGGGCGCCAAGGCGGTCGGGGTTGACCGCTTTCGCCCGCCGCACGTGTACGGCTCCAGCCACGGCGAGACCCGCATTACCCGGCAGGCCATCGGGGAGGGGGAGGCGTACGTGCCCTTCGTGCTGCGTTCGCACCAGATTTGGCGCGAACTCGAGGCGATCAGCGGCCGGGAGCTTTTCCTGGCCTGCGGGGGTTTGATCCTGAGCGGCAAGACCGGCAAGGCCACCCACCACTCCAAGCCCGAGTTCCTCAACCGTACCATCCGGGCCGCCCGGGCCTTCGGGATCGAGCACGAGTTGTTGGATACGGCCCAGATCGCCGAGCGCTTTCCCCAGCTGGGCCTGCGCGATGAGGAGCGCGGTTACTGGGAGCCGGGGGCCGGGCTGGTCTACCCCGAGCGCTGCGTGGAGGTGCAGCTCGAGCAGGCAATAGGGCTGGGGGCCGCCGTGCGCACCGGGGAGAGGGTGTTACGGGTGGCGGCCGAAAAAGACGGGGTAACGGTACAAACCGACCTCGCCACCCACCACGCCGACCGGGTGATCGTGAGCGCCGGGCCGTGGGTAGCCGAGCTGCTGGGCGAGCCGCTGACCAGGGCGGTTCGGGTCTACCGACAGGTACTGTTCTGGTTCGAGGCCGAGCAGCCCGAACAGTACGCGCCAGGGCGCTTCCCCATCTTCATCTGGACCCACGGCGAGTACGACGGCCAGCACTTCTACGGCTTCCCCGACGTGGGGTCGGGGGTCAAGATCGCCACCGAGCAGGACCAAGTCTCCACGTCCCCCGACGACGCCGAGCGCGCGGTTGCCGACGCAGAAGCCGAGCGGATGTTCGAGGCCCACGCCCGGGGTCGTTTGCTCGGGCTCAAGGGCCGGCCGCACCAGTCCGCGACCTGCCTTTACACCTCAACCCCAGACGGCGACTTCATCCTCGACCGACACCCCGACAGCGAGCGGGTGCTGATCGCCTCGCCCTGCTCGGGGCACGGCTTCAAGCACTCGGCGGCGGTGGGCGAGGCCATGGCGGCGTGGGCCGTGGCGGGCGCGGCTCCCCTCGACCTCAGCCCCTTCAGCCTATCCCGCTTCGCACCCGCCGGGCCCTGAGGGGCCAAGGCGCCCGGTAAACTCACAAAAGCCCATCCTGGAGGCCAAAAGTGGTCTCGAGGCCGCGCCCCGGCAGCACATAGCCGGGGCGGGTAACTTTGCTTAACGCCGTTTTAAGGCATCTCTTCACAGGGGGTGATCCTCGAGTCTCCCCTACACTGTCAATATATCGAACTTGGCTTTGTTTGCGGTTTTGTCAGGCATTTTTGGGCGGGATGAGGGGGCAGGATCCCCGGCTGTGATGTAACAAATGGGGTGTTGAAGTGGTAACTGTGTTGTAATGTAGTAAAACTACAATTCCTTCAAACTAGGCTAAAGCCGGCTGAGAAAGGGGAAGCCATGAGGGCTGGTGCTGTTATTGGTGTAGCCATAATGACGGGTCTGCTCGCGGGGTGCGGCGGCACAGGGCTTCAGGCCCCGCCGGCGCCCGAGGCGCAGAGCGGCTCGCAGGGTTCGAGCCTGCACACGGAGGTGTCGGGGCTGCCCGCGGGGGCCCGCACGGCGCTACGGCTGAGCGGGCCCGACGGCTCCAGCAAAACCATCCAGCCCGGCCAAACCCTTTCCGACCTCCTCGAGGGCCGCTACCGCCTCGAAGGGCTCGACATCTGGTACGGCGGCCAGATCTACGCGCCAGAGCCCATTCCCGATCTGACCCTACAGCCTCGCCAGAGCCTGGCGGTCCGGGTCAACTACCGCCAGGTGCGGGGCGTGCAGGGGCAGATTTCCACCCCGACCCTCGAGGCCGGTTTCGTCGAGGGCCAGGCTTTGGTGAAGTGGCGCGGGGTCGAGACCCAAGCGGGCGATCGGCCAGCGGACGGGGGCCAGGTCGAACTCATAAAGATGCCCACCAGCGAGGTGGGCTCGCAAAGCGTCTCGGCCGCCTCGACCCTCGAGTGGATCGATCAGCTGCGGGCGCGCCCCGACGTGGAGTACGCCGAGCCCAACTACTGGCGCTTCCCCGCCCAGACGGCAGGCGACCCCGAGCAGACCCGCAACCAGTGGGCGGCGCAGCAGCTCAACCTCGCCGGTGCCTGGCGCCCGACCCAGGCCTCCGGGGCGGTGGTGGTCGCGGTGCTGGATACCGGCCTCCTCTGGCGGCCGGGCGACCCCGCCGCGACCCACCCCGACCTGGCCTGTGGGCGGGTGCTGGGGGGATTTGACTTCGTCTCCTACCCCGACAACGGTGACAACGACGGCCGCGACCCCGACCCCTACCCGGCCCCCGGCGACGACCACGGCACCCAGGTGGCGGGCATCATCGGGGCCTGCCGCGACAACAGCCTGGGCATCGCCGGGGTGGACGCCAACGCCCGCATCCTGCCGGTGCGGGTGCTGGGTCGGCTGGGCGGGACCGACGCCGACATTATCGCGGGGCTGCGCTGGGCGGCGGGCCTGAGGGTGGCGGGCGCGCCACCCAACCCCAACCCGGCCAAGGTCATCAACCTCAGCCTGAGCGGTCTGGGCGTCAACCGACTGATGGACGAGGCCATCGCAGAGGTGGTGCGGGAGCGCAACGTGATCGTGGTGGCAGCGGCAGGCAACGACAGCGACCAGGCCCTGCGCTACAGCCCGGCCGGGAGCGAAACGGTCATTGCAGTCGGAGCCACCGACGCCCAGCGCCAGAAAGCCGCCTTCTCCAACTTCGGCCCTGCGGTTCGGGTGCTGGCCCCTGGCGAGAACATCTGGAGCCCGGGCCGCGACGCCTCCGGGGCCTTCACCTACCGCCCCCTCAGCGGGACCTCGAGCGCCGCCCCCTTCGTCAGCGGCATTGTGGCCCTGATGGCCGCCGTAAAACCCGACCTGACCTGGGCCGAGGCCAGCGCCTACCTGAGCCGCAGTGCCGTGAGCATCCCGTCCTGCGCGGGATGTGGGGGCCTGGTGGACGCGGGGCAGGCGGTGGGGCGGGCAGCCCGCCGCGAGGCGCTGGGGGCCTTCGTCTCGCCCTCGGCTCGAGTGAACCTGGGCACTCAGGCCAGCGCCGGCTTCACCCTGCGCAACTATGGCAACCAGCCCGCGCGGCTCGGCGTACCCAGCACGGCGGGCCTGAGCGTCTCGCCCCAGTCCGTGGTGCTGGCCCCGGGAGCCGAGCAGGTGTTTACGGTCAGCCTCACCCGCGCCGAAAGCGGGCAGTATTTCCGGGTGCTCGAGCTGGGCCAGACCAGCCTGCTGCTGCACTACCAAAGCGGCAGTGGGGTCGCGGACTTGGGCGCGGTGCAAGTCGCGCTGTGCCAGGGGCGGGGCGAGAGCGGGAGGCTGATCCGCAGCGGGGTGGCAGTTTACGACGGCGGCTACCGCTACGGGGTGCGCCTCGAGGGACCCGGCGGCGACCTCTACTTGCGGGCCTGGGTGGACCACAACAACGACGGCGTGAGCGAGTTCGCCAGCGGGCGGGTATACCTCGAGGCCGGCGCTGCGGTGCAGAACTTGGGGCTCGGAAAGCTGGAGCAGCGGATGGTTGAGGGCGGCTGCAAGGTCAGTCCGTAAACGACCGCGCTATCGGCCTTTCTCTTGGTTTTTGACATTGCCGACTCAGGCAGCTGTTTGCCGCTCTCCGCTTCCTCTCCCCCGCCCCTTACTGGCCCAGCGCCCTCCGGGCCTGACCCAGCCAGTACTGGGCCTCGCGGTTGTCGGGCTGGAGCTGGAGGACCCTCGAGTAGGCATCTACGGCCTGGCCGTAGTTCCTGGTCTCGAAGGCGCTGCGCCCCAGCCAGTACCAGGCCTCGGCAAAGTTGGGGCTGGCGGCAGTGGCCTGCTGGAAGAAGGTCAGGGCGGCGGCACGGTTGAGGTCGAAGGCGTTCACTCCGTCGAGAAAGGCCCGGGCGGCAGGGGTGCCGTTCTGGTTGGCGAGCTGGGCAAAGCGCAGGAAGTAGCGGTCGCTGGCGGTGCTGCCGGCGGTGGCGGCGAGCTGCTGCCAGGTGGTGAGGGCCTGGGCGGGCCGGTTCAGCTCGAGCTGGAGTCGGCCCACCCAGCGCTGGGCCTCCGACCACTGCGGGGCGGCCCGCGCGGCCTCCGCGAAGCCTTGCAGGGCCTGCTCGCGCTGTCCGGCCTGGTAGGTGTCATAGGCCTCGAGGAAGGCGCGGGTGGCTTCGCGCCCGTAGGACTGCACGTTCTGGGTCAGGTTGAGGAAGTAGCGGTTGGTGTCACCCGGCTGGAGCTGGTTGGCCCGCTGGTAGAAGGCGCGGGCGGCCCCCACGTTACCCTGCTCGAGGGCGATGCGGCCCTGCCACTCCAGTGGCGCGGCACTGCGGGGGTCGAACTCGGCGGCGCTCTGGAAGCGGGCGGCAGCGGCCTCGAGGTTCTCCTGACCGTAGGCGGCGTAGCCCAGGTTCATCTGCACCTGGGCGATCTGCTGGCTGGTGCGCTCGTCGGGGGTGCCGCGCCGCAGGTACTGGCTCCAGGCCTCGTCGGCCCGAATCCAGAAGCGGGTCTCGGAGTAGTAGGTCGCCAGCAGCCGCCACGCCTCGGATGAGGCCGGGTCGGCCCGTGTGGCCTCCTCGGCCTTCTGGATGGCCTGCCGCCAGAGGGTGGAGTCGGGCGAGCGCGGGACGTTTTGCGTCCTGGCCTGGGCGGCGAACTGCTCGGCCTGGGCCAGCAGGGCCTGGACGGAACTCGAGGGGTTCTGCTGGGCCTGGGCCAGCGCCAGCACCAAGAGGGTGACTACCAGCAGCCAACGCTTCATGAGGTTCCTCCTCCATTTTCAAGCAACGCACGGGGCCGATAAAACAACTGTATTCTCCCCGCATGAATGGCAGCTGACTGAGTAGAAGATGAGCCCACCTAGGGCGGGTCAGGCCACCGGTGAGGGCCTGGCTTGATGTCGAGGCCAGTCTCGGGCACCGAAGCCTCACAACGCTTCTCACGAACCGACCCCGCACCTCCGGGCCTCGGTGTGCGGGGTCGTGGGAACGGCTGTCAGTACGTCGGCCTGGGAATCCCGGCCAGGTCGCGCATCTGGTTGACCAGTTCTTCCTCGAGGGCGACCGTGGCAGGGTTGTAGTGCTCGAGGCTGCGCTCGATGACCCGCAGGGTGCCGTAGCGGGTGTTGCCGCCAGCATCGACGGTGTCCACGAAGGTGCTGCGCAGGTGGGTCTGGCTGGCCGTGCTCAGCCCGGGCCACTCGGCCATCTGAAGGTACAGGCTCATGCGGAAGCCGTTGGAGACGAAGCGGCCCCAGATCGCGCCCTGCTCGTCTTTGAGGGCCTGCGGGAAGGTGACACCGGCCCGGCGATCCTCGCTCCACTCCTTATCAAGAATCTCCCGCCCGTAGCCGATGAAGTAGGAGTAGTTCATCAGGAACTCCGGCTTAACTGGGGTCACCCGGCTGGGGCGGGTGGCACTCCGCACGTTGGCCTCGGGCAGGAAGCCCCTGGCGACCAGCCGCATGTTCTGGGCGAAGGCGTTGTGGATGAACATCCGCTCCTGGATCAGCGTGCCCACCATGTATTCGCCCACCTTGGTGGCGTTGGAGGCGTGCATTCGGGCGAAGCTGGGGTCGAAGCTGAAGCCGATCCAGAACCAGGCCAGGCGCAGGGCGTGTTGCTCTTGGGCTTCGGTGCGGTTGGGGTCAATCGAGTTGAGCACAAACTCGGGGTATCCAAGCTTGCGCAGGTTCTCGCGGAAGGACCCTGTCCGGCTGCTATCGTCGAGCATCACCCGCCCACGGTCGCCAATTTCCCACATGTCGGCGGGTAGGAACTCGGGGTCTTTGCGCTGGTTGATAAAGGCGAAACGGGGGTCGGTGTCGAGGTACTGGAAGGCCAGCGCATTTTGGGTGAAACCGTCCTCGAGGCCCAACGCCTCCTGGCGCATCAAGTGCTGCCCGATTAGGGCCGAGAGGAACTTGTGCTGGTTGAAATCGTCCACTGCCCCGCAGGCCAGCGATGGGTTGAGGCCGTCCATGGTGCAGGTTCCCAGCAGTGGGGTAGTGGTGATGCCGCCTGTGGCGACAGCGTGGTACATCTTCCAGAAGTTTTCGGTTGAGGGGTTGGCGAGGTAGGCATTTTGCAGGGCCAGCCACTCGGTCTTGCGCTCGGGCTTGGCATCGTGAGCCACATCGGCCACCCAGTCGTTGAAGGTCCCCTCGGCAGCCCCGTGGAATGAGTCGGCCGACCACAGCGGGTAGATGATGCCGGTGGGCAGTTTGCGGATGTTGAGGCGGTTGGGGTTGGCCCCTGCGGTGTTGGTTCCTCTGGCCAGGTCGAGTAGTTCGTCACGGGCTTTTTGGGCCTTCTCGAGGCTGTCTATCCTGCCGCCCATCAGGGTGGGAAGAAGGCGCTCGAGCCGCCTCCCGAACTCGATGTCCCGCTTAACCGCCCGGAGGTGTGGCGGGTCGGTTAGGCCGCTCAACAGCACCTCGCCGCCCGGCTGGAAGGGCCGGAAGGTGCGGGCGTTGGCGGCGGGCAGCCGCATCTCGGTCCGCATGGCCTTGACGGCCTGGATCAGCGCGGCAGCCTCGGCGGGGGTGGCCCCGTCGATGACGGCACGGCGGGTTAGGTCGGCGTCGGTGGAGCCGATGCGGGCCAGGTCGAAGAAGTCGGCCCCGTGGCAGCCCGCGCAGCTTCCCTTAGGGTGCTTGGTGAGGTCCTGGTTGTGCCACAGCGCCATCGCGACTTGCTTGGCCTCGGCGTTGGTCATGCCGGGGTTGGGGGGCGGGACGGGCGGCTGGGGGACGGCGGGGTCGGTGGGGTTGGGGCTGGTGGGGTTGGGGGTGAAGGGCGTCGGGTTGGGGCTGGTAGCGGAGGCGGGGCTCGAGCAGGCTCCCAATAGCAGCATCAGCGCCAGCGACGAGGAGACGGTGAGCAATGAAAGACAGCGCATCGAGCCTCACTTTCCCAAAGCTGTTCCAGTCTAGGGACGGCTGTACGGGCGACATGTCAGAAAAAACCGTTACCTGAGAGAGGCCGTAACACTGCCCGCTAGCTTAAGCAGGGCGCCCTCGGCAAATGTTTCGGCCTGGATTAAGCAACCCTTTATGCCCATCCCAGCAGTGAGTGCCCAACAACCCGATCGGCCGCTCAGCTCACAGCGGTTCCCACGAATACCACGCACGCAGAGACTCGGATGTGCAGGGTACATTACGCCCGCTTCAGCGCATCACTGCGTGAGGCGTAATGGTGGGAACCGCTGTCACAGGCCAAAACCGCACAATCAAGGGCCCACTCGCTACGCCCCGCCCAGGGTGAGAAAGGATTTGCTCCGACCACTTGCACCGCGACGGGTTTGGGAAACCCCAGAGGGGGCAGTGGCGTTTGGGGCACCTTCGCAAACCCATCTCTGGGACACTCAGCAACCTGGGACCTTTCACGCCCGGCACTCGACTTATACTTACCCCGTGTATTCGCTCCTCAAGCCCTACCTCTTCAGCCAAGACCCCGAGACCGTCCACGACTCCGTGATGGCGGGGCTGGCGTTTTTGTCGCGGCGGGGGCCCAGCCTGGGGCTGCTCTCGAGGCTTTGCAGGGTAGAGGACAAGCGGCTCGAGGTGAGCGCCTTCGGGCTGAAGTTCCCCAACCCCGTCGGGCTGGCGGCAGGCTTCGACAAGAACGCGGTCGCGCTGCGGAGCTGGGCGGCCATGGGCTTCGGGTCGGTGGAGATCGGCTCGGTGACCGCCTTGGCCCAGCCGGGCAACGACCGCCCCCGCCTGTTCCGCCTGCCCGACGACGACGCCCTCATCAACCGCATGGGCTTCAACAACCAGGGTGCCGAAGCGGTGGCGGGGCGGCTCGAGGAGAGCCAAAAACGCTTTGGCAGGCTCCCGGTTCCGCTGGGGATCAACCTGGGCAAGTCCAAGGTGGTGGCTTTGCAGGATGCGCCTCGAGACTACCTGGAAAGCCTCGAGCGGCTGTGGGACCTGGGCGACTACTTCGTGGTCAACGTCAGCTCGCCCAACACGCCAGGACTGCGCGAGTTGCAGGACCGGGACAGGCTCGAGGAGCTGCTGGCGGCCGTCACCGAGTTTGCCAACGGGCGCAAGCCCATCGTGCTCAAGATCGCCCCCGACCTGACCTGGGGCCAGCTCGACCAGATCATCGGGCTGGTCGAGATCTACAAACTGGCCGGGCTGATCGCCACCAACACCACGGTGGCTCGAGAGGGCCTGAAGACCCCCATCCACGAGGTCGGCGGGCTTTCGGGCAAGCCGCTGCGGGAGAGGTCGCTCGAGGTGCTCAAGTACCTAAAGGCCCACAGCCGGGTTCCAGTGGTCTCGGTGGGGGGCATCTCCAGCGTGGACGACGTGTGGACGCGGCTCGAGGCGGGCGCGGTGATGGTTCAGCTCTACACCGCCTTGGTCTACGAGGGGCCCTTCCTAATCCGCGACCTGAACCGGGGGCTGCTGCGGCGGCTCGAGCGGGAGGGCGGCGGGAGCGTGGGCTATCTGTCCGGTCAGTCGGTGAAGCTGTACTCAAACTCGTAGCGGTGCTGCCCGTCCACAATCAGGATGGTCATGCGGCCGCTCAGCCCGATCAGTTCCTCGGTGCCGGAGTCGGGCACCACCCGGATCGACTGCTCGGGCAGGCCCCGGTTCATGAAGCTGCTGTGCTGTAGCACGAAGCTCCCCGTGCGCCCCTCGAGCCGCCCGCTTACTTTTTCAACAGCCACGTAGCCCGCCGAGCCCGGCACGCTCGAGACCGCGCTCATCATCTGGCCCTGGCTGCTGCCCTCGAGGTCGCCCTGAAACTGTTTGTCTATGGTCAGGCGGTTTAGGGTTGGGCCGTCGAAATACCCGTCAGCAGGCTGAGGGGCGAGTTGAACCTTGAACGTGCCGGTGGCTTTATGCATGGCTCCATTACGTTACACACATAATTCAGATCGCACAAGGGGCCGAGGTTTGTCAGTTGAGTCGCCCCCGACTTCCGGCCCAGCGCATACACTTTTGGTCACCCATGCCGATCCGACAGGTAACCAACCCGCTCGACCCCGCCATCAAGAAATTCGGGGCCTTGCAGCGGCAGGTCTACTTCGAGGCCGACCTGCTGATCCCGGCCAGCGTGATTGGGTTGATGATCGCCGGGCCGATGAGCGGGCGCTCCAACTTCCTGCTGGTAGCCGAGGAGGGCCAGGAGTTGCTGGGCGGGACGCTGTTTCACCTCATGGCCAAGGCCAACTGCGGCTTCTCGAGCTTTATGGGGGTAGACCGCGCCCACCGGGGCCAGGGTCTTGCCCGCAGGCTACACCAGGCACGCTTTGAAGTGCTGGACAGGGCGGCGGGTAGGCCGGTGAACGGACTGTTTATCGACGTGGTTGCGCCGGGTCGGATGAGCGCGGAAGAACTCGAGGCCGAACACCGGGTCGGCTCCGACCCCACGCAGCGGCGGGCCACCTTTCAGCGGCTGGGTTTTCGCAAGGTCAATCTGGCCTACGAGCAGCCCGTTGGCGGAGCAAACGGCGGCCCGGTGACCAACATGGATCTGCTGTTCTGCCCCCGCGAGGAGCGCCGGGAAGTTCCGCTGGAGTGGGTCCTGGGGACGCTCGAGGGCTACTGGGGCGGCTGGCTGGGGGCGGGGCGAACCAAGCGGGCGCTGGAGAGGCTACGCTCACAGGCCGAGGGGCCTAGGGTGGCCCTGCTCTCGGCGACGGAGTGAGGGCGGGCAGGCTGGACTTGGCCCGCTGCGTCACCACCACGCCAACCAGGACCAACAGCGCCGCCGCCACGTCCAGCATCGTGAAGGGCTCGCGCAGGAAGAGGATGCTGGTCGTCACGCCGATCACCGGAACGAGGTTCTGGAACACCGCAATCCGCACCGCGCCCAGCAGTTGGATGGCCCGGGTCCAGGCCAGGAAGGCCATGCAGTTGGCCATCACCGCCGAGAGCACCACGCCCGCCCAAACCAAGGGGGGGACGCCCGCCAACTCCACCGCCGCGATCTGCGGGGCGCTGTACAGCCAGTACGGCATCAGCCCCACCACGAAGCCCAGGCCCGTCCAGCTGAGGAGGGTATAGCGAGAGCTCAGGGGCCGGGTGATGGCGCTGTACCAGGCCCAGATGACCGTGGCCCCCAGCGCGAAAAACACGCCCAGCCAGGGTACCTCGCCCCCGCCGCCCCCCGTCAGCACGAAGATACCCCCCAGCGAGATCGCCATTCCCACATAGCCCATCACCGACAGCCGCTCGCCGAAGAACAGCGCCCCGATCAGCACCGCCCAGACCGGGTTGGTGGCGGCGATCATGGTGTTGTACGTGGCGGGCAGCAGCTCCACCCCTTGCAGGAAGAGGAACTGATAGCCCGAGTTGGCCACCACCCCAATGCCGATCAGCAGCAGCCAGTCCCGCCACCCCAGCCGCTGCGAGAAGCGCCACAGCGCCAGGAAGATCACCCCGGCAACCAGCGTGCGAATCCCGTTCATGGCGTGCGGCGGCAAGTAGGCCACCAGCGCCTTGAGCAGGGTGAAGTTGCAGCCCCAGGCGACCACCGCGAATACCGGATATACGTAGGGGTTCATGGCCCGCTTCTAGTCTAGCGTAAGCCGTAAATTGCTTGCCGGGAATGGGGGAATTGCCGAATAGGATTCGGTGAAACGGCGGCTGTTGGCGGGTGGCGATGAGCCGTGCACCACGGCCACAAGCCACCTCACCTCAACCACTGTCATCCCGATCGCGTTTCCCACCCTTACTCCGCCCACAGTGCTGCGCTAAAGCGTGCGCTATAGTCGAGTATTGCACTCGATACGGCAACAACCGCCGTACCTGTTCGAGGGAACCGCTCTCAGGGACATCTGCTTTGCTCGAGGACCAACACCCAGAGCCAGCATGAACGCTCACCATGCTAGGCGAGCGACCGATGTGTCTTACGGTTTTGCCTTTGCCGCTTTTACCCGCTCCTGGCCTACAAGTAGGTCTGGAACCACTCGAGGTAGGCCTCGAGCCGCTCCACCCGCCTGTCCGGGCGGCCCGAGCGGCTGAGTTCGTGGCCCTCCTCGGGACAACGGAAAAACTTGGTGGGGACGCCCTTGTGCAGGAGCATGGTGTACCAGGTCTCGCCCTGGTCAATGGGGCAGCGGTGGTCGTTCTCGGAGTGGACGACCAGCGTAGGGGTCTGGACCTGGTGCACCTTCGAGAGCGGGCTCTTCTCCCACAGCACCTCGGGGCGCTCCCAGGGCTGGGCCCCGAGCTCGAGGCGGGTGAACCGGGGGCCGATGTCCGAGGCCCCAAAGAAGCTGAACCAGTTGGAGATGCTGCGGTCGGTAACGGCAGCCTTGAAGCGCTCGGGGTGGGTGGCGGTCAGCCAGTTGGTCATATAGCCCCCGTAGGAGCCGCCCGCCACCGCAACCCGGCTTGCGTCGAGCGGGAAGTGCGCAAGGGCATGATCGAGAAGCCCCAGCAGGTCTTCCACATCGATCTCGCCCCAGCGGGAGTCCAGCTTCACAAACTCCTGCCCGTAGCCGGTAGAGCCTCTGGGGTTGCCGTAGAGCACCGCGAAGCCCGCCGACCGGAAGAACTGGAGTTGGAGCATCAGGGCGTTGCCAAAGGCGGTGTGGGGGCCGCCGTGGACGTAGAGGATGGTCGGGTGGGGGCCGGGGCCGTCAGGCAGCAGCAGCAGGCCTGGCACCTCGTGGCCCTGGGGGGCGGGGTAGTGGAGGGGCTGGGGCGCAGGCAGCCGGCCCAAGGGCTCGGAGTTGGGGTCCAGCAGAACCTCGCCGCGGCGGGTCAGGCGCGCGCCGTGGGTGTAGTCCTCGGCCAGGGTGTACACCTCACCGCCGCAAAAGGCGAAGCCCAGGATGCTGAACTCGGGCGGGCTGAAGAGCTGGGTGTGGCCGTCCAGACCCACGGCCATCATGCGGGCAGTGCCCTTGTGGGTCGCTACGAGGTAGACCCGCCCGTCCGGGCCGAGCCTGGGGCCTTGCTGCCCGGTCCCGATTCGTACGTCGGAGTTGACGCTGTTGCCGAACGAGCCGTGGGCCAGTTCGCGGATCTCGCCGCCGAAGCCCCGGACGTACAGCCGCGCCTCGGTGCCGCCGCCGTGCTCCCAGGCGTGAGCCAGATAGACCAGGCCGCCGTCCGGGGTGGGCTCGAGGCCGCTAATAGGCCCCACCCCGCCGGTCAGCTCGCTGAGCTGGCTGTCCAGGCCCAGCCAGTACAGGCGCTGCACCCAGTCCCAGCGCTCCCGGGCTGAGCCGCTCATCACCACGTAGAGCCCGTCGCCCTGCAAGCCCCAGCAGAACTCGTCGACCGGCTGGTCGGGGGTGAACAGCAGCCGGGCCGCACCACCCTCCCAGACGTAAAGGTTGGCCTTGGGGCCTTGCAGGTAGCCCCGCCCGTCGTACTTGTGCGGCCAGTCGGTAAAGACCTTGGGCGCGTCGGGCTTGGGGGTCTCGTACTCACCCTGCGACAGGAGGGCGATCTTGGAGCCGTCTGGGCTGAGCTTGTAGCCCTGCACACCCGCCTTGAAGGTGGTCAGCTGCTCTGGCTCGCCCCCGTGGACGCTCATGCGGAACAGCTGCGGCGTCTTGTCGGCCTTGCGGACAAAGTAAATCCAGTCCCCCTTGTAGGCCGGGTTGCGTGCCTCACCCTGGGTCAGAAACTTCAGCTCTCCGTCCCAGGTAGCCAGTCGGGAGCGGTACTTGGGCGCTTCCTTCTCGGGCCGCTCGATGTCGGTATAGACGAACAGTGGCCGCCCCTGGGGCCCCTCGGTCAGTTCGGCCAGGAACTCGAGCTCGTAGATCAGTTCGGGTTTCATGGGGTAAAGAATACCGCGCCGTGCGCCGCGAGCAATGAGCAGTGAGCTAATGTGGCCGGGAGCCAAGGCAAAGCCCAACCATGGCCCTTGCCCCGGCTGCCCGCCTCCCGCCGCCCCTCGAGGCGCTATGCTAGTAGCCAATGAAAACCACCCCTTTACACAAGGCCCACCAGGCCGCCGGGGCCAAAATGGTGCCGTTCGCGGGCTGGGAAATGCCGATCCAGTACCAGTCCATCGGCGCCGAGCACATTGCGGTACGAACCCTGGTGGGGATGTTCGACGTGAGCCACATGGGCGAGTTCTGGGTGCGCGGGCCGGACGCCCTGGAGTTCCTCCAGCGCCTCACCCCCAACGACGTGTCCAAGCTCAAGGTGGGCCGCGCCCAGTACTCGATGCTCACCAACGAACACGGCGGCCTGGTGGACGACATCTACATCTATCGCACCCAGGCGTCGGAGTACCTGGTGGTGGTCAACGCCTCCAACATCGAGAAGGACTGGGCACACCTCCAGGCCCACCGGGGGATGCTGGATGTGGCACTCGAGGACGAGTCGGACTTCTTCTGCCTGCTGGCCGTGCAAGGGCCGGGCGCGGTCCACGCGCTGCAAAAGTTCACCGACATAGACCTCGAGGCCCCCAAGAAGAACGACACCTTCATGGGCAAAATCGTGGGCAAGTGGGCGCGCTTCGCCCGCACCGGCTACACCGGCGAGGACGGCTACGAGGTCTTCCTGGCCCCCGACGAGGTGGAGAAGGTCTGGCACACGCTACTGGAGGCTGGGGTCACCCCCTGCGGCCTGGGGGCCCGGGACACCTTGAGGCTCGAGGCGGGCTTCCCCCTCTACGGCCACGAGTTCACCGACCAGACCAGCCCGCTCTGCACGCCCTTCGCCTGGGTGGTCAAGGCGCACAAGACCTTCCTGGGCAAGGACGCCATGTTGGGCCGGCCGTGCGGGCAAAAGCTGGTCGGGCTGAGCCTCGAGAGCGGCATCCCCCGCGAGGGCTACACCGTCCACAAGGCCGGTACACAAGTCGGGACCATAACCTCGGGCACCCACTCCCCAGTACTCCGGCGGGGCATCGGCATGGCCTACGTCGCCGCCGAGCTGGCCGAACTGGGGACGACCCTCGAGGTCGACATTCGCTCGAAGCTATACCCGGCGACGGTAGTGGAGATGCCGTTCGTCAAGAAGTAGGCAACCCCGCCTGTTCCCTGTTCCCCGCTCCCGGTTGCCTATAAACTACCGACCAAGGAGAGACCCATGAACTACCCATCCGACCTCAAGTACACCAAGTCCCACGAGTGGGTTCGGCTCGAGGGCGATATCGCGACTATCGGGATCAGCGACTACGCGCAGGACGCACTGGGAGACGTGGTGTTCGTGGACCTGCCGCAGCCCAAGGCAGTGAGCGCCGGGGCCACAGTGGCGGTGGTGGAGTCGGTGAAGACGGCCTCAGACATCTACGCGCCGGTCTCGGGTGAGGTACTCCAGACCAACAGCGCCCTGGCCGACAAGCCCGAACTGCTCAACAGCTCGCCCTACGGCGAGGGCTGGCTGTTCAAGATGAGGGTCAACCCGGCCGACGTGGAGGGGCTGCTCTCGGCGGAAGAGTACCAGGCGCTGGCCGAAAGCCAGTAGGTTTTGGGGGTACCGCCAAGGTCAGGACCCTGGCCTCGGCCCAGCCTTTGCCCGTTGCGCCCCTCAAGCCACGCCCCCTCTGTCCACTCCCCTGCCTCATACCGCCGGAGATATACTGGCGCCACCCATGAAGGTCGCCCTGTTCGTCACCTGTCTCGCCGACCAGTTCTACGCCCAGGCCGGTGTGGACACCGTCAAGCTGCTGCGAAAGCTGGGGTGCTCGGTGGAGTTCCCCGAGGCCCAGACCTGCTGCGGCCAGCCCGCCTACAACGCGGGCTACTGGGCCGAGGCCAAGCAGGTTGCTGAGCACACCATGAAGGTCTTCGCCGAGGCCGAGTATGTGGTGCTGCCCAGCGGCTCCTGCGCCACCATGGTGCGGACGTTCTACCCCGAGCTGTACCGCGACAACCCCAAGATGTTTTCCCGGGCCTCCGACCTCAGCGCTAAGACCTACGAACTGGCCGAGTTCATTGTGAAGGTGCTGGGCGTCAGCAAGCTGGGCAGCGGGCTGGCGGGCAAGCGCATCGCCTACCACTTCGGATGCCACGCCCTGCGCGAGCTGGGCATCAAGCAGGAACCCATCGCCCTGCTGCGAAACGCCGGGGCCGAGGTGGTGGACTGGGCAGCGGCGGAGGAGTGCTGCGGCTTCGGCGGGCTGTTCTCGGTCAAGCTGCCCGAGGTCGCGGTGAGCATGGCCGACCGCAAGCTGGACACCCTGCCCAAGGGCGGCGAACTTGACTTTCTGACCAGCGCCGATGGCGGCTGTATGCTCCACCTCTCGGGCCGCATCGAGAACCGCAAGCTGACGGTTCCGGTCAGGCCCCTGGCCTCGGTGCTGTGGGAGGCAACGGGAGGATAGCGGTTCGCCTTTGGGCAAAAGCCGGGCGCCGAAAGCTCGAGGTATTCATGAAAATCACCTCCAACAACTACCCCCAAGAGTCCGCTCGAGTCTTGCGCGAGGAGCCGCAGGTACGCGACTCGGTGACGGGGGCCACGCTCAACTTCGACTCCAAGCGGCGGACCATGTACGCCGAGGTCGACTCGGAGGCCTGGCGGCACTGGGCGGAGGCAGTCAAGAACCACCTGCTGTCCGATCTGGACGGCTACCTGAAACAGGCCGAGGCGGCGCTCGAGGCCAATGGGGTGCGGGTCCACTGGGCCGAGGACGCCGACGAGGCACGGCGTATCGTGGCCGAAATTGCCAGGGCGAGCGGGGTCAAGCGGGTGGTTAAGGCCAAGACCATGGTCTCGGAAGAGCTGGGCATTAACCCGATGCTCGAGGGCATGGGGGTGGAGGCGCTCGAGACCGACCTGGGCGAGTACATCATCCAGCTTCTGGATCAGCCACCCTCGCACATTGTGGGGCCGGCCATCCATCTGAACTTGGGACAGATTCAAAAGCTCTTCCACGAGAAGTTCGGAACGCCCCTGGACGCCACCCCAGACCATCTGGCCTCGGTCGCCCGCAAACTGCTGCGCGAGGGCTTCCTGCGGGCCGACATGGGCATCTCTGGGGCCAACTTCCTGGTAGCCGAGACCGGCACCATCGCCCTCATCGAGAACGAGGGCAACATCCGCATCTCCACCTCGGCCCCGCGCATCCACGTGGCGCTGGTGGGCCTCGAGAAGCTGCTGCCGCGCTTTTCCGACCTCTCGACCTTCCTGACCCTGACCGCCAGGGCCGCCACCGGCCAGCGCATCGGCACCTTCGTCTCGCTGATCCAGGGGCCGCGCCGCACTCAGGGCACCGCGCCAGCGGGGGGCGCCGCCCTAGAAGAAGTGGACGGCCCCGAGGAAGTCCACGTGGTGCTGGTGGACAACGGGCGCAGCAGCGTGCTGGCCGACCCCGAGGCCTGGGAGACGCTGCGCTGCGTGCGCTGCGCGGCCTGCCTCAACGCCTGCCCGGTCTATCGACAGACCGGAGGCCACGCCTACGGCTACGTGTACTCGGGACCGATCGGGGCCATCCTGAGTCCGGGGCTGCTGGGCCTCGAGAACACCAAGCCCCTCCCCTACGCCTCCTCACTGTGCGGGGCCTGCTTCCAGGCCTGCCCGGTGCGGATTCCAATCCCGAAACTGCTGCTGGCCTGGCGCAACCGCGCGGTCGAAGAAGGCTTACAGCCACAGTTCGAGGCTACCGCCATAAAGGGTTATGCCGCCGCCATGACGCGCCCCTGGGCCTACAGCCTGGCCTCGAGGGCCGTGCGCCTACTTCCCGAGAAAGCCCTGGACAACACCGTGATGCCCGTGCTCAAAGCCTGGACACAGCACCGCGCCGGGCTGAGGCCGAGTCCCAAGAGTTTTCGGGAGCTGTGGGACGAGGGAATTTAGCCAAAATTAACTGGCGGTAACAGTTCACATTACTTGTAGAAGATTGGGCACTGCACAGGTACGCAACCATCAGCTAAACCGGCTTTCGGGCCACATGTCCTCTCGAAAAACTGTTGTACAGCAAGCACCAAACAATGAACGGCACCCGAGAGTCGGGTGCCGTTCAAAAAAAGGTTTGTAATCTAGTCGGCCCAGAGGCTGCTTCCACGTGCGGTAGTGTTCTTTTTCATGCTTTTTACCTCCTAGCCGTAACGCTACCACGTCAAGTTACGGTTGTAAAGACTTGACAAATTTTCCAGATTTGGTAATTGCTTGTTCCCATTAAGCTGTTCCCGTCGCAAAAGTAATGTAGTTACAGTTTTGGCCGGTTATCGGACAGGATCCCAAATGGATCACACTTGGTGACGAAATTTCGCATATGCCGCGGAATTTCTAAAGACTCTCTGACTGCAGCATCCTGATTTTGAATTAGAACAACGCACCAGAGCGGCCAATGAAACTAGAAAAGACAAAGCCAGAACCCGCCGATTCAGTCGGCGGGTTCTGGCTGAGTGGGTCAGTTCTTAAGGCAGGGGATTGAGGACAGTGTTTAGAAAGCGCTCGATGTTAAGGGTTCCCTTGCCCGAGCTGTTGAGCGGGTCGTTCATCCAGAGGTTGGCCTGGTAGTCGTTGGAGCTAAAGGTCATGTTGAGCGACACCATGGACATCGGAACCCAGCTGCGGATGCGATCGCGCTCGCCCAGCGCCAGGGCGATGGCCCCCGAGGCCAGGGGGGCGGCCTGAGAGGTGCCGCTCCACGTGGCCTTCATATTGCCCGGGGCGGGGGCGAATATCTGCTCGCCGGGGGCGAACAGCTCGACCTCGCGGCCGTAGTTGGCGAAACTCGAGCGGGCGTTCTGGGTGTTCACGCTGCTCACACTGGTCCAGTAGAAGTTGGGGTTGCCCTCCATGCTGGTGCGGGCGATTCTGGCGGGGAAGTTGGGGGTCGAGCGGTCGTCGTTGCCGGCGCTGCTGACCACGTACACCCCCCGGCTGGCCGCATAGATGAGGGCCTGGGTGATGGCCTCGTAGGCGGTGTCGGAGCCCAAGCTAAGGTTGATGACCTGTGCGCCTCTGTCCACCGCGTAGGTGATGGCCCTGGCCACGTTGGCCACGGTGCCTTCGCCGAAGGAGTTCAAGACCCGAATCGGGAGGATTTTTGCCCTGGGGGCCACTTGAAGGACAATCCCGGCCACGCTGGTTCCGTGCCCGTGACCCGGGCGGGAGTAGTTGCCGCCCTCTTGGGGAACTTGGTCGTTGCCCACGAAGTCGCGCCACTCGCTGCTGGGCACCAGCGAACCCGCGAAAGCCGGGTGGCTTAGGTCGATGCCGGTATCAATCACCGCCACCTTGACATCCTTACCCAGGTTAGGCGCGTTGCGATGAGCCTGTTCGAGCCGGATTTGACTGAGGGGCTGAGTGTTTTGAGGAAAGAACAAAAAGCGACCATCGGCCCAAAGTGAACGCCCGTCGGCCCACAGCGAGCGCCCGTCGGCCCATAGCGAACGCCCATCGGCCCACAGCGAGCTACCATCGGCCCAGAGAGAACTGCCGTCGGCCCACAGGCTGACCCCGTTGATGGTCGAGACGCCACTGGCCACAAAATTGGCAGCGTTGGGCTCTACCGTGCCGATTAGGTTGGCCGCCTGCACCCCGGACGCAGCCCCGTCCTTCAGACCCATCAAGGCATACCCTGCCTCGGGACGCCAGTCCAGCATCGTCCCGCCGTAGCGGGCCTCCAGGGCTTGCGGGGTCTCTCCCCCGCTCAGCTTAATAGTCACCAGTTGCGTGTATTCGTCCTGGGCCTCGAGAGCCACCGGCTGGCTCGACCCGCACGCCGCCAGCAGTAAGGCCAGCGCCCCGGCCGCCACACACTTCCACAGTTTTGTTCTGCCCATTAAGTTCCCCCTGCCGTCAGACCTTACAAGTCTTAATCTAAACAAGGGTTTTGGTACAAAAGTAGAAACCGACCGTAACTCAACCGGCCGCCGTTACTCATCCGACCTTGTTGCTCAGAACCCTCATGCAGGCCGCCACCACCCTCGGGTCGAACTGGGTGCCCGCGCTTTTCTGGATTTCCTCAATGGCCTCGCTGAGCGTCCAGGCCCGCTTGTAGGGGCGCTCGCTGGTGAGCGCGTCTAGCACGTCGGCCACCGCCACAATCCGCCCGGCCTCGGGGATATCCTCCCCAGCCAAACCCTGAGGGTAGCCTTTGCCGTCCCAGCGCTCGTGGTGGCTGCGGGCGATCTGCTCGGCCACACGCAGCAGCTCGGAGCGTCCGTCGCCCAGGATTTCGGCCCCCAGGGTAGTGTGGGTCTTGACTACGTCGTACTCCTCGGGGGTCAGCTTGCCGGGCTTGAGCAGGATGGTGTCGGAGATGGCGATCTTGCCGATGTCGTGCAGGGTGGCAGCCTGGCGCAGGATGTCGGTCCTGGCCTTCGACCAGCCCAGCTCCCGGGCGATCTGCGCGGCCATGTCTCCCACGCGCTGGATGTGCTCGCCGGTGTTGTCGTCGCGGTACTCGGCCGCCAGGGCCAGCCGGTAGACCATCTCGCTCTGGCTGCGACCCAGTTCCTCGTTGCGCACCCGCTCGAGCTCGAACTTGTGCGCCAGGTTGCGGTTCATCTGCTGGGTCTCTTGGTTAAGCAGCTCATTCTCGAGCTTGTAGGCCTCGCGCAAATGCCGGTTGGCTTCCTGATGCTGACAGAGTTGCTCGTAGATGTCCGCCAACAGCCACTGGGCCTCCGCCAAAGTTTTTTTCTGACCGATGCTCTTCGCCAAACCCAGGGACTTTTGGGCGCATTCGAGGGCTTCCTCTAGTTTCCCAAGTGCCAAGTAGCAGTGTCCTAGCTGCACACAAAGGGTCGGCTGCTGCTCTGAATCCCCGATCTCGGTCGCCAGGGCGTAGGCCGATTGGTAGTGGTCCAGGGCGGCAGGTAGGTTATTGCGCTGGTGCTCAACCCTCCCCAGTCCGTCCAAGGCGACTACCGTGTTTGCTTTGCTACCTGTCTGCTGCGCCAACTTTAGGCTATAAGTGAAGTACGCCTGGGACTGAGCCAAGTTCTGCTGCTTGAGGTAGGTAAACCCGACATTAAGCGTGCTAGAAAGCTCAACGGTATAGAGGCAGTTCAGTTTGCTCTGTTGACAGGCTTGCACGTAGTGTTCGATGGCTTTGGTGTAGTTTTGGGTCTCCTCGTAAACCATGCCAATGTTGTTCAAACAGGTGAGCTCGAGGCGAACCCCGAGGTCGCCGTCTTTGCACAGGCGCAAGGCCTCGAAAGCATACTCGAGCGCTATCGGATAATCGCCGAGCCGACGGTGGGTAACGCCAAGGTTGTTGAGAACGTTCGCCTGGCCCTTAAGATTACCGCACTGCCGGTATCGCTCCAGGGCCGATTCGAGATACCTGAGTGCCTCGGACAAATGCCCCTGGATGCTCAGAAATCCGGCCAGTTGGTTAAGGGCCTTGGCCTCGCTCTCCAGGTCTTGGATACGCCGGGACAGCTCGAGGGCTTTTTCCAGGTAGCGCCTGGCCTCCTGGAGTTCGGAGAGGTCGCGGCAGACCCGGCCCAGCAGCAACAGCGTCTCGAGGTGCTGATCCGGGAAGGAGGCCAGTTCCCAGACCTTAAGGGCCGCCAGGGCGTGCCCCTTGGCGGACACCAGGTTGCCCAACTCGTATTCGGCCAGGGCCACCAGCAGGGTCACCTCGGCGTGATCGGGCAGGGAGTATCGCAGGTTGTCGAGCAGCTCTTGGGCCAGCCGCAGGGCCTCCTCGGGGTCGGCGGCCAGGTGGCTGCGGATGACCCCAAAGGATTCGGTGGTTTCAGCGGTTTCGGACGTAGGAGAAAGACGAGCTTCGGCCACATGCACCTCGAGGGGGTTTGCCCCGGTCTGCCTTAACTATGGCCGGCGAATCTCTCCAGTACACGGTTATATTTAATGCGTTACGGGCGTTATTTGTTACATTAACTGCGGACCAGTTGACAGACTGGTTGCCCTCGAGGCACCGCCCACCCTGCTTAGATCTGCGTAGAAATCCCAGGCCCCAGTGTTACCCTAAGCCATGCTCCGTTTCGCCTTGCTGACCGTGGTCCTGCACTGTGCCGCGGTGGCCCAAACTTGTGTCTCGGCCCCGCCCTTCGCCCTGGGCGGTAGGCCCGTGACCGGCTACGGCGGCGGCGCCCTCGAGCCCTTCGACCGGGTGATGGCCCGCGTCTTGGGGCGTTACAAGATTCCGGGGGCAGCGCTGGCGGTGGCCAAGGACGGGCGGCTGGTGCTCTCGAGGGGCTACGGCTGGGCCGACGTGGCGGCGCGTCAGCGGGTGGCGCCAGACGCGCTGTTCCGGCTGGCCAGCCTGAGCAAGCCGATCACGGCGGTGGCGGTGCTCCATTTGGGCGAGGGCCTGGTGGCGCAGGGGGTGTACCCGAACCTCGAGAGCTTCCTGGGCGAGAAGGCCCTGAACCTGGCCGGCGTTACACCCTTCGGGGGGCGGCTGAATGATCCTCGAGTACGTAACATCACCGTGCGCGACCTGCTACAACACTCCGGCGGCTGGAACCGCAACCTCGCGGGCGACCTCCCCTTCCGCCCCACCCTCACCCGCGTCGCCAAGGCCACCGGAATGCCCGAAAGCATGAGCCCCAGGGCTCTGGTGGCTTTCGGGCTCAGTCGGCGCCTCAACTTCGCCCCCGGCACCCGCTCGGTCTACTCCAACGTCGGCTACCTGGCCCTGGGGCGGGTCATCGAGAGGGTGAGCGGGAAGGGCTACGGCGAATACGTGCAGGGGATGATGGCCGACCTCGGCATCACCGAGGTCGGGCTGGCCCGCACCGCCTTGCAGCTTCGCCAGCCGGGCGAGGTGCGCTACTACGACTGGGCGGGCGCACCGCCGGTCAAGTCGATCGTGGACGGCAGCCAGACCTCCCGCCCTTACGGCGAGATCTACCTCGAGCAGCTCGACGCGGCGGGCGGGCTGCTGGCCTCGGCCCCGGCGCTGGTGCACTTCGTGGCGAGCCTCGAGGGGCTGCGATCGGAGGTGGCCCCACCCGTCTCCCGTGAGGCCCTGGAGGTCATGCTGCATCGTCCGGCCCTGCCGGCCTACGCCAACTCGAGCCGCTACTACGCGCTGGGCTGGGGTGTGCGGGTGCCCCAGGCCGAGGTCAAGGCCATGCTGGCCGAGTCGCAGCACGGCAACGGCACCGCCACCCCGGCCGCCCCGCGCCGCCTCCAGCCCCAGCAGATCGTCGGGCGCATGAACCAACTGGGCGTCGGCGGCCTCGAGTGGAGCCACGACGGCACCTTCGCCGGAACCCGCACCCTGCTCCTTCGCCTGTCCAACGGAGCCACCATCGCTGCCCTCTTCAACAGCCGACCCTACTACGACTGGCGATTCATCGCCGAGCTGAGGCAGTCGCTCGAGAACGCCGCCAGCGCAGTGGTGGGCTGGCCGGAGTATGACTGCTTCTGATTCTGAGCGGCTGCCCTATACTCTGTGCATGCGAGACCGCATCCTTTCGCGCATCCACCGCGCCCTTGAGCACCGCCCCAAGACCGAGTTGCCCGAGCCGCTGGTGCTGCCGGGGTTGTCGAGTGAGGAGGCGTTCGAGCTGTTTCGCGAGCGGCTGATCGGGACGGGCGGGGAAGTGGTGCGGCTGGCCGACCTAGAGGCCGCCAGGGCCTGGCTCGAGGGGTTTGCCAAGGGGTTCGGCGGGGTCGCGGTGAGCCGCATGGTGCCGCCCGCCCTACACCCCGGCCTGCCCGACCAGCCTCCCGAGGAGGCCCCGCTGGGCATCTCCTGGGCCTTGGGCGCTGTCGCCGAGACCGGAACCGTGCTGCTGAGCAGCCGCGAGGGACGGCGCACCCAGCTTCTGCCGCCCTCGCACCTGGTGTTTGTTCCCCAGGAGAAAATCTACGGCACCCTGCTCGAGGCCCTGCAGGTCCTCAAGGCCGACCTCCCCGCCGCCGTGGGCCTCCACTCCGGACCCAGCAAGTCGGCGGACATCGGCCAGATCATGGTCAAGGGCGTCCACGGGCCGGGCCGCCTGGTGGCGGCGGTGCTGGGGGAGCCGAAGGACTAGCGATAGTGCTGCAGAACATTCGGGGGAACCGCTCTCAGGCTGCTGCCAGCACCCGCAGCACCTTGCCCTCCTCAGCCCAGACGCGCCCCGCGTCGGCGGCGATCTCGAGCAGCGTCCTCGCTTCGTCCGGGGCCTCGCTTTGCAGCAGGGGCCAGTCGTTGAAGACCAGGAAGTAGCCCTTGCCCTCGGCCCAGGAGAAATCGGTCAGGCAGTCGGCCACGGCGTCCCAGTTGAAGCCGAAATAGGCCGGGAACCTACAGCTCTGATAGAGCGCATGCATCAGGGTCTCCTGGTTAAAAACCGGGGCGCGGTCTACCACCGCGACAAAGTAGCCGTCCCGCTCGAGTTCCCTCACCACGCCCTCTAGCGCGGCGCGGGGCACCTCGAGCAGGGTTTGGTCGGACTGAACAATCGGGTCAATCATAGGAATCCTTGGACGTGGCGTCCGGCGCCTGGCAGGCCAGCTACCGCCCCGCGCCCTACCTCACCCGCACGAAACTCTGATAGTGGTCCGGCGTGTAGTAGGTCTCGCCGTTTTTCCCAATCACCAAGCGCTGCGGCCCCACCGAGCGCAGGCCGGGGGTGCGCACGACGTACTCGCGGTAGTAGTCGCGGTCGGCCTGGCGGGGGAGCCTGCCCTCGCGATTGCGGTGGACGCTGCCGTCGTTGCGGTGGGGGTCGCGCTCGCCACGCTCGATGCGGGCCAGAGCCGGGGCCAGGTCTATGTCGCCCCGGTAGACCACCCGCCCGTCCTCGGCGCGGATGGTTTGGTCTTTTATCACCAGGCTCGAGCCGCCCTGCGCCGGCGGTGCCTGCTGGGGCCGCAGGAAGAGCTGAACCCCTAGGAACAGCAGCAACGCGGCGGCAATCGCCCAGCGCAGGTTGGGGTTCATGGGCTTAATCTACCCCTGCGTTTGAGGGGAGGATGAAGAGATGAGGATGGAGAGACGGGGTGGGGGGCGATGAGCGGCGAGCCCTACGGCGAAAAGCCGTCGGTGTTCAGGACTTCCGGCCCGACCCTGACGCCCCTTGGCCCTCGAGCCAGTGCCCGCGCACAACTCCCGGCCCCGGCCTGCCGTCTCCCCGCCCCTCCCTGCTGCCGTAGAGTATTGCTGTGGGTAAAGTGCTGCTCATCACGGGCGGGAGCCGGGGCATCGGGGCGGCCACGGCGCGGCTGGCGGCGGCCCAGGGATACGCGATCGCGGTGAACTACCAGCGCAACGCGGCGGCGGCCCAGGCAGTGGTAGCCGAGCTCGAGGCGGCGGGCGCCCGGGCCATCGCGGTTCAGGCCGACGTGGCGCTCGAGGCCGAGGTCTTGCGGATGTTCGAGACGGTAGACGCGGAGTTGGGTCGGCTGACCCACCTGGTCAACAACGCGGGCATCCTGGAGCAGCAGATGCGCCTCGAGCAGATGAGCCTGGGGCGGATGCGGGCAGTCTTCGACACCAACATTTTGGGCTCGTTCCTGTGCGCCCGCGAGGCGGTGCGGCGGATGTCCGCCCGAAACGGCGGGTCGGGCGGCGCCATCGTCAACGTCTCCTCGGCGGCCTCGAGGCTCGGCTCGCCGAACGAGTACATAGACTATGCGGCCTCCAAGGGGGCCATAGACACCCTGACCCTGGGGCTGTCCAAGGAGGTCGCCGCCGAGGGAATCCGGGTCAACGCGGTGCGCCCCGGCATCATCCACACCGAGATCCACGCGCGGGGCGGCGAGCCAGGCCGAGCCGACCGCCTGGCTCCGCTGCTGCCCGTGCGGCGCAGCGGCACCGCCGAGGAGGTGGCCGAGTGCATCGTCTGGCTGCTCTCCGACGCCGCCTCCTACGTGACCGGGGCGCTCCTGGACGTGGCGGGCGGGCGGTGAGTTGGGCCAGGTTGAGTCTGCGAGGTCAGTGGGGGCAACCGTTGCGCTCTTGACGCAATTTCCTGCGGGAGTTGGCGACCTGGACACAGCTTTGTGGTTCGGGGAATCGTCAAATCACTTCTCTAAACCCGATGGCCTCGGCCCGGGCCTGTAGCTCGCGTCGGAGCAGGGCGTGCTCGGGGAGGTCGAGGTAGGGGTCGCGCTCGAGAATCTTCTTGGCCAGCTCACGGCTGACCTCGATAATTTCTTGGTCGGAGGCCAGGTCGCCCAGCCGCAGGTCGGGCATCCCCGACTGGCGCACCCCGCGCAGCTCGCCGGGGCCGCGCAGCTCGAGGTCCTTCTCGGCAATGTAGAAGCCGTCGGTCGACTCCTCGATGACCCGCAGACGGCTCATGGTGCGCTTGGAGGTCTCGCCCGCGATCAGGATGCAGAAGGCCTCGAGGCCTCCGCGCCCCACCCGCCCGCGCAGCTGGTGAAGCTGGGCCAGCCCGAAGCGCTCGGCGTTCTCGATGACCATCACGGTGGCGTTGGGGATGTCCACACCCACCTCGATCACGGTGGTGGAGACCAGCAAGTCGAAGTGCCCGCCCCCGAAGCGCTCCATCACATAGTCTTTCTCGTCCGCCCTCATCTTGCCGTGCAGCAGGTCAATCCTCACGTCGGGGAGGATGGCCTCGAGCTCGTCCCTGAGCGCGGTGGCCGCCGCCAGCTCGTTCATCCCCTCGGCCTCGCTTTCCTCGATCATGGGCGTGACCACGAAGACCTGGTGGCCCTTCTTAATCTCCTGCCGTGCGAAGGCGTAGGCCTGGAGGCGGGTCTTGTGGGTGAGCAGCTTGCTCTTGATGGGGATGCGGCCCGGCGGGAGTTCGTCGATCTGGGAGACCTCGAGGTCGCCGTATAGGGTCAGCGCCAGCGAGCGGGGAATCGGGGTAGCCGACATCACCAGAACGTCCGGCCGCTGCCCCAGCAGCTTGCGCCGTTGCATCACCCCGAAGCGGTGCTCCTCGTCGATGACCGCCAGCCCCAGGTCGCGGAACTCTACCCCGCTCTGGATCAGCGCGTGGGTCCCCACCACCACGTGGGTCTGGCTGGCCATCAGCCTCGAGACCACCTCGCGCTTCTCCGCCGCGCTCATCGAGCCCACCAGCAGGTCTACCCCCACGCCCAGCGGGTAGAGGTACTTGGTCAGGTTGGCGAAGTGCTGTTTGGCCAGGATCTCGGTGGGGGCCATTAAGGCACCCTGGGCGCCGTTGCGGGCCGCAACGTAGAGCGCCGCCGCCGCCACCGCGGTCTTGCCCGAGCCCACGTCGCCTTGCACCAGCCGGGCCATCTGCTTCTCAGACTGCATGTCGGCCAGGATCTCGTCGAGCACCCGTTCCTGCGCCCCGGTGAGTTGGAAGGGCAGCACGCCGCGGAACTTCTGCATCATCTCCGGCTCGACCCGGAAGGTACGGCCCAAGAGTGCCGAGCCGCCCGACTGGATCATGACCTTCAGCTCCAGCAGCAAGAACTCGTCGAACTTGAGGCGGTAGAGGGCCTGCTCGAGCAGCTCTAGCGAGTCGGGGAAGTGGGCCTGGCGCAGTGCGGTGTCGAGTGAGTGAAAGTGGAAAGTTGAGGGACGAACGCTGCCGTCCTCCGACTTGATCTCGACCTTAACCTTGGAGGGCACCCCCCGGACGCCCTTGAGCATGTCGGGAATCTGGGCGAACGCCTCCAGGCCCCGCCAGGCCGTCCGGCGCAAGAACGCCTGGCTAATGCCCTCCTTGGTCGGGTAGACCGGCACGATGCGCCCGGTCGACAGCGACTCCGCGCCTTCGTCCTCGAAATACTCGACCTGCATCGAGTAGTTGCCGCCGCGCTTCTGCACCCGGCCCGAGACCAGGATGCTCGAGCCCTCCGGCATCTGCTTGAGCACCCAGGGCTGGTTGAACCAAACCCCGGTGAACTTCCACCCCCAGGCGTCCATGAAGCGCACCTGCACCATCTGCAAGCCCTTCCTGGGCGTCTTGACCAGCTCCCGGCTCAGCACCTTGGCAATCAGCGTGGCCTTCTGCCCCTCCTCCACCTCCCGAATCCCGGTGAGGGTCCGCCGGTCTTCGTAGCGCCTCGGGTAGCCGTGCAGCAGGTCGCGCACCGTGCGAATCCCCAGCTCGGCCAGCTTCTTCTTCCCGGCCGGACCGGGGCTGAGGGCTTCGACGGGGGAGTCGAAGGAGATGTTCTCGACAGGGCCGTCGGTCGGGGGCCGGGGGTCGGGGG
>JANRLD010000001.1:0-6033 GCA_033762915.1 Meiothermus sp. | reverse complement strand
AGATCACTTTGCCTGTGGCGATCCGTGAGCAGTACAAGCTCGAGAACGGCGACATGCTTCAGTTCATCCCCGCCGGAGATGAGGAGCTGCGGGTCAGGGTGGTGCGTCGCCATCTGGCGGCGGAGCTGGCGGGTCTGCTGGGCGGCGGGAAGCCCTACTTGGGTAGTCCCGAGGCTGAGCGTGAGGCTGTGGCCAAGGCCCGTGGTCGATGAGCAAGGTCTGGGTGGACAGCCACTGGGTGCTCCGCCTCCTGCGGGGCGACCACCCCCAACACAGCGCCAGAGCCAGAGCCTTCCTCGAGCAGGCCGAGCAGGGGGTGTACAGCCTGCAAATCTCCCCGGTAGTGCTGGCCGAGGCCGCCGCCATCCTCACCGATGCCTACCAGCACCCAGTGAAGGATGTGGCCGAGGCCCTGCTTAAGCTGCTCACCAACCCCGCGCTGCAAGCCCAAGAGGAGAACTTGGTCTTGGCGGCGCTCGAGCTGATGAAGCACAAGCCCCTGCCCTTTAGCGTTGCTTACACCGTGGTCCAGGCTAAGACCTCGGGGCAGGCGTTGGCCGCTTACGCCAGCGAATACAAAGGACTGGGCGCGGCGTTAGTCCGGGTGGAGTGATGGGGGATAGGGCAGACCTGGGCCTGGATCGGGCCATACTAACCCTGAAGGAAGACCGCCTGGGGCACGGGAGGCTGGCTCGAGAGCTGGTGCGCTCGGTGCAGGTCTTGCAGGCCGAGGGGATCGTGGTCGGGGTACAGGGCACGTGGGGGTCGGGAAAGAGCAGCCTGCTGAACCTGGTCGAGGAAGTTGTGAAGGCAGAGCCTAGCCCGCCCGTGGTGATTCGGTTCAACCCGTGGTGGTTTTCGGGCAGGGAAGATCTGTATAGGCGATTCTTCAAGCAGTTTGCTTCGGAGCTGCGCCTCGAGGCCGCCGCTGAACACCGGGCTCTTAACACGGTGGCGGATGGTCTGGAAAAGATGGGGGCTGTGGCCTCGACTGTGGCGACGGTGGTGCCTGACCCGTTCTGGAAGCCCGTATTGGCGGGGGTGGGGTCTGCCTTCGGCTTGGCGAAGTGGCTCAAGCGCCCGGAGCCCAGCCTCGACAAACTGCGCTCTGAGTTGGCACAGGAACTCAAGAAAAAGGGGCAGCCGATTTGGGTCTTCGTGGACGACCTCGACCGCCTCGAGGCCGCCGAGATGCTGCAAATGTTCGCCCTGGTGCGCTCGCTGGCCGACTTCCCTTGGGTCTCCTACTTCGTGGCCTTCGACCCCGTGCAGGTCGCCGAGCAAATCAAGAAAGAAGGCTACAAAGACCCCCAGAACTACCTCGAGAAAATCCTCGATCTGAGCATCAGCATCCCCCAGCCCAACCCGCTTACCCTGGCGGCAATTTTCGTGGAGGGGCTGATGGAAATATTCAGCCCCGTCCCGGAGTCGCAGGAGGAGCCGTGGGTGGGTTTTTACCTTGAGCATAAGCCCCTCGTCCCCACGGTGCGGCGCATTAAGCGTCTGCTGCACGCCGTCAGGGTCGCCAAGGCGCTGCACCGCGACGAGGTTCACCGCGACGACCTGATAGGCATGGAGCTGCTACGGGCGGCGGTCCCCGAGGTTTACCAAGACTTGCCCGCGCAGCAGACGCTTTTTGCGGTGGGGTTTGACCAAGGTGTAACCGCCTCCGATACCAAGGAGCAGGCCCAGCGCCGTCAGGCCACCGTGGAGGCATGGTCGAGCCAGAGGCGTGGCGTGGCTGCCGAACTTAACTCGCTGCTCGCCCGACTTTTCCCGGTGCTCGATGCCCCGAGGATGAGTCCGCTGCAAGCCCGCAGCGAACGCCGCATCTGCGATCCGGTTACCTTCTCGCTATATTACCAACTGAGAGAGCGGGAGATACCAACGGCAAGGATTACGGCCCTGCTCGAGGAGAGTGAGACCTCGGCGGAGCCGCTCGAGCAGCTACTAAAGGAGCAGGCCGAGTCCCCCATCCCGTTTGTCCAGACCTCCGCCTACCTGCGCGAGTTAACTTACGCCGTCGCGGCCCGCGACCAGCGCGGCACGTTGGAGCCGCAATTGGCAATTAACTTGGTGAGGGCGGTAGTCCGGGATGCAGATCGGTGGCTCGAGGGTCTGGGGGGTTTGTGGGTTGGCGACTCGCTGACCGTGCGTCTTCCTGCTCCGCTTGCTCAGATCAGCCGCCAACGCATGACCTTAGTGAGCGTCTGCATGGGCGGGTTCGAGCTGGTAAGGGAAAAGGATGTGGCGAAGGTCAAGCCTTTCTTAGAAGCCCTCGAGCAGTCCAACAGCCCGATTTGGAGCCATTCGCTTCTAACGGGCGTGGCAGATGAATTTGGCCGCAGACAGCCCCTCGACCCCGACCAGAAAGCCCTGTTCGCCTCCGTGTTGACACAGCTCGAGGGGGCGCTGGAGCAGCTCGAGGAACCCGTCCGCCTAGCCCTAGAAGAGCGCCTGCGGGCGGGCCAGGGGTGGCCCGAGTCCTCCTACTTCCTACCCCTGCTCAAGACCTGGAACCAGCGCGGTGATGAGCGCTACGCGGCCTTCTTCGCTGAACTGTCTCCCGAGGAGAGTCTTCCGCTGCTCAACCACCTAGCTGCGATGGCTCGTGAGCGCACCTTTGTGCGGATGGACGACCTGAGACCGATACTGGATCAGGTTGTAATCAACGGGTGGATCGAGCGCTTAGAGCGCGAGGGAACCCCCGTGCCGGAGCTTATAAAGACCTCTTTTGCCAAGTTCTTTGGTGACTAAGCGAAACCGAACTACCCTAAATCGGCTGTGTTCAGGGCTGAATGCGATAAGGTCGCGTTACTGATTTAGGATAATTTGGATTAGCATAATCCAAATTATCCTAAAAGTTCCTTGGAGATTTGTTATCTGTGTACCTGCTCGAGCCAAAGCACCTGCTCGGGCTTCGTGGGAAACAGCCTTAAGGGCGATATGGACGGCTTTGGGCCTTGACCTCATCCCAGCGCAGCAGGGTCTTCAGGGCCAGCACCAGCGCAGGGGCTTTGATCCCGCCTGCACTTGAGGGGTTTGTGCTGTTCGGCCCGAACAGGCTGCCCATCAGCACTACGTCGCCCGACTGAGGACTCTCCACCAGCAGTATCCCGCCCGGTGTTTTCCCGCCGAGGAGCACCGTTGCCGCCGAGCGATTCACGCCCAAAAACCCCCAGGTCTGCTGGCGGGCCAGCTCAAGCCACCCCTCATGGCCCTGACCTGCCAGCACCTCTACAGATATGGGCTGGTACTCGTTCTCACAGAGCAGCCCACAGGACTCCTTCCAGCCCCGCACCAGGCAGGTCAGGGCCTCGCGTAAGTCGGGGTCACTAATTGCCGCGCTACCCAGCATTGACACTCGCATCCGCGAGGTTTGGCCGTTCACGATACCGACCGTGCCCACAAAACGGTTGTCGGCCCGGCGCAGGGACAGGAGCAGGTTACGAACCTGGCGGGCGGTGAGCGGGGTGGGGCTGCCCAAGGTCAGGGTGGCCTCGAGGCGAACCAACTCCGGGGTCAGCCCAGTCACGTCATCCACCCGGCAGTTTTGGGAAAAGGCCAATGAGGCCATTGCAAGCAGGCCAACCACCAAGCGCTTCACGGCAGCCTCCAGGGACGGGCTTGCGCCCACAGCTCACTCAGCCGGATGCGCTGCCGAAGCACCGCCACCACCTCCTCGCTGTCGAGCAGGGTGAAGCGCTGCGGCTCTACAGCCAAGAAGTAGCGCTCGTCGGCCAGCAGGAAAGGGGTGGTGAGGCGGCCCGGCAGAACGCGCACCTCGAGCTGGAGGCGACCAGAGCGCACCCAGCCCAAACCCTGAACCTGGGTCGAACCGGTCAGCAGGCGCACCCGTTTGCCTTGAAGGGCCGCCTCCAGCCCGCGCAGGGGCAAGTCACCGATCACCGTGATTTGGCGGGTGTTCTGCTGGAGGTAAGCACTCAACTCCTCGACAGAGTGGAGGGGAATCAGGGCGCTGGGCGGGGCAGAAACTTGGGCACTTGCCAGCCCGAGAAACAGCAACAAAGGAAGAAGGAATCTCATCGAGTGCCAGCCTCCCTGGCCTGGGCGTTGCGGAGGGTCTGGATGGTCTGGCGGGCCAGCAGGACGACCGAGGCCACGGTGGGGCCGTCGAGGGAATACCAGCTTGGTATCCAGACCCGTGTATTATCTACGAGCACCAGCGGGAAGCCGAACTTGCTCAAGGCACTTAGGCTGTCGTTGCTCGAGGAGTCCACCACGGTCACGTAGGGTTTATAAGACTGGGTTTCCCACAGACGGTAGTGGGGGCGGTGCTCCTTTGGGGTGACGATGTAGAGGCGCGGCCAGTTCTGGGCCTGGGCAGGATCAGCCAAGCGGCGGCTCAGGGTGGCCAGCGCGTCGCCAAGGTCGGCGGAGGTGCCGACCAGAATGATCTCAGAGCGCCCCAAAAGCAGCGGCTCCACGTCGCGGCGGTAGTCGGCGGGAAACAGCGCGTCACGGGGGAAGGCGCAGGTCAGGTTAGCGGCGCACAGCCCCTGGCGTACTAGGTCGTAGAGGGTGCGGAGGTCTTGGGGTGAGGGAGCTTGGGCAAATGCCGGACACAACAGCAGGAGTAGGAGAAAGAGTCGCTTCATAGAGTTTTTAGCGCAGTAGTAGGTCGTAGGCTCGAGCGAAGTCCAGACCGGGGATGCCCGCTCCCGGCAGGCCCCTGCCGGGGATGCCGCGTACCAGGGGGATGCAGTAGCCTTCGGGCACGCTGACCCAGCCGTAGTGGGTGCGCTCGCCCACGAAGGGCAGCACGTAGGGCGCGATGGGGAGCGGGCGGGGCAACTCGAGCTGTGGCGTGGTGCTCACGTAGGGCGGGGTGGGCTGGAAGCTGACCTTGAGCCGCAGCGGGACGTGCCAGAAAGCCACTAGCCGTCCGAGGAAGGCGGCAGTCTGCTCGAGGGGGTTGGCCCAGGCCGCCCCCAGGTCGGGCACGGTGGCGGTCTCGAAACGGTTCCAGGCCATGAAGAAACTGGCGTAGCCCATACGCTCGGCCACCAGCGGGGTCTGGGGTGGCATCCAGCGCTTGAGTTCCTCCAAGCGCCAGACCCCCGGCACCGAAGTGTGGAACAGATTCAGCGGCTGGCCAGCGGTGGCAGCGGCCTCATCAGTGGTCTTGAGTTGGCTAAGAGTTAGCCGAACGCTGGCCTCGTCGAGGTTGCCCAGCCAGCCGCGCAACGGGGCTATGGCGCTCTGCGAAATCGGCAATCGGCCCAGGCCAATCAAGAGTTGGTAGTAGTAAGGGTAGGCCACCAGCCGCTCGGTTTGGGGCAGCACGGGCATTGCTCGGCGCAGGATGCTGAGGCTCTCCTCGAGGCCCGCCCTCACCCCCGCTGGCTCGGGCAGCAGGCTCGACATCACCGGGGTGATCATCGCCCCCGCGCCCAGCAGGTGGCTTTGCCAGGGAACAGGCGCGAAGACTTGGGGCTGGCCCGTGAGCGTGGCGGGTAGCCTGGGGGCTAGGGCTTGCAGCACTTCTCGCCCATAGTCGAGTTGGTACTGGCCGTGGGCGCGTTCGATCCCTGCCCTGACCCTGGCCTCGGCAGCCTCGTAGTTCATCCACAGCGGCTGGTCGGGGAAGCCCTGGGTGCACCAGCTAAAGCCGATCTGGTCGGCATCCACGCAGAAGGCCGGGATGTACATCACCGGGAGCAGCTCGAGGCTGAGGTCGTCGCAGAACTGGCCCTTATCCACCTGGGGGGTGGGCAGGTAGCGGTCGAGGCGGTGAGTGCCTTTGGAGGCGGCCTCGGGGAAGCCCAGGCCGGGGTCGAAGCCTGCGGGCAGGCTGCTGCGCTCAACCATCAGGCTGACCTCGGGGGTGGGCGGGTCGAGGTCGCCCAGCCGCAGCCCGACCACGCAGTTGCTGAGGTAGAAGGCCGGGTTGTTGAGGCGGGTCAGGGTGTTCTGGTAGTAGCGCTCTTCAAAACGCTGCCAGGCCAGCCGCAGGTCGCGGGCTACGCTCTGGGTGGCGGGCAAGGTGGAGTAGGGAATGCGCCACTCGTG